>DATAKM010000091.1:0-126449 GCA_036261665.1 Chloroflexia bacterium
TAAACGGTCCGTTTGACTCGATAGAGCTTGACCCGGAAGTGACTGTACAGCTCGATTGGGAGGCCGAATTGGGTGTGATTATCGGGATTGGCGGGCGCAAGATACTTAAAGAAGACGCCAACAGTCATATCTTTGGCTATACCGTCATTAACGATGTAACCGCGCGTGATTTGCAGAATAAACATATGCAGTGGTTCAAGGGTAAAGGCCTGGATGGTTCTTGCCCGATGGGCCCGGTGGTAGTCACCCCCGATGAATTGCCGGACCCGGTGCATATTCCGATTAAATTGAGGGTTAACGGCGTTACCAAGCAGGATGCCAATACCGGCCAGATGATGTTCGATATTCCGATCCAGATTGCCGATCTCTCGCTCTCTATGACGCTCGAACCGGGTGACATTATTTCTACCGGTACTCCTGATGGCGTGGGAGCTTTTGCCAAGCCGCCGGAATTTCTGAACAAAGGTGACCTGATGGAAACCGAAATTGCCGGCATCGGGACACTGCGTAACCGCATTGTTTGATTTTACTTTGGGGAAGAGATGAGTAATTCAAGTAAAAATATATTACTGACCGGCTACGAGCCTTTTGACCGCTTCGATTACAATCCTTCGGGAGTAGTTGCGCAGGCCCTGGATGACTACCAGTTGCCGAATGGCTATCGAGTACGTGGAGTGGTGTTACCTGTAGACTGTCGTAAAATGCCTGTCGTACTTGCTGGTTTGTACGAGGAATACCAGCCAATCCTGGCGCTGGGATTGGGCCTGGCGGCAGGGGAAAGTGGTATCAGGGTAGAAAGAGTCGGCCATAATATGCTCAATATTACGGGCATCCCGGATAATGGTGGGAACAGTCCGCACGATGAGCCGATTATAGCCGGCGCGCCTGCCGCCTATTACGCTACCTATCCTGCTCGCCAAATTGTAGCGGCGCTGCTGGAAGCCGGAATACCGGCTTATCTTTCGGAACACGCCGGAGGCCACCTTTGTAACCAGATGCTTTTCACCGCGCTGCACCTGCTAGCACAAGGTGCGCCGGGAGCGGCACTCCACTGCGGGTTCTTACACTTACCCGCTGTGCCGGAGATGGCGGCCCAGGTAGCCTTGAAAGAGAAAAGCCGTACTCTGATGCCAAGCATGAGCCTGGAACTGATGCAAAAAGCGGTCGAAACCGCCCTGGGGCAGGCTTTAGAAGCTTTACACCTCTGATCCAAAATAAAAAATAACCCCATTTCCGGGGTTATTTTTTATTCTCTTTTTCCTAAGAACGGCCGTTGCCGGTGGAAATGTCGCTGGACATTTTAATCCAGCCATGTCGCAAGGCTTTAATAACAGCCTGTGTCCGGTCATTCGCGTTCAGTTTTTTCAAGATACTGGTAATATGGTTCTTGACAGTCTGGTCGCTAATTGAAAGGCTGCGAGCAATTTCCTTATTGGAGTTGCCACGAGCGATACAATCCAGGATTTCGACTTCGCGGTTGGTGAGAGGGGCGAAGATCGGTTCCTGATCGCTTTCGGCGGTAGCCAGTTCCCGGAACTGGTTCAGCACTCGCTTGGCCACAACCGGTTTGGACAGAACATTTTCGTTAATAATGTAATTGCCGCGCGCAACCTGCCGTACGATATCTACCAGGTGATCGGGGCTAATATCTTTAGGGGAGTAGGCAGCAGCGCCCGCCTTAATCGCGTTGAAGAGTTGTTCATCATCTTCGTAGACGCTCAGGATAATGATAGCGGTCTGTGGTTGGCGGCGTTTAATGACGCGGCTAACCTCAAGGCCGTTCATTCCAGGCAGGTTAATATCACACAGGATGACATCCGGCAATAATTGTTCGGCCAGAGTAATGGCGCGCTGTCCATCGGCGGCCTCGCCTACAATATCGAACTCGTTACTATCCTCTAAAGTTAGCCGTACACCACGCAGGAAGAGAGGATGGTCATCCACGAGTAACAGACGTGGGCGGTCAACGCGGCCCCGATTTGACGGCTTATCGTTACTAAATTTATTTTCAGTACTCGTAGTATTACCTCTTTCGATTTCAAAGCAGGACTGACGTAGGAATAACGTACCAGTAACCTATTATACAATAATTTGTACGAAATGGAATAGGTTTAATGGCAATTAGTAGACCATTTATATATTCCAATAATTTAATTTAAGCGAATAATGTGAAGTCAGAAAGACTCTTTTTAATTAAACATGAATTCAAAGAAAAGTCTTGCTACTCCCATAAATTCCAGGGGCTGCTTGAGCCAGAAGTACTGCTATTATAGGTCATAGTACTTCAAGGTGCAACCCCGTCTTCTTAATGATTTTGGCCGCGCTAGCGAGGCGTAAGATTAAAGGCCTTTCTTACGGGTTTAGGACCATTGTAGCCGGGCGCAAGATCCAGCAACAGAGCGGTTTCATCGCATTCCGTAAATTTGGGGCATCTGAAACACTCGCTCCAGGTTTTCTGAGGCAATTCTTCTTTGGTGCTTACCCGGAAGCCAAATTTCTCGAAGAAGGCGGGGATGGTGGTAAGGGTGAAAAGGCGCAACATGCCGATGTCGCGGGCATCTTCGATAATGATATTCATCAGTTGTTCGCCCCAGCCTTGCCCCTGGTACTCCATATCAACCGCCAGGGAACGAACTTCCGCCAGGTCTTCCCAGAAGATATGCAGCGAACAGGTACCGATAACTCTATCATCATCTACCGCTACTACAAAATCCCGCACATGTTCGTAAAGCTCCGACATGGAGCGCGGCAGCAGGTTGTTCTTAAGCCGGGCCATTTGATTGACCAGCTTAAAGATTTGCGGCACGTCTTTAATTCGAGCCTTGCGGATTATTATTTGTTCGCTTTCTTTACCGGCCACGCCGGTCTTGAGTATTATATCTGAATCCACGTCAATCACCTGAGATTTCCTCTACTTTCTATAGATAAGAGAAATTTATAAATCAAAAAACGGCCTTGCGGCCGCATTTCTTTTGGTTCTGCTTCTGGCTTTAAGCATCCTTGACGCTTTACAGCCTATCCTGGCAAATTACCTCAAACAAATTACGCCGCCACTCCATTTTCCCCCCGCACAGGCTCTGGCTGTACGGGGCGCACGGGGAGGCGTCGTCGCTGCTCATCCCAGTAAGCCTGGGTGAGCTTATCATCGGCAAGTAAAACACGCTCAAGAGCGACAATCGCCACCTCGAGCATGGCTGGCTCGGGCTGACGGGTAGTCAGCCGTTGCAGGGCTAATCCGGGTTTAATCAGGCTGCGTACTACCGGGTTGGAAATATGGGCAGCGCTCCATTTGATGTACTCATAGGCAATAGATGCTACCAGCGGGACCAGCGCGATACGCAATGGCAGGCTAATCCACATAGGAGGATTGCCCAGCAAGGTGAAAACGAAGCTGAAGATGATAATGGCGAAAACAATTACCAGCAACAGGAAGTTAGTACCGCAGCGGGTATGCACCGTGGTAAAAGTAGCGACGTTTTCGGGAGTAAGTTCAGCCCCGCCTTCGTAAGCGTTGACCGTTTTATGCTCGGCGCCGTGGTACTGAAAGACCCGCCGCATATCGGGCATAAAACCAACTATCCAGAGGTAGCCTATTAATAACGCTACTCTCAGGCCGCCTTCCACGAAAAGGTTACTCACCAGGTGGTTGTGAATGAACCAATCGTTGGCTATTCCGGCTACGAAAGCTGGCAGGACGATAAAAAGGCCAATCGAGAAGCTTAGAGAGATCAGGATGGTGACGGTCATTGCCCAACCGGGAATTTCCTTTTCTTCCTCAGTTTCTTTCGTAGCCTTTTCGACAGGCTTGCCCGCTCCGGAAGAGTCCGCTGCGTCAACGCGGGTTTCTTCAGTAGAGTCGATAGTTGCCAGGATTACGGTAGGCAACAGTAAGCCGGCGGCGGCAATATTGGCCGACCAGGTGAGAGACTGAATGCCCAGCACCAGCATATCCCACAACATCACCAGACCGCGCAAAAGCGGCAACTTCATAATCTTGCTGGTGTAAATTTTGGATTGGAGCGGCTCAGTCTTGAGGAGAATATTCCCTTCCGGGTCGCGTACTGCCGTCGCCATCTGGCGCTGGCCCCGCATCATTACCCCTTCTATTACTGCTTGCCCACCGTAATTAAACTTCATTTGCTTGATGTGAATACCTTGATATCGAAAAAAATAATTTCGGAAGCATTGTATCAAATAATATGTAAAAAAAGCAAATATAGCTAAAACAAGAAGTGGATAATTTTGAGGGCTTCCTGGTCAAGCTCGCTAAATTCAGTCCTGGCTCGAATACTTTCAACCATACCGTCGTAGTTATCTGCCCCTGAGAAGCTATATTCTTTGCCGTTGGCCCGTTTGATCGTAATGTAATAATTATAAGCCTTTTGGTTGCTTTCCTCTGGCTGATGATGAGGCGCACCTATCTCACCCGCTTGTGATTGGCCTGGCGCGGCTGCCTTTTCATACCTATTAAACTCAGCCTCAGAATTAGTCATATTGTCCCAACTACCTGGTAGACTACCTGCTCAAAAAACTCAGATGCTTGTTATAAAACAAATGTAAATTAAGAGATTACCGAGTTTGACCAGATTATGATGATGCTCAGTATGAACAGTATGGTCCTATGATAGGAGATAAGACTCCTCATTACTACCTGCACTTGAACTAAAGCAAGTAAGACTTTGGACCTATTACATGTTCATAAACGAGAATCCACGAAAAAATGGCGAAGCCCTGTACCAGCTTCACCATTTTCATACAAACAATATTATGAAATATTTATATTTGTTCGTTTAGTTCAGGCTATTTTTACCACGCCGGAACCGTTAATCTGTCCGGTTTTTAACTTTAAGAGGGCTTCGTTCAGTTCGGCCAACTCAAAAAGTTGAATCTCGGTTTTGACTGGTATCTCGGCAGCCAGTTTCAACAGCTCAATAGCATCCTGGCGAGTGCTGTTTGCCACGCTGCGCACTGTGCGTTCGCCATAAATCAAACTGTAATCAAAAGAGGGAATGGGTGTCATATAGATACCGGCCAGGGCCAGTGTGCCACCTTTATCGAGGGTCTTGAGGGCTTCGATCACCAGGCCACCCGCCGGGGCGAAGATTATAGAGTGGTCCAGGGCTGTGGGTATGGGGTCGCCTGCCGAACCGCTCCATTTCGCGCCCAGTTGGCGTGAAAGCTGGCGATGTTCCTCGCCGCGAGTAAAGACATATACTTCACAGTCCCAGTGACGGGCAATCTGAATACAGATATGGGCCGAGGCGCCGAAGCCGTAAAGGCCTACCCGGCTACCCGGTTTAACTTCGGCCTGTTTCATGGCCCGGTAGCCGATAACCCCGGCGCAGAGCAGCGGCGCGGCCTGGAGGTCATCAAAATTATCCGGCAGGGCATAGGCAAAGTCCTGGTCAACGATATTGTAACTGGCGTAACCACCGTTGGCGTCGTAGCCGGTAAACTGGCCGTGTTCGCACAGGTTCTCGCGCCCGGAGCGGCAGTAACGGCAGGTGCCGTCGGTGTGGTACAGCCAGGGTACGCCTACTCTGTCACCTTCTTTAAAATGACTGACTCCGGGACCACATTTATCTACTTTGCCGACAATCTGATGTCCCGGCACTACCGGACGCAGGTGCGGCGGCAATTCTCCCTCTACAATGTGCAGGTCAGTATGGCAAAGAGCGCAGGCCTTTACCGCGATCCTGATCTGGCCCTCGCCCGGTTCAGGGTCGGGCAACTCTACCAGTTGCAACGGCTTCTGATCAATCGGAGCCGTCTTATTCAGTTGCATTGCTTGCATAGACTTTCCTCATGCTTACAGCGTTAGCCTTACTTATATTCCTGTAACTATTCTATCCCAAAAGTGGAATGCCTGGCATTTTAATCTGATAAAGTTTGCAGGCGTTAAAGGCAAAAAGGCTGCTTCTAAAAGCAGCCCCAGTATCAATAAATTCGGATAAGCAGGGTTAGAGTTAAGATCGATTAAGCATGTCCAGGTGGGTAGGAATATGAACCGTCTGGCCCGGTATACGGAAGGAGCGATTAATATTGTCTTCGTAGAGCAGATGGCCGTTTGTGCGCATTTGCTTCAGCCAATAATTAGCCACGCTGGTTGACGTGAAACCGGCGGCTAAAGTGATTTCGCGAACGCTAGGGCTATAGCCGTGTTTTAGCCAGAAGCCGCGAATAAATTCCAGAATACGTTGAGCCTGTTGGTTATAACGGTCTCCGCGCGCTTGCCGCTCTGCGCGGCTTGATGTGTCAAGATAATAATATGGCATATAAACTTCCAAAAACCTCCTACTTTTTATTATAGCACAAAGGTTCTACGAATGGGAAATGTCTTATCAAAGATTTATTCAAGATATCTTATTATTTTATATGCTATAATCAGCAGGCGTTTTCTTGAGGGGGAATAACGCTAATAGCTTATATATAGAGCTTGACGGGCGATGAGATGAACCACATCAAGGACTTTTTTTTATATATCCTGGCCTTAATTGTTTTGCTGGCCCCGGCCATTATTCTGGGCTGGATAGGTTTTAGCCTGCTAAGCTGGCCGGGTTTAGTTATCGGTGTGATTGCTGGTTTCGCCATTTTTGTTTTTAGTGTGAATAAAATTCAGGCCCAGGATGACGATGATTTTGTTGAGGAAGCCGGTACTGAAGCCCTGCCTGAACATAGTAACGATAATATCAAATCAACCGGCGGTGACAAACCCCAGGAGGTAAAGTAAACCTTAAATGACCAGTAGGCCTGAATTTTTTGCGGATTTACCGATATTGCGGGAAGCCCAGGTTGCCCTGGCCAGCGCCTCTCCGCGCCGCCGTGAGTTACTGGCGCGCCTGATGCCCCCGGATACTTTCCGCATTATTTCGGCTGATATTGATGAGAGTCGTCGAACTGCGGAAGCGCCGGTTGACTACGTTATCAGGCTGGCTTTAGAAAAGGCTGAGGCGGGTAGCAAACTCTGGCTGGCAGCTAATCCGTCTTCCGGCACGAAGCTTATTATTGCGGCAGATACCAGCGTGGTGCTGGGAGATATTATCTACGGCAAACCCTCAGACCCGCAAGACACGGCTCGCATGCTGAGTGAACTGGCAGGGCGTACTCACACCGTCATTACAGGCTTTGCTGCTCGCCTCCTGGACGCCTCGCATAAAGTGGTACGCGAGGAGAGTAATTACTGCTCAACGGAAGTGGAAATTCGGAACTTGAGCAAGGCCGAAATCGAGTGGTACATCGCTACCGGCGAGCCTCAGGATAAAGCCGGGGCTTACGCCGTGCAGGGTTATGGCGGCACCCTCGTCTCATCAGTGCGCGGAGATTATTATAATGTGGTGGGACTTCCTCTCGTCCCCCTGATTGAAATGCTGCGCTCTTTTGAGGTTTAGATAACGGGTTAACTCAAAATCTTTCTGAAGAAGTAGCGCTTGTAACCTTCCACCGGGCAATTTTCTAATACCCCAACGGCCTCAAAACCAAATTTTGGGTAAAAATCGCTGGCCTGAAAAGAGTGAATATCAAGGTATAACATACGGGAGCCGCGCCTCCGGGCTTCCTCTTCTGCCGCTTGCAGCAGGCGCGACCCGTAACCCTGTCCGCGCAGGTCCTCATCTACCCAGAGGTATTTTATCTCGGTGTAATTGCCCCAGGTGAAGCCACTAATACCGGCTATAATCCGCCCCTCGCTGTTCCGCACGAAAATAGCCAGCTCTCCGCCGAAATCAATCCCGGTTTTTGCGATATTGTAACTATTAAGCTGATTTTCCAGAAACTCAAGGTCTCTCGGGTCAGGATACTTTTCTACCGTTAATTCGTTCTCTGGCATTGAAACAGGCCTTTCCTAGCGGTTAAGGAAGTCCACCTTTTCAAATGGAGTAACCCGTATCCAGCGAGCAATTTCGGGCTGCACGCGGTTTAGTTCCTGCCACATCTGGTAGGCCGCCTGGCGGTAGGCGAAATGGCCGTTTACGCCGGAACGAGTCTCGATGACATAAGCCGCCTGGGCATCGTCCATTTTGAATAGCGCCCGGCGCTTGTAGCCCAGCGGTAAGAGGTAATCTGCCGCTACAGACGATTGCGGGGCCAGGCTTTCGACTTCCCCGGCAGTCTCGCGTAAGGTCTGGTCGTAGCGGTTAGCCAGGCCGGACTCAACGGCCACCCGCGCTGCTGAGTCTGGCAGACCGAGGGCAAACCACTCCGCGCCCTCTACAAAACCATGCAGGGAGGTGATATCCTGCCGGACCTGTACACAGCGGCGGTGGCGGAAGAAATCCTGCATGGCTTTAGCGTCCAGCAGCACATCAAAGATGCGCCCGTAGCCGCTGCGCTGCTCCCGCAACCAGTCATCATGGTGGCCTCGTGCTCCTTGCGCCAGATCGTAGATTTCGGTAACTTCGCTGTGCGACATGTTACGGACTACCGTCTGCACCTGACGATAAGAAAGGTGGCTGTGGCGGTAGAGCAGGGTTATGACCGCTTCGAGCAGGGGCGGGTCATTTTCTACCAGTTGGACAGAAGCGCTGTTATCCGGTTCTAACTGGCCTAGATACTGCCGCACTACCGGCGCAAGAGCCTCGCGGGCGCGCTCTTCCTGGCCGGAAGGTTCGGCGTACTTTACCAGGGTTGCGCCCGGTTCGGCTGGTTCAACTACCGCTGCCAGGGCCTGCAAAGCCTCTGCCGCTTCGGGATGGGCAGCCAGTTGTGTTTCAAGGGTCGCCTGCATGCGAACCGCTATAGGGCTGAAAGCAGGGCGTTTGCAAGCCTCTTTCATCTCTGCCGCGATCAGGCGGACTTCTTCATAAGGACTGGCCAAGAGGCGGGCTAACTGGCGTTCCAGCACCCTGGCGCTGGTAATCTGTCCGACGCTCGTACGGGTAGCATAGGGTAGCAGAGTGCGGGTGACATCCAAGATACGGGCGTTGAGAGTGCGTTTGTATGCGCCCGGTTCCATATCCTCAGGGCGGGGTAATGCTTCGGATAGCACGCCGAAAAGATCTTTAGTCAGGGCAGTATAGGTGGTAAAGAGATTATCGGCGGCGGCGGTGTAACGAGCTTCTACATCAGGCGTGGCGGCCAGTTCGGGCGGGGTAACATAACGAGACTTGGTGAAGTCCTGGTAACGAGTCGAGCGTTCCTGGCCGTCCCAGAGCGGTTCGTCCTCAATCAAGACTGCTGCCAGCACGGAGATATTCTCCAGGGCCAGGGTAATATGAGCCATATCGGCGATGCTTTTATGACCGTAGGCAAAGTAGAAAGTTTCGAGGAAGTCTGCCGCTTTCTGGCCGGTAATCCAGGCAACACTTTCACGTAATGAAGCCGCCGAGCGGCTATACCGCGCCAGGGCGTACGCCTGAGTCTCCGGCGCAATATCAATCAGCGCGTAAATGTTGCGGTCGGCCATAGAAGTATCCCCCTTTAATATCTTAGCGTTTCTTACCCTCTAAACCCTGTTAAATCTTACTGTTCATTGCTGCCGTTCGGTAGACTAACTCTTTCTTCCTCGCTGGGTGCCCGGTCCACAATACCTACTGTGCAGCGCGAAACGCAGACCAGCTTGCCTTCCTCGTCCCGAATCTTGATATCCCAGACCATATTGGTGCGGCCCTTGTAGAGTATAGTCGCTTCGCCCGTCACAACGCCTTCCCGGCGTGCTCGCACATGGTTGGCGTTGATTTCAATCCCAAAGACCATCTTTTTACTGGTATCGGTATTCAGGGCGGTTCCCAGCGAGGCCAGTGATTCGGCTAGCACTACCGAGGCCCCACCATGTAAAAAACCGGCGGGTTGGCGAGTGGCCGGTCCGACCGGCATTGTGGCGATAACATGGTCCGGTTCGGCTTTCACCAGATTAATATCAAGGGCTTCCCATATTGTGCCCACCTTCATAGTGCCGTTCAAAGCCTGCAACAACTCCTCGTTGGACATGCTCATGTCTTCTCCTATCAGCCTGGGACTATTCGGGACTTAGCATAACAAATTATTTATCCGGCGCAAGCGGCACCAGTCTACCGGTATAAGCTACTTCAAGCTTAACTTCTTCGCGTTCCAACGGAAGTTGCTCGAAGTGAACATCCACCACGTAGTGCTGGCAGTTATCCAGCAAGAAATCGCGCCATACAAACGGTTTACCGGTTTTTAGCTCCGCCACAAACCCGGCAATCGAACCGCCGTGCGCTACTACCGCGACCGTTTTATGCTTACCGGCTTCATGCTTGATGATTTCCCACATGGCTTTATCTACGCGAGTATGAAAAACTAAACGGCTTTCGCCACCCGGCCAGGTGAAATCCGGGTCATCCATGCGGGGATTATTTACAAAGAGTTGAGGATGCTTCTCCCGAATTTCTTCCATGGTCAGGCCTTCCACCTCACCGAAGTTCAGTTCTTTCAAGCCATCCCGGATATGCGGGTTGTGCCCGGTCAGGCGCACCAGCGGTTCGGCGGTCTGACGAGCGCGTTTCAAGGGGCTGGAATAGATCGTTTCTATATCAAATTCCTGGACCAACCTTTGTGCGGCAGCTTCGGCCTGTTCGCGGCCCAGTTCGTCCAGGTCAGGGTCGCCCCAACCGGTCAGGCGCAAGCCGAAATTATGAGCGGTACGTCCGTGCCGTAACAGAATCAGTTTTAAGGTATTCATTTTCCGAATTTAAGGTATAAGTTCTAGAAATTAGCAGGGCTGGCCCATACTCAAACAGTCCAGCCAGCCCCTTTTTGTCACAAGACTACTTTTTCTCTTTGTCTTTTTCAGGCAGCACTACCCGAATGTGCAAATCGGACAGTTGCCGGTCGTCTACCGGGGAAGGCGCCTGGGTCATTTCGTCCGTGGCGCTCTGTGTCTTGGGGAAGGCAATCACGTTACGAATATTGTCTTCTCCGGTCAGCAGCATCACGGTGCGGTCAATACCGGTAGCAATACCACCATGCGGCGGGGCGCCATACTCGAAGGCGTTCAGCATGTGGCCGAACCGAGCGTAAGAGTCTTCCGGGCTGTAGTTCAGCAGCTCAAAGAGTTTAGTCTGAATGTCGCGGCGGTGGATACGGATCGAGCCGCCACCGGCTTCATAGCCGTTGCACACAAGGTCGTAAGCGTTGGCTTTGACCGCGCCAGGGTCGGTATCCATAAGGCCAATATGCTCCGGTTTGGGAGCGGTAAAGGGATGGTGTACGGCGTCCCAGCGATTCTCATCCTCGTTCCACTCTACCAGCGGGAAGTCTACCACCCAGCAAAAGGCCAGGATGGATTCGTCAACCAGTTGCAGGCGCCTGGCCATTTCGTTGCGCAGGCGGCCCAGGGTATTGGCTACCACGGCCGGTTTGTCCGCCACAAAGACCAGCAGGTCGCCAGCGCCGGTTTCCTCACCGAAGCGCCCGGCGATTGCACTCAACTGTTCGGGGGTAAAGAACTTGGCAGCCGGTGATTTGCTGGTAATTTGACCATTATCGCTATCGAGTTGCAGGTAAGCCAGGCCTTTAGCGCCAAACTGCTTCACGAAGTCTACCAGGCCGTCCAGTTCGCGACGAGTATAGCCGGCGCAACCGGGCAGGCGCAGGCCTTTTACCTGCCCGCCAGCGGCAATCGCTCCACTGAAGACCTTGAACTCGCTATCTTTTACCAGGTCGCTGATGTCAGTCAGTTCCATACCGAAGCGGATGTCAGGTTTGTCCGAACCGTAGCGAGCCATAGCATCGTCGTAGGTGAAGCGCGGGAAAGGTTTGGTCATCAGTTTCTTGCCTACCGCTACCTCTTCTACCAGCCCAATATACAAACCTTCCATGAGCTGAAGAATATCTTCTTGCTCAATAAAGCTCATTTCGAGGTCGAGCTGAGTAAATTCGGGCTGACGATCCGCTCGCAAATCTTCATCACGGAAACAACGAGCGATCTGGAAGTATTTTTCCATACCGGCTACCATCAGCATTTGCTTTAACTGCTGGGGCGATTGCGGCAGGGCGTAAAACTCGCCGGGATGAACGCGGCTGGGTACAAGGTAGTCGCGAGCGCCTTCAGGCGTACTTTTCATCAGGATGGGAGTTTCAATTTCAAGGAAGCCGCGCGCATCCAGGTAGTCACGCATGTATTTGATGATTTTATGGCGCATGATCATGGTGTTTTGCATTTCGGGACGGCGCAGGTCCAGATAGCGGTATCTCAGGCGCTGTAATTCATCTACTTCCGAATTATCATTTACCTGGAAGGGTAACGGTTTGGCCGGGTTAAGAATTTCAAAGCTGGACGGTACCAGTTCTACCTGCCCGGTTGGCAGTTTATCATTGGTTGTGCCTTCGGGCCGCTGGCGCAGTTTGCCGGTAACTTTCAAAACATATTCGTTGCGCACATCGCTGGCTTTGGCGTGGGCTTCCGGGTTGTCGCGGGGGTCAATTACAATTTGAAGTAAGCCGCTGCGGTCGCGCAGCATAATAAAAATAAGGCCTCCGAGGTCACGGCGGTTGTTCACCCAACCGCGTACTGTAATTTCTTCACCGGATTGGGCCTGTTCAAGTCGTAATTCACCGCAGGGATAGACTTTAGCCACTGAACAATTTCTCCTCTATTTCTGTCTGATATCAACCCAACTATTATAACAAATGTGAGAGTGCCTCGCATGGGTCGGATTTAGCCTATCCTGGCCTATGATTTGCCCTTACGCTTTTTCCAGATTATAATTGGCTTAATTAGCCTAATAAAAATAGGTGAAAATTCTGATTAGTGATAATAAGTATAGGTGTGGCCGGGTCATGTTACCCGGTGCTAACAATTAACCCAGCAAGGGAGTAAGGATCTCCAGGGCTATGCTACAGGATAATCACAGCGAAACGGGAAGTAGAAAACATTCCAGAAAAGACCGGCCTAATATTGTTGTGATAGGCGGCGGTACGGGTGTCTCCACCGTTCTTAGCGCTCTCAAGCGGGTGGCCAATGTTACGGCTATCGTCTCCATGATGGACAGCGGGGGCAGCAGCGGTAAGCTGCGTAGTGAGCAAGGGGTATTACCGCCCGGCGATATTCTAAAGTGCATTTCCGAACTTCTGCCGGACGATGGGCGCAGCACAAAATGGCGCGATTTCCTGAACTATCGCTTTCAAAAAGGCGAAGGCTTGAAAGGCCATTCGCTGGGGAACCTGCTCCTGACGGCGGCTTATGACTGGGAAGGCGGCACCTCCTTCGGGATTGATGCCCTTGCCTGGCTGCTTAACCTGGAAGGACGAGTTCTGCCGGTTACCCTTAATAATGTTGAACTTGTTGCGCGCCTGTCGGATGGGCGGGAAGTTTTTGGTGAAACCAATATTGACCTGCGTACCCAGGATCTTGACCGCAAAATCGAATATATCACGCTCTCCAGGCGTGCCCAGATCTTCCGCCCGGCGGCCGATGCCATTCGCAGCGCTGACAAAATCGTGATTGGTCCCGGCAGCCTTTTTACCAGTATCCTGCCTAACTTCCTGGTGGAAGGTGTCTCGGATGCGCTGGCCGAATCGCGGGCTACTAAAATTTACGTCTGCAACCTGGTGACCGACCCGGCTGAAACTGATGGTTACAAAGCTTCTGATTTTATCCAGAAAATTGCTGAATACCTGGATGAAAAGGATATGCTCGATTATGCCATCGTCAATACCGGCCCGGTGAGCGAACTGGCCCGCCGCATGTATGAAACCGAACACAAGTACCCGGTGCAGTCTGATATTGATACTGCCAACAAATACGTGCGTAATCCGGTAGTAACCGGTTCTTTATGCACCGGCAAGGCCATATTGCGGCACAACAGCCAGATTCTGGCCCAGACTATTCTGGAACTGCCCTGCAAAAGTTGAATTTCAAGGAAGTAGCATGTTAGACGATATTGATCGCACAATTTTGCGTATCCTGCTCTCCGATGGTAAAGCCTCCCACGCGGCGATTGCTGAGCAGGTCGGTATTAAAGCCCCTTCGGTGTTTGAGCGAGTTAAGAAACTGGAAGCGCGTGGGATTATCCAGGGCTATAGCGCCTGTGTGGATGCCGGTAAGCTCGGTAAAGATCTGACCGCTTTTATCAGCGTAACCCTCGAAGGTGGGCCACGCTACGCCGATGAAAATGACATAGTCGAGCATATTCGAGAGGAAACCAGTATTGAGGAGTGCCACGTAGTGGCTGGTGAAGAATCTTTTATTTTGAAAGCGCGAGTAAGCACTCCCCTGGAACTACAGGAACTGACCACGCGCCTGCGCCGGATTGATGGGGTAGCGAATACTCGCACCACTGTCGCACTCAGTACCCCGATTGACCGGCCGCTCTCAATAGATTAGCGGTATGATTGACCAAAAAGTTGCGCCAAAAAGTAGAAAACATGTCCGAAAACGCTTACCTTAACGCTTTCTTCACTAAAAATTCACACAAAATTCATTCTTTTAGGCAACTTTTTTTGATTGTGTCTAGACTCACAAGTTGACAAAGCACTTGAGTCCGATTATATTAGACCCACAAGGAAATGGAGAACTATTTACTGCTTTGAAAGGCTTTCCCGGCAGTTAGAGGGAAAGCGAGACATCAAATAAGATTGCAGCGAGAGTAAAGCCATTAGAAACTATAATTACCCTGTTTACGATGATTTAGATGACTTCGATCAACCAGTACGCCTTCCTAAACGTCTACCAGAACAGGAATGCCCACGCTGTGGTAACCAGTTCCCTGGTGGCCTCAAGCGTTGTACGGCCTGCGGTTTAGATGTAACACGAGCTTATCTGGTTCCCGGTGCTGCTGCTCCCTGGCCCGGTTTTGAACGAGGGGTCATCGAATGTAATAGCTGCGGGTACTCCACCCCCGACGAACAGGCACGCAGGGGCCGCATACAGAAGTGTGGACAATGCGCTAAAGTCCTTTACATACCCAGTGGCCTTTATCGCAGCCAGCAGGCCGCTTCCCGGTTTCAAGCTCATCCTGGCGCTCCTAAAGGACCGGTCTGGTGGGTCTGGGATCGCTTTAACGCCGCACTCTACCGTTTTTCGCGCAGCAAAGCGCGTATCCCGGTAGCCTTCCTGATTGTAGTGTTTGGTATCGCTTTCCTCTTTGGCTTGAATTACTGGAAAGCACAGAATAATAAGGTTCCGGTGGCGCCCCCCGCTCTCAAGGTTTATTACGACTCTATGTTCAATCTCGATAAAACGCTTGACCGCTACGAGAAAGAGTTCGAGTTAGGGGTAGGTGGCCTGCCAACCGTAGGTGAATTTCAGGACCGACTTGAGCCTAATAACAGCAAGCGCTTCCTGAGTAACACCGAGCGTATCCTGAAGCAGGTTGAGGATGACCTGACTACCGTTTACGCCATGCAAGATAGCGTGCCCGCCGGGGCGGAAGCTCATTATGCTGCCATCAAGACGAAACTGGAAGAACGGCAGCGCTATTACGCCCGTTTGAAAGACGCTGTTGAGCAGAAGAACCAGGACCGCTGGAAGGCGGCCTTTGATGGTCTGCCAGCCCTGCGTGACGCTAACGCCAAAGAAGAAGATGCCCTGAACGATTTGCAGGCCCTGGTCCTGAAACCAGTGCAGATTACTCCGAAGTCATAGCTGATGTTCCGGCGATCTACTTTGAAACTCTGCTTTCTAGCGTTAGCAGCCTCCATTATCGGATTAGGAATAGTACTGATCAGCCCGGCAGCCTCTACGGCGCGGGCTGGTTTTGTTTCTTCGCAGGGCCAGGGGACAAGACTTGATGCTCCGGTGGCTCAGGCTACCGCTGCCGCTACCCCTGCTGCCACGCCGACTCCGGTTCCGCCTACACCCACTCCACAACCCACGCCGACGCCAGCGCCTGCCGGCGGGAGTAGTTCCTCTACCAGCAGTATTCCGATTGTGCCGGTCTTCCTGGGGATTATCTTCCTGGGACTGGTGCTGGCCGTAGTAATTCCCGTAGTGCGCACTCGTTTGCGCCGTTAAACCTCATCTTTGTTCCTGATGCATGTCAGATTTGAGTAATTCCAGTTCCTCACGCCAGGCAAAGCCTGTAAGAACTCCTTTAGCCGCTAACCTGTTCCGCGGGCTGGTTGCCATTTTTGGCTTATCTTTTTTGCTGACGCTTTTGCCGCTGATGGGTTTTATGAGCGGGCCGCGCTACTGGCCAGGCTTTTTTTATGCCCCTTTCTACACTACCAATATTTTCACCGATGCTCAAACGCCTGCCGCTGCGGCCGGATTGCACTCCGAAGACCGCGTGGTAGGTGTAGCCCGGAGCGACCGGATAGATAAATTGCATGAGGTTACTGCGCAGCAGGGCGAGGCAGGCGCCAAAATCCGGCTGATTTATGAGTTAGGCCGTGAGCTTACCGCGATTCAGGTGCAGGTAGAGCCATTAAGCTGGGGGCGCTGGTTGGAAAAAAGTGGCCCATTGCTGCTAGCAGCCCTGCTTATGGGACTGATAGGGTGGCGAGAACGGAAAGCCTTTCCTTTTTTGCTGGCTATCGCTGTCACTGCCGGACTCGATTACTGGCTGAACCGGGGCGCGGGGCGCGAGAGCGGTTTTGACCCGGCGGCGTGGCTCTCTGCTGGCGAACTTCTATCGCTCAGCGCCAAGTGGTCGGCTTTCCTCTACTGGCCGCTCTGGACTTTAGCCTGTCTCACCACTGCCCTTTTTGTCATTAATCGCTGTCTGAAAGGCCGTCTCCGGAGAGTAGCCTTAATCCTGGTTATAACGGCTGCCCTGAGCGAGTTCGGCGCCTACTGTTACGAAGCTTCCAAATCGGCCACCTACAATAATCCCGATTATATTATCTGGCATGCCAGGGCAGTCTTCTGGTGGATCTGGGGTTTTTTGTTGCTTTTAATGCTGGGAGTGGTGCTCAGCCGCTGGCGGCGCTGGCCTATCTGGCTAGGCTTGCTCGGACTGGCAGTATTTATACTCGGTTTTATGTACCCGACCACTTTTGATAGCGCCTGGAGTGGACCTGGCCCGCAGTGGTATGCGTTAGGTTTGCCGCTCTTTGGCTATGGCTTTATCCGGGCAATTGCCCGTTCAAATTCCTCGAAGTGAAGTTTTAAAGCGGCTGACAGGTCATTATCCACCTGACTTTTGGACTCCAGGTATTCTCGCAGGTCGTCCTGGCTGCTCAGGCCGCGATGCGCAGCTTTGGCTGCCCGGTAGAGCGCTTCGATAAAAGCCGGGATAAGATGAGGGCGCGCTGCCAGGTAGGGCGGAAAGGTTGAAAGCACTGCCACAACCTGCCCGTAGGGATTAGGCGCAAGTTTATCTTCCAGCCTGAATAATTCCAGCAATTCGTCATCGGTTAAATCCAGCAACGGGCGACGCTGGCGCAGGGAGTTCAATCTTTCCAGTTCGGCTATCTCTAAGGGCATTTTAAAAACTTCTCTCTACTTGTTTTCTAACCTAGTTCTATAACCCAGGCGATTTTCTGCCAAAAAATGTTGCTGCGATACCTGTTAAGGTTTAGGTGGACTTGAACCTGTCCCTGCATCCCTACCAGAGGTGGAATGAAAAGGCGATAAAGATGATTTTTGCCATCCGCCGCGAGATCGAGTGGCTGGCGAAACAACTCGTGACCCTGCGCATCGGTCAGGGAAAGCTCGCTCAAGGTGCGCGGCTGCTGAAAATCATAATCTATGTAAAGGGTAAGTTCCAGGTAGGCACCCTTGCCGGGGACAGGCGCGGTTAGCGCGGGACTGTTGAGAGCTAAATCGGTCTTTTGCCAACCGCTACCGGACTGAACTCCCTTACCGCTTTCACACTCAGCCTTACCGACAGTCATTTCCCATTGCCAGGCGTTTTTTCCGCAGTCAGCCAGGTTCCAATCTTCGCGGGTCACTGGTAAGGGAAGCGGATTTTCCGCGCCCGGGTTAGCCACGTTATAGCTGAAAACGGGCACCAGGTTATAATCGTTTCCATCCTGACCCGGCTTTTGGGCAAAGCGTAAAAACCAGATATTACCCTGATCGGTGCGGGGATAATCGACGATTACATCATCGGTGTGGTTAAAGCCGCTAATGCTCGGATTGGTGTAAAGCCTGGTAGCCGGGTCTATGCCGTTACGCCAGATAAAAGCGCCTTTGTAATTGTCCGGCAGGCCCTCATAGTAAATGGTATCGCCGGCCTTTAGAGGTAAGCCGCTGGTGGTAAGGGCAGCTAAAGTCTGCGAAGTTATCTTTCCGGCCTGAAGCCAGGGTTGTATTGCTACCAGAATTCCCACAACGTAGCAAACCAGCAGGATTGTGAGAGTTAGGGTGTTCAGTTTAGGGTAAGCTTTTACCCCGGTACTGAAAATTCTACTGAACAGCAAAGCTACCAGCAGGCAAAAGCCCGCCGAAGGCAAATATAAAATTCTTGATTGTTCCAGGTCGGGTGATACCGGGGCAATCGCCAGGGCCGGAAGAATACCGGTCCACATCATCCCCAGGGCGATTAATAGCGGTCGTCCCGGCAGTCCGCTTCGGCTGCGCCATATCGACAGCATCAGCCCTGCATAAACCAGTAGCAGCGCGAATCCCAATCCCAGGCTCAGAAGCGGGCCCGCGCTGCCGGTATGCAGAGGGAAGAGCAGCGGTAGCCATAACCCCAGGCTAGCGTTCCAGAAAACATACAAAAAGTTCTGGTCGCTGCCCTGGTAGCCGCCCAGCGTGCCAATCGCCGCCAGCCTGACGGCCACAAAAAAGGCTATCGCCAGCAGGAAGGGTAGCAGTTCCAGGCCGAGCGCCAGCCAGCTTTTAGCTGTACGGGGCTTTCTGTATAGCACTGCCAGCAGCAAAAGCAGTGCCGGAAGCCCTATAACCGACTCTTTACAAAACAGTCCCAGGGTAAAGCAGGCCAACCCGGCTATGTAGCTGCCAGCATTCCGGCTTTCTCGCCTGTAATAACTTAACATAACTAGCAAGCACAGAAGGAAAGCAGCGGTTGCCAGCAGGTCAGGTCTGCCCGCCAGCCATACCATCGGCTCGACATGGATGGGTTGTAGGGCGAACAGCGTGGCCGCAAGCAGAGCGCTGACCATGCTGCCGCTCAGGCGGCGAGCCAGCAAATAGACCAGCAGGCTGTTAAAGGCGTGCAAAAGCAGGTTTGTCAGGTGATAGCCGGGAGCATGCAAGCCCCAGAGGGAATAGTCGAGTTGCCAGAAGAGGTTGGGCAGGGGCCGGTAGAAAAGCGCCTGAGAGGTTTTGTAAAAAGCGTTGCCGGAGGCGACAAAATTGATAAAGACAAAATCTTCGCCGCTGAACGCCGCAGCCAGGGCCGGGAGGAACACCAGGCAGGCCATTAGCGGCCCTATCCAGCCCCACTTCCACAGAAAATGAGGGGGGGTGGTCCTGGCAAGCAAAACTGATTTTGAAAGTTTATTATCTATCACAGGGGATAAATATTTGACTGCCCGGCCTCATAAGGTAGCGACCAGTTTATAACCGACACCCCAGACCGTCTGAATTTTAACCTTGCTGCCCTCCAGCTTTTCGCGCAGGTGGGTCACGTGTACATCAATGGTACGGCTATCTCCGTAAAATTCATAACCCCACACCAGGTTGAGCAATTTTTCGCGGTCAAAAACCACATTGGGACTCTGGGCAAAAGTAGCGAGCAAATCAAACTCTTTGGCGCGTAATTCCACCTGGCGCTCCCCGATAGTCACAGTGCGCTGCTTGAGATCAACCGTTACATCGCCTACGGTAATGCGGTCTTTGCTGGCTTCGGTTCGTTCACCGTCGAGAGGGGCGTTTGGGTTATAGCGGCGGAGCACGGCTTTCACACGCGCCACCAGTTCACGTGGGTTGAAAGGTTTGGTCAAGTAATCGTCCGCGCCCAGTTCCAGGCCTACAATCCGGTCAATATCATCTCCCCGGGCGGTCAGCATAATGATCGGAATATTGCTTTCCCGCCGCACCTGGCGGCAAATTTCCAGGCCGTCTACCCCCGGCAGCATCAGATCGAGCACAATCAGGGTCGGTTGGCGGTTATGGAAAAGGCGCAAACCATCCAGTCCATCCTGGGTTGTTATTACTTCGTAGCCCTCTTTGGTCAGGTACATCCTGGCTAAATCTGCAATATTCGCTTCATCATCTATGACCAGGATTAATGGACCGGCCATCTTCACCTCTCCCATCGTGTCCAAAAGTGTTAAAATCAGACTAAATTATAACACAAACCCGTCCTATAACAGCCAATTTTAGCTATTTTTAAGAATTAGCCAAAATTACCCCTTTTCAACTTGACATATTGCGCATATAATGAGGGTTAGATTACTTGACATATATACTTGACATATTTGTATAATAATAAAAAATAGCAGTTGCGCGTGTTCGTGTAGGAATCTCCGAAAATAAAATCCTAACAGGAGTTATGGGAATGTCTGGCAAAACGCAATCGCCTCAAGCGCTGGCTCACCGTTTTCTAATCTGGGCGACGGTGGCCGTCTTTTTAGTTGTTACTACCGGATGCGGAGACGCTGCTACTCCCACCGCTGCTCCGAGTGTCGCGCCCGGTCCTCTGCCCACAGAGACACCGACTGTCGCGCCTACCAGCACTCCGGTGGCTACTCCTACCCCGACCGAAATTCCGATTGTGCTGCCTACGGCTACTCCGCCGAACCCGCCGCTGCCGCCAACTGAGAATTTCTTCCAGGTGCCTTTTACTTCGGCTCCGACCTCTACGCCGGTCCCGACTTCCAGACCTATACCCAGTGCAACGCCTTACGCTCCGGCCATCATAAATATACTAGGTGTAGTTGAAACACCTATTACTGAGGTGGGTTACAATAGGGTCGATTATGTTCCTCCACCTAATTTTACTACACAGTGTTTAGCCGCAGTAAGTGGCAGAACCTTTTCTGCGCCTACTCCTACTGCGTCTGTTACGCCAGTATCACCTAGCGTTCCAGCAGTAACCGCCGCACCTACTGCTATCTCATATTTAGGTCTTGCAAACCCAGACCAGTGGTTTAAGGAGTTCCAATTACTCTGGCTACAGAATGATCGAATCAATACGGTTCGAATTCCGGCGCCTACGTTTACGCCTATACCGACTAATACGCCTGTACCGACCGCAACACCTTTGCCGTTTAATACACCTGACGTTTTCACCGGTTTAACTCCGGCACCGACTGAACCACCTACCGCCACGCCAAGGCCAATTCCGCCTTCGCCAGCGCCAACCTGGACGCCTACGATTGCTCGTAAGTTACAGACTCGCGATACTATAACCCTTAGTTCTGTCTTTATTTCAGATGTAACTTCAACGTTACCAACCTATCGTACATCAGGCGTTAACTTAACACTTATGTGGAAGGTTATGAACGATGTGACGATGGCAATGTTGGACCCTGATACACCGCTTGAAGTATATCTTAGAGCTTATGAGTCAAATCTCGATACTATTGTTGGCAATGTTGTTAATATTAGCTTGAAAGATCCCAGCCTGGCAGCTGATGGGTCGGAAAGATATGCCAATCGTAAGGTTATAATTGGCAATGTCCCAGACCTGCTGGCCTTCAGGTTCTTTAAGCCCTGTTTCAATGACGCACAGATAAGGACGGTCCAAAACGGTTACAATAATGTAATTGCCAGAGTGGCAGCCAAGTACCCCGGTAAGGTATACATTGCCGATTTATCTGCGCTTAACTGGAAAGGTAATCCTCAGTGGGTTTCCACTACCGATGGCTACCGTATTACTAACGATGGTGCTGACGCCATAGCAGATGCTTTTGGACGTGTTTTCCAAAAATTCCTGTATTCAATGTAAAGCTTAACCGGTTGCATATTCGAAAACTACCTCCGAGTGAGGTAGTTTTTGTTTGTGCTGCTATATTTGCCGCACACTGAACTTTTTTCGCGGATTTTAAGCCGGTAATGCTATAATGCGCCTGTTCGCTCCCGTCTTTTAAGCTTTTTCAAGAGGAATCTGTAAGTCAATACAATCATTGAAGCAGAGAGGGAAGGATGTTCACGCACATGGTTGAGCAGGAAACACCTTACCAGTTGATGGATATGCACGGCAACCTGCAAGGGCCTATGCCGGAAGGAGTTGATTTAACCCGGCTGCTGGAATGGTATCGCTGGATGTACCGCATCCGCTTTTATTCCGATAAGGTAGTCGCTTTGCAGCGCCAGGGACGTGCCACGACCTGGGGCCCGCTGGTCGGGCAGGAAGCAACCGCTATAGGCATGGCCGCGCCGCTCCAACCGCAGGACTGGATGGTCGGGTCTTACCGCGACGCCGGGGCTTACCTGGTCAAAGGCTACCCACTGGCCGCCCTTTTCTATACCATGCGCGGCGTTGCGGCCCCTCCCGAACTGGTTGGCCCGGATGCGCGCTGCCTGCCCTATCAAATCGTGCTGGCGACCCAGACTTTGCACGGCGTAGGACTGGCTATGGCTTCCCAGATTAAAGGCGAAAAAGCCGTGACGGTGGCAGGGGTAGGCGATGGTGCGACCAGTGAAGGTGATTTTAACGAAGCCCTCAACTTTGCCGGAGTCTATAAGGCTCCCGTGGTGATGGTGGTGGTGAATAATGGCTGGGCTATCAGTACTCCGCGCTCGAAGCAAAGCGCTGCGGAATGGCTGGCTCACCGTGGCAAAGGTTTTGGTATCCCCGCTCGCCTGGTAGACGGCAATGATGTGCTGGCAGTCTACGAGGTCATGAAGGAGGCCGTGGATCGAGCCAGGGCGGGAGAAGGCCCGACTCTGGTTGAAACTATCACCTACCGACTGGGGGCGCATACTACCGCTGATGATCCCACTCGCTATCGCCCGCAGGCCGAACTGGACTACTGGCAACCTCGCGACCCGGTTTTGCGCCTGCGCCACTACCTGATGGCGCAGGGAGCGCTGGATGAAGCCGACGATAAGCGCCTCATAGAAGAGGAGGAGCAGGAGGTTAACGCGCAGCAGACCTACGCCTATAATTACCCGCTACCTCAGCCGGAAGGCTTCTTCGATAATGTCTACGAAGAGCTGACGCCCCGCTTACAGCGTCAGCGCCAGGCTTTCAGACAGCAGACCAGTTTGAACGCGGAGGGCAGGTAATCGCTATGACAATGACTATCACCAAACTCAATATTATCCAGGCGATCAACCAGGGATTGGCGCTCGAAATGGAACGCGATGAGCGAGTGGTTCTGCTGGGCGAGGATATCGGCAAGAATGGTGGTGTTTTCCGGGTTACGGAAGGCTTGCAGGAGCGCTTTGGCGAACGAAGGGTCTTTGATACGCCCCTGGCCGAGTCGGGTATTATCGGCACGAGCATTGGCCTGGCTATTAACGGGCTGCGGCCTGTACCGGAAATCCAGTTTGCCGGGTTTATGTACGTGGCTATGAATCAACTGGTTTCACAGGCCGCTCGCATGCGCTACCGCAGCGGCGGACTATATAGCTGCCCGATGGTTATTCGCGCCCCTTATGGCGGCGGCGTAAGAACACCTGAAATGCACTCCGATAGCCTGGAAGGGGTCTTTCTACAAACTCCCGGCCTGAAAGTTGTCCTGCCTTCCAACCCCTACGATGCTAAAGGTCTGCTGGCAGCCTCGATTGAAGATCCCGACCCGGTGATTTTCCTCGAAAATATCAAGCTCTACCGCTCTTTCAAGCAGGAGGTCCCCGCCGAGCGTTATGTGCTACCGCTGGGGCAGGCGGCTACTTTGCAGGAGGGCAGCGACCTGAGCCTGATTGCCTACGGCGCGATGGTACCACTGGCCCAGGAAGCCGCCCGGCAGGTCCAGCAGGAAACGGGCGCAACAATTGAGATAATAGATCTGCGTACCATCTGGCCGCTGGACGAGGAGACGGTTTGCGCTTCGGTCACTAAAACGGGCCGGGCGGTAGTTGTCTCGGAAGCGCCTGCCGCCGGAGGAGTGGCAGCCGAACTCATCGCCATTATCAATGAGAATTGCCTTTACTCTCTACTCAAGCCTGTAGCGCGGGTGACGGGCTACGATACGCCTTTCCCCTTCCCCGGCCTTGAAGATCATTATTTGCCGGATGTCGAGCGAGTACGCCGCGCCATTTTACAAACTCTTGAGGACTAGTCATGTTTGAGTTCAAGTTGCCCGATGTTGGCGAAGGTATGCATGAGGCCGAAATTCTGCGCTGGCTGGTAACGCCGGGTGAGAGCGTGAAACTGGACCAGCCCATGCTCGAAATCCAGACCGATAAAGCGGTAGTGCAAATTCCCGCCCCGGTGGCCGGGAAAGTCCAGAACATCTACGCTCCGGTCGGCAAGATCGCTCATGTCGGCGATCTGCTGGTAAGTTTTGAAACCGCAGACTCGGCCAGAGAAGCTGCCACGGTAGCGGCTACGCCTGCCGCCGCTGTCAGTAGGTCTGCGGCACCTGTCACGAGTAATCCTCCTGCTAATCCGCGCCTGGTTAGGGCTGCCCCGGCGGTACGGCGTCGCGCGGTGGAACTGGAGGTGGACATCAGCCAGGTAAAGCCCAGCAGCCCTGACGGGCGGATTCTGCTCAAGGATGTCGAGGCTTTTGCCTCTCTACGCCACTCCGCGCCTGTTACTGAAGCCGTAACATCCACACCTGCGCCTTCTAACGGTCATTCCCAACCTGAAGGGACCAACGGCCATGTTAAAGATAAGCTAATACAGTTACCCGAAGAGGCGTCCCCGGCGGAAGAACGCAAGCCCTTGCTGGGCCTGCGACGGCGCATAGCCGAGCGTATGGAGTTATCGTGGCGAACTATCCCTCATGCGGTGGCTTTTGAGGAAATTGACGGCACTGAACTGGTGGCCTTGCGCCAGAAGCTGCTGCCTGCTTCTGAGAAGCGCGGTACGCGCCTGACTTATTTGCCGCTGATCGTCAAAGCGGTGGTGCAAACCCTCAAGCAGCATCCCGCTTTTAACGCCAGCCTCAATGAAGAAACTCGCGAGGTTATCTACAAAAAGTACTATCATATTGGACTGGCTACCGCTACGCCGGATGGCTTGCTGGTTCCGGTACTCCGGCAGGCCGAGCGCCTGACCCTCTTTGAAATGGCGGCGGAAATTAGCCGCCTGGCCGAAGGAGGGCGCACCCGCAGCCTGAAGACCTCCGAATTGAGCGGCAGCACTTTTACCATCAGTAACGTGGGCAGCTATGGCGGGCGCAACGGCGTGGCGATTATTAACCCGCCCGAAGCCGCGATCCTGGCGGTCGGTAAGATGGAAGAACGCTGCGTGATTCGCGAGGGGCAGATACAGTCCCGGCCTATCCTGCCACTCTCGCTCTCATTCGACCACCGCCTGAATGACGGGGCGGAAGCGGGCGCTTTTATGGCTACTCTGAAAGAAGTGCTGGAAAATCCCAGCCTGCTTCTGCTCGATTTGTAAGACTATTCACAGGATGGCCAGGATAATAGAGACATAAGGATAGATAAATAAAGTTTTAAAATCCTGAATATCCTGAGAATACTCTTTTCTATCGCCACCACCTCCGCCTGTAAGCTTACTGATGCTTTCCTGATAGGACAGGCCGGTTTCTTTCCTGTATAATACCGTTTCTATATGGGTTATCAGCGAAAGGAATATCAGCTTGGAAAGGCAAGTCGCCCAGGAACCGGCCCAGTTAGAGACGGAGCAAGTAAAAATCAGTCAATGGCCGAGAAACCTGTGGCGCAATCGTAATTTCAACATCTTCTGGGCAGGCCAGACTCTATCGGCACTTGGCGATGCTTTTGCCATCATTGCTCTACCGCTGCTGGTGCTGCAAATTACCGGTTCAGTCGCCCAGATGGGTCTTGTAACTGGCCTGGGCGGAATTTGCCGCCTGCTTTCGGGCCTTGTTTCCGGCGTAATTGTAGACCGCCTTAACCTGCGCCGCCTGATGATTGTCTGTGATGCGGCTATGGCCCTTACTTACAGCCTGATTCCGCTTGGAACGTGGCTTATGGGCCAGTCGCAGATGTGGCTGGTTTATAGCGTGACTGCGGTGGGTGCTCTTTTTGGCAACTGCTTTCAGGTGGCCTACATTTCTGCCGTGCCCGGTCTGGTGCGGCGTGAGCAACTAACCGGGGCTAATAGCCGCCTGCAAACTACTTTCGGCATCGCTTTTGTTACCGGCCCGGCCCTGGCCGGTTTTATTTCGGCCCAGTTCGGCCCGGTAATCTCTATCGGTATTGATGCTCTCTCTTTCGGCATTAGCTGTCTTTGCCTTATACTTATCAAATTCGACCGCGCTACATCCTCTCACGATGAGGAGGATATCATTACAGAGAGTAAGAGTTTTATCAAAGAATGGCTGGCCGGGCTACAATTCTTGTTGCGCCAACCTACTTTGCGAGCTATTACTCTATTGCTGGGCGGTTATGGTCTGCTGACTACCGGTGGTCTGGATCTTTTTATTTACCACCTCAAACACGATCTGGGGCAGGATGATAACGCCGTTGGCCTGGTCTTTGGCCTTTCCAGTATCGGGGCAATTCTTTCAGGTCTGGCAGTCGGGTTCATTCGCAGCCGTCTTGGCTTTGGCTTCTGTTTCCTGGGCGGTATGTTTGTGGCCAGTTTCACTATTGGGGCCATTGGGCAGTCCGGGTCGGTGCTGTTAGTGGCTCTCCTGGCTACTTTCTTTACCTTTTTCGATAGCATCAAAGGTATTTCCTCCATGTCCCTGCGCCAGGAAATTACGCCCCCACGGTTACTGGGGCGGGTTACAGCCGTCTTCTGGACGTTGATCTCTGTCACCGGGCCGCTCGGGGCGGCTATTCTTACCTGGTTGGCCGAGCATTACGGCGCGCCGCTGGTGCTGGTCTTAATGGGCGTTCTCGGTATCGCGCTGGCATTTATCGGCCTGTTCACGCCAGCTAGCTCGCGCTATCCTGAAAAGCAGAGCCAGTAGTGCTTACTGGTAAGGTATTCTCGACTCAGGAGTTTCTTATATGAAGTGGAAAAGGGACGTAGAATAGGGCTGAAAATAATCTCTGTTATATTCCTGGGATGTTCTGTCGGTCTATTCTTTTTGGTAATAAATCACGGAATTTTTAGAAGGGTAAAATAATCTGAAGTAGGGGGTTTAAGATAGCGGCGCTGCTATTCGCGCCGGGTCTGCAACGATCCGGTGAGAAATTTGGGAGTAAAAGCTTAACCGATCATGCGAGCGGCTTCAGCGTAACGCGCCAGTTTCTCCCAGTTCTTTTCAGCCTGGGCCTTGCGCATTTCCTCCATCACCAGGCGACGCACTTCTGCCAACAGTTTGGTGCGATTGACCGCCTGTTCCTGGGTTTTGCTCTCTGCCATATTCATTTGTACTCCTTTCTTGCAAGCGGGCCGGGCTGCAATGACCCCGGTAAAACCTGCCAGCAGGCTACCGCGCCAGTTCCTTTACTACTGAAAGAAAACCGGCGACCCAAGAATAAACGTAGCAACCGTTCCAATCATTGTGATAACTGTAACGATCACTACGTTTATTATACTCTTTAAAGCTGTTTTGTCAAGTGTAAAATTGGCACTATGCCTTGCTGGCCGATCAAGCCAGAGTATTTTTAACCAGTTTGCCCTGCTGCATAATCAGCGAAAGATGCTTGCCCTGTTCCTGGAGCAAGTTCAAATCTTTGAGTGGGTTGCCTTCTACCACTATCAAATCGGCCAGGGCGCCCGGAGCAACCACGCCGATTTCGCCCTGAAGGTTGAATAGCTCGGCGTTGGTGGCGGTAGCGGCGGTAATAACCTCGTGAGGAGACAGGACTTCCGCTTTTATGCTAAACTCAAAAGACTGGTGTTCGTGCATCTCACCCAGCAAGTCGCTGCCGTGGCCGATTTTCACCCCGACCTTTTTGCAGATTTCGAGCGCCTGCAAGCCGTAGTCGCGTACCTCACTCAGCTTATCCAGGCTGACCTGGGGCACTCCGAACTGGCGGCCCAGGCGGTAGAGCATCTCGTAAGTCACGAGAGTCGGGACCATAAAAGCTTCTTTTTCTACCATCAGGCGGGCCGTATCCAGGTCTACCAGGTTTCCGTGTTCAATCGAGCGTACTCCCGCCTCCAGGGCGTGGCGAATAGCCCGGGCTGTATAAGCGTGGGCCATTACATAGGTTCGAGCAGCCCTGGCCTCTTGCACAATTGCCCGCACTTCATCTGTCGAATACTGGGTATTGGCGATATGATCTGTGGGAGAAGCCACTCCACCCGAAGCCATGATTTTTAGCTGGGTGGCTCCCTTGCGTAACTCATCACGGGCGGCTTTACGCACGGCGTCCACACCATCTACCACCCGGCTTAGAATGCCAGGGGCATAGCAGCAATTCTCGCCATCGTTATTGCGGCTGCGCGGATCACCGTGGCCTCCCGTCTGGCTGAGAGCGTGGCCCGAGTAGAGCAGGCGCGGCCCTTTGAAGAGGCCGCTTCGTACTGCCTCCGCGATACCCCAATCTGCTCCCCCGGCGTCACGCACAGTAGTAAAGCCCCGCATCAGCATATCTTCCAGAATGGGACGGGTTTTGGCGGCGATCAAAGTAGGCGATAGATCGTACATGCTGCCCAGGTCAGCGCTGACAGCCGTAACATGCACATGCGCATCGGTCAGACCGGGCAGCAGGGCGCGCCCTGCCAGGTTCAGCCTGACTTCGGCCTCGCTCTTGATGGGCTTATCGCTCACTTCGACAATCCGGTCATTTTGAATCAGCACGTGCTGATCTTCGAGCAGTTCAGGCGACTCGTGGCTAAAGATGGCGCAGTTTTCCAGTAGAATGCGGGTCATTGGTTTGCTCCCTTTGAGTTAATTGTAAAAATAAAGGTTGGAACTGGCGGGACTTGCTATCTGGAAAGATATTCTACTATCCCTGACCCGCAAACTTCAATCTAGCATTGCGGATAAAAAAAGGTAGCCTTCGAGGGCTACCTTTCTTCTTAAATTATTAGCTGAGATGCTCTTACTTCAGGCTGCGAATGTAAGCAATCACATTCGTGATATCCTGGTCGCTGACTTGATCCGCTGAGAAGGCCGGCATCTGGCCTCTGCCGTTGCGGATATTACCTGTAATGTAAGCATCATCGCGGGTAGTGCCGGCCAGTTTCGGACCAACTCCGGCCGCTCTACCACCATTGGGGTGACAGGCAGCGCAGCCGTTAGACTGGAATACTTTCAAGCCCGCAGCAGGATCACCGGCCCCTGTCGCGCCGCCTGCTGCGGCTGTGGTGGCACTGCCCCCTGCCGCCGCTGCGGTTGTAGCTGCCGGAGTAGTGCCGCCCCCTGCCGCGGGGGGACTAGCTGCCGCTGCCGAGGCTGGAGCGCCCGCTGCCTGCGCCTTATTCAGATCATTGATCGCAAAGAGGGTCAGGGCCACCATGCCTATCAATATAACTATCGCAGAAAGGGTAGTTATCGGGCGGTTAAGCGGATTACGCTTGGGTCCCCGGTCGAGGTAAGGCAGTAATAGCAACACCAGAATTATGATGGTAGGTACGATAATACCGCCTACCGCCTCGCCCGAAACACTGAACAACCCGAAGTTGAACTCTGACGGGAAAAGCTTCAGGAACTGGAACAGGAAGAGGAAGTACCATTCTGGCTGGGGCTGAATCTGCACTACCTGGCCATTTTGCATAATCGGCGTGCCATCGTTGTTTTGCAGGGTGCTGACAGGGTTATTAGTGTCTACCGGGTTGGAACTATCTACCGGCAGCAGGATAGTAGCCAACAAAATCAGTCCTACCACGAGCAGGGAGACTACTGCGTCTTTGAAAATAGTGTAGGGGAAGAAGGCCTTGCCGGCTTTCTTGCTGTTCAGGCTGGTGCTCTCGAAGAACTCGCCGCTGAATTGCTCTTTGGAAGCGGACTTAGGCATCCCGCTGATACCGATCTTTATAATCAGGAACATGTGGACAGCGATAAGCCCTGCTATTAAGGCCGGTAAAAGCAACACGTGCAGGGCAAAGAAGCGCGTCAGGGTTGCCGCTCCTAGAGTAGGTCCACCACGCAAGATGTTAGCGACTGCGTCACCCAGGATCGGGGCAGAGCCACCGATTTTGACACCTACCTGAGTTGCCCAGTAAGCACGATTGTCCCAGGGAAGCAGATAACCGGTAAAGGAGAAGCCCAGCACCATTAAAAGAATAAAGACACCGGTAAACCAGGTTAATTCGCGCGGATACTTATATGAGCCGGTGAAAAAGACCCGCAACATATGCAGCAGTACCACAATAACCATCAGGTTGGCGCCCCAGTGGTGAAAACCGCGCACCCAGTAGCCAAAGTTTGCCAGCGAGTCGCCGGTAGTATGGCGTAAACTCTGTAAAGCTTCGTTACTGATGGAGCCATCCGGCATGGTAACGGTAGCTGTGGAAGGGGTATAACCCATCGCCAGAAACCATCCGCTGACCGCTTGAATAATAAAGACAGTCAGGCTGGCGCTACCTAAAGTGAAGAGCCAGTTTACACTTTTGGGCATTCGCCGGTACATTACGTAGTCAAGGGCAGGCTTTATGCCTGTTCGCTCATCTACCCATTCGTAGACTCGGTTCGCCATCTTTTTATCCTTCTCTGCTCTCTAGTCCTGCGCTAAAGATGTTTCTGTCAGGCAGTTACTTCGGCGACATTGATCGCCAGTTTTCCGTTGTTCAAGACCACCGAATACTTGTGCAAAGGTTTGGGGGCTACCGCTTCATTTATCCCGTCAACCGAGTAGATGCTGCCGTGGCAGGGGCATTTAAACTTGTTGAGAGAGGCTACGAAAGAAACGGTGCATCCGGCGTGGGTGCAGGTCGAGTCCAGCACTTCAAAATCGGCGGGTGTACTGGCGTTGGGTTTTAAGGCTCGCACAAAGACCTGTTTGCTGCCTTCCGCCGGTTTGAAAGTATCGGTGTATTTGTAGTCAGCGAGAACAGCTTTAGGGGTAGTCTGATTTGCAAATTGAGAGGGAGTTCCCAGGTCTACCAGAATCTTGCCTGAATCGGCGCTTTGTAGAGCAGGGTTAATAAAATAGAGGGCGGTTGGTACTCCAACAGCCAGCGTAACGGCTCCCGCTACGCCGTAAATACCCCATTTAAGAAACTGCCGGCGGGTGTAAGTCGGATCTTTACTCGGTATATCAAGATCCGGCAGATCATTTTTAGAGCTCGCTGTGCTGAAAAGGGTTGTGCTTGAGTCAGCAGAATTGTAACCGTTGCCATTAGCCGGGTAGCCAGGTTCGGTTCCATTGAGCTTCGGGCCAGCTTTTTGGCTGCCGGGCCTGGATTGTGGCTCGCGTAGGGACATGATGGGTCTCCTTCTAGGAGCAGTTGCCGCTTCGCAACTACGGAGACGCGGCGCGAAGCGCGATTGCTAATTCTTTGTAAGGGCAGCAGATAAAATAAGAATTGACAAAACTAAGACAATTCTTATTTTGCACTCAACAATTGCTTTACGAATCCTGATATATGTTCAACTTTGATTATAAATCCAGAATAAAACTGTGCAGGGTGAAATACATTTCTATAGAGAGAATATTGTGTTAACATTCTCACAACCAAAACACCCTGTATTTTAATTCTCAAAAGTGAGTAAGAAGGAGTAAGTGAGGTTTTAGCGCATCCACAAATGAAATCGGCTAAAAAATAATATATACTACGCTTTAGTAAGTTGCAATAGTCTATGCTACATTTTTAATCTAAAGCCCCTATCCGGGCGAAAACTTAACGCAATCTTAACTTTCGGTTGTTACTCGGCCTGGTTCTGCCGGGAGATACTACGATGATAGCAATCTCCTGCATTGGTCTCTTTAGTTACGATTTCCAGCAACCCATCGGGATAAAGCGGATTTTCTCCGGCTTGAAACCTGGAGAGTTCTACCCAGACTGCGCGGACTTTTTGCTTACCTTTGCCATCAATGTAATTAAATTCGGTATTATCATAAAAACTTTTATCTTTAAAATCGCCACCGAATAACATTACGATTTCGTGTCCCGGCTCCCCGTTAAAAACAAAAAGGTTTTCGGCTATCCCCAGAAAATGAATGTTTATCAGTTCCGCGCCCAGTTCTTCCATAATCTCGCGCTCGACCGCTTCCTGGCTGGTTTCTCCAAACTCGATACCCCCACCCAGTGGACGATAGAAGGTCTCTTTTTTTAACTTATCGTAGCCTTCCATGAGGAGCAACTGGTCGTCTTTACGAATGACAGCCAGCGCCAGCGGGCGTAACCGGACCTTTTTGATCTTTTTTTTAGAATTCTTGGCTTTATCTTTCTGCTTCATCTCTTCTTTCAGCTTCGATTTATATGAATTTTAGAAATTATTCGAGGTCAAATTCGATAGGCCAGATGGGCCTGCCCGGCGGGCGATGGTTACTTTTAACCAGCGAATAATAGGTGTCGAAGGGACTGCTCGTTAAGGGGTAAACCATAGCCGGTTCCCAGGCCCTGGCTTCCGCTTCTCCGAGGCCTGTAGCGATAGCAGAACCGGGATGCAGCGGTAGCTCTATAATTGTAGTTATACTTGCCTGGCGGGCCAGCAACGCAGCCATCTCACGCGCTACTACAGCATCTTTGGCCAGGAAGTAAGCTGGTTGCACCGGGTGAGCGCTGTGAATCCGAGTATATCCTACCACCTGATTATCTCTAAGATATGTAACTGCGGCAACAGCCGGGTTCGGGCTGAGCCATTCAATTAAATCCTGGCCGGGGTCGAGCGAAAAATCCACCTCGCTTTCGGTTTCTTTCCAGATGGCATATAGCGCCGGAATATCCGCTTCCGCTACCGGACGTGTTACCAGTGCCGGTTCTGGCAGGCCCGCTACCTGTAGAGTTAGCTTTGCGCTCCCGTAAGCGTTGGTCAGGTAACCCAGGCGCGGATAATAGGAGGGGTGGCCCAGCAGAAAACTGAAAGCGTAACCTTTTTCACGCGCGATATTATGCCCGGTTTCGATCAGCCGCTTACCCACTCCCTGCTTTTGATAAGCCGGATCAATCGCGATAGGGGCCAGGTTGACCGCCTGTACAACCTCACCCAGGATATTTACACGGTGTGGGGAAAAAAGCACATGTCCTACAATCCGGCCATCTTCCTCCGCTACCAGAGATAGCTCAGGGTCGTAGGCAGTCCGCTGGCGATGTAAAGCTACAATAGTAGCTTCCGCCGCTCGTTCTTCAAAAGCGCGCACATGGACTGCCGCAACAGCAGCGTAGTCCCGCCAGTTTTCGGCTCTTATTAACATCTGGTGACTCTTTTCGGTTGCTTTTCTGTCTTCTGCCCATCGAATTTGGCTGCCCGGTTCCTGGCTCTTGATCAGTCCAATCCTGAGGATAAATTCCAAAAACTGCTCCAGTAATGCTGAACCGCTTTTCCAAGTATACCAAAATGACCTTGATTTCGCATTTCTAGCCTTAGTTTCGAACTTCACTTGAAATTTGTTTATTTGAGTTTTCTTATCTTTGATAGAAGGGGAAATCTTGAAAGGAGAAGCAGAATTGAATCAGCAATTTTGAAGGAAGTTACTGCCTTTCCCAGCACAGAAGGAGCGAGCGTCAATTAACGGAGAATGAGGTTTGTTAAGGCTGTTAAATGACGCTCAGGAATTGAAGAAGCCTTAGAGATTTCTGCCTGTTACCCGGTAACACCTTCAGAACGGTCAAATCGCTGAATACTGGAATTGAATTGAAGAAGTAATCTAGGCGCAGCTTTCAAGCACTTCTGCTTGAATCTTTTGTTGAAGCTTACGAGCGATTTCATCCAGAATCTTTAATTCTGCTATTTCCTGCCGGGTGAGCGGTTTTGTTCTGGCGACCACCAGGAGCTTGTGTCGTTTGTTCTTAATATAGTCGGAGATTTGTAGAAGCTGAACCAGTTTTTGAGAACCTTTACTCTGAGACGAAGTTGTCTCAATTACCATAAAAGGCTGTATGTAATCTGTTGAAATATACTGTTCCATCTATTTTCTCCTGCCTCACAGCCGGCATAAGAACCAATACTGAAGCTTTACTGTTAAATCTACCTGGAAGTAAAAGTCTTTTCGTACGCCTAACTTGCCAGCGCGAAAGGTCTTTATATTTGCATAAACTCAATTTCACAGTTTTTTTACGATCTGATTTTATATACGAAATCCAGCCCTGACCGGATCATATAAAATCTTTAATATTTCAGATGATTCTATAGCATAGAATGGGCCAGATACTTCTTGTTTAGCCTTTATTACAAAACTTTAATAGAAATAATTTTATCTTTTCATAATTCTATTTAAGTTTTGACTAGATATAAATCTGATGTATACTATGCTATTAATAGCATTAATTTGAAGCTGGTCGGTAAGCCAGGTGTGTTAATCATTTAAAACATTGTAGCTAAATAACTGATCAGAAGTCTTACTTATCGCAGGCACCAGTATTCAGCAGTTCTACCGGCTTTAGTGGTTTATAAAAGCCGAAGTTGGTTAATGGGTAACTAAGCCTTCCTCACATGGTGATTGTGAAAATATGGCAAAAATATTAGTAATTGAGGACGACACTTATGTTCGTTCAAATTTACTCACCCTGCTGGAAGTAGAAAATTACGAATGTCACGGTGCAGAAAACGGTCTGATTGGCTTGCAGAAAGTGCGGGAGTTAAACCCTGATTTGATAATCTGTGATGTCATGATGCCAGAATTGGACGGTTATGAAGTACTGAAGAATTTGCGCGCAGATACCAAGATAGCCTCAATACCTTTTATTTTTCTTTCAGCCAAGGCGGATAAGCAGGCTATTGATTTTGCCATGAAACTTGGCGCAAATGATTACGTTACCAAACCCTTTACTCGCAAAGAACTACTCTCCGCAATAAAAGCCCAAATTGGTTGAGTTTTACAGCTTGAATAGCACTAGATAACTCTTCCTTACCACACTAACCGCTCCCTTTTAAGGTTTTATTTAGCTTTTCCATAACCTGTAATATTAATCGTAATGTTTATATGTTAAAAATAGTTGATGTCTAAGAACCTTTCTTTGGAACCTTTAGTTGCCAGAGATTTGCTCTACGGTCGTAGAAGCTGATTACAACTAAAGCTGAGTTTATTTTGCGGTTTATACCCTCGGATTATGTTATAATTACGCAGGTGGATGAAGACATTTTATGTTTACTCAAGCACGATTCATCCTGATTTTAGTTTCTACAATCCGCTTAAAACCGGCAAAAGCCTGTAAGCATTGATGGAGGAAGGTTTAGTCATTTAGATGGTTGCTTCAACTAAAAAGGGACAGCGAAAAGTACATGGCCTGTTTCTTAGCGTAGTTTTTGTAATGTTAGCTTCTTTACTTACAGCCTGTGGTGCTACCGGCAACCAGGATTTTTCGGTGCCATTACCCGCTAAGGTGGACACTACTCCGGTAGTTAGCTGTAGCAAAGAAAATCCCGGTACCAATGCTTTCTGCCAATCCCTGTTGCAACCGGACAAAAAGGAACTGGTTTACCAGCAGGTTAGCATTTACAACGCCGCTAACGCCGAAAGAGCCGATATTGTAAATTTTTACGATACCGAAATGCGTAACAGGCAGTGGAATAATGTTTCTCCCAGTATTTTGCAAAGCGATGCCCTGGGAACAAAAGGTTCTCCCCTCGCTTTTGAGAAATACACCAATGGCGATGTTAACAAGAAAAACGCGGTTGGAGTTATTATTCTCTCTCCGGATGCCACCAACAATCCTGATCTCGCTGCTCTCCGGAATAGTGCCAACCTTAAAGGTAATATTTTGATTACTATTGAAGCGGGTAATACGCCACTTCCAACACCCGCCCCCACCAAGTAGAACCAGTTTTGCTAGGGGAAGGTCTTCTTTTGCGGAGGCTTTCCCGGCCAGTTGTTTTTATTTATCTGGCAGTATAGCTACAGGTAAAAGGGTTTATAGTCAGTTAAGTCAAACTTACGTTCCAGCTTAGTTCTAACAGGAGTTTTTCTAATGTCTAACCAGTCCAATAACCCTCAAGTAGTCTCACAGGCCGGTTATGGTCTGCGGGAGCAGACTAGCCCAGGTCGAGTACCTCCACCTTCCGAAGTTTTCGCAGGTTCGGATGTGGGAGCGCTCAACTTACATGAGGCCGTCCAGAACGGACCCCGCAAAATGCAACGCGGCACCAAAATTTTTATAGGTGTGGTGGTGCTACTGGCGGTAGCAGTAATTGCCGGCGGTATCCTGGTTGTAATTAATTCGATTAACTCGGCCAGCAATCTGGGTGATATGCCTGCCTATCCAGGCGCGGGCGCGGTATCAGCGCCGGGAGATCTAAACCAGAGGTTGAACGCCCAGCTAAAGCAGGCAAAATTCAAAGCTGAAACCGAGCTGGGCCTGGCTCACGACAGCCTCGATAAAGTGCAAAACTATTATGTTACAACCATGAAGGGTAAAGATTACACCCTCATGAACACTTATCCCGCACCACCGTCCCAGTTCTATAACTCGCTTCGCTCACTTAAAGAAGGTTTCCGGTTTAGTTTTTTCAGTAACACCAAAGAGCAGGGAACTTTCTATATGTTTCTGGGAGTGCCGGTAACAGACCGCAACCTGACGATTGTAAATTCCGAATTTAATGGTTTGCAGGCCAGGAATGGAGACACGCTTTATCTACTGGCAAAGATACAGGTTACAAAGTAAATAGCTCGTTGAAGTGGACTAATCAAAGTAGCAAGCGCAACAGTGCTTTTCCGCACGCAGTTTATGTTTTCCTGAAGTTTTGTTTTTTGGCCTTCAATCTCTACATCAGTTCCGGCCTGCCACAGGATTTGTTTACAGGCCTGGCACAATAAAAATCTACATTGGGTAGAGAGGAGTAAATCATCCTATGAGCAATAATTACGGCAATTACGGCGGCGGTTATCCGCCTCCGGGCGATCCCAACCAGGGTCAGGGTTACGGGGGCTATCCGCCTCCTGCCGGTGGCAGTGGACCTTACAATCAGCCGGGAGGCTATCCACCACAACCACAGCCGGGTAGCGGGTCTTATGGTCAGCCGCCCCAGGGTCAACCAGGCTACGGACAACCCGGATATGGGCAACCGGGTGGCTATCCACCGCAGCAAGGCGGTTACCCGCCTCAGCCGCAATATGGTGGCTATCAAACACCCCCACCCCCTCCTAAAAAGAATAATACTCCTTTAATTCTGGGTGGAGTTGGTCTGCTAGCGATTATCGCCGTAGTAGTAGTGGCGATACTGGTCCTCGGTAGCAACAAGAACAATGATAACAAGCAGGCCGCCGCTACCACTCCGACGGTTACGTCAGCCGCAGCGACTGCCGCGAATGCTCCGGCAGCCACTACCGTTGCGGGTCTGCCGACTACCACTGCAATCGCTAAGACTACCGCCGCTAGCCAGTCCACGCCGGTCCAGAATGACCAGGCGGCGACTACTGCCGCCAGCGCGACTACCGCTGCCGCTAAACCCACTACTGCTACCAAGACCACTGTTGCGGCTGCTACTACCAGCGCCAGCGGTAACACCGGCACGACGACCACCAGCAGTGTCCCGGTCTACCCTGGAGCTAAGAAGATTTCAGTTCCTTCGACTTTGCAGCAGCAGTTTGCCGGAGCGGTAGGTAGCACCAAGAACGCCACCCTGGAAGCCTATTCGGTAGCCGACGATTCTGATAAGGTAAAGAGCTTCTACGAGACAGAACTGCCGAAAGCGGGCTGGGTTGATGCCAGCAGCCAGATTGGTACGCAATTAGACTCGCTTACTCAGCTCGGTGGATGGGCGGTCGCTTACGCCAAGTTACCTAACGCGGCAGCCGTCATCATGTCCTTGCCCGGTAGCCTCGGTCCGGCTTTCGGAGTAAACCTGGGTGCTAACGAGAGTTTGCTGTTGATTTTTACCGGCAATTCTTAGAATTAGCGTTTTTTGATCATCTGGCAGGAGTGAGTTTCTCACTCCTGCTTTTTTATCTTTAAAAGGTTTGTTTTTTGAGGCTTCTTCTGCTAGTATGTTGGGGCGCTTTGCGCCTGAGCTTTCTGGTAAACTTATCATGCGAGTGGACTTTGAGGATTGAGTAAGCTGCGCTATCTGCCGGTTATCTTGCTGGGATTATCCATAGCCGGTTACATAATCGTAATTAGCTTTCTTCATGCAGTCCGGCTATCCCACTTTATGGACGGTTTTGACCTCGCCTTTTACCAGCAGGCTATCTGGAACACGGTCCACGGGCGTTTCATGGCTGTTTCCGGCACTGATTTCAGCCAGTCATTATTCGGCACCGATTTTATTCTGATCTATACCCTGATGGTGCCTTTCTACGCGCTACTCCCCAACCCCATGACTCTCCTGGTGCTGGAAACAATCGTAGTCGCCTTTGGCGCTGTACCTGTCTACTGGCTGGCCCGCGATACTCTAAAGCAACCCTGGCTCGCCCTGGGTCTGGCTCTGCTGTACCTCCTGCTTCCCGTAGTACAAAACGGTAATCTCTATGAGTTACGCGAACGCCAGATGGCTTGCACTTTTCTGCTTTTTGCTTTTTACTTCTGGCAGAAAGGCCGCCTGAGTCTATTTGGCTTATTTGCGGTCCTGGCGCTCTGCTGCCGCCCGGAGAACGGCCTGGTGCTGGTAATGCTGGGGCTTTATGGCTGGCTGTCTGGCCGCTCTAAACTGCCGAATTCCGGCAGGCGTTTCATCTGGGTTCCGGTAGCCCTGGGTCTTGCCTGGTTTCTGGCCGCTCTACTGATCATCCAGGTAGCGACGGGCTGGAACGGTTTTGCCCTGGGTAGCACCTTCGCCGGGGGTTCGCCGGTCGCCGCCGTTACCACTCTTGTAACAAACCCGCCAAAAGGATTTCAGCAACTCTTTCCGACCGGGGCTGACCTGCTCGGTAAGCTACTTTATATACCCCTGTTGTTATTGCCCTTTGCTTTCTTGCCTTTGCTGGCTCCCAGGCCCCTCCTGATGGCTTTACCCCCGGTAGGGCTTAACTTGCTGGCCGGCGCAAAGCGAGACCTGCAATTCAATCCTTTCGACTACCACTATCAGGCCTCTGTAATTCCCTGGCTCTTTGTGGCTACTATTTTTGCCCTGGTCCGGTTGAGGACGCGTCCGGCCCTGGCTTCTAAAAGGTTGCCTTTGGTGGTAGGCGGCCTTCTGGCTCTGACCCTGTTTTTGAATATCGGACTGAATCTATGGCCTGCCGGTTTAGAATTAGATGGTTTTCCGAGGATAAAGAACGGCTGGGGGCCGGTTTTAAGAGTTAAAGAAAATGCCCGCTGGGCAGCGGGCAAAGCTCTTTTGCAACAAATTCCGGCGGATGCGCCCCTGGCGATTTCCAATACCTGGGCGCCCCAGGTACCGCCCCGCCACGGGCTATGGCTTTTGACCGACCGGCCACTCTATTCCCTTCACCCCGCGCGTGATGCACAATATGCCTTCGCTGACCTGCGTAACTCAGAAGAAGCCGCGCAGGTGCAGAAACTGCTGGCAACCGGTGACTGGACGGAAGTAGCCCGCCAGGCTGAATATTCCCTGTTAAAACGCCGCCAGTAACTAATTAGCTCCCCGGTGCAACCATTCCAGCAGAGCATCCCGGCTGATGCGGTGAATCTGATGATCCACTATCGAAACTTTTAATTCGCCCCGGTAGGCAGCCTGTTTCAAGACATCCTGGCTGATCCAGAGCATATCGGAAGCTTGTTTTAGAGTATAACTTTCCCGGTCCATCACGTTATAGGACTCGCTAACCGACTCGTCAGGTTTTTGAGTGGTTATGGCATGTCCTAACTCTACTATCGAGTTGACAGCAGCCGAAAGGCTTAAAATTCCGGTATTCAGGACCAGGTGATAGTTGGCCGGGTCGCGCCAGTCCGAGTTGTAGTAGCGGCGTACATAACCGGCCCGCTGGTCATCGCTTTCCTTAATTTCGTGCTCGGCTTCCGCCCGTGGAAGGTTGCGCTGGTGCATCAGGCGTTCCACTCGCACGTTAAAAGGCGCGAAAACGTGGATATGCGCGGTATTGGGCCGGACTTTCAGGACGAATTGCGAACCGCGTCCCAGGATAACCGCCCCTCCTCGTGCCGCTACGTCTCGGATGAGGGCCGCTACCAGGTCGTGATAGCCTTTGTGAATGGCGGCCTTTCTTTCCAGGCTTGGATCGGCGTGAGTTATGACTGAACCGGTCTCAATACGGCGCCGAGGCAGCCCAAAAGCGTCTTTTTCCGGTACCAGCACCTCACTCAACGCTACATGTTCTTCACCGATGCGCTGGCGGCTGACCAGGCGGCTGATTTCGTCCAGTTGCGGTAAGACTCGTTCGTCAAAATTAGCCAGTTCATCAGCTTCAATCCCTAACTGTTGTGTAGCCATCTTGATGATCTGACTATCTACATAGGGTAGCTTCAACTTACGCGCAACCTCGGTAGCGATTTGCCTGCCGCCGCTACCATGTTCGCGCGAAACCGTTATAACAAGGTTCTTAGAGGCCATCCTTGCACCTCCTTTTGTTATTTTTTAAGTGTGATAACTTTAAGGTTTAGATCAGTTTGGAAGCTTTGTTCGAAGACTTGAATGAGTGTAGGAGAGACTTTCTCCTAATAATAGTTTAACATTAGGCGCAATAGTTCGGCCTGTTTCTGTGATAAGATATGCTATACTGGTTTAGTAAAGCCGATATGTATTCTACTTTGTGTGCATAAAAACCGCATCAAAGTGCTGCTTGTAAGCTTGCGGAAAGCGGCTACACGCTTCCCGTATGAGGAGACCTTTGCTTATGCCACCTTCCGGTGGAAACGGAAATCATCACGATAATAATCACCATAATAATAATAATTATCCGCCCAGTCCTTATAATCGCCCGCCGGGCTTTGTACCGCGCTACCGGCCACCCGGAACCGGGCGGCACTTTAACCCTTACTGGTCAGGCGCCTGGCGCAGGCGGGCTCCTACCTGGCTGCTAAATCCCTACGCCGGAAAGCCAAAACCGAAGAATCATTACTGGGTTTTTATTGTAGGTGGGTTGCTGGTCCTGACAATCATCGCTACCCTCGTCATTAGCTTTGCGGCGGTGGCCGCTCCCATCACGGTAGGTTCTGCCCTTTATACTGAACGTTACAACAGTCTCAGCCTGGACAAAGATTACTCCCTGACTTTTGAAACTACCCGCATTTACGATCGTAAAGGGGTTTTGCTGTATGAAAAGCAGCCGGACGAAGGCTTGCGCGAGTATGTGACCATCGATCAGATTCCAAAGGTTTTGATTGATGCCACTACCGCCGCTGAAGACCCTACTTTCTTTGATAATAAAGGTGTTGATCCTTACGCTATCTTGCGAGCGGCCTATATTAATGTCAGCGGCAACGGTTCTTCGGGTGCGTCCACTATTACTCAGCAGGTAGCCCGTGGAGTCTACCTGCCACCCCGTGAAAGAGTGCAGAATACCCTGGACCGTAAGATAGATGAAGCTATCCTGGCTATCAAGATAACCGATAAATTTTCCAAAGAACAGATCCTGGAAAAGTATTTCAATAATATCTATTACGGCAACCTGGCGTACGGGATTCAGGCTGCCGCGCTGGGTTATTTTGGCAAACAGGCCAAAGATCTTGACCTGGCCGAAGCTTCCATGCTGGCCGGTCTGCCCCAGGCTCCCAGCGCCTATGACCCCACCAAAGATTATGACCTGGCCCGGCGCCGCCAGAGGATTGTACTGGACCTGATGGTCAAGTATAACCGTATCACTCAACCTGAGGCGGATGTCGCTTATCGCGAAGATTTGCAATCCAGGCTGGTGGACCGCCGCAAGAAACAGAGTTCTATGCTGGCCCCTCACTTCGTCAACTACGTCTTGCAGCAGTTCCAGGGAGCGATCAATTCATCGCAGATGGATCAAATCGGTATTACCCCGGATGACTTTAGCCAGGGCGGGTACAGTATATATACTACGATAGACCTGGATATGGTTAACAAGGCCCAGGAGGTGGTAAAGTCAAACGTTGAGGAGCTAAAGAAGCGCAAAGCCTCTAATGCGGCCCTGGTAGCTTTACAACCAAGTACCGGCGAGATTCTGGCCATGATCGGCAGCACCGATTATAACGATGAAAAAAACCAGGGCCAGTTTAATGCCGCGATTGCCCGCCGCCAGCCCGGTTCAGCCCTTAAACCCTTGACCTACGCTTTTGCCATGGAAAAAGGCTGGACCGCTGCCACTGTGCTGGCCGATGTCACGACTGAATTTCCGAGTGGTGGGCCAACGCCTTATGTTCCGCATAACTTTGATAACAGCGAGCATGGGCCGGTGTCGGTACGCCAGGCCCTGGGTAGTTCTTTGAATATACCGGCGGTCAAAGCCTTGCAGTTCGACGGCGTAGACAACTTTATGAACGAAGCCAAGAAGATGGGTATTACTTTCCAGTATGGCCCGGAACGCTATGGCCTTACGCTAACCCTCGGCGGTGGTGAAGTACGCTTACTCGATCTGACCGGAGCTTATTCAGTCTTTGATAACCTGGGTGACAAAGTTGATACTGTTTCAATTCTCAAAGTCACCCGGCACGGCGAGACCCTTTACCAGTATGACCCGCAACAGGTCAAACGGACTAATGTCGTTTCGCCGCAGATTTCGTACGTCATTACCAATATTCTTTCCGATAACGATGCCCGTCTGCTGGCTTTCTCGCGCAATAACCCGCTGGTGCTGGATCGCCCAGCGGCCGCCAAGACCGGTACTTCCAATGACTTTGTAGATAGCTGGACGATTGGCTATACGCCCGATTTGGTCGCGGGAGTATGGGTTGGCAACAACAACAATACGCCAATGGATGGTGTGGCCGGGTCGGTCGGTGGTGGTCTTGTCTGGAACAGTTTTATGAACGCGGTCTACAAAGACCCTAAGCTGAGTGACATCATCAAGCAGGGTGGGCAGCTAACCCGCGATTTCGCGCGCCCGGATGGGCTTGAGGAAGTTAGTGTCTGCGTGGAGAGTGGTTTGCTGCCCAATGATGCCTGCCCGCAGCGCCGCAAAGAAATCTTCCCGAAGAACGATGTGCCGAAAAAGGTTTCGGATATTCACCGCTATATGAAAGTTCCGCGCCGTCAGGCGATGGTTGTACCGACGCCAGACCCCAATAATCCTGACGCTACGCCGGTTGCTCAACCGGTACGAGCTGAAGGTGATATCCTCTATTGTGTGCCGGATGATAGTTGGCCGCAAGATCAACTGGTGAGCGTACTATTCTACGTTTATCCGCCGGAATTGCAGGGCTGGGCCGCCAAACAGGGACGGCGCCCGCCGCCCACTCAGTCGTGCGGGACTTACGCGCCGCCGACTCCTACGCCGACCCCAACTCCTACGGTGACTCCTACGCCACAGGATGATGGTAGTGGTACTCCGGCAAATCCGCCTGATGGTGGAGGTGACACCAGTTTGACACCCACTCCTACTCAGGGTGGACCGGTGCAACCAGGGCCTCGCCCGGGAACGCCTGCTCCTACTAAGGCAGTGGCGCCTCCGCCAAAACAGCAGCCACCCGCAACTCCAAAGCCGGGCGGCTAAAAGATAAGGTGAAGCTTCCTAGAGGCGCTGTGGTGAAAACCGGCAGCGCCTTTTTATTAACAACCGGATATTTTTTTATTGTAGTGTGACATATTTGAAACCGGGCTGAGCAGAGGCTATAGTAATGTGTCAAAATATTGAGAATCAAAGAAATTGCTTTTCGCGAGTTGGTTTTAACTTGTACAAGTTGGATTCAGGTGTTAGAATCTCTTAATAATATTTAGACAGGTAAGCAGGTACTTGAAAATGGTAGTTGAAAGACAGAAAGTGAAAGAGGTATTAATTGGCTAATAGCCAGGCGGAAAATAGCATACCCGAACCGGCTAATCCCTCCGACGGCAATCAGCGAAAGGGAGTCAGCCGGGAGTACCTGGAGTTGAGCCAGCGCCTGAATCTCAGTGACGTGGCTGAAGAAGGCCTCCGGTTGGCCCGTGAAATTGTTCAGCCGGCAATGGATGCCCTGGCTATTCTGCGCTGGGAAGGCGATACCAGGGGCTTTAGCCTGCTCTCGTCCTACAATGTTGCGCCCGCTATTTTGAATTCTACCAGAGTATTACATAAGCAGACCCGCCTGCTTGAAGTGAGTCTCTCTACCGCCGAACAATTACCCGAATTCCTGGATATTCTTTCCGGTCACCAGGCTTTAACCTATATCCCTCTTGGATTGACCGATTTAAGCGCTCGCACCTTCTCTGGCGGCTTGCTCCTGCTGGGGCCACAGCCTCTTTCTCGTCCCGCTCTTTCGGAATTGGAAGAATTGTGTGAAGTGCTCGATACGGCCCTCTGCAATGCCGCCGAATATACCCGCCTTTTAACTCAGAACCAGATGCTCGAAACGGTCCGAAAAACCTGGGAACAACTCTGGGTTTCGGTAGATGAGCAACAAAGAGCCATTGAGCGTATGCTGGTGCGAAACCAGACAATGCATGATATCGGCCTGGCTATCAATTCCTCACTCGACCTCAAAGAGGTTCTCAGCACAATTGTGCGTGAAACTGTTCGCCTGGTGCAGGCTAGCCGGGGAGCAATCGCTATCTGGGATGAACTCAACCAGCGCCTGACCATAATAGCGGAACATAGTTTAGGTAATACCAGCGTTCCATTTACACCAGACCTGACTGAGGTGCAGATAGGTCCGGCAGAAGCCGCCGGAGAAGAACCTCCGCTGACTCTGCCAGACCTATTTTATCCCGAAGAGTTAAGCCAGCCTGCCGTTCGGGGTCTTTCGCGTTTCCTGCGGAGCCACTGGAATCTGGAGTCAGATCATGCCGGGGCCATCCTGATTACTCCTCTGCGCTGGCAGAAGCAAACTATGGGCGCCCTGGTGCTGAATGACCGTACCCCGGGTAGAATCTTTGCCAAGGAAGACCTTGATATTGTAGCTCTGATCGCCAGTCAGGCCAGCGTAGCGATTGAAAATGCTCGCCTCTTCAACGCCGTAAATGAGGAGCGCAATCGCAACCGGGCAATCCTGGACAGTATTGCCGATGGTGTCTTTACTACCGACCTGGAACAGTGCATCACCAGCGTCAACCCGGGAGTAGAGCGCCTTACCGGGTATAAAATGGCTGATCTCTTGGGCCGGAATTACCTTGAAGCCTTTAATATCAGAGACCGGGGGGGCAACCCGCTTCAAGCCGAAATGTCGCCGCTCTTGCAGGCTATTCAAGAGGGCAGTCCGACCGAACCGCGCATCTTCCAACTCAACCGGGCCGGAAGTAATGATATTTCTCTGATTGCACTGGTATCTGCGCCCGTCCACGATGATAACGATGCGATCAGCGGCACAGTGGGTGTTTTCCGGGATGTTACCCAGGAACAGGAAGTTTCCCGCCTCAAAGATGAACTGGTCAGTATGGTTTCGCATGAGTTACGCACCCCGATGGCCAGCGTCCTGGGTTTTTCCGAACTTATGCTGACGCGTCAGCTTTCCGAAGCAAAGTCGCGCATGTATGTAGAAACCATTTACAAAGAAGCCCAACGTTTATCCACCCTGATTAATGATTTCCTGGATATTCAACGTATGGAATCCGGGCGGCAGGTCTACAACTATATCGAGGTCGATTTCAAAACGCTGCTGCGCCGTATCAGGGATGTTTTTAGCCAGCACCGCAACCGCCTCAAGTTAAATTTACCGGCGGATTTACCTTCTGTGCGCGCCGACCCTGACCGTATTTTGCAAACTCTGACCAACCTGGTCAGTAACGCGTTCAAGTATTCACCTGATGGTGGTGATGTAACTATTAATGTCCGCGTAAATGACCATAAGATGGTCGAAATAGCGGTACAGGATCACGGCCTCGGGATTCCCAGGGATGCTCAGGGCAAGCTTTTTAGCAAGTTTTACCGGGTGGATAACAGCGACCGGCGTGAAATTGGTGGCACCGGGCTTGGGCTGGCTATTTCACGTGAGATTATTGAAGCACACGGTGGTAAAATCTGGGTCGAAAGTGAAGTAGGCAAGGGCAGCACCTTCTACTTCACTTTACCAGCCGTGATAGAGCGGCAATACGCTGATGTTATCGCGCCTGAAACCGGCGCAGCCCTCATGATTTTGCTGGTAGAGGATGATGCAAGTCTGGCGCATCTAATCACTACTCACCTTGAGGAAGATGGTCACAGGGTAAAGGCTCTCTCCAGCGCCGAGGATGCTAATAATTTCCTGGCGGAAACCTCTGTCCTGCCGGATCTTATTATCCTGGATATTATTCTTTCCGGGCGGCTGGATGGCTGGGATTTACTGATAGAGATCAAGAATAGTCCACGGACCGCTTCGATCCCGGTAATAATTAGCACTGTACTGGATAGTCCCTTGAACGGTATGATGCTGGGTGAGGCCAGTTTTATTTCAAAGCCTCTCGACATGAACAAGTTGTTGAACACTATTAACCGGCTGACCGCGCCCCGTCCGCAGCGTAATTTACTCCTGATAGATGATGACTCCAGTTTACGCCGGATGCTCAAGGAAACTTTGAGCGCCCATGACTTCGTGGTGGCTACCGCTGCCGGGGGTGAGCAGGGCCTTAAACTGGCCTTCCAGAATCTGCCCGACCTGATTATCCTGGACTTGATGATGCCTAAAATGGATGGTTTTGAGGTTCTGAACCGCCTGCGCAGCGACCGGCGCACCCTTAATATCCCGGTAATTGTGGTTAGCGCTAAAGAACTTGCCCCTTCGGAACGTAATTTCCTTAAAGATGGCACGGCCTACTTTGTTACCAAGAGCGAGTATACCCCTCAACGTATCCGCAGCCTGGTAAAAGAAATTGAAAAAGAACGCATGCCTGACCGTGCCTGATACATTACTAACAAAAGAAGATTAACGAAAGAACAGGAATGCAACTTGTTATAACGCCGGAGGCTCGCGCCCTTGGCATTGATGCCTGCATGGCGATTGTCAGCGGCGCGACGATCTCAAATAAAAGCAATCCCCTTGAAAAGCTTAAAAAAGAAGCGGTACAACAACTTCAAAGGATTAACCTGGAGGAAGATCCCGTTCTTAAGGCTTACCGCGATTTGCACGAAAAGTGTGGTCTAAACGGGGTAATGCCGCCGTCCCAGCATTTGCTCAGCCTGGTGCAGCGCAATGGGCGCCTTCCAAACATCAACACAGTGGTAGATTGTTACAATCTTATCTCGGCCGTGACCCGCCTCTCAATTGGAGCGCATGATACCGCTCATTTGCGCGGCGACTTGATTTTCAAGCTTACAGATGGCCATGAGCATTACATACCACTGGGCGAAACCGAACCGGTAGCAGTCTTGCCGGGCGAATATGCCTGCATGGACGCTGAAAAAATCATCTGCCGGATGGATATCAAACAGTGTGCGGAAACCCGTATTACCAAAGAGACCCGGGAATTTGTAATTTACGTTCAGGGAAATGAGGTTACTGTTTACGACTATCTAATGAGCGGGTTACGACAAGTCTGTAATTTACTGGTCGAGATTTGCGGCGGGCAATATCAAATCATTGAAGCTGCAAAATAACTTTACTTAATCCGCTTTAGAGCGGTTGGCGCCTGGCAAAGCCGGAATCGAGGCTGTGCCAGTACCCTATACTCTCCTCATCAATTTTCCAGCAGAGGTTTACAACCTGGCCTTTACGTAAGCTGGGGAAGTCAACCAGCCCCATATCCAGGTCTTTGAGTTCGCAGCCGATTTCCTGCAAAGCTTCCAGGTCCTGGCGGACCGCCTTCATACTGTCCACAATTCGGGTAGCCAGCACTTCACGCTTCATATCATAGCCATTTCCCCTGGCATGTGCGGCATCCAGTTTTTCAAATTCGGCTCGCGCCTCGTCCGCTTCACGCCTGGCTGCCTGCATCCGCAAAATTAGTTCTCGCACCTGTGGCAGCAGGTTGGTAGCTTCTTCAAGAGTGAACAAACGCTCGTGTTCCATGCCTGGCTACATCCTTCCTCAGTCTTAGCCTGTTGTAATGATGGGTAATATCAGACTTCAGCAACATAAGCTCGATGTGTCTAATTATAGCATGTTCTCAATTTGTAACTCCAGCCTTGTTGCTGATTTTACCTGGGCGCCGCTATGTAATATAATTAGACCCGCCTGAATTTTAAGGCATATCGGACGACCAGTGCGGGCACTCATAAAAAAAGCTTGATTGTTAGGACTTCAATTGACCGTGTGTATTAATAAAATCGAAAATAAAAATGTAAATAAAGGTAAATCAAAATGCGAATAGTCCTGGACGCTATGGGAGGCGATGACGCGCCTCTCTCCCCGGTAGCGGGTGCGGTAATGGCAGTACGCGAGTACGCTAATCTCGATATGAATGTCATTCTGGTAGGGCGCGAAGATGTAATTAAAGCGGAATTGCGCAAACACGACCTCTCAGGCGGCCTGGAAAGCCGCTTACCGGTGGTTAACGCTACTGAAGTAGTGGAGATGGATGAACATCCAGCCCAGGCGGTCCGGCGCAAACGTGACTCTTCGGTGGTGGTTGGCCTTAATCTCTTAAAAAAGGGTGAAGCGGACGCATTCGTATCGGCGGGGCATAGCGGCGCAACTATGGCCGCCTCCACTCTGATAGCCCCCAATCGTATTCGAGGAGTGGAAAGAGCGGCCCTCGCTACGGTTTTCCCCTCGAAAAAAGGCCCTATCCTGGTGCTGGATGTGGGTGCTAATACCGAAGTTAAGCCCGAATATCTGGTACAGTTTGCTCAGATGGGGAAGGTATACTCCGAAAAAGTCTTACGCAAAAAGAATCCTACGATTGGTCTGCTCAGCAACGGCGAGGAAGAAAATAAAGGCAGTATGCTGGTGCAGGAAGCTCACCAGTTGCTTCGCCAGACTGCCGGTCTGAATTTTAAGGGTAACGCCGAAGGTAAAGATGTGCTGGAAGGCAGTTTTGACGTTGTAGTAACAGATGGCTTTACGGGCAACGTCCTCCTGAAGGCTACCGAAGGCGCCGCCTCGATGATCCTCAAGACCATCAAAGAGGAACTAACCAGCAACCTGCTAAATAAAGTTCTGGCGCTGGGCCTTAAACCGGCTTTCAAGAAAGTGCAGGACCGCCTGGATCATGAAAAGTATGGCGGTGCACCCTTGCTGGGTGTCAATGGGGTGGTTATAATTACTCACGGTCGTATGAAACCGGAAGGCATCAAAAACGCTATCCGGGTGGCCGGAGAAACCTATCAAAACGGTACGGTCGAGGGTATCAAGGCTCTTTTTGCCACTAAAACCAGCCAGGAACAGGAAGCAGAAGTTAACAGTTAATTTTATTCAGGGCAGGTGTAGCAACCTGTTCCGGTGTGCTCGCATTTAGCAGGTATCTAATCGAGAGCAAAGTTTTCCGCTGGGGCTAGCCCAGGAGGAAACCTTGCTCTCGATTTATTTTTAACTTAGTTTGCCGGTCTGGTACTGGTAGTGATTCGGCAGGTTCAGGCGCCTGGTCACGCCCGTAGTTTCAGGTTCGGGTTTTGGAGTAGGAGGCTGATTATCGGGTCGGATTTGCACATTAAAAACCGCCCGGCCTATGAAGACAGTATCGCGCGGTTTTAATTTGTAAGGTGTACCGCTTTTAATCTCGATATTATTTACCGACACGCCGTTGGTACTGCCCAGGTCCATAATACTGACTTCGCCGCTAACCTCATCAAATCGCAGCACAGCGTGATAGCGTGAGACTGCCACTTCGTCCACCACGATATCATTGTCGGGATTACGTCCTACCGCAGTCTGACCATGCTTCAGAAAAAAGCGTGAACCGATATCTGTTCCGCGTTGCATTATCAGGAAGCTCTTGGGCATTTTTACACCTTTCTTTAACTATTCTCTAGATCTATTCAGATCGTAATCACACAATCTTACTTTATTTCTTTAAAAATTCCCAGCCCTTTTAAATCCGATTCTTGCCCGTTGGTGGGGTCTATCAGTGTCAAAGCCAACTGGTAGCGACCGGCTTTGCCCGGTACTCTCAAGTCTTGTTCCAGGTTGATAGGGCTAGTTATGGACCAGAGCCAGGTCGGGTAAAGCCCTTGCTGCGGGAAATCTTCGGCTCCAGATGTAACCTGTCCCTGTTCATCTAACCAGACATAACGCAGGCGATAGCTGCGCGTTAAAGGTTGGGTAATTTGCCAGGCGGTTTTCAGTTTTGCCGTATCACCTGTTTTATCTTCGGCTGCCAGACTGGCTTCGGATAAAGACAACTCATCCTCGTTCAGATCGAATTTAACCGGCTTTGCCAGCGGCGTTCCGGCTTCAGTGTTCAACGCACTTTCAAACAGGAATTGCCCGCTCAATGCCCCTCCTCCAAAATTAGCCTGAATAGTTCCCGGCGCAGCAAAGTTAAAATTGAACAATTTCCGCGACTCCAGTAGCACTCCGTTCTTTTCCAGTACGATGTAAGCGGTGTACTGTCCGGGTTTCAGGGCAGCTAAGGCAGGTTTATCCAGGCTCTGGTTGTTGGAGTAAAACTCCAGTAGTTGTCCCCTCGTCAGGTTTACATTCAGGCCCAAAAACTGCTTTTTGAGGCGATCTTTCTCCGCCGGTATAAGCGCGATCCAGCCTTGCTCGGAAGGCGCTTCCCCGGCAGGCGCAAGCGCTAACCCGGCTTTAAGCCATCGCGAAGGTTCCTGAGACATAGTGGCTTCTAGCCGTAACTCTAAATTTGTACCTGTCAACTTCGAGTTGTACTGGATGCTTAAATGCGGCAGATTAGCGGCAATTTGTTCATAATCGGGCGATCTCGTTAAAACCGCCGCATTACCACTCTGGTAGAGCACTTTAGAACGGGCATCCAGTTTCAAAGCCGGTAGATTAGCCGTTACAAAATAGGGAGGAGCATCCGGCGAATAGAGCCAATCCTCGAAGTTGGCCGGTTGGCCCAGCAGCAAATCTTTGGCATGTACTCCCTGCGGCTGTTTGAAAATCCCGATTTGCAGCCAGTAGGCCGGAGTTCCGGCGGGTAGGTTGTAGGCTACCGAATATTCACCAATTTTAAGGTTTGCCTTCATCCACTCCGCGACCCGGTAGGTATCCCTGGTAATCACAGGGTAAGGCCGTTCCGCCTCGGGGTGTCCTAACCATGTAGCAGAGAAACATATCCCAAAGAGCAGCGGAGCGCCCAAAATAGTTATCAAAAAATTATTACCGCCGGCGAACCGGTAGAAAAGTTTGAGACGGGTCAAGCCATAAAGAAGCGCATCCAGGCCTATTACAGCCAGCAGGGCTATCAGGAAAGTGGCTGGATAGAAGAGCTTGTAGAGGGCGTAATAGGAGCCCTGATCAAACAAAAGCTTCAGCGCCCATAGCCCTAATCCTTCCAGGGCCAACATAACACTAAACAGGGCTACTATACGAGGAATTACGCCGCTTACAAAGAAGGCCATTTCCAAACCCAGCAGGGCGGCGATTACAACCGGCCAGCTATAACGAGCCAGGTTCGGCAGCAAAACATCCCCCTCGTTTGAAATGGTGCCAAGGCCCGTTCCAAGCCGGTCCTTCAAGAAAAGCAAGGCCAGCAGGCCCAATGGCAGTAACAGGGCCACTAAGCGTTGCCAGCGCCAGCGCCAGCTTCGTTGGGGCCACCAGAGCGCGGTAATGCCAAAAGCGGCCAGCGACACCAGGCACCAGGTGGGGTAAGCCAGCAAAAGCGCCCCCAGCGTAATTGCCAGCAGACTCAGGTCACTATCGCTGCCGTGCTGCCTCCATATCAGCAGGAGATAAAGCGAGAGCAGTAATAGAGTCTGCCCGAGAATCTGAGCCAGGTAGTTCTGAAAAGTAAAGCTCCCGAAAGTGTAGCCGTATGGCAGTAAGGTTAGACCTGCCGCCAGTCCTGCCAGGGGTAATCGCCAGGGCCGTTCTCGCAAGATCAAACTGGCCAGGGCGAAAGTCAGGCTCGTGCTGAGCGCGGCAAGCAAGGCCGTTAAAGGGTAGAGGGCGTAGATTAACTCTATGCCGCTTAATTGCGAGAATAGCGCGGCTAACGTTACAAAAGCCGGGGGATAGGCCAGACCGTCCTGTAAATTGGCCTGCAACTCGGTGGCATGAATGGGTAGCCGCCCACTCTCATTAATATACTGGGCCAGGCCGTACTGGTGTACAGCGTCCACCGAAGTACCGACCGGCAACTGGTCGGGCCGTCCCAGCCAGAGGGCATAGATCAGAAAGGCGCAGGTTATTACTACAAAAAAGGCGAACTCGCCAAATTCGGCTTCAATCGAGCGATAGCGGCCCAACCGAACAAAGTGCCAGGCGTAGACTGCGGCCAACGCCAGGGTCAGGGGTAATACCAGCCAGGTTCGCACCGGCAAACCCAGCAGGTCCAGACTGAACGCCAGTAGCGCCGGTAGGCTGATAAACAGGGTTAGTAGTTTAACCGCAAGCAGGGTAAAGCTTAAACTACCCGCCACAGGCGCTACTATTGGGGTTTCTTTTTGGCTTAACTCGGCTACAGACTCAGTCATTTACTCCGAGATAAAGGCAATCCGGAGACTGCCCTGGTTGATTAGTGAGTGCTGCTGGCTTTGAAAAGACCGCCTTTACGCAAGAAAGCGTTGCGGAGGCTCAACCAGACTAGCAGACCCAGTGGAATCAGCGAAATAAGTACCGGGTAAACTCCTTCCGAGGTAGCGACTACTATCGCAATCATCCCACCCAGTAAGAAGTTCATACAGGCCAGTACAAAAAGGCCGATGCGACGCGGCTTGCGCGGCAAGGTAAAGGCCAGGCACAACCCGATAATGACTAACCCGCTAATAATACCGATTATGTCAGAAGTAAACAGAAACCAGAGAATGACCAGTAGCGCGATCTGGCCGTAAAAAAGAGTAGCCAGCGCCGCTATGATCCATTCAAGCGGTGATAATTCACCGCCCCGGCTGCTTTTGCCAGTGCTGATCGGATTCAGGTTACCAAAGAGCTTGTCCAGGTAATTCTGATTATCGTTGTTCTGCCCGGCTATTGTTTGCGACACTACCGGCCTTACGGTCGATGTAGCGGAAGAGACCCTGCTAACACCGGTTTGATCCAGATTACCCGGTGCGAAGGTCAGTACAAGTGAAATAAATACGACTAAGAGAGTCTTCCCGGCGGGAAGGGCCAACAGGTTCAAAAAAACTATCCTCCCAGGATTTTCTTCAAGCTCAGAGCTTCCGGTTGGCTCGGGTCGAGTTTCAGGGCATTATCCACAGCGCGTTTGGCCGAGTCGTCATCGTGTAGCTGATGATAGGTATAAGCCAGGATCGTATAATAATTAGCGCTATCCGCTCTTAACTCGACTGCTCTTTCCAGGACCGGTTTGGCGTCAGAGTACTTTTGTAACAGGAACAGGGCGTAGCCCTTCTGGAAATAGGCATCCGCATAAGTCGGTGACAGGGTGATAGCCTGTTCTGCCTGGGCTACCGCGTCATTCAGGAACTTGTCCGCCGCGCTCTTATCCTTTGCATTGGCGGCTGCTACCGCTCTCGATATATCGCTGATGGCGAGACCGTTATAAGCTTCCTGGCTGTTGCGGTCGAGCGCCAGTGCTTTGCGGAATTCGGCTTCGGCCTCTGCTGAGCGGCTTTTGGCATCCAGGGCGTAGCCCAGGCCAATATGGGCATTCACATCGATATCGTAGACCTTGATGGCAGCCTGGTACTCCTTGATAGCCCCATCAAAATTATTATTTAACCGCTCGATAGTACCTAACCCGGTGTGTGCCAGCGGAAAATCCGGATCTATTGCCAGGGCCTTATTGTACCATACCCTCGCCTGGGCATTGTCCCCGGCTAACTGGTACTGGTAGCCTTTGCCGCTGGCAAGGCTGGCAAATTTTGAATACTTCTGAAGCAATTTGTTGATGTATTGATCAGCAGTCGGATACTGCCCGGTATAGGTATAACTGGCCCAGGCGGCCCAGTTTGCCAGCAGGTTTTCGGGGTCAAGGCTTATGGCTTTGTTAGCCACGTCAATTGCCTGCTTGGGGTCGGTGCGCAGGAGAGTAATGGCATAAGCAGCCTGCACCTCGGCCGAATTCTGGTCCAGGTCGCGGGCGCGGTTAATGGCAACCAGCGAGGCGGCATCGTTGAAGCCGTCCGAATAGGCCATAGCCAGGTAGGCGAAGCTCAGAGCATCCGCATCATTAAGGGTAGTCGCTTCTTTAAGGGCATCAAGGCCACCTTTATCACGCACATACCAGTAATAGGCTCGCCCTAACTCACGCTGGGCTGTCCAGCTAGCCGGGTTATTTTTTACCAGTTCTTTTAACTTATCAATACCATCTTTCAGGTCACCATCCTGCTTGTAGATACCGGCAGAGATTTGAAGAGCCTGTGGTCCTACCGCATCCGGTTTGCCTGCGGGAGTGGTAGCTTTGGGTGTGCTGGCGGCAGTCGTAGCTGCGCTTGTTGTTGCGGGGACTGTGGTAGCTACCGTAGTGACCGGGCTGGTAGTAGCGACACCGGTAGTAGCGGCGGCAGTCGTAGCCGCAGCCGTTGTAACACGGGCCTCCTGACCGGAAACACTTTTATTACTGGAGAGGGCAATAATTAAGACAGCCCCTCCGATGACCACCACAGCCGCGACAATACCAGCACCTATCAGCAGCCCTTTATTTTTGCGGGCAGGCCGAATTGCCGGGGTCGCCAAAACTCCTTCCGGGGTGGAGGTAGTGGTTCCGGGCGATGTTGGGGTCTGGGCCGGAACTGAGGCTTGTCCGGGTGCTACTGCTCCCTGCGCTGTTTGATTCTGTGGCACAAACGGCCCGACATTGGTAGGATTTTTGTAGACTCCAGAGTCGGTTGCGTTTGTAGCAGGTGTCGCAGCGGAGGAAACACTCGGGCGAAAGACAGTCTGCTGCCCGGTATAGACAAAATGGCGCGAGTTGTAATCTTCCAGTTTGGCGGCTACATCCCGGTAAGCCGGTTCGCGGCGGTGCAGGTCGGCCAGGGTTTCAAAAGCGGCCTGTAAATTCCCCTGCCGTTCCTGGGCTATAGCATAATCATAGGCCTGGGCGCTGGTTATGAAGGGCTGGCCGGAAGTGCCGGGGGCTGGCGTAAAGCTTCCGGTACCCGGTGGATAAGAAGGGGTAGCGCCCGGTCGTTCCAGGGTTTTGCCGGATGTAGGAGTGGGACGCTGGGGTAACATTCCGCCGGTCAAAACCTGGGTGCTGGCCGGTTCATTTAAATCTACAGCCTGCTCAAAAGCTTTAGCAAAAGCACCTGCGGAAGGATACCGCCCGGCAGGGTACTTGGAGAGAGCAGTTTCTAAAACTTGCACTACTTCTTCTGGAATTTTTGGGTTGAAGGTACGCGGGTCGGGCATAGGGCGGCTGACATGCCCCATCAGGACTGCCAGCGGCGTATCGGCTTTGTAGGGAGTTACACCGGTCAACATCTCAAATAGCACGATACCGAGAGAGTATTCATCACTACGGCCGTCCAGCGGTTCTCCGGCGGCCTGCTCCGGGCTCATATATTCGGGAGTGCCAATTCCCACGCCGGTCTGGGTTATCGCCGTACTGGAGAGCAGTTTAACAATCCCAAAATCGGCCAGGACCGCTCGTTCAACCCCGGCGCGTTGCTGTCCCATCAAAACATTGGAGGGCTTAATGTCGCGGTGTACCATGCCCTGCTCGTGGGCATAGTCTAAGGCATCCGCTACCTGGGTGATTATCCGGCTGGCAGCTCGAAGGTCCAGCGGTTTCATCATACGCTCACGCAGGGTGCCGCCTTCGAGCAATTCTGTTACGAGATAGGGTACGCCTTCTTCCTGACCGTATTCGTAGACCGCCAGGATATTAGGATGGCGCAAACGGGCAATCGAGCGAGCTTCCTGGTTGAAGCGTTTGATAAAATCGGAATCCTCGGTGAATTGAGAGGCCATTAACTTGATGGCAACTTCACGGTCCAGGCTGGGCTGGTAGGCCAGCCAGACAGTTGCCATGCCACCTTTACCCAATACCTTTCGTAATTCGTACTGGCCTATTCTTCTTACCGTTTCGTCAGGCATGTCTGATTTTTACCCTTTGTCTAAACGAGATCCTAAGAGCAGTAATTATAAGGCGTTACAGGAAGCTGGTGTGTGCAAAACTTGTATCTCTAGTCAATCTAATAAACACGGCTTTTGACCAATTTACCGAGTATAAATTTTGTCCTTACGCAACTGAAAAAAGATTATCAGCCCAAGTGTGACTGCTATTATGAGGCCAAGTATACCCCATTGTATATAAACGTCCATATTGAATTCGAGGTTGCGCTTGGGTATTAAGTACCAGTCATAAGTTTTCTGATCGAAAAGGACGCTGTTAGGAAAAAGAGCCTCAATTTGCCCTGCCTGGTCCGGTGGTGGTCCGTTAAAGCGCAAGCGGGTGCTGGGCACTGTGTCCAGGCTCAAAATTCGCCCGCTGCTCTGGTAGCCCCAGCGCGCAATCATCAGATTGGAAAACCACTGTCCCACCACACCCATGCGTTCAAGCGCTACTACTGCCCCGCTAAAAATGATCTGGGGAATCAGCACTACCGGCACAAAGGCAGTGGCCCGGTCGCTGTTGCTGGTCATGGCGCTAATCAATAAACCCAGGGTCACACCTGCCAGGGCGGTTAAAGAGAGAGTCAGGTAGAGATATAAAATATCTTCCAGCCCAGGCGAACCTAAGCCTACGCCTGCCCAGACTATTCCGGTCAGTAAGAGAATCTGGATTAGCACCAGCCCGGTCTGAACTGTCAGTTTGGAGAAAATATAGGGGGCGAGCCTCAAACCGATACGCCTTTCGCGCCGGTAGATAGCCGCTTCCTTTACTATCTCGCGCGCGGCGTTGCTTGTTCCCAGCCAGACCGCCACAATTACCAGGAGAAAGACCAGGGTTTTGGCTGAACCAAAGTCGCCACCGGGCCGGTCAAAATCGCTCCGGTGGAAGACCAGGGCCATCATCAGGGCCAGGATAGGGGCCTGTAAAAGCAAAATTAACAGGTTTTTGCGATCGCGGGTAAGCGTTTCAAAGTAGCGCCTGGTCAGCAACCAGAACTGTTGCAGACCGGATAAAGGCGCCTGGACCCGCCGGAAGACTACAGGCGGAATGAACTGCCCCGAAGACTGGGGAGGAAGTGGCATCCCCTGGTTGATCTGCACGCCGTAACGGGCGGCTTCACTGGCTACCGCTTTCAAGCGCGAGGCCACGTTGCGAGTATAAAATGGTGAGGCCGTAAAGCGTCCCGACCATTCTTCAGGAGTCAGTTCCTGTTCTAACTTTACATAAATATCAGAAAAACGGGTGACGCCAAAATACTCCAGAGCATTCTGCGGCGAACCATAGAAGGCCAGATAGCCTCCACGTGCCAGGAAAAGTACCTGGTCGCATAATTCTACATTCTGAGTAGCATGGGTAATCAGGACTACGGTACGGCCCTGGTCGGCCAGTTTCCGTAACAACTGCATCATGCGCCCTTCCAGGCCCGGATCAAGGCCGCTGGTCGGCTCATCCAGGAAGAAGAGGCTTGGTTTTGAGATTAATTCAGCCCCGATGCTGACGCGTTTGCGTTGGCCCCCCGACAACAGGTGAATGGGGGTATCCTTGCGCTGTTCAAGCCCTAAGTCTTCGATCACATCTTCAATTCGCTCGCGCAACTCCGCCTCGGAGGTATCTTTAGGCAGGCGCAGGCGCCCGGCATAATAGAGGGCTTTGTAGACAGTTAACTCGGCGGGAACAATATCGTCCTGTGGCACATAGCCAATCGAAGAACGATAAACCTCCATCTGGGAGTAATACTCGGCTTTATTGTAGAGCACGGCACCTGCGGTCGCAGGCCGCACGCCGCTGACGGCATCCAGCAGAGTTGATTTACCGGAACCGCTGACACCCACGATGGCTACAAATTCACGCGGCAGAATGGTAAACGAAACGTTGTGCAGCAGGTTCAGGCTGGGCGTTACCTGCTTCGCCAGGTTTAGCACATCTACCCGAACGCTATCATCATCCTGGCTGCGATTAAGATAGCCATGGGAGAACATGAAGCGGTAAGGGCCGATATTGACGATATCACCATCGTTGAGAGTGGTAGAACTAATCCGCTGCCCGTTGACAAAAGTACCGTTGGTGCTACGCAGGTCGGTTACCACAAAACTGCCGTTCTGGTTGGCGATTTGTAAGTGCCGCCGCGAAACCTGGGGATTATCAAGCACCACCTCATTCCCGGTGTGTTCACGGCCCAGCGAAGTTATTTCTCTGTTCCGCAAGTCTATCCGTTCAAGGGCGCTTTCATCAATGGTTGAGGGAATGCCAAAAGGACTGCCAGGTTGAGGCTGCTGTACCGGAATACGAGTACCCGTAGCTGTGACGCTACGGGTAGGACCACCGGCCCACTGAAAAGCCATCCTGACCAGGCCGATGGTTATAATGTCGCCGTTGAAAAGCTGGGCGCGCTGGACCTGCTGCTCATTGACATAGAAACCGTTAGCGCTCCCGGCATCAACCGCCAGATACTGCCCGTTTTCCAGCACTATTTGCAGATGACGGCGGCTGGCCTTGGGGTCGGCGATAACAATGTCATTACTGGCGCTGCGACCAAGCGAAGTAACATTTTTTAAGAGGGCGTACTCACGGCCTGCCTGATCGCCGGAGAGCATATAGAGCCTGACCGGGGCGGGCGCAGGATAATTAGCCGGAGCGCCCCAGGCTACTGGTGGAACAGGTTGCGGCGGAAATCCGGGCTGCTGAGGAGGGCCGGAAAAAGGTATTTGTCCGCCACCGGGCGGCATTTGCTGGTAACTCAAAGTCGGGTCCTTCTTGGACTTGTCGGCTGGCTGATTATCGCTCTAAAGAGCCTGCCCGCGCTGGTACAATTTTCGAAAGTTTGAATTGTCTGTCCGGTAGCACCTTGATCAGAATTTGAAAAGAAAAAGACTGTCAAAGCCTGCCAGGGTGTAAATTAGAGATAGAGACACGCTTTTACAGGGTCGTGTCTCTATCTCTAATCTTTTAATTTAAATGAACTACTAACGGTTTTATTCCTTCGTTTTATCAAAGCGAATAACCGCGGTAGGCGCATCTTCATCGCCTTCCTCGGCCGGTGGTTGGGCTTGAGGATGAGCGCTTTCAGCCTGGTGTTGAGCCTGTGGCTGGGCTGGAGTGGTCCCGGCGGGCTGCTCCTGCTGCCCGTACTGGCCGTAAGGTGTCTGCCCCTGCGGCTGCCCATACTGAGGCTGGCCATATTGGCCGTACTGCTGTTGACCGTACTGTCCATACTGGCCGTACTGCTGTTGACCGTACTGCCCATATTGGCCGTACTGAGGTTGACCCGGCTGTCCCCCTGCTGGTTGCTGCTGGTCATGCTGTCCTGCCTGAGGCTGTACCGGTTGCTGGCCATACTGAGGCTGCCCGTACTGGCCGTAGGGTGTCTGCCCCTGCGACTGCCCATACTGAGGCTGGCCATACTGGCCGTACTGGTTGTACTGCTGTCCCTGCTGATCAGCCTGAGGTTGGCCGTACTGTGGCTGTGCCTGCGGACCGGTAGGCTGCTGGCCATACTGGGGTTGTGCTTGCGGACCGGTAGGCTGCTGGCCATACTGAGGCTGTCCGTATTGCGCTTGGCCGTACTGCCCATACTGCCCGTACTGATTATACTGCGGTTGATTTTCGCCGGTGGACTGGCTCAAGGGCTGGTCTGTGGCGGGCTGGTATGACCCGTAGGAGCCGTAAGCGTTATAGTTTTGCCCGTAGCTGCCCCCACTATACGGCTGGTTGCCGGTGGGTACATCGCGCATATCGCTGGCTACTATCGTTTGTTCGGACTCCTGTTCAGCCTGTGGAGCGGTTTCACGCAGAAGCTCCGCGTAATTCGGTCCTACTACCGTCTCCTGCTCATGATCCTGGTAGGCCGGGTTATTATCTGCCACGTTACCTGTGATGGTTGGACGGTTGTAGCCTACCGGGTCGGTTTCAGGGTCCTGGATCGAAGGGCTATAAGTCTGAGGTTGCACAGGCTGTTCCGCCTGAGAAGCGCGCTGAGCCGCCTGCTCTTTGTACTGGCGAAGAATTTCGGCGTAATTAGTGCCAATGACCGTCGGGGCGTCGCCCGGATCAAACGGTTGCTGGTTGTAAGATTGTTCGCTATAAGCAGGAGTGGAAGTAGCGGGCGCGACTTGCTCGGACTCAGAGCTTTGCTGAGGGTGCGGCGCAGGCGCGTTATAATCCAGGTTTATAGCTCCCGAAGAGGGACTTTCGTTGTAAGTCTGGTATGACTGCTGGTAAACTGGGCTGCTCTGCGGCTGTGCCCAATTGCTGGGCGGCTGGTATGCGCTATTATCTACCGGTTCAGGCGCGACATTCTCGGCAGGGTAGAAAGAGGATGCTGCCGGCGCATGCATAGTTGCTTCCGGGTTAGAGGTATTCTCTGGCTGGAAGTAGCTTAGGGCAGGCTCTTCATAGTTGGTAGCGGGTACATTTTGAGGGGCAGGGCTGGCGGATTCCTGACTCTGCTGCTTGAAGCGTGCTACATTGCTGAATATCTGGGTTACCCCGGCATCTTCAACTTCAGCCGGCGCGGCTGCTACGGGTGCTCCGGCAGCGCTAGCCGAGGCGGCGGCATCCCGCTCCGAATGGCGGGACTGTAACATAGCTTCATTCTGGAAACTGAAAACGGTCTGCCCTATTCTTACTACATCACGATGCTGTAAAGTATAAGGTTCGCCCGGTTCCAGCGCAGTATCCCGGATTTGGACCGGATTCTCGCTACCCAGGTCAATTACGCTGTAGTTATCGCCATCCTTCTTAATTATTGCGTGGTAGCGGGAGACGTAAGGGTCATTAAGTTCAACATCATTGTCATTACTCCGCCCGATGGTAGTAACTCCGTCTTTCAGGTCCAGCCGTTTTCCAATTTCCGGGCCGCGCTGTGCAATTAAGAAGCTGGGCATGATTTTTCCCTCTCTTTGACTAGAAAACTCTAAGCAAGCTAATTATATAACCTGGCTTGATGATTACAGCTATATATTTTACATACCGGGCGATTGTGCGGCTATGACCTGGCGCATACTCCGGTATGTAATTACTTAAAATCCATTAGACTTACGTAAACCAATAGCTCTTATAATTTCTGCTAATACTTTACCATACTCTTTCAAGAGCTACTATTAATGAGTAGTCAGCGGCGTTACACTCAGATCGCTAAACTCCACTGCCGGGACAGCCTGGCCGGTAGCGGTAGAATTCAACTGGCCGGCAATAAAACCAAATTTTCCACCGGAAGCAGGTGTGGCGTATTGCCCCTGCTTGAGCAACAGGTTTTGCAGTAGAGTCGGCCCTGCCGTCAAGCGCAGGTAATTCTGAGTGGCTTCCAGGCTTAAATGCAGGCTATTCTCTTTACCCGGCAGCAGGGCGTTGCTTTCGCTCCAGTTAATAACATTATTCCAGCTATTCCCGTTACGTCGCAAGACGGCATAGCGATTGCCGGAAATTAGCCAGGTGTAATAGTTATCGGGAGCCTGTTGCCAGAAAATCAGACCGTAGCAGAGCTGTTTATTTCCAGCGGGTGGAAAGAGGGTTACTTCGGCCCGGAACTCTTCAAACGTACGATTTAGATAGGTGTTCCAGTTTAGCTGACCGGGTAAAGCCTTAACGCTATAGTTCGAGGTTTTACCGCTAAGGTCATAGTAACCCAGGCTATTATCTGGTAAACCGCTGGCGTTACTACTGAAATCGTCGCGGAAAGGCGCACCGCTGGCCAGTGCTCCCAACAGCGCGGATACCCCCTGGCGAGCGGCGCTTTCCGGCCCCAGTTGAACCCGGCCATAACCGGTCGCCGAATCACGTCCCTGCCCTCCCATATCCAGGGCGTTGCGGGATAGATAGCCGCTGATCTGCTCGGGCGACAACTCGGGAGCAGCGCTCCAGAGTAAAGCGGCTACACCCGAGACCTGCGGGGCGGCGGCGCTGGTGCCGGTAAAAGGTTGCTTGAATGCTAGATTGCTAACCCCGGAAGGGCCTACCAGTTCCGGCTTGGCGCGGCCATCCAGGGTAGGACCGCGCGAACTGAAAGCTTCTAGCTGGCCGTTGCGCCAGTTAACCGCTCCTACGCTCAAAGCTCCTTTAGCGTCACCGGGAGTAGCGACACTGCTGGCAGGAGTCGTTTCTTCTAACTGCGCGTTATAGGCGAAGATGTGCAGGCGTAAATTTGAAGGAGGTTTGACTGAGCCTGACGGGTTAGCCAGTTTGACCTGCACATAGTAAGTCTGGCCGGGTGTGGTGCGAAATGGAGCTAACTCGCTGGGTGGTTTTGAACCTGTCGCGCCACCCTGTTCATTGCGCGAACTGATTAAAGGGCGTTGTTTGTTATCCAGCACGTAGAGATCGAGGTTGGTTTTTGGAGTATCCCAGGGTTCTTCCCAGTGCAAAGCTACCCAGGCAGAGCTTGTCTCTGCGGTTAACTTAAGGGTAATACGGTCATTGGCAAAACGTTGAAAGCCATTCTGGTCCGGGTTAAAAGTTCCCAGGTAGTGACCCTGGCCGTAATTACCGCTAGAGACTACAGGCAAGATGCCCGCTCGCCGGGCTTCGTCCAGTTTTTGATCCATTTTACCGCTGCCATCGCCCGGAAAAATTCCTGCCCAGCCCAGCGAAATTTGAATGATCTGCACCTTACGATCAATCAAGTACTGTACGGCATTGGTGAAGCCTATTTCGTCTTCAATCGGAGTTAGCATCAGGCTGGCATCGGGCGCAAGCGAGTGGACTATTTCCGCTACGGCTACACCATGTTCTTCGCTGCCTTCATCACCACCTACTAAGAAGGATTTGAGTTCGACTTGCGCGGCGGCAGGCAGAGCCGTTCCCACGTAACCGCGATAATCGGAGAAGCCGCCATCTATGATACCAACTTTAATACCTTTTCCGCTGTAGCCTGCTCTCTGCCAGCGATCCGCCCCGGTGATCTCCACTCCTTCGTTCGGATCATGAAAGGCCGGGGCAGTCTGATTGAGAATAGCAGATGCATGACCCAGATCAGCGAGTGCAGGGCGCAGTAAAAGTTTAACTTCTTTAACTTCTTTGAAAGAGGCCAGTTCCTGGAAGAAATTGCGTTTATCCGAATTGTTGAAATAGGTGGTCAGTTTGGCAAGATCTACCGCTACTCCCAGGTTGTCACCGGAGGTAGAATAAACAACCCCACCCATTTTAGTAATCTGGCCGGTAATTACGGGGACGGCATCGGCGCTGGAAAGAGTCATGCCGAAGCGCACCCGGTCTTTATCATCGAGCAGTCCGGTATTACGGGCGTAATCGCGAGCCGCCTCTAATCCGCCGGACTGGTAATTTACCAGCAAGTCGCGCAGAATAGTATCAACTTTACCGGCTTCCTGGACCGGGTTGGGAGTAGCAGATGGGGGTGGGCTGGTTGGATCGTTTCCGCAGGCAGCCAGAACGCTCACGCTGACCAAAGCAACCAGAAAGAGCATTACTATCCGCTTTATTCTTGATTGTTGCCTCGGACGCGCCACTAACTGCCCTTCCTGTCCCCTGTAAGTAGCTTATCAGGCCTGAATCTGATTACCAGATCACTTCTGTGGAGTTGTAACTGCGTTTTGACCTTCACTGCCGGTGGGTCTGCTCTGGCTATCGTCTACGTGGCTGCTTTCAATTCCGGTTTTAGTGGGTTGGACGGCAGCCGCTCCTAACCGGCTGGCGGCGGCGGCCTGGTTGAGATTTTCCGGTAAAGACGCGCCTGTACCCGGAGTACCCGGTAACGGAGTGATTGTGGGCGGCATGGTTACATTGATAGTAGCGGTGGCTGTAGCGGTAGGCTGCGTAGTGGGCGTGGTTGCCGGGGCGGGATTGCTATTGCTACCGGATAGCAAAATAAAGGCAATCACCGCGCCTGCGATCAAGATCAGCACTATTAACCCAAGGATAATACCCTTTCCGCCGCTTTTAGGATTTTCGCTACCGACCCGCATAGGAGTAGTAACCTGGCTTTCAGGAATTACCGGGCGTTGCGGTACTGTCGGCATATCTGGAGCAACCGGAGGAGGCGCGGCGGCGGGCAAAACATCCATCACGCCGGTCTGACCGTTCAGGTTCTGCAACTGAGTGGTACTCTGGTTGTAAATAGCGCCTTTATGATTGTAGCTTGCTTCTCGCCCGTTAAGAATGGGCGGAAGGGCTTCGCCTACAGAGTCCACCCGGATCAACATAACGCTGATGTTATCAGGCCCACCTCGTTCGTTAGCCATGTCAACCAATTGCTGGGCGGCTTCCTGTAGATTGGGGGTGGTAGCGACAATCGTTCCCATCTCCAGTTCTTTTACCAGGCCGTGCAGACCATCCGAACAAAGCAGCAGGATATCACCCGGCAAGATATCTCGCTCGAAGAGATCAGACTCAACTTCATCGCGGTGGCCGATAGCGCGGGTAATAAAGTTTCGGATCGAGCTTTTCTCAGCTTGCTCAGGAGTTAACACGCCAGCATCTATCTGGTCCTGTACCAGAGAGTGGTCGTGAGTGACCCGTTCAGGGATACCCTGGCGGATCAGGTAAGTGCGGCTATCACCCACATTCCCAAAGATAGCTTTGTTGCCTTTAATCAGCACCAGCGTAAGCGTTGTCCCCATCTGGTTGCGGCCGGTGCTACTGGCAGTTTCGTGTACCTGGTAATTGGCCTCTCTAACAGCCTCGCTGAGATCGTTCGCTATATCGCCGCTGCTGGGAGCATTATAATAATGTTCAAAAAGAGTAGTAATAGCCAGTTCACTGGCAACTTCGCCTCCCGCGTACCCTCCCATGCCATCGGCAACGGCAAAGAGATAGCCTCGCTCTTCCAGTTTTTCAGGGCCGTACTTACGACCGCTTTTAAAGATGAGGTCGCCCAGATAGTCCTGGTTATTGCTGCGCTTGCGCCCTACGTTCGTGAGCGCAACTGGAGTTAACTTTAACAATGATTCCCTCTCACCAATTAACGGAAGCTGAGTTTACCTGGCTAGTCCTTACCAGATCCGCTCTACGGATTTTTCCGATCAAAATTACTCTTCAATTAAATCAAATTTCGCACTCAAATTTCAATAGTGCTCAAGATTGAATTAAAAGTTTTTACCTGCTGATCGAACAAAGTATCATCGGTCGAAAAGCGAATAAAATAGGTATCCCCACCGCTACCGTTAGCTGCTAATAAATAATCTCGGTGGAGAAGTTGATCTTGCCTGTCAGTATATGTAATGTAAGTCTCTGCTACTGTGTTACTGGCATTATTCGCTTTTACAGTTCGCAAAACCTTCAAATCCGGTACTGACTGGTCAATACTCTTCAAAAAGAGGTTCAGGCGGTCGGTAGCATTACCTTTAAGGCCGGAAAGCCTGCGTACCTGGCTGTAGGTCACTCCATCGGGGGCACTACTTTCCAGGATATTTTTGCCTTCATCTACCGCTGTTTTCCAGTCTGCCGGAAATGTTACGGTTAAACCCAGGGCATTAACCGGCTTGCCATTTTCAACTCCGCTACCACCCGGCGTTGCGACCGCTACGGGGGTAGCATCGGGTGTAGGAGTAGCTACAGGAGGCGCAGGCGGTAATGCATTTGATCCGCTAACACCGGTAACAATGGTAACTGTAGGCAAAGACGCCGCAGCGGTAGGGCTGGCCTGAGAACCTGGCGCCGGCATAAATATAGCTGCCGAGTCTGAAGATGAATTTTTACCACCAACCAATAATATGACACCGATAGCTACTGCCGCAACTACTAATATACCAATTACCCCTCCGACTAACAGCCTATTTCCACCTCTTTTGGCTCCTCCGCTGGCCGCTACTGCCGGAATAGGAGCGGGCGCCACTCCCTGGGGGACTTGAAAGCCACCTGCCAGGGGCTGATAACCGGGTGCAGGATAGACCGGGGGTGCTGGAGGTTGGGCATAGTTGTTTGCCGGTTGGAATAGCCCTGGTGTACCGGGGGTAACTACCGGACCTGGGATAGCAGGCTGGAAGGCAACCACTAAAATGGTACTACCCAGTTGAATACGGTCGTTGGGAGAAAGGGGGCGAGGTTGATTCGGTAACAGGCGCTGACCATTTACCAGTGTGCCATTGGCAGAACCGAGGTCATTTACTAATAAAGCGCCATTGACTAACTCAAATGAGGCATGGCGACGCGATACCTGCCAATCATTAAGCACAATATCTACACCCGGTTGCCGTCCAGCTACCAGTGGTATCTGTCCTACCTGGAAGACCTTGCCAGCATCCGGGCCGGATTGTACGACTAATTCCACCGCCTGGCCCTCTCTATATGAACCTATCCTCTTCCTGGCGTTCGCCTGGCACTACTAAGACTGCGCTCAGATATCACTCAAAAGCTGTAGTAGGTAGACATCTCTTATTACTTGAATTTCATTGTAAGCTATCCATTTATGAAAAGCAAGCACGCTATTTTACACTTCAGGTAAAGGTCTTTCAGAATGCGCTAAATGCTTGTATTGCCTGGTGCTCTCTCAGATTAAACCGAAGGACACAGATGTGCGCCTTTAACGAAAAAAGCCCTCTCAAAAGGGAGGGCTTTTTATAGAAGTAATTCTTATTCAAAAGAATGAGCTGTTACAACCCGGCAGCGTAATCCATCAGCAGACGTGCATTTTCCGGCTCACGCAGCTTGCGGAGGGCAATTGCTTCCATCTGACGGGCTCGTTCACGGGTTACGCCAAACTCGCGGCCAACCTCTTCCAGAGTCCGGGGTTCGCCACCTTCCAGGCCAAAGCGCATTTCAATAACTCGTCGCTCTCGTTCGCCCAGGCCAGACAGAACCTGTCGCAACTGGTCACTCAGCAGGCGTCGAGTGGCTACATCGGCAGGGGACTCTGTTGTCTGGTCTTCTACCAGGTCGCCCAGAGTGCTGTCGCCTTCTTCACCCACCGGGGTTTCCAGCGAGATAGTATCCGGCTTATGCTTGAGCATATCAATTACTTTGTCAACGGTGATGCCCAGCGCTCTGGCAATTTCATCCGGCTTCGGCTCGCGGTGCAACTCCTGAACCAGGCTGCGCCGTACACGCTCCATGCGACCAATCGCTTCCACAAAGTGGACCGGCAGGCGAACAACACGAGCCTGGTCGGCAATCGAGCGGGTTACAGCCTGGCGAATCCACCAGGTGGCGTAAGTCGAAAATTTATAACCTTTGGTGTAATCGAATTTCTCGACTGCCCGCATCAGACCGATATTACCTTCCTGAATCAAATCCTGGAGGGTCATACCGCGTCCCATGTATTTCTTGGCAACACTTACCACCAACCGGAGATTGGAATTAGCGAGCTTCTGAGCGGACTCTTTGTCGCCGGCATCCTTGCGCTTGGCCAGCACAATTTCTTGCTCAGCGTTTAAGAGCGGGAAGCGGCCAATCTCGCGCAGGTAAAGCTTTAGCGAGTCATCAATTTCAGCCGATTCAAAAGCCTGCTCATTCAGACGAGCCTCTTCGGGATCGAGTTCGGCTTCTTCTACCTCAAGGTTAAACATGTCGGGCATTTCGTCCGCAGTTTCCAGCTCGACGAGATTTCCAGGCTCTTCAATCTCACTGGCCTCAAGGCTTTCCGACTCACCTTTAGTCTGGAGATCATCCCAATGCGCCACGGTTCTGGCTGTGCTATTCTTCTTTTTCTTAAATTTGGTATCGGGCAGAGTCAGCTCGGGCTGCTCCATCAGAGCAGCGAAGCCGAGGCCCTTCTCCTCGTCTTTTAATAAGGTTTTAGCCATCTCTCTATCTTTGCCTTCTAAAAATTCCAAATACTTTTTCTTATCAGTCATACTTAAAATGTTCAAGCCCGCGCGGCTCAGACAAAAATGCCGACGGAGATTTAGCTACCTCGTCGTAACTGGTAGGAAAGGATTAAACTTAAATTACTGCAGACGGTGAAAACTACGTGCCTGATGTTACCGGTCAACGGAAATTCGAAAGCAGGGCAGTAGGCTTTCCAAAATTGAACTTAAGGATAATACTATATAGTCGCCAGCTTGTCAAAATTCTTGCGTTCGCTTAACTTTGCTTTGTCACCTTATATTTTACGAAAAGTCTATGTGAAAGGTTTTACAAATATATTACGATTAGATGTACTTTGAATTAATTATGTATGATTACTAAAAAGCTACCTGCTCCGGCAAATCTTTTTCAACTTCGACTCTGGCTGCTGACAGCCAGCCAGGTTTTAATATCTCGTTGGCTGTTAGCATAAGTATATACGCGCCTTTGCCCAAAAAGTTTTAAAGTAAGCAACAAAAAATAGCCTCGCATGTTTCATGCGAGGCTATAAATTCAGGTTAAGCCCTAATTATCATTCAGCGCTTTAGCCGCATCCCTGGCCTCTTGTTCAGTCTGGTACGTTTGTACGGCACTGGCTTCAATCCAACCGGTTCCGTCTTTCAAGAGATACCAACCGGTGCTGATTTTACGTTTGAAGGCGGTATAGTCCATCCTGGAGAGGGACTTTATGGCGGTGGAATTGTTATCAGGCTCTTCTCTAACCATAACTTGAGAAACAGTTACCACTCCAAACTGCTCATAAGGCTGGACATCGCTGATTACCGGTTTGGTTTCCTGATTTATAGCTATATCAGTCCCAATCACGCTCGCCTGTGTCTGGCTATTGAAGGATAGAATAGGTTTGTTTTGAGGCTTGATCACAATTAATACAAAAAGCAGAACTACTCCTAGTGCGGCCGCACTCCAAAGTAATTTGCGGTGAGTATTGGTTCTATCCACGCCGCGGATACGGTAAGAAGCATGGTCTGCAAACCTAACCTCTAATCTTCGCGGTAGTTTGGGTGGAGGGCCGGGGTCACGTAAGTATAGCGGCAGTTCCACTGGTCCCGGTTCCGGTATAGAAGGGTTGCCGGGCAAGGTAAGCGTTTCAGTTATTTCGTGTAATTGAGGTGCAGTTTCGGATACGTCCGGTTCAGGTGTTTCGGATAAACCGGTAGTTTCAAGATCAGCTAGTACTAGCGCTTTTTGATTTGTACTATCTTCCACGTTTGCTCGCTTCTTTTTTTTATGATGTTTAGAAGAAGGTAGTGCGTACCGATTGGCATTGGAAAGCGTCATCGATTCCCTGCTTTCGTTGTCCAGAAAAAACTCAGACAAATATATATATTTAAATTGTACAAAAAGGTTTGGATAAAGGCAATATGCCAGAGCGAGTCTTTATCGCCTGCGCGTAAACTCTAATCTAGCAGTAGCATACTCCAGGCCACAAAAACAGTTTAAGGTTATAAAAGACTGACTATTACAGGGGTAATTCCCATCAAATCGGTTACACCTTCAAAGTGAAAAGCCATAGAACCTACCACGAGCAAAGGTACAGGATTGAGGGTGTGCAGGCGTGTACTCAGATTTTCAATATTTCCATGATCGCTGCATATGATCAAGGTAACATCGGAAGCCATATTTTCAACCACCCCCTGAATCAAACCGTCCACATCCATCAGCACAGAGCGAGCTTCTTCCATGTCCTGTTTATGTCCGGCAAAATCGGGCAGGTAGCATTCAAATAGAGTAACATCATAGCTGTTACCCAGGTGCGCCAGGCGCTCACCGGCTTCTTGCGGGGTTATCAAAGGGAGATGAGCGTCTCGTCCGCGTGTATACCGGTTAGTAATATCCCAGAAAAGAGCTTCGCCATTAAAATAATCTTGCGGCATTCGGAAGGGTACATCAGCAGTCAAATTAAGCAAAGCGCCGACTGAATAGCGTAATTTTCGTTGTTGTATAGCCTCAAAGTAGCCGGGCGTATATAGATTGGCCGAGGTAGGCGCTTTTCCAAGCGCTTTTACCTGCTTGAATAAACCGGTTTCTTCAATCAAGGTGCGTAATGAACCGTTAGCAAAACCCGTTAAATGCCTGCCAAGAAAGGCAGGCGCGTTTTGTCCGGTGTAAAGAGTTGCCTGTCCCGTGGCGCTTTGAGGCCTACCCGGGACTCCCAGGGTAGCGTCTACCGCTTTGAGTAATAGCTCAGAGCGATTAACTTCCAGGTTGCTCAAGAGTGCCCCACCCAGCATGTCTGCCAGGAAGGGTAAAGGTTCGTGACCGTTAGCAGGGTATAAGGGGTTATAGTGTTCAGCCGGGCCGAGTCCGACTCCATCCAAAAAAAGAAAAATAAAACGAGGGTTCTCAAAAGCTTGCATTTAATACTCTTCGCGCCGTGAGTTAATTAACCAGAGGCTTACCAGCACGGCGGCTGCTAGCCAGATTAAGGCGGCTAACCAGTTAGCCTGTTTGCCATTAATATCGAGGTTGGTAACATAAGAGGGTACCAGGCGGGCCAAGTGGAAATTTGTCAGGAAATCAAAATTAGCTTCCAGCCACAGGATTGAAACTGCCGGTTTAGCGGTTTGCCAGTTATACATCAGGTGGGGGTTATACATAAAGAGCGCTGAAGCAGCCAGCGTCCAAAGGCCTGCCACCCCCAGGAAAGCTTTGAAGAACTTTCCATTTAGTTCGGTTAAGGCCATGGCTAGTGGTACAGCCAGCAGCGGCAGAATTGGCACCAGATATCGCGCCGGGGGACACCATTCCCCCCACCACTGGTTATAATCAGCGATTATCAATAAATAGGGTAAAGAAACCAGGGCAATCCAGGTTAGATCGTTACGTCTTACGTTGGTTTCTGCCGGGTCGCTCTTTCGCTGCCAGAGTAACCACAACCCGCTGAGAGCCAGTAAATAGAGCGGGCAATAAACCAGCAGCCCGTATTTTTGATCGAACAGCAACCCCATCAAGCCAAAGGGGATTTCGGTTGGTTGCGCAAACCCGGCGTGGTCCTGGGTATTCGGTAAAGGCGAACCGTAATAGTACAGATAGTAAGAGCAAAACAGCGCACCTGACAGAATGAGCGGAACCAGCAACCATGCCACCGCCAGAGGCGACCATCCCGCCGGGCCAATTGCAGGCCATGCTAAGGTTTCCTTTCTGACAACTTTTTGCCAGAGCGTTCGCAGAACACTTCGTCCTCCCCACCACCAGTAGAGAAATAGCATAATTGAGAGCGAAAGATAAAGCGAATGCAGCCAGGGCAAAAGTGCCAGGCTACTACCTATCAGGAAAGCGCGAAAGGGACCATTGGGTTGCCACTCAGAGAAGCCCTGTTTCTGGGCCAACACTGAAAGGCGGATACGTCGCCAGCTATAAATCAGGAACAGCGCGGCAGGTGTCGCCGGAAAAATCAGGAAAGCAAAACAAAGCAAAGGCGCGCTGAACTGCATTATCAGCCAGGTAATCCATGCTACCCGCCGTTTCCCGGTAATTTCAAAAGCCAGTAACCAGAGGTTGACTCCAAGTAAGGCTGTCAAGGCAATGATAAATACTACCACCATAGGGCGGTTGCCCAGGGCGTAGGCGGGAGCGATCAGAAAGGAGAGACCCAACCCGTGTTTTGTGTACATGCCAGGCCGGATGACGCCTTTTGAATTATGGGGAGGGAGGGTGGAAAGTGCTTTCAGGGGCAAACTTTTTATATCACAGTCATCACGCAGTCCCGGAGCGAGCACACCCGGCACATTCTTGATTGGTATTTCCCCCACCATACCCCAGTCAGGCTGGCTCATTTCCTGACAGGAGGGTGAAAACTGCCAGTAATCGTGGTTGGCGTAATTGTTGGCCTCATTAATATCGTGATCTTGCAGCAAACTAATGGCCGTAACAAGATAAAAAGGTTCATCGCCGGTTACAGGATTTAGTTTGTCGAGGATATTGGGCAAAAAGACTAACAAAACCAGCGTTGACAGAACCCAGACTAAAAAGAGTTCCCGCCACTGCGCTGGTTTTTCACTGCTATTGGACTGGCTGTAGTTCTTTAGAGCCTCTATATTGAGACCATCTTTTCCAGGAGTGTATCTTACTTTACTTGCCACAGGTTATATTAGCAATGGCCGCGTCCAGGTCCGTTTTGACCGCGGCTGTATAATCTTTGCCTTCGGCGGCTGCACTTGCAAAGTACAGCGTGTTACCACAGCGAAAGCTAACTGCAATCATATTATAATCGGTCACGACCGGCGCCGAGTTGGTAGAGAAAATTAGCCGGGCCACATAAGCCTGAGTACCATCTTTGAATTTGGTGCTGGCTACATCCTGGACCACCTGGGATTTGGTAGCCCGCGCTTTCACATTGGCTATGTACTGGCGTACAGCCATATCAGGCGCTAAATTAGCGTCTAGAATAGTGCTGCTGGGTGGTTTTTCCAGGTTAAAAAGGATAGTAGGGTTATCAGGATTCACAAATAGCACCTGATTATTACCTACTTCGTTACGCTTCCAGCTTGAAGGACGCGAAATGTTCAGCCCAAGAGCAGTATCGTTATTGGCCGGGCTGCTAAAAACAGTTGAAGGTAAACTAACAGCGGGCGTATTGTTACTGCCGGAATTACTAAAAATTCCCAGGAGAATAAAAGTTAAGCCTGCCAGGATAATTAACAGGAGTATCAATGGAACCAACCAGCCCCAGATAGATTTACGTCTGGCGGGCCTGGTTTTGGCCGGAGGCTGCTTTGCAACTTCCGGTGGCCTTCCGCCTACGAGCGGCTGCGGACGCATATGGCTTTCTACAGGCGTAGCCGGGTTAATCCGGGGTAAATTATCCAGGTAAGGCGGCTGTGGTTTAGCCTCGACGCGAGGAGGGTACGCAGCCATTTCCGGACCAGTTCGGGGTTGGGCCGGTGAGTAACCATTGGCCAGAGATTGCGACATAGGCTGGTAATTACCTGGACTGGCCTGTGGGGCTGAAGGCAAAGCTGATGACGAATAAGAGGGAGGAGCAAAGGGCGATGCCTGGTCTGGCTCAGCGTGAAGCGGGGGCCTGGAAACAGGTGTAGAGGGCCTCGGCGCGTACTCATAAATCGGACCCACTACAGTTGCGCCTTCTGAGGAAACATTATTTCGGGCTGCAAGTGGGCCTGCTTCGAGTAAAGTTACTACATTGCCAAAGCGGATACGTTCGCCGGGATGCGCCAGCACCTGTACATTGGGTGGAACCGGGCGTTCATTGATAAAAGTACCGTTAGAACTGCCTAAATCGCGTACCAGCAGCCCCTGGGAATTTGGGCTGATTTCAGCGTGACGCCGCGAGACACTTGAGTCTACAAGATGAATATCGTTGCCAAGTTGTCTTCCTACAACCCAACTTGAGCGGGTTGCGTCATCTTCGAAATTAAATTCATGAGGTCTGTTTACGCCCTGGGGTAATCCGGGCATTTCAAGTACTACTAACCGCATTTCTTACCGGCTTTCCTGGTTAAATTTGCCCTATCCTTCGAATACTACAAGACCCCATTTTGCTCTTCCTTTCTTACGAACTATATAACAATTTACCCTGCCGGGCAAGTTTTATTCTGATTATGTATATTCACCGTAAGGGTCTTTTCTTAAAATGTTCTCGCATTGCGAACGGGAATAAATAAAAGGTAATAAAAGCAGCAGTAATAAAAGAAAGCACCCGGAAAGATACTTTCTTTGTTACTGATCTGATTTTAGGCTTTAATGCTACCTCTATCCTGTAACACAATAACCTATATAAGCGCTGCTCCCTGGGTGGGAGGTTCTTCATCCTTATAGTTATCGTGAGAACGGGCCATTTCATTGGCCCTGGCAGCTTCAGATAGCGCGGCAGAGGTATTAGATGAAGCAGCTACTGCTGAGTGCGCAGGTACTGTTTCTGCTCCGAAGCTCACGATATTGTTAAAAACCACCTGGGCTGCCGCTGCTATAGGTACAGCCAGCAATGCTCCCAGGATACCGTAAAGAGTAGAGCCCACCAGGATACCTACGATAACGGTAAGAGGAGTAACACCAACCGCTTTTTCCATAATGCGAGGTACAAGGATATTGCCTTCAACCAACTGTATAACCACTATATAAACCGCTACTGCTAAAGCCAACCCGGGACTCTGGGTAAAAGCAAGCAAGACAGCGGGAGCGCCCCCAATATATGGACCCACCAGGGGAATAAGTTCGGCCAGACCTGCAAAAGTAGCCAGGGCAAATGCAAATTTTACTCCCATCACAGTGTAACCTATCAGGGTCATAGCAAAAATAAAGCCCATCAGGATAACCTGACCGCGTACCCAGGCACCCAGTTTGTCCTCTACACTGTCCCATAACAGTCTGCCACGTGGTCGTCTACTTTCGGGTACAAAGGAAAAAATAAATCTTTTTATCACCGGGCGCTCAGTCAACCAGTAAAAGGCAATTACAAATACAGTCACGAACGAAAACAGGACTTCAAAAACAGTCAATCCCAGGCTGACGCCCGTATCTACGGTTTTAGGGTCTCCCAATGCTCCACGAATGCTGTGATAAGTTGAAGTGGCAATATTAGCCAGGAAGCCGGTTCCCAGGCCTTCTTTAATGGCGTTATCCGTCTGCTGTTCGTTACTGAGGTTTGCTACAATCCGCCCACCCTCATCAATTAGAGGGGGTATAGTCAAAAGCAGAATCCCGGCGAACACACCCATAATGACCGTATATACCACAAGAATGCCCATGCCCCGGTTGAAAGGTCCCCGGCGCAGCCAGTTAACGAGCGGCTCAATGGCAGTTGCCAGCAGGATACTGATAAAAATCAGGAAAATAACATTCCTGACTAAGTATAAAAAGACAAATGCTAAAACAACCAGCAGTATAACTGCGGTGTACAGGGCTACTTTCCGGGAGTTCATCTTTACTCCTATAATTAATCACTTATTTTCACTTTTCGTTAGCCGTGAAGGTTCTCTCTCAGATATCAGATAAAGGATGGGGCAAACTTGCCAGGGATTTGCTTTACCCTTGAGTTTGCCCCTGTAATACCATGTTTACTAACTGGCCGGGTCGCGACGTTTGAAAATCATACCAATCAAGGCCGCTATACCCAGGACAATTGAACCTACAACCAGGGTTACCGGGTTTGAATTATCGCGCTGGGCCGGGTAACGATGTGCACTGACGGCATAACCCGGTAGCACCGGGCCCTTGTGGGACGGTGGAATGCGGTCTTTTGGCTTGCTCTTATCAGAACCAGCGCCAGTGAACCCTGGCACTTTACCTCCCGGCGTTTTATGTTTATCATCTTCCGGGTTGGCGGGTTCAGGTCTGGCTTCGCCCTGGCGTTTTTCTTTCTCCGTGACCAGCGGACCGGCATCGCTATCTAATCTTTCGGCGTCTACCCGTTCGCCTGGGTCTTGCTGCGAGGCCGGGCCTTCCATAACCGATTTCCAGCCACCCATTACGGAGGCCACTTCCGCTCCAAAAAGCATTACACAGGCGCTCAACCAGATATAGAGCAGGAAGAGCAGGATGCCACCCAGGGCGCCATAGCTCTTCTGATAAGAGTTAGCCGCGCCAAAAGAAGTTACGTAGAAGGTAAAGGCATATTGCAATATCTCAAAGAGAATAGCGGCAACCAGCGCCCCGATCATCACGTAACGCCACTTATTGTCTTTGCGATCTGGTGCTACTTTGTAAAGAATGGTAAAAACCAGCCACATCAAGACCAGCGGGATTAAATAGGAAACAACTGGCAGAATGAAACTGAAATTCTTCGGTGAAATACCAAAGAGGCTTACATTGGCATTAAGAAGAAGCTGAATCAGGAAGGTCACGGTAAAAGCTGCTGCTATAAGGACGCCTAGCACCAGCAGTAGACCAATCCGCAAGCCTGTTTTTACAAAAAAGTTGCGGTTGTCTTTCTTTACGTCATAAGCAACATTAACGCCAAAGATTAGCTGGTCAAAAATACCGCTACCTGACCACAACAAGAAAATAGCTGAAACCGAAAGTAACCCTGGGGCAGAGCTGGAAAGCTGGTCAATAATCTTGCCGATGTCAATCCCCGTATTGCTGGGAAGAGCCCCTTTCACGGCGTTTATAAAGTCAGTTCTGGCGCTGCCCTGCTGTAAGAAAAAGCTACCTATAACAATAATCCCTAAAATAAGGGGAATGATACTTTGCAGGGTGTAATAGGCAATTGCCGCCGCAACGTTCATGCCGTTGTCGGCGAGAAATTCTTTTACAACCGTAACAGTCCCTTTGCCGAAACCTTTTATCCACTTTGGCATATCCTGCTCCCTTTAAACAGTGGTTTCTCTACATTAGAGGCCTACAATTCCTCTTAGTTACTTCTTTACATGTGCTCGAACTGAGCCTCATTTATTTAGCATTTACTTCTTTACAGGCTTTCCTACTTCAAAAAGTGGGCCAGCAATTATAAGATATAAGTAAATTGAGTAAATTAAAATAAAAAAGGATTTGCAGGTGCTACGCAGCTATATCGCGATGTTCAAAGAAGACAATGGCGACAGCAGTAGCAAGTACTCCTACTACTATTAATACTGCCAGGCTTAACCAGGGAGGATTGCCAGAGTTTGCTACTATGCCTTGAGGGTCATAATAGCGGAAAGGGCTGATATTTCCTATTACGTTGAGTACCGGCAGGACAGAAAGAAAGTCGGCTACGAACGCCAGCAGGGCAAAAGCGGTTCCCCAGCCTGCTACTTTCGCTGAAGAACTACTGAGGGCCGAAAGGATCAAGGCAATACCGGCCAATGCCATGAACAGGCAGTATGCATTCAAGCCAATAACCGCATAGGGCCATATAGCGAGCGGGTGGTCGAGTGGCGTAATCAAGACACCCAGGCAGGTTCCCAGCACTGCGCCTCCCACTACTACCAGTAAACCCAGGGCTAATTCCGCCGCTTTGGATAATAGTATTATGTAACGGTTGATTGGCCTGGATAGCAGAAAAACAATTGTACCGCGTTCAATATCGCCTGCCACCGCATCGGAAGCTCGCGAAACGGCGAAAGCTGATCCCAGGCCCAGGAATACCGGGTGGAAGTAACCGAAAGCCAGGTAATTAGCCGGTCCAAAGCCTACCTGTAAGTTCGGCGCAAGTTTTAACAAGCGCTGCATATCCGGCCCGAGTGTTTCGAAAACTTGCCGGACATTGGTGCTACCACCCAGGGCCGGATATGCAATAGCCGTAATAAACTCAAATAAAAACATACCGGAGGCGAAAGCCAGCAGTGATATTTTGCCGCGTGATAGAGTTTTTAAGAAAATGACAGAAGCGGCCCTCTTCATAAATTCATTCCCGCTAATCACACTTACGGTTTACCCGCCTCATTTTAGACAGCTTATACAGCTTTATTGTAATGCAAATAGCCGGTGTTGGAAAAGGCTGTTTGATTTTATAAAGACCGGATTTTGTACCTGTACTATATACTTTCTGGTCTGTGCTGCTATTAACTTCTGACTAGAAGCGGCGAAGCTTTACTCTTGAAATAAACTTCCAGGACCTGGCTTATAAAGCGCTGCACTTCCAGTTCGTAAGGGCGTTTGTCTTCCGGAATCTTTTCAAAGTTATCGTATGTATGCTTCAAAGACATCCCCAGGCCTTTATCGCCGCCTGTGAAGCTGTAAATCAGTTGTCCCATCCTGGCGGCCAGTTCTTGCGCAGCAGGAGAGTCAGGCGCTACACCTTGCCGGAGCATTTCCCGGCAAGCGCTGATAATCTCGGCCCAATCCCGCTCGCCCTGGACTATTTCCCGGGGAGTGAAGAGCTTGCGGCGCTCGACCATCAGTTGCTGCTGTTCTTCGGTAAAGTAGTTATGATAACGGTATATCCAATGCCACTTCTCGGCTTCGCTTACGCCCTGAATCATATGGCAAACAGTAGACCAATCCAGTTCGACCGGCTTGAACTCGGCAAGGGCCTTTAAGGTTTCATCCAAAGCGTTAGAGACTTTCTGAAGCTGAGTTATGCGCTCGTCAATGGCTTCTTTTTGAATCTGGAGTGAAGTTCGCACATTGTACTCGGGGCTGGCGAGTAACTGCCGGATTTCTTCGAGGGTAAACCCCATATATTTGAGAGTTAGAATCTGCTGCAAGCGCAGGAGATCCTCCCGCCGGTAAAGCCGGTGGTTGGATGAGGTATAGTATGAAGGTTTAAGCAGGCCTTCCTTATCATAATACTGGAGAGTTCGCACCGTTACACCGGCCAACTGTGCGAATTCTTTCACATAAAAAGTATCAAGAGGTTTCATCATTTCTCCATACAAACTCAATTGAGCTTAACCTTGGAATTATCTTTCCTGTTCAATAAATTCTAGCACCTCTATCCGCCTTTGCTCAACTTATCATCATTTTTATGATTAGAATTCTTATTAATTTTAATGATAGAATGCATTGAAGAATCCCTAGACCGGACCAATTGAAAATTACCCTTTAACTGATACAGAGGAATCAGTATGTCTATAGACTATCTTAAAAAAGACAGGCTGGCTTATATTACTATCAACCGGCCCGAAGCAATGAATGCGCTTGATCCTGCACACTATGATGAGATGATACGAGTTTGGCAGGACTTTAAGGATGATGATAGTTGCTGGGTAGCGATTCTGACCGGGGCAGGCGATAAAGCTTTTTCGGCAGGAGCCGATCTCAAAACATTGATTCCACGTGTTACAGGGCTTGCCAGGGAAGGCCAGGAAATCGGGGACTGGAACTTTGGCGGTATTACACGCCATTTTCAAACCTGGAAACCAATTATTGCGGCCATAAACGGCCATGCCCTCGCGGGAGGAATGGAGATGGTGCTGGCCTGCGACCTTCGAATAGCTTCTGAGAATGCCCGGCTAGGTCTGGCCGAGGTTAAGTGGGGTATTATTCCGGGTGCAGGTGGTACCCAACGTTTGCCCCGTGCTATACCGCTGGCGAAGGCGATGGAAATTCTGTTGACGGGCGAGCCAATTGATGCGCAGGAAGCTTACCGGCTTGGGTTGGTGAATAAGGTCGTGCCACAGGAGAATCTAATGCAAGAAACCGAGAAACTGGCTCAGCTTTTGCTGGAACGCGGGCCACTGGCGCTGCGAGCGGTAAAGCAGGCTGTGCTTCAGGGCCTGGACCGGCCTTTAGAGCAAGGCCTTGAGCTAGAACTCGACCTATTTGCCCGTATGGCTCGTACGGCAGACGCTCTTGAAGGCCCCAGGGCTTTCGCCGAGAAGCGCAAACCCAATTTCAGGGCAGAATAGAGTAGCGAAACCGGCATTAGTAACCGGAAATCATGAATTTCAAGTTTTATTCTAACTTGGTTGAGCTTTTGTTCAATATAAAATAGTGAAGCCGGTCGGGACTTCGACCGGCTTCTGTGCTATGAGTGTGGATGTGGACTTGTTGAGCTAGGCAGATAATTTTCTATAAACTAACTTCTTTTTGAAGTTACAGATACCTCTTGACAAAACGGTAAGTTTTTGGAAAAATTAATAGAAATTAAGCCTCCGGAACTTTGTCTAAGCTTTGTACAAGATTTGTATAGCTCACAGATAATATAACCTGACTTCTTCCCTTTGTCAATAGCAGACTGTTAAAAAACAGTTAACCGCACATGCTTCTTAGGGATACCTCTGATTCCCACACTGAAGAGCGTGATATAATAGCTTCGCTCAATATTCGTGAGCTTTCTATTTTGGTCATTGGGTAGCTTAGAAAGGCGAAGCAGTGAATTTGAACCTGGCAGGCTTGCTGCCGCTAATGCAAGATCGTAGTGAGTTCCAGACGGTCTGTGAAGACCTTGAAAAAGCGGTACGAAGCCGCCAGCTAGGGGCGCGACTTGACCTGGCTGGTCTTAACGCTGCCGTCCGGCCTTTTTTCCTGGCTGCTTTGCAAAGCTGTATTGGCCGTCCTCTGCTGGTATTGACTGCGCGCCCCTCGCAAGCCGGTGACCTGGCCCGGCAAACTACCACCTATTCAGCACATGCTTCGCTGGTACTGAACTGGCCTACTCCTGATACCCTGCCTTACGAGCGCCTGGGGCAAGACCCGGTAATTACGGCGGGCAGGCTTGAAACCCTGGCGGCTCTGCGCGACTTAAACCCGGACGATACCTCGCATCTCTTGATCGTGGCCTCGGCTAAAGGGTTGATGCAACCTACTCTATCAAAAACTGATTTTCGCCAGTCGGTTCTTACTTTGCGGCGCAGCCAGGTGCTGGACTTGAACGGTATGCTGGTCCAATTGGTCAGAATGGGTTACAGCCCCGAATCGGTGGTCGAACAGCCCGGCCAGTTTAGCCGGCGGGGCGGTATTATTGATATTTACCCACCCACAGCCGAGTTCCCGGTGCGCATCGAACTTTTTGGCGATGAAATTGATAGCCTGCGCCAGTTCGATCCTATTTCACAGCGCAGCAGTACCCGTATTGATGAAGTTACCCTCACCCCTCCGGTTGAAGTGCCATTGTGGCGTTCGGGCGAAGCCTATGAAGCTCTTTCCGAGGTCAATACCGCCGGTCTGCGCCCGGAAGTGCGCGAGGAGTGGCAGCGCTTGCTGGATAGAATTGAGAATGGCGAGCAGTTCGAGGGCATTGAACAGTTTATGCCTTACTATACAGGAGGCGAAGACCTGTGCAGTTTGCTCGATCACCTGCCGTCCCAGACCGTGGTTGTGCTGGATGGCCCTTCCCAGATTACCTTTGCGGTGGAGGAACTGACCGCCCAGGCGGAAGAATTGCGAGCCGAATTTGAAAACAACGGCGAAATGCCACCGGATATGCACCGTCCCTACCTGAACTGGAATGAGCTTGATAAAGCGCTTTGCCGCTACCCACGCCTAATGCTCAATCGTACTGACGAACCGGATGACACCTTTGGCGAAGGCGGAACCGGCAGCCAGGAAGCCGCGCTTAGCGGCTCAACCGGTCTCAATCTTTTTGCGCCTGTCAGTGAATACGCCGGGAATGTTAATCGCGCCATAGAGGACGTCTCGGGCTTTTTGCAGAATGCCCAACGAGTGGTAATTGTGAGCCAGCAGGCTGAACGGTTACGCGAGCAGTTCGAAGATCGCGATATTTTCCCCCTTCTGCGTAAGGAAAGCGGTGGCGGCAGGCTCACCAATACGCCTGGCCCCGGCTCTTTTAATCTCTTGCAGGGGACTTTAACCGGAGGATGGCGTTCTCCCGACCTGGCACTGGTACTGCTGACCGACCGTGAAATTTTTGGCTGGACCAAACAGGCTCAACGAGGGCAAGAAAAAACCGAAAAGACTGCCCGTACTTTACAGCAGCGCGACGCTTTCTTGCGCGACCTTAAACCGGGCGATTATGTGGTGCATATTGAGCATGGTGTGGCTCGCTATGATGGCTTAATTCGCTTGAAGGCCGAGGGCACTGAAGGCGAGACTATCGAGCGCGAATATCTTTTCTTGAAGTATGCTGACCAGGATAAACTCTATGTGCCGATTGAGCAGGTAGATCGCGTACTTCCTTTTAGCGCCCCGGGCCATGCTACACCTACCCTGAATAAGCTTGGCAACTCGGACTGGACACGTACCAAGCGCAAAGTACGCTCGGCAGTCGAAGATATTTCCAAAGAACTGCTGGCGCTCTACAGCCAGCGTGCCTCCAAGCAGGGTCATACTTACCCGCCCGATAATACATGGCAGCGCGAAATGGAAGAAGCTTTCCCATACACCGAAACGACCGATCAGTTACGGGCTATCCTGGATGTCAAAGGTGATATGGAACAGCCTATGCCAATGGACCGGCTGATTTGCGGTGACGTGGGTTACGGCAAAACCGAAGTAGCTTTGCGGGCGGCTTTCAAAGCCGTGACCGACAACAAACAGGTAGCCATCCTGGTTCCTACAACCATCCTGGCGGCTCAGCATTATGCTACCTTTACCCAGCGCTTGAGCGCCTTCCCGACCGTAATCGAGCAGCTATCCCGTTTCCGCAGCCGTAAGGAACAGGATGAAATTCTGGCAAGGCTGGCTAAAGGACACGTTGACATAATAATTGGAACTCACCGCTTACTGCAAAAAGATGTTATCTTCAAAGACCTGGGTTTACTGGTGGTGGATGAAGAACAGCGCTTCGGGGTCAAGCATAAAGAACGGCTCAAGCAGATGCGCCAGGATGTGGATGTCCTGACCCTTTCGGCCACGCCTATTCCGCGCACTCTGCATATGTCACTTGCCGGGGTACGCGATATTTCGATTATCGAAACGCCTCCGGCAGAGCGTCTTCCGGTCAAAACTTATGTTACCGCTTTCAACGAAATGCTGGTGCGCGAGGTAATTCTGCGCGAGTTGGAACGCGGCGGGCAGATTTTCTATGTGCATAACCGGGTGCAGAGTATCGCTGAAGTAGCTAACAACCTCAAAAAACTGGTGCCACAGGCGCGGATTGTGGTTGGTCACGGCCAGATGGAAGAAGGCGAACTGGAAAAAGTAATGCTGGCCTTCACCAATTACGAGGCGGATGTACTGGTTTGCACCACCATTATCGAAAGTGGCCTTGATATTCCCAACGCCAACACCCTGATAGTAGATAACGCTGTCATGTACGGCCTGGCCCAACTTTACCAGTTGCGGGGACGTGTAGGCCGCGGCTCGCACCGGGCCTATGCTTACTTCCTCTATAAACCGGGCAGCGTAATGACCGAGGATGCTCAGAAACGGCTCGATACCATGCTGGAAACCCAGGAACTGGGGGCAGGTTTCAAGATAGCCATGAAAGATCTTGAAATTCGCGGCGCTGGTAACCTGCTGGGAGCCGAGCAAAGCGGCCATATCGCTTCAGTCGGTTTTGAGTTGTATATGCGTTTGCTGGAAGAAGCGGTAGAACAGCTAAAAGGCGCGGAAGAAAGACCGCTTGAGGCCCAGGTTGAAGCGCCTACAGTCAATCTCTCGCTGCCGCTGGCGGCTTATCTACCGGAAGATTACATCAAGGATGAGGCGACGCGCCTCGATATGTACCGCAAACTGGCTGCGCCGCTCAAGACTGCCGGGCAGATCCGGGAATGGGTGCGCGAGCTTGAAGATCGCTTCGGTAAACTGCCGGAAGCTGCCCGCAACCTGATGTACCTGCTGGATGTAAAAGTCCTGGCCATCCGAGCCGGGATCGAGAGTATTATCGAGCAGGAAAACGAAATATACCTGCGCTGGCCTGCGCCCACTCTTGAAAGCGAGATGCGCCGTAAAGGCGGATCCAGGAATGTGCCGGAACGCAAACGGCCCAGTGGCCGGGCTAATGTTGACCCGCGCCGCCTCATGAAAGAGTTTGGCGAGGCTCTGCGTATCACTCCGAATCAAATGCGCCTGAATATGCGAATTCTTAGAGATGACTGGCAGGATAGTCTCAAGCACTTACTGGAGGAGTTGGCCTCCTGATTTTTGTAAATTTAGATAAACTTTATCTGCTGAAATGTGGGCGTTTTAACTATCTGTAGACCCGTTATGGGAAAAAAGATTGTTAGAATCTTGCTTGATTTCAGCCAGAATTTGTTGGGAGGCTGTAGTCAGAGCAGATTCTACGGCCGGCGTAAGGCCCTGTCCGTAGCTGAAATCCTGCCCTTCAATGCCGTAAAAGATTAAAAAGGCAGGCAGGCAGTTGAGAGCGCGGCCCACCTCCAGAGCCTCGGCCAGCCCGAAGAGGTGGGAAGAACAGTTTAATTTATCCAGCGATAGGTTAAGGGAGTGTAGATCAAAGCGCTGGATAGTACCGGGTGGCTGCTTTGAACAGAGAGCATCGGCCAGGTAGACGCGCTCTGCGCCTTCCATTAGCGCCAGCAAACTGGCCCCTTCACCGCTGGACTCCAGTACAGTTACGTTTGGAGGCGCGGCCTGACGCAGCAGACGCGCCAGGGCCAAACCTACCCCGTCATCGCTGCGCCACTCGTTACCGATGCCAATAAAAAGCGTTTTATTTGTATCCATAACCTACTCACTCTCGCGCAATATCCAGCTTGAGGAAATGGGTCGCGCATGAAATGCAGGGATCATAGTTGCGAATGGCATGTTCGCAACGCCAGGTAAGTTCATCGGTGTGCAACTGGCCATATTTGATAACTAGTCTTCGCAGGTCGTTTTCGATAGTGGCCTGATTCTGGGAAGTCGGCGGCACGATTTTGGCCGAAGTGATCAGTCCCTGCTCATCAATGCTATAACGGTGGTAGAGTATGCCCCGCGGAGCCTCGGTTGCCGAGTAGCCTGTAGCGGCGTGAGGTTCTACCTGTACATAGCTGCTTTCAGGTGGTTCGTACTGCTCTACCAGCCTGATCGCTTCGTCAAAGCCGTTAAGGATTTCGATAGCTCGCACGATGATGCTCTGGAAGGGGTTGTAAACGGGTTTTTTCAAACCAACCGAGATCGCTACCTCCTGGGCTACGGCTGAGAGGTGATCGAAGTTAAGATTAAAGCGAGCTACCGGGCCAACCAGGTATGACCCTCTTTCCAGCAAACGCGAGTGCAGGGCATTTGAGTACGAAACCTGTTCTTCGACAAAGTGGTCTTCGTACTCGTTTACCGCAATGTTAAGCCCCAGGTTCGAAACTACCCGACCGTCCAAAATCGGATATTCATTCGAATGGCGTAAAGCCACGAACTCGCAATCGTGCTCGTAGCCGGGAAATTCAAAATCTGCCACCCAGCGGACTGTTTCGATTGCCGCTTCTCGCGCCCACTTGAGCGGCTCTAACAACTGGCTGAGTTCTTCTTTTGTCGGAACCCGGTAGAATCCACCGACCCTGACGTTAACCGGGTGAATTTCGCGCCCGCCGATCAAGGTTACTATCTGGTTGCCCAGCTTTTTAAGCTTCAGGCCGCGCTGTACAATTTCCGGCATGTCTTTAGCCATCTCGACTGCTCCGGAATAACCCAGAAAATCAGGAGCATGCAGCATGAAAACATGCAGGACGTGGCTTTCGATCCATTCGCCCCAGTAAAGCAGGCGACGTAAGGCCCGCAACTGCCCTTCCACTTTGACGCTCAGGGCGCTTTCAAGGGCCTGGCAGGAACTCATCTGGTAGGCTACCGGACAAACTCCACAGATACGAGCGGTAATATCCGGCACGTCTCTAAAATCATGGCCGCGCAAAAAAGCTTCAAAGAAACGTGGGGGTTCGTAAATCTTGAGCCTGACATCTTTGACTTCTTGATCTTTGAACCGGATGAAGAGCGCTCCTTCTCCTTCCAGGCGGGTAAGCATGTCTACTTTGATAGTTTTAGTGTTCACGCGACACCTTCTCCTTCCTGAAAGCTTCAATATAGGCGTTGATACCGCCGAAAGCTCTTGCCATCTGTACTTCCTGCACGCCCTGGTTGCCCCACCATTTGCAGAGCGCAGATGGGTTGGCGCTATCTTTAGGGCCAAAGCAGCCGTAACATCCTCGGCTGTAAGACGGGCAAATCGCTCCGCACCCTCCGTGGGTGGCCGGACCCAGGCATGGAATGGCCTGTGAGGTTACTACACAGTTCAGACCTCGCGCTTTACACTCTATACAGACACTATGCGGCGATGGCGCCGGCTGTCTTCCGTGTAAATAGGCCGTCAGCACTTCCACCAGTTGGTGTTTGTTAACCGGACAACCGTATAATTCATAGTCCACTTTGACATGGACACTAAGTGGCGTGGCTTTTTCCAGGGTTTTGATAAAGTGAGGCTGATCGTAGACCGTCAGGGCATATTCGTGGACATTAGCATAGTTACGCAACGACTGAATGCCGCCCGCTGTGGCGCACGCCCCCATAGCCACCAGGTAATGTGAGTTTTTTCGCACTTTCTGGATACGCTCGGCATCATGCGGGGTAGTAATAGAACCTTCTACCAGGGAAATATCGTAGGGGCCTTTGCGTACTACTCGGGAGGCTTCGGGGAAGTAAGCAATATCTACCGCTCCGGCCATCTCCAATAATTCATCTTCGCAATCAAGCAAGCTCAACTGGCAGCCATCACACGAAGCAAACTTCCAGATTGCCAGTTTTGGTTTTTTTGTTCCCGCTGTCATCTTTTGTTCTTACCTTCCTAACAAAGGTTACTAAATTGACCAATCTCCAGGAAGTTAGTGTGGTATTTTCAGTGAGAAGTGAATAAGGTCTCCAATATATACTGATTAATTGTTACATATTTCACCAAACAAAACGGTAAAAGAAAGTGAAAATCTGGTAATAGCTGGCATTAAGGATTAGAGGATTAAGAATTAGAATGGATTAAAAGAGTAGAGAATAAGGCTGCGACTAAAAACTTCGTTTACAAGTTGAGAAGTCTGTATTATAATAACACCACATCAGGCTCTTCTTTTAGAGTTCAAATTATGTAGCTTAAATTCTTTTTTAACATTTTCAATACTGCAATAACATATAACGACCCTGCCTCGCCCCTTTTAATTCCCGATTAACTCACCCTTCAATAACTTTTTTTAGCTGCTTTTTAGCACTTTTTAGCTGTGATTTTTAAAAACACTCATGCCAGTGGGCTTTCTATAAGGAATAATGACTGATAATATTTTATTAAAGGAAACTCCGGCTTCTTCCAGTTCAGATAAATCGCTCACGAATATTAAGAGATCTCGGTTTTTATCACTTAAACCAGGCTTTTTACGGCTGTCAGTTATTACAGTGCTTTACTTTGGCATTGCCGTTATCTGGAGTTGGCCTCTGGCGCTTAATCTCAATAGCGCTATAGCCGGACCGCCCTGGGTAGACCCTTTACAGCATATCTGGAACATGTGGTGGGTGCGTTTCAGCCTTTTTGATCTCCATACTAATCCTTTTCACACCACCTATCTCTATTACCCGCAGGGCGCTGATCTCTACCTTCACTCGCTAAACCTTACTACCAATCTCATTAGTGTGCCTTTTCAAATGCTTTTCGGCCTGATACCGGCTTTTAATCTGCTGATGTTGCTATCGGTAGCTCTGACCGGATTAGCTACTTATTTGCTGGCTTCCGAACTGATAGGACCCGGTATTAGTGCATGGGTAAGCGGCGCTTTAATGACTTTTGCTCCTGCTCATTTCCACTTTGTAGATGGGCAGACCGAATGGGCTAATGTCGAGTGGATTATTTTTTGGTGCTGGATTTTGATCAAGCTCCAGAAAGAACGCCAGTTTAATCTGCGCCTGGTGTTAGCCGGGGTCGTTTTTGCCACCCTCACTGCCTACGTTGTGCAGTATTATATTATCTGGATGGTTATTATCAGCGTTATGGCGCTGATCTGGCAGGCTTTTTACAGGCGAGATTATCTGAAAGCATTTTGCCGGAACGGCCTGGCAGTCTGGCTGGGAATGCTCATTTTGTACAGTCCGTTGCTGATAGGCATGTATTACCAGGTCAGGCAGAACCGAAATTACGGTCGAATCGACCTGACCTACGATAAAATCAGCCAGCTTGATGTGCTGAGCCTGTTAACCAACGGCTATAACAATACCGGTTTTGATGACCTGTTCAATGTTGACCCAACCCTGGTACGCTGGGATTTTTATTTTGTAAGCTACACTTTGCTGGCCCTGGCCCTGCTGGGGACCGGTGTATATCTATTTGCAAAGTCTCGCTCAAAGAGAAACGGCCAGCCAAAACCGCCTGCGCTCGGTTTCTGGATGCTTTGTGGCCTGCTTTTCTGGGTGCTGGCGCTGGGACCGGTTCTTTACGTGGCCGGCCACGATACCGGCATTCCCCTGCCCTCAATCCTGCTGGTAGATCTTCCTGTAGCCGGTACTTTTCTGCATAATCTTTCGCGGTTTTCTCTGATTACCCTGTTAGCCCTGGCGCTGGTAGCCGGATATGCCTTCGAGCAAGTGCGGCATTTTCTGCGAAGGCGTTCTTTGAAGGCTTTTTTTGCGCTTACTATTGCTCTGGTCTTTATTTTTGAATCCTGGCCCTTCCCGTATGTACTCACGCCTATCGAAATACCTCAGACCTATGCCAGTCCGGCAGTGCAAAATGCGCCTGGATCAGTAGTCGAGTTTCCCATGCGCGGTAGAACGCCGCTGGATGCCTACCAGATGCTCATGGCAACAACACATAACCGTCCGATCCCGCGCGGTTACATCTCAAAAGCGCTTATTCTACCTTACAATGAAGATGAGTCACCTTTAAGAATTTTTCAGCAGTACCAGGCGGGTCCGGATATCTTCAGTCCCGGCTTGCAGAATGGAGGAGCCCTGGCCTTGCTCAGAGATGAAGGGGTCGGTACAGTTGTGCTTGATCTCGAAGACCTGGGAGACCGGGCAGGTCAGGCCCAGGATTTCATGCAAACTATTACCGGCGCTCCGGCCTTTGCCCGTGAAAAGCAACTGGCATTTTACAATATACCCTCTGGTGAAGGGCTTGCTCGGCCAGTGGTGTTACCCGGTTCTAACTGGCAGCCGCTTGAAAAAATGGCCAGCGCAGTGAATGCGCGCTGGATAGGGACCGAAGCAACCTTTGGTATTTTACTGCCTCAAAATCCGGCTAATACTAAAGCCAGCCTCTCTTTACAGATGGTTGCTTTTGCGAAAGAGCGTCACTTGAAGGTAGTGGTTAACGGCCAGGAGGTTTCAACTCTAACCCTCAGCCAGGAATTACAAACTTATAGGATACCTGAGCTTTCCCTTGAACCCGGCTATAATCGTGTGGAATTGATCCCTCTAGAGTCTCCCGACTCACCTGAAGCGCTGGGCATGGGAAAGGATACTCGCAAACTGTCAGTACAGGTATTGAACATTACCGCGAGTTTCAAGCCGCAGTAGATCTTGCGAAACTCTCTGAAAGTTTTTGTTAGTACCTGGCGCTAAAGCTCTGTATCCGGGTTGTTCCCGACTCCTGTTTATTAAGAATACTTTCAAAAAGTCAGGGTGAAAGGTCTCGTTAAAGGTAGGAGAAGCGGCAGAGGCAGAAAGGCATAGTACCCTAAAAGTTACCACACAGAAAAGAGAAAACCGCCAACCACGCTGCCATCCCGAATAGCATGTAAAATGTTGAAACAGCTAAATGAGTTTTTCGAATACCGAAAAGGCGAACCGGAACATGGTTCGCCTTTTCTAATTTTAGGTTATGTCAGGAGTAGGGCAGTTAGGCTTCGTTTACTACGTCAATCATTACGCGACCCTGGTCGTCGCGGGGCGGCACATTCCAGTGTTCCGGCGAGCGCCACAGTGCCGAGAGGATTAACTCGCGAATGTAACTCATTTCCTTTGGCAGGCGGTCATAGAGCTTGATAAAGAGCTCTTCGTGCTGCAAGACTTCCTGCTTCCAGGTATCGCGGTCAATCATCATGACTTTATCGAATTGTTCTTCGGTAAAGTCATCCATGCCGCGCCAGTCCAGGTCCTGGTAACGCGGTACCCAGCCGAGCGGGCTTTCAATACTGGCAGCCTGCCCGTGGGCGCGTTCCACAATCCATTTCAGAATGCGCATGTTGTCGCCAAAACCGGGCCACAGGAACTTGCCATTCTCGTCCTTGCGGAACCAGTTGACGTTAAAGATACGTGGCGGATTGGGTATGGTCCGTCCGAATTGTACCCAGTGATTGATGTACTCGCCCATATGATAGCCAGCGAACGGCAGCATGGCGAAGGGGTCGCGGCGCACTTCTCCAATTGTCCCGGCGGCGGCTGCTGTCATTTCGGAACCCATTGTAGCGGCAGCGTAAACGCCATAGTTCCAGTTGAAGGACTGGTAGACCAGCGGAACAACGTTACTGCGGCGGCCACCAAATATGAAGGCCGAAATGGGTACTCCGGTCGGGTTGTCGTATTCAGGGTCAATCGAAGGAACCTGGCTGATCGGCGCGGTAAAGCGGGCATTCGGGTGAGCAGCTTTGCGGCCACAATCGGGTGTCCACTCTTGACCGGTCCAGTCAATCAGGTGGGCGGGCGCTTCGTCGGTCATACCTTCCCACCACACATCGCCATCATCGGTCAGGGCTACGTTGGTGAAGATAGTATTCTTACTGACGGCGTCCATCGCGTTCGGATTGGATTTGTAAGAAGTACCCGGCGCGACACCGAACATACCCGCTTCCGGGTTGATGCCGAAGAGTTTACCGGTCTCATTAGGTTTAATCCAGGCTATATCGTCGCCAATAGTCGTCACTTTCCAGCCATCAAACGATTTGGGTGGAATGAGCATGGCGAAGTTGGTTTTACCGCAAGCGCTCGGGAAAGCGGCGCACACATAGGTCTTTTCACCTTGCGGAGACTCAACGCCCAGGATAAGCATGTGCTCGGCCAGCCAGCCTTCATCGCGAGCCAGCACCGAAGCAATCCGCAGGGCAAAGCACTTCTTGGCCAGCAGAGCGTTTCCGCCGTAACCGCTGCCATATGACCAGATAGAGCGTTCTTCGGGGAAGTGGACTATATACTTCTGGTCTTTATTGCAGGGCCATACCACATCTTTCTGGCCTGGCTCTAAAGGCATACCTACGGAATGCATACAGGGTACAAAGTCGCCATCATCCAGGACATCCAGCACTTGCTTGCCCATACGGGTCATTATTCGCATATTGACCGCTACGTAGGGTGAGTCAGAAAGTTCTACCCCGATATGAGCAATCGGCGAGCCGAGTGGCCCCATACTGAAAGGAATAACATACATGGTACGCCCGCGCATACAACCATCAAAGAGGTTATTGAGGGTTGCGTGCATTTCGCGCGGGTTGACCCAGTTATTAGTTGGTCCGGCGTCGTTTTTGCTAAGGCTACAGATAAAAGTCCGGTCTTCCACACGAGCAACATCGCTAGGGTGAGAGCGAGCCAGGAAGCTATCAGGGCGCTTGCTTTGATTGAGGCGAATGAACATACCCGACTCGACCATCATATCGCAGAGCGCATCATATTCCTCTTTTGAACCATCGCACCAGTGAACCCTATCAGGCTTGCAAAGGTCTACCATCTCCTGTACCCAGGAGCGAAGCCTGGTATTCTTTACATATTCGGGGAATTCCATATGATCTCCTAATCTTCGCCTAATTAAGAAAGTTTAGCGACTGGCCATCTTATCTATCCAGGAAAAAGTATCTCCGGTGAAGAGTATTCGCATAGTACTAAGTAAGTTTACTCTTAGAAACCTTCTTCTGTAAAGAGATAATACCAATTATAACTTTAATAATTTGAACTCGGCGGCCAGTACTTTCCTTCAGCTCTTTAACTTTCTGTTCATCTTTAACTACGGCTATAGCATAACAGTAGATGGTAAAAGCAAAAGTGAAAGAAGGTGGATAAAATGTAAAAACACTCTATTATAAGCTCTTCCTTTTATCAGGCGCGTTAGATTAAATTTCTTCTATATTGCTTTAACTAAGACTATTTATCTTTTTTACTGCCTGGATTTTGTTCCTGGAGAGGTCCGGTTTCTTCATTCTTTATATTACTGCTACGCCAGTAGCCGGTGGATGGAATGTAAAATCGAGTGGTTGAGGGTAATGCTGGATGCTCGTTACGGCCGTTAATAGCGCTGACTGCTGCCGCCAGGAATAAGCCTCCCGGTACAATCCAGCAAACCAGGGTCCAATCTAAAGGGACTCCCAGCGCAAACATGCCAATGAAACCGCCCGTGGTGAGCGCTATAAAAGCCAGCCCTGTAAAAAAGGCCAGGCGTTGAATTAGAAAACTCAGGCCAAGACCCGCTATGCTTAATCCTGCCACCAGCAAACTAAATTCCGCCTCCGCTATTTCCATTAGCTGGCGTGTGTCCTCATAAACCCACTGGGCGAGAAAAAAAGTCAGAATCCCCCAGACTAAACCAAATACTCCACCGCCTATAGCGAGATAAAACGCGGCTCTCCTCATGATCTTTCTACTCCAATTAACCCTTGTTCATTCCCAACTCTGGCTCTCTGATACCATTTAAACGTACGACCTCTCTAATAATTGCGATTTATTGGCGTCATAAGTTTATTTTAAAAGAAAAATACGGTTATTCTGGAAAATAAGGTGATTCCCTTGCATTTTTATCAGGGTTTTTACAGTGGACAGCATTAAATTTATTTAATACAATGATACTACTAAAACTGAAAAAAGCAATAGATTTAACTACTTTTTTGAAAACGTAATATTAGCGTCACAGAGAGCAACCTGAGTGAGAAACAGAATAGCCTTACTTCTCGTTATATTAACCTTTTTTGGACTGTATCAACCTAACAGCGGCGAAATTTCTGACGCCAGGGCGTATTATTCAGCCTATATCCAACCTGAACTTGCCGGAATGCTGGCTGCTCAGGTCAGTAGTCAGCCTGTAGATGTTATTATAACCCTGGCCGACCAGTTTAACCCTTCAACTGTTACAGGCAAGGATAAAGCTGAACTTCAGAGAAACCTTATCAACGGTTTGAAGCAAAAAGCGGATTCAACCCAGGCGAGTTTGAGGTCACTTTTGCAAACTCGTCTGGTCCAGGGCCTGGTTTTATCATACAAGCCTCTCTGGATTAAGAATGCCGTTGCTGTTACCACTTATCAAACTGTCATAAATGAACTTGCCAAACGCCCTGAAATAGCCAGCATTACACTCGATGCTTCTTTCAGCGCCCCGCCCCGCCTGACTGCGCCTACTACATCCACGGCAACGCCTGAAGCCAATCTGAGCCTGATAAATGTGCCGTCCATGTGGAGCCTGGGTTACCAGGGCCAGGATGTGGTGGTTGCCAACCTGGACACCGGCGTGGATTACACCCATCCCGACCTGGCGGGAAACTGGCGGGGCGGAACCAATAGCTGGTATGACCCCTATGGCCAACACGCTATGCCCACGGATCTATTAGGTCACGGCACCCAGACCATGAGCGTCATCGTCGGTGGCAGCAGCGGTGGGACAGCGATAGGCGTCGCCCCTCAGGCGAAGTGGATAGCCGCCAAAATCTTTAATGATTCCGGAAATGCTACTAACAGTGCCATCCACCTGGCTTTTCAATGGTTGCTGGACCCTGATGGCAATTCTTCCACCCCCGATGCGCCGGACGTAGTTAACAACTCCTGGTCAAGCACTACAGGCACATGCAGTCTTGAGTTTCAGCCGGACTTGCAGGCGCTGCTAGCGGCCGGAATTGTGCCTGTTTTTGCGGCGGGTAACTATGGTCCAAATACCGGTACCAGCACCAGTCCGGCCAATAACCCGGAGGCCCTGGCTGTCGGCAGCATCAGCAATAATGACGTTATTGCCAACGATAGCAGTCGTGGTCCGACCAGTTGTGGTGGTGTCTCGCGGACCTGGCCCGACCTGGTAGCGCCCGGCGTTAATATTCATATGGCTGACCTATACGGGTTTTATTACGACGGCAGCGGCACTTCTTTTGCCGCTCCTCATGTAGCAGGGGCACTAGCCCTCCTGCTCAATGCTTACCCCACTTTGACTGTCAGTCAACAACGCTCGGCTTTGCTTGCCACCGCTCATGACCTGGGTGCGGTTGGGTTAGATAACGTTTATGGCGCTGGCCAGCTTGACGTACTGGCCGCTTATCACTATTTTGATACCTCCACTCCGACAGCTACCCCAACTCCGACAGCTACTCCTACCTCCGTTGCTCCAACCAGTACCCCGACTCCTACCACTGTTAGCCCTACGAATACACCAACGTTTACGCCTGCGCCGACACCAACTATGCCAGCACCAACCAGTACACCTACAGTCACGCCCTCGACCGCTGCGCCAACTAACACACCGGCACCAACCAATACTCCTACAGCCACGCCCACTATGGTTGTGCCGACCAATACTCCGGTCCCTACCAGCACACCAACCCCGGTTGAAACTACCGTTGCGCCTGCCAGTACTCCCACTCCAACCAGTACTGCTGCCGGCAATACGTGTACGCCCTTCCTTGTTACGAAGAGTACGGGCGGCGACTGCGGTACTCTGGCCTATGCCCTTCAGCAGGCCGCCAGCGCTGCGAAACCCTTAACCATTACCTTTGATGTGGGCGTCACCAGCCTGACTGTTACAAGCGCCTTGCCTCCTGTTCAGAACGGTGTAACCATTGATGGCGGCTGTAAGAGTGTAAATGGACGCGGTGTGCCTGGAGTGCAAATATTGTCCGGTAACGGGGCTGCCGACACTGCTTTTAGCTTGAATGGGGGAGCTACTCTCAATGGTTTGAGCATTAGCGGTTTTAGCAACGGCTATGCCGTGGATATATCCGGTTCAGGTAATACCATAACCTGCTCCTGGCTTGGCACGGGGGACGGCAGCACTCCTTCGCCTAATAAAACTGCCCTTCACCTGGCTAATAGCGCAGACCACACTCAACTGGGACTTCCCGGCAAGCCTGTATCTGGCAACCTTTTGAGTGGCAACTCTCTCTATGGCTTACAGGTTGATAGTGGCAAGAGTAACTACCTCTACTACAACTGGTTCGGCTACCAGGCTAACAGCTCTTTGCGCTTGCCAGGGTCGCAAATTGCTCTCAAAATAAACGCCGGCGGTAGTCTAATATTTGGGCAGGGGAACAGGCTGATTAATTAAACTATCAATCTGACCTCTGATCCTGTCTGCAATCTAGCCGGAGGCTTAACCTGATATCAAGAAGAGCAATTGATGTAAATTGTTTTACAGGGCAGAGCAAGCTTTTCCAGTATACTGAGGCTACAGGGCAGCAGTGAAGTTGTTACTGTGCCTCAAAAGGAAATGTGGTTAATGGGTGATTCTAGAAGGTAGCAAAGATGCAAGTATATAAAGTAATTGAAGTAGCCTTGGAGAAGAATTCTTTTAAGCCGGGTAAACAGATTACAATCATTCAGGAAACCTCCCTCAAAACTAACCTACAGTCAAAACCGGTTGACTCCGATCAGAATATTCGCAACCTGCTTGATATTTTGTCTATCCTGTAAAAGTCGAACCTCTTTTTTGGTGGTACAATTCAATTAGCATTGTTTCTTTATCAGGTATTACAAAATACAGTCCCAAAAATCTAACCATCCTCATGAAGCAATTTGTAACTTTAGCTCTTAATCTTTTTGTTTTAGTTAACATAAATTAATCCCCTGTGAGGAAAGCGAAGTGGCAAAGATAGTACTAACTACCTTTGGTTCAACCGGCGATTTAAATCCTTTTCTGGCCCTGGGATTGGGATTGAAGGCACGTGGGCATGAGGTATTTTTTGCGGTTGAAAACGACTTTCAAGCTACCGTGCAAAAAGCCGGGTTCGATCAGGTTTATCAGTTGACGGGCGATGTCAGTGTCATAAATGCCTACTCTAAAGAGTTATACTCCAGCTCAAATCCCCTGGCTTCGCTGAAAATCATTCTAAACAGGTATGTTTTACCATCCTTGCCTGCCAAAATAGAAGAACTAAAGAAGCTGTGCGTTGGCGTTGACCTGATCGTAGCTACTTCACAACAATTTGCGGCTATGGCTGCCAGCGAACTCACAGATGTACCTTGCGCTACTGTGGTACTGACTCCCGCTTCGTTGCCTTCTGCCAGGGTGAGTCCTCAACCCTTACCTGTTAAGCTTCCCGCAAGCTTACAAAGAGCAGTTAACAGGCTGCAATGGTCGATTGGTTTGCGTGCGCTTGCCTCAGTTACTGATAAGCCGGTCAATGCTATCCGTGCCGGCTATGGCTTGCCTCCACGGCGCTTTTTAATCAACACCGGCAACCTTTCAGAGAAGTTTACCGCCCTGGCCGTTTCTCCCGCTTTTCTACAGCCTCAACCGGACTGGCCCTCCCAGGTGCGCATGACCGGCTTTTGCTTCTGGGATACTCCTTCGGATTGGACTATTAGCCCGGATCTGGCCGCTTTCCTGGACGGTACGAAACCGGTAGTAGCTGTCTCCAGCGGCTCTATTTCGTTACAGGTTAAAGAGGCTTTTGATCGATTCTTTGAAGTTAGTCTTTTGGCTATCCGGCGGGCCGGGGCGCGTGCCCTGGTGATTGGAGCAAATCCTGAAAACCTGCCTCAACCGCTACCAGATGATGTTATGGCCTTACCTTTTGCACCCTTTTCGCTGGTCTACCCGCGTTGCGCTGTAGTGATTCATCACGGAGGGATAGGAACAGTTGCCCAGGCTTTGAGAGCGGGAGTACCCTCGCTGGTGGTTCCCTGGGGAGCCGACCAGTTCTTTAACGCCGCCCAAATAGAGCGCATCGGGGCAGGTCGCTGGATCAAAAGAAAGAGTTTTTCTAGCGATAAGCCCGCTTCAGTTCTAAAAGAGATGTTAGCTTCTAACTCTTCTTATAAAATGGCTGCCCAGGATATTGCAGTTAAAATAAATACCGAAGATGGGGTGGGGACTTTGTGCGCAGCGCTTGAAAAACTGCTACTAACTGGAACTATAGATTATGCGGATAACGGCACTGAGCAGTCACTTCTTTAGAATCAAAAAAGAGGCATTATATTGGCCTCTTTTTGATTGATTTTCAGTGAATTACGTCAGGGGCTCGCTGGTTTCGGGGATGCCCTCAGGCTCAAGCTCAGCCTCTTCGCTCTGAATGCGGTCTTCAAAGCGTTCGTACCAGGCAATATCATCTTTAGCACGCACTATTTGCAGGAAGTTAACTGCGAAGTGCGCTATTATCACCACCAGCAGACTGCCGGTAATGATAAAGACTGCTCCAAAAAGCAGCCCGACGAGGCCCGTCAGGACGATACCCAGAATGCCCTGTGGCGAATGCATCATACCGAATACAACACTACTGGCCAGCGCCATAGCCCAGGGATTAACCACCACCGAATAACCCCCGATCAGCAAAGCTCGGAAAAGCATTTCTTCGAGGGCAACCGCCAGGAAAAGTGGGATTATTATCAGCACCCACTCAAGCTGATTGCGCGGAATGAGGTTTTTCATCAATTCCGGCGAGTATATCTTCTTACCCCAGATACGAATAGCCCCGATGGAAAGCAAGTTAACGACAAAAGCCGTAACTAAACCGATAGCGGTACCTATTACGATATCCACAACCGGTTGGCGGCTGGGCCAGCCAATGATTTTATCCAGGCGAGGAACATCAAGAGTATTAGCCAGGCCAAAACAGATGCCTAGCAGCAGAAGTTTGAAGATAAATTCGGGAATACTCAGTAGCAGATTGCCGCTTATCTCAATAGTTTTGCTTCTAAGAGCGCGGGCACTTTGGTACGCTGCCCAGTATAAGAACGTAACGAGACCGAGCGTACCAATTAGAAATAAAGGGTTCATGCCGCTCTAACTTTTACTTCAGGGTTAACTCAGAAAGAAGTTAGGGTGACGGCACTATGCTAGCCGTACACCCTGTATCAAGATGGGAGATTATTGCCTGACTGTTTCTTCGATTATTTCTTCGCTACCATCGGGATGTTTTATAATCCGGCGGCGTACAACCGGCTCCGAAGGGGTAGCAGGCGCAATCGGCGCGCTGTAATTGGTGGTAGTTGAAGTGGCTACAGGCGTACCGTTATCTTCGCCCATTCCGTTTTTGGTTTCATCTTTGAATTCTTTAATACTTCTACCAAGCGATTTGCCGATTTCGGGCAGTCTACCGGCGCCGAAAATCAGTAACACAATCAGTAGAATAATAATCCAGGTGAACGGTTTATCAAACGCGAACATATTTACAATAACCTCCAGAGTTCTTAGGCCTTATCCAAAGCAGATTAAGGGTACTTTTCTTTCTATCGTTGCCGAGAAACCCTATAGCTGTATTTTGAGTATAGCACATCGTTTGTTCAAAGTCTATTGTGGAGGTCAGTTGCTTTCTTAATACCGACCTCACTCAAAACCGGCTTTTTGGTAGTTTAATCCTGGCCGCTTATCTGCTAGTATAAGACGATTTTGTTATCTATATATTAAACGACAGTTAAAGGTTTGTGGATTAGGAGAATTGGTCTATTTTCCAATAATTCTAAGCCGGAGCAGGAGCGAATAAGTTGAGCGGGACACTCTATATTGTCAGTACACCTATCGGCAACCTTGAAGATATAACCCTGCGTGCTCTGCGGATCTTGCGCGAAGTGCAACTAATCGCGGCAGAAGATACTCGCCATACCCGTAAGCTGCTTAATCACTTCGAGATTGCTACTCCGGCCACCGCTTATCATGAGCATAATAAACTGACAAGGCTGGATTACATCCTCGAAAAGTTAAAAACCGGCGAGGATATTGCCCTGGTTTCGGACGCCGGGACTCCCTGTCTTTCTGACCCAGGCTGGGAACTGGTGCGGGCTGCCCTCGATGATGGCATTAAAGTAGATGCCGTGCCGGGGGCGGCTGCTCCCCTGGTAGCCCTGGTTTTGAGCGGCTTTGCTCCCCAGGAGTTTACCTTCGCCGGTTTTCCGCCCCGTAAAAAGAGCGAACTGATAGCCTGGCTGGCTCGTTTCCGGCAGGAGGTCAACCGACGCCCCCTGATTTTCTTTGAAGCACCTCACCGCCTGGTCGCCACCCTGGAAACGGCGTTTGAAACTCTCGGTGATAGGCCTGTCGCGGTTTGCCGGGAACTAACTAAATTGCACCAGGAAGTCCGGCGGGAACTTCTGAGCGAGGCTATCGCTCACTTTAAAGCTAACGAACCGCGTGGCGAATTTTCGCTGGTGTTTGCTCCGGCCAGCGCTACTGCTGCGCTTGCTGAGGAGGAAGCGGACCGGAAGGAAACGGTGGACCCGCGCCAGCGCTTGCGGGAACTGAAGGCCGCCGGGCTACGCGCTAAAGAGGCGGTAGAGGTAGTTTGCGGCGAGACAGGCTTGCCTCGCCGCCAGGTTTATGAATTGTGGTTGAACCTCGATTAGGCCAGGCCCAGGCGGGCAAACCCGGTATTGATATGCTTAAGGTGATAGCTGTAGTCAAAAACGCTTTCAAGTTCCTCATTACTCAAGCGGGAGTTAATTTCCGGATCGGATTTCAGCCCTTCAATGAAACTGGTTCGCTCTCTCCAGGCCCGCATGGCGTGTTTCTGAACCAGCTTGTAAGCCGCCTGCCGGTCGAGGCCTTTGTCAATCAGCTTCAGCAACACCTGCTGTGAGAAGGTCAGGCCGCCGCTGGCTTCCAGGTTGTACATCATGGCCTCCGGGAAGACTACCAGGCCGTCCATAATGGCGGTAAACTCGGCCAGGGCGTAATCCAGGGACAGGCAGGCATCCGGGAAGATTACCCGCTCGGTTGAAGAATGGCTGATGTCGCGCTCATGCCAGAGAGGTACGTTTTCGAGAGCAGTTATGGCATAACCGCGCAGCAAGCGAGCCAGCCCGGCGATTCGTTCGGAACGATGCGGATTGCGCTTGTGCGGCATGGCGCTCGAACCCTGCTGGTGTTCGCCAAAAGGTTCTTCTACTTCGCGCACTTCGGTCCGCTGAAGATGGCGAATTTCGGTGGCGAACTTTTCGAGAGAAGCTCCTACTATTGCCAGGGTTGTAATGTACTGGGCATGACGGTCGCGCTGCAAGGTCTGGGTTGAAACCGGGGCGGCGCTCAAGCCCAGGCTCGCGCAAACTTCTTCTTCTACATCGGGCGGCACATTAGCGTGCGTACCTACCGCCCCAGAAATTTTGCCAACCGCAATCATGCTCCGGGCCTGTTCCAGGCGGGTAATGTGACGGCGCATTTCATCTACCCATACCGCCAGTTTGAAGCCGAAAGTGGTAGGCTCGGCATGCATCCCGTGTGTCCGGCCAATCATAATAGTATCTTTGAACTCTACTGCGCGCCGTTCGAGGACTGCCAGCAGGCCGCGAGCATCCTGTAACAGCAAATCCAGCGCCTCGGTGGCCTGAACCGAAAGAGCGGTATCCACTACGTCTGTGCTGGTCAGCCCCAGGTGTACGAAGCGCGCTTCCGGGCCAATAGTCTCGCCCGCTGCCCGCAAGAAGGCAATAACGTCGTGGTCGGTTTCTTTCTCAATTTCCAGCATGCGCTGCAAGCTTACGGTACCCTGGCGAATTGCCGGTAAAGCCTCGGTTGGAATTACACCTCGCGCAGCCCAGGCCTCACAGACGGCTTTTTCCACCGCTAACCATGTGTCTATGCGGTGCTGGTCAGACCAGATTTGTGCCATTTCGGCCCGGCTGTAACGTTCAATCATTTAAAAGCTTCTCCTAATCCTTTTTTCTTAGCACTCCAAAAAACTCCTCGTTGGCGCGGCGCAGGTGCGACCGGGCAGCGAGTTCAAGGTGTTCGATTTCAAAATATGGGGTAAAAAGTTCTTGTATTTCTGCTGGGGTCGTACTGTAGGGTGGTCCACCTGCCCGGTGATGTGCCCAGAAAATTGCCAGGAGCAGACCACCCGGTTTCAAAACCTGATGCATTACCCTGGCATATTGTGGACGCAGGGAAGGCTCAATAGCGCAAAATAAGGTATGCTCTGCGGCGTAATCAAACTTGCCGTGATATTTTTCCGGAAGCTGAAAAAAATCAGCTACGGCGAACTGAATGCTGCCTCTCAAAGGAGTCTTCCTGGCTCGCTCTATGCCTTCGGCAATAGCCGTAGGCGCGAAATCCAGGGCAGTGACCTCAAAACCCTGCTGGGCGAAATAGAGAGCATCATGGCCGCGCCCACAGCCTGGTACTAACAAAGAGCTTTTTTCAGGGGCAAAATTAAGCAAGCTGCCGTTTTCCACATAATCTACGAAAGGTGGGGCCGGTTCCCCGATATCCCAGCCCGTTTGACCTTTGTCATAGCGTTCGTTCCAGGCAGCGGCATCTGATCTGTTTTGTTTATCCATTCCTTCTGAAACTGTTTTTAAGAAACTACCGCACCGTTTTGCCGGCGGATAAAATCGTCCAGAATATCCACTACTCTGCCAATCATATCAGGATTGTAAGTCCAGAAACCCTCAAAGTTACGGTAGACCAACTTATCAGGAGCGCCTGTCGGGCGGAAATTGGCCGGGAGTTCGCGCGCGACTAAGGCCATTGACACCAGCGATGGATTATATAGCACCACGAACCAGTTATGCGCAAGGTGTTCATTTGCCTGCCTATCGCCTAAGTCGAGATTTATCTGATGCAGGTTTGCTGCTGAAAACGGCAGGTAATCGGCTTGACCGAAAATATAAACCGGGTTACCCTGACTTACCAGGCGGCGATAGCGCTCCTCCTGAGGTTTCATGCGCGAAAACTTCTGAAATGCGCTGTAGAAGCGCCAGTTCCCCCTGGTATTGATAGCCTGGTCTTCGATTACATGACTGATGGCCTCCATGCCCATGACCGAGCAGGTGAACATCAGGTTAACACTCGGATCGTTTAGTTTTGAGAAATTATTCTCGGTTGACAAGTAACCCTGCTGCTGAAAATCAGGGCGATTGGCTGCTAAGCCTATTAAATGATTTAATTCTTCGGCGTGATTTGTCATTGTTGGGTTAAATTTCTTTTTTAAAGGTCCTGAGCAAGTCCTCGCTTGTCAAATAATAATCATTAAGGCCAGGCAAGTCAAGATTTGCATGGTCTAAGGCGTTAAAGTTCTTCCCAGGCCAAAAGCTATACCTACCGGCAGGGTAAAAAGTAAGCCTTTGTGTGAATTACCGTTTTGCAGAATTTCCCGGCTGCTCTCAATAATCTGTCTGACCCGAAGCTCGCCGGATACTATGGTAAAAATTAATTTTTGCCCCACGCTTTCTGAACGCATAATATCCGACAGGTTGGGAAACATTGGCACATCATCCATATTCAAGGCTTCTCGCAGTTGAGTGCGACCGATGCAATCTAAAACGGTCGAACCCGAAGCGCCTGCGCTTTCCCAGGCGCTCAGTACCTCTTCCAGCAAATCCTGGTCGCGTAAAATTAGGACAATAAGGTGCTGTTCACTTCCTTGATTCTGATTACTGTTGCTCATGTTTCACATTCCTCTAACTTGTTCTTATACAGCTTAACTTCAGGCTTCCAGGGCCGGATGCTGTTTCCCATCTTCCTTTTCCAGCGGGGATTTTTCATCCCGTCCGTTCCCGGTATTAATATTCCGGTAGGCCGTTTTTAACACCAGCGGCGTAATCAGGGTGGTAAGCAGGACCATCAGTACCATTGTTCCATAAATGTTCTCCCCTATTAAGCCTTCGTTCAATCCCACCGAAGCTACTATCAGACCAACTTCTCCTCGGCTAATCATACCCAGTCCCATGCGCAAGGACTCGCCGTTGTTAAAGCCGCCCAGTCGCGCTCCCAGCCCGCAACCTACCACTTTTGATATGATCGCTATAACCACTATCGTGGCGGCAAATAGCAGGTCGTTAAGGCTTAGAGTTGCCAGGTTAGCGGCCAGGCCAATGCTGGCAAAGAAAATTGGCACGAAGAAACCATAAGTCAGGGTATGAAAACTCTTCTCAAGGTCATGGCGATGCCGGGTACGCCCTACCATAACTCCTGTCAGGAAAGCGCCTACAATGAGTGCTATTCCTCCCAGGTATTCAGCGCTCCAGGCCAGGGCTAGTATGATTACCAGCGTGATTGCGGTTAACCCCTGGCTGACCGGTAGTTTGGCGGCGCGGTTCAAGAGCCAGGGCAAGATTTTCCAGCCGAACAATCCCGCGACCCCAAAGTAGAGCAGCATTCGTCCCAGCACCAGCAAAATATCAAAAGGTCCGCCCCCACCACTGGTAACGACTGCTCCAAAGATCGAGAGCACCAGAATTACGATCACATCGTCTATCACAGCCGCTCCGAGTAAGGCTATCCCCTCTTTACGTTTTATTACGCCTAACTCAAGTAAGGTTTGCGCCGAGATGGATACGCTGGTGGCGCTGAGTACAATACCGATAAAAAGAGCCTGTTCGAGGTTGAAGCCAAAGGGCCAGGCCCCTAATGAGCCCAGCGCAATTGGCGAAAGGACGCCTAACAGTCCAGCGTAGACTGCAACTTTGCCTACTCGCGAAAGAGAATTAAGGTCGGTTTCCAGTCCGGCCATAAACATCAGCAAAATAACACCTAGTTCGGCCAGGTGTTTAAACTCGACGCCTATGGATGGGCTGTTAATAAAGGGAAGGCCAAAAATATTCAGGAGGGTTGGTCCAAGCAAAACGCCTGCCAGTAGCTCTCCCAGCACCGCCGGTTGTCCGAGTTTGGTGCTGATCAACCCCGCCAGCTTTGCGGCTATGATAATGACAGCCAAGACCAGCAGAAATTGCAGCAGGTCTGACATGCCCGCGTTTTTTTCACTGGTGGCTGCAAAGAGTGAAGTTCCGTTCACCCCCATGGGATTACTAAAAGTTTGCACGGGCTTTTCTCCTTATAAGTTAACTTCAGGTTTGCGCTGGTACACTTCTTATCTACCGGGCGCTAACCTTTACAAGTCTGGAATAGCCTCAAAGCTTAACTTTTACCCGGTCGTAAATTTTCCTTATTCCTTTGTTTATTCTCGGTCTCTTCCGGCGCATGTGTCGCCAGGTTTTCGGCACGTAAGGCTTTTACCGTTAACCTGGGTGCGTTTTCCAGCCCGTACGGGCTTACCGGATACTTAAGCGAATGGTCTTCGTTGACGTGATAGAAAGTACGCCTGCCTATACGTTCCCGCACCAGATAGCCATCTGCCACCAGGTCGGCAATAGCCAGCGCTACCGCTCGGTCTGTCAGGTTAAGTTCCAGGCCTATTTCGCGGACGGTTCGCCCCTGGTGGTTCAAAATTGAAATCAGTACGAGACCGTGTGAGGTGAAAAGTTGCCAGCTATTTCTGGCCTTACCGTTACTGAACATCGCCGTGCTGTCTTCTATTTCTGCCTCTGACCGGCCCTCGGTTTGAAAACCTTTATAATCTTCTAGCTGTTCATTTTCTGATGATGCCAATGCCTGCCTCTATGTAATCCAAAACATGAAATATAATTCACTAATTGATTTAATTGTAACATACAACTCTGCTACTGTAAAGAGTTATTACTGTGTTAATAACCTGGGGAGAAATTGGAGAGAAAAATAAAGATAATAGTATTATCTGCTTTTAATCCAGTATGAAATAAAAATCTTTTTATAAAAAGTGTGATGTACGGCACACTTTTTGCATTATAGATGAGCAGGTAGGTATAGATAGAACTAGACTTTGTAACATTATAGAAAACGGTAGGAACTTGAAATGTATAACCCAATGGCACAAACGAACTATAACGCTGAAAACCACCAGGAAAAACAACAGTTAGCCGCTAAAATGCCGGTGTACGTGCAGTACATTAATCGCAACAACCAGCAAGTGGTAACACAGGACAATGCGGCTGTTAGTAAAACTGCTCCCCAGGAACTAATGGCCCTGGTAATGACTTTGATTTAAGCAAACCTTCTCTTTTATGGTGGTGCAGATGCTTTAAACAATCCAATCTAGAGCAGTCCAGTAAAAGTCACTGACTGCCCAGGAATCCTCTAGTGACCTACCTGTTAAAACCTGATACCCGGTGATTTATTACCACTTTTGCCTGAAGCCAGGTCGGTATTTATAGTTAGCTGTCTTCTGCAAATCCCATGCTCAATGCCCAACTCTGAATCCTTCTTCTCCCAAATGCTAATCAAATCCTGGCAGGGTTGTAATTTATTTCCACTGGTACAACTTTTGCAAAAGTTAGACAAAGATAAAACCTTTAGATTGGTTAGTGTACATTGAATTAGATATGAGGTGAATTATGAGTCAAACTGTAACTTCGACTAAAGGGCAAATTGCTTTATCCCGCCAGTCCGGCCCTAATATTGGTTTTGTACTTTCCCATGAGCAATTTCCGGTACCCCAATTAGTTGAAATTGGAGCGACTGCGGAAAAGGACGGCTTTGATGCCGTCTGGACCAGCGATCACTTCCAACCCTGGCAGGATAATGAAGGCCACGCCGGGCAAGCCTGGGTTACTCTGGCGGCTTTAGGCCAGCGTATGCCGCGTATTCCGATGGGAACCGGTGTTACCTGCCCTACCTACCGTTATAACCCTGCGATTGTAGCGGAAGCTTTTGCTTCACTGGCCTTGCTTTATCCGGGTCGTGTTTTCCTGGGTGTAGGTAGCGGTGAAGCATTGAATGAAAAAGCTGCCGGAGGCGGTTGGGGTGATTATAGTGAGCGTTCGGGTCGCCTGATCGAAGCGGTGCAGTTAATCAGGCAGTTGTGGAGCGGCGAGCATGTGAGCTTTAAAGGTCAGTATTACCAGACTGAAAAAGCTCGTCTCTACGATGTTCCGAATCCGCATGTACCGATCTATATCGCGGCCAGCGGTCCCAAAAGTATGCACCTGGCAGGCCAGTATGGTGATGGCCTGATCAGTGACTCTCAAAGGGCCGTTCAGCCTGAGTTGCGCAAGGCCTTTGAAGAGGGTGCGCGGCAGGCAGGCAAAGACCCTGCGCAGATGCCTATTATTGCCGAACACTGGGTAGTAGTTGGTGACGAAGAAGAGGCTCGCAAAATCGTTCCGCTCTGGAACTTCTTACCTAAAGCCTGGGACGTGTTCGTGCAAGATCCTGACCCAGTTCACATCCGGGAGCAGGCTACTCAGACAGTCAAGCCGGAAGAAGTTCTGAAAACCTGGGTGATCGGAAAAGACCCTCAGGTACATATTGAAGCGCTGAATAAGTTGATCGAGCAGGGCGTAAGCACCATCTTTGTACACTCAGCGCAGGCTGATCAGAAAATGGTAATGGACTTTTACAGCCGAGAGGTCTTACCGAAAGTGAAACGCAAATAAGCCGATCTACGTCTGGTTTCAAGAAATAAAAACACCCGGTAAATCCACCGGGTGTTTTTATTAAGATCTACTAAAAGTCTGTAATAACCTCTACTTGCCTGAAGCGATCTGAGCAACTACCGCTGCGGCCTGTCCGGCCCAATCCAGCGCAAAGTTTGCCAGGAGGCCCAGTCCGATGGTAGCGATTGCCGCTACTACCAGGACGAAACCGAGCGAGAGTGAGGGGCGGCCTTTTGGTGCCACTGCTTGATCCGCGCTTGGCACACCCATATACATCTGAATGACGATCCGGAAGTAGTAGAAGACGGAAGCAATACTGGTTATTACACCAATCACGACCAGCACAATGTTCCATCCACCACTCTGGACTGCCGCGCCGAACACCAGGGCTTTACCGAAGAAACCGGCCAGCGGCGGAATACCACCTAACGACAGCAACGCAATAGTCATAATGGCTGCCAGCCAGGGATGTTCCCGGTTCAACCCGGCGTAATCCTGTAACTGTAACCCTTCGCCATGCGGCCCTTCCAGGGTCATTACAACCGCGAAGGCGGCCATAGTCATGACTGAGTAGGCCAGCAAGTAAAAGAGGATGCCGCTGCGACCCAGGTCATTATCTGCTACCAGGCCTACCAGGATATACCCGGCGTGCGCCACCGCTGAATAAGCCAGCATACGCTTAACATTATTCTGCGAAATTGCCAGCAGGTTGCCGCCGATCATCGTGACGGCTGCCAGCACCCATAGTATTGGTTTCCACTGATCTCCAATCGGGCCAAAAACGCCGGGAAAGACGCGCAGGAAGGCGGCCACAATCGCAGCTTTAGTGCCTACTGCCATAAAAGCCGTTACAGGGGTAGGCGCTCCTTCATAAACATCAGGCGTCCACATATGGAAGGGAATCGCCGAGATTTTGAAGGCGAAACCCACTACCACCATTCCCAGCCCGAATAGCACCAGAATTCCGTTATCTCCGCTGATGCCATTTTTCGCCAGGTAATCGTGGATACCGCTATAGCTGGTGGTATGCGCCGCGCCGTAAAGTAACGCTATACCGTAGAGCATAAAAGCGGAAGCGAAACTGCTCAACAGGAAGTATTTGAAACCGGACTCGTGGCTGCGTACGCTGCGCGGCAGGAAGCCGGACAGGATGTACAGGGCCAGCGAGAAAAGTTCCAGGGCGATAAAGAGCACCATGAAGTGAGCCGCGACCGCCAGCAACCACATTCCGGTAGCCGCACCCACAATCAGGGCATAATACTCCCCGGTTGCTTCCACGCCAATCCGTGAGAAGTAATCGGGCGTGGCCAGCACTATAAAGGCGGCTGTGACGAAGATAATAACACCCAGGTAGCGGCTTAGCTCATCGGCGGCCACCATATTCTGAAAGACAAAGCCAGGTTTGATGTCCATCCAGGCGGTGCTGGCAGCGGCCAGACCGAGAGCCACTACCGCTACCCAGGAAATCGTGCGGCGCTGGCTTTTGGGCAGGATAATATCGGCCAACAGCACCACTAAAACGCCTACTGCGCCCACCCAGGCAGGCCAGAGCGCTCCCCATTCTACGTTACCCAGCTTATCCAGGTCTTGCTGAGTTATTTTTATTTCTGCCAGTAGCGAGCTAATCAAGTTCATCTCCAATACAGTTTAATACCAGCCTTTTCAGGTATAAGAACTCTTCAACCCGTGCTAACGGGATTGGGCTACTTGCACCAGCGGCCTGAGCCAATCATTCACGGCGCTATCAAGCACACCGGTTACAAGCGAGGGAGCTACTCCCAGCAGTACAATCAGCAGCACCAGCGGGACAAACAAAACGTATTCGCTGCCTAACATGTCCCCGCCTGCCAGACGCAATCCCTGCGGTTCCGGTCCATGCCATGCTGTCTGGAAGAACCTCATCATATACCAGGCAGCCAGCACCACACCCACAACCGCAATGGCCGAGTAAATAGGTGAGGCCAGGAACGACCCGCCTATAATCAGGAATTCGCCTGCGAACTGGTTAAGACCGGGTAGACCGAGTGAGGCCAGAGCCAGCACCAGGAAGAGCGCTGCCATGCGAGGCCAGCGGTTCTGTAAGCCTCCCAGTTGCTCCAGGTTATAAGTGCCGGTCCGGGTGTACAGTGCCGCCGCCGCCAGGAAGAGGGCCGGAGTGACGATACCGTGGTTAACCATCTGAAGGACCGCGCCATTCACGCCTTGATTGTTAATGGCGAAGATGCCCAGGATGATAAAGCCCATGTGCGAAAGACTGCTATAGGCCAGGATGCGTTTTATATCGCGTTCTCCCAGGGCGGCTAAAGCGCCGTAGATAATACCGGCAAGGGCCAGAGCCGCAAAGTAAGGGGCAAATTCGTTAGCCACCGCCGGGAAGAGAAAGACGCAAAAGCGCAAGAAGCCGTACGCGCCGGTCTTGGACATGGCGCCGGCAATCAGGGCTAAAGCGGGCGCAGGTGCTTCCGCATAGGCATCAGGCAGCCACATGTGGAAAGGCACCAGTGGTACTTTTACAATGAAAGCCGCTGCGAAAGCCAGGAACAACCAGCGCTGGGTATCCGGCGAAAGATTACCGATAGCGCGCTGCACATCCAGGTAGTCCAGCGAAAACTGTCCGGTGGCGGTAGTGGTGGTAAAAGCCAGGAATAGAATCGCTACCAGCATCAAAAGGCTACCGGCCAGTGTAAAGAGGACGAAACGAATAGCAGCCCTTACCCGGAAATTGGTTTCACCCCAGCTACCAATGGCGAAGTAAGCCGGAATAAGCATTACTTCCCAGAAGATGTAGAACAGTAGCAGGTTAGTGGAGGAGAATACTCCGATAATACCACCTTCCAGGGCCAGCATGGCCGCCCAAAACAGGCGCGGGCGAGTAGTGATGCCTCCGGCAGAGAAGATCGCTACAAGGCCCAAAAAGGCTGTCAGTACAATCAACCAGGCGCTAATGCTATCGGCAGCTACCTGGTAACGCAGCCCTAGTTCCTTGACCCAGGTGAACTGTTCGCCAAAATGGAAGCCTTTGCTGGTTCCGCCGGTGAAGTTCAACAGCAACACCACCGCCAGGATAAAGTTTACCGCTGCCAGCGCTACCGAAATCCAGTAGAGCGCCCGCTCCGCCACTTTTGTTGCCGTCATCAGGAAGACGGAGGCGGCGAAGGGCAGGAAAATCAGAATTGATATTAATGGGAAGTCGCTAAAAGTCATTTCTTTTCCGTTTAACCGGCTTCTTAGAGGCTGCCGCTTCTTAACAGCAGCGGCAGCCTAATTTATAATTTACTCCGTTAGCGTTGCACCGTTTGAACTGCCACATACACCAGCAGCGCTACTGCGCCCAGTAAAATGCCCAGCGCGTAGTTGCGAACCAGACCTGTTTCAGACTTACGAGTTAACTTGCTGCTGTCCCAGGCCGCTCCGCCAATTCCGTAGTCCACCGCCTTTTCGGCTTCAGGATCGAGGAAGCGTGCTACCAGTTTACCGGTAGCTTTGCCCGGCCAGGCAAAGAGCAGATTGTAAACCAGATCGAAGCCCCAGCCATAGAGCAGGAAGGCATTCAAACCTTGTTGAGCCAGTTTAGTCACGCTTACTTTCTGGCGCTCTCTGGGCTGCATTACGGAAGGAGTAGTCTCCACACGCCCCTGCTGCTCCAATACGCGAGGCTGGCTCTTGGGAGCCTTGCCGCTGATAATTCTACGCAGTTCTTCCTCGCTGATAGTACGCGGCGTAAGCACCGAAGAAGTTGGCTCGTGGCGACGAGGCGCTACAGGTTCACCCAGCGGAGCGGTTTCTTCCGCAACCGTAGTAATGGTGGGTGCGGCCTGATCTTTGGCCCGCTGGCGAGTGAAAGTATATAGCCCAACTGCTACCACAATACCGGCTACGCCTGCGCCCACACCCAGCAGTAATTCCACAATTTCCAGGCTTTCAGTCTGAATAGGGAACCAGATTTCTTTGCCGGGACGAGCAAAAGTCTTGATCGCCGGTTGGAACCAGTTATTCAGCAGGTTCCAGCCTCCTGGCATAGCCAGGAAACCGCCGACTACTGTCAGTAAGCTGAGAACGCCCAGGACAAAGTTCATATTGCCTGGATTGGCATGCGGATGGTGATGTCCGGGTTCGCCTTCAAAAACCAGCATGTAGGCCCGGAACATATAGAAGGCGGTCAGGAAAGCCACGAAGATACCAACCCAGCCAATAACCGCCAGGAAGGGAGTATCCAGGCCTAACGGATTGTAATGGGTGCTGGATTGGCCGAAGATGGGAAATACTCCCAGGATAGACTCTTTGCTGAAGAAACCGGCCAGCGGCGGGATACCACTCAGAGCCAGAGCGCCGATAGTAAAGCCTATCCAGGCAAGGCGAGTCTCTTTCTGCTTGCGCAAGCCTCCCATATTCCGCATATCCTGTTCGCCGCCCAGCGAGTGGATAACCGAACCTGCGGAGAGGAAGAGCAGGGCCTTGAAGAAAGCGTGCGTAATCAGGTGGAACATGGCCGCTTCGTACGCGCCAACGCCTGCCGCCATAAACATATAGCCCAACTGGCTCATAGTGGAGTAGGCCAGGACACGTTTCAGATCGGTTTGAGCCACCGCGCAGGTAGCGGCGTAGAAAGCGCCAAGTACACCAATCACCGGAATGATGATAGTGGCCCAGGTCGAAGAGCCGAACAGGGGATGCGCCCGGACGACTAAATAAACACCAGCAGTCACCATCGTGGCCGCATGGATCAAGGCTGAAACCGGCGTAGGACCTTCCATAGCATCCGGCAGCCAGGTGTGTAGCGGAAGCTGAGCGGACTTGGCAAAAGCCGCGATCAGCAAGAGTATTGAAGCCCAATCGCGCCAATCGCCGGAACCGAGTGCCGGGCTCTTGAGCGAAACACTGAAGCTGGCCGAACCGGTATTGGCCACAATCACAAAGATTCCCAGCAGCATGCCCACATCGCCAATGGTGTTCATCACAAAGGCTTTGCGAGCGGCAGCCACCGCGCTTGGTTTGTTTTTGTAAAAACCGATCAGTAAGAAAGAGGCCAGACCTACGTTACCCCAGCCAACCAGTAACCAGACAAAATTGTCGGCAGTTACTAGCAGTAACATGGCAAAGACGAACAGGTTCATAAAAGCGAAGAAACGGCGATAATCTTTCTCATAGTGCATCTGGCCATCCGCGCCCAGTTCGGTCATGTAACCGATAGAGTAGACGTGAATCAGGAAACCAACGCCGGTTACTACCAATGCCATGATGGCTGAGAGCGGATCGGCTGCCAGACCAAATGATATTCGCCAGCTTCCCGCTACGGTCCAATCGTAGGTATAGAGCCCGTATGATCCCCAGGCGCTATTGGAAAGCACGGGGGTTAGAGCGGTCAGGATTGCCGCCAGGAAAGCGAGGCCAACCGCGGAGCAGGCAAGATAAGCGGCTGCTTTCTCGCTCATGCGCGGGCCAAAAAGCGCTATTATCAAAAATCCCAGCAGGGGAAACAGTACTACCAGACCAATTGCTTCAGGCACGTAGCCTTCCTCCCATTCTTAGTTAGCCTTCCATCGAGCTAATATCGTCTACGTCGATCCGTTTACGCTTGCGGAACATGGCCACAATAATTCCCAGGCCGATCACTGCTTCTGCCGCCGCTACCGTCAGGACTACCAGTACGAAAACCTGTCCTTCTCCGTTACCAGCGGAACCCGCAAAACTGATAAATGCCAGGTTGACGGCGTTCAACATAAGTTCCATGGACATGAACTGCACCAGGGGGTTACGGCGTAGGAGTACTCCACAAGCGCCGACCGTAAAGACCAGGGCGCTGATTAAAACGGTAAAAGTTACATCAGTCATCTTTTTACCTTTTACCTTCTCTTACCTAGCACGACTGCGCCGATCAACGCTATCAGCAGCACCAATGAGGTTAGCTCAAACGGCAGCAGGAACTGAGTGAACAGGACTTTGCCGAAATACTCCACAGTACCATAGTCGCTGCCAGCCTGTGTCACTTCCGCAGCAAGGGTTGGTTGGGTGCCACCGGTGAAAGCTACCAGAATAGCCCCCACCAGCAGGCAGGCTAAAAACAGGCCCAGGCTAATAGTTCCGGCCTGCTGTAACCTGTGGCGATCTCGGAAGATGTGTTCGCCCTGTGGATTAAGCAGCGTTACTACGAACAGGAAAAGTACCAGGATAGCCCCGGCATAGACAAGCAACTGCGCCACAAACATAAACTGAGCATGCAACATCAAGAAGAGCGTTGCCAGGCTGAGCAGGTTCAAGAGCAGCATCAAGGCGCTGTTAACGGCGCTCGGCATAATTACTACACCCAGGGCCGACCCTAAAGCCAGTACCCCGGCAATAATTAGAATGACCTGTTCCATCAGGCCTTTTCCTCCTCGGTTTGATCCTTAGCCGCTGGCAGAGTATGCGGTACTCCTTCGCCCGGCGGCACTACCGGAGCAGCTTTGCGCAACGGTTTAGGCGCGCCATGTTCACCAACATCGGTGGTCAGGTTACCGCGTCCTACAGCCGCCGCAGTCGTTTCCCAACCATCAAAGACTCCTTTAAATTCGGGAATAACCGGTTTGAGTTCGGGAGGGGGAGCAGGTTCCCAGGCCAGGGCTGCGCCGCGAGTTGCGCTACCCACCGGTTCAAGCATGTCTTCTTTGTTATAAAGCATCAATTCGCGAGTGCTGGTTGCCAGGGCGGTATTCGACTCAAGCGTAATCGCGCCGGTCGGGCAGGCTGCCTGGCAATAACCGCAGAAAATGCAGCGCAGCATATCTACCTGGAATACTCGCGCATACCGTTCGCCAAAAGAATTTGGTTTTTCCGGATTGTTTTCAGCCGGTTCGATATAAATCGCGTCAGCAGGGCAGGTGCCGCTGCAAAGCATACAGGCGATACAACGCTCCAGGCCATTTTCGTAGCGGTGCAGCACATGCCGCCCTCTAATCCGGGGCGGCAACTTCCGCACTTGCTCTGGATACTGCACAGTTACCGGTTTGCGGAAGAAATTTTTGAGGGTAACCCCCATGCCTTTCAACGACTCTGTGGTCGCTTTAATCGGATTTGCCATTTTACTCCATTTGCCTTCCGACTCGATTACTTAGTCAGATTTGCGAGGTGTTGTTTTGCCACGCTACCCCGCGTCCACACAATCTTAATCTTTATTTCACCAGCGCCACGACTATACTGGTAACAATCAGGTTTACAATAGCGATTGGAATCAGGATTTGCCAGCCAAAGTGCATCAGGCGGTTATATTTCAGGCGCGGCAGGGTAGCGCGCAACCACACAAAGACGAACATGAAAATAACTACTTTGCCGATGAACCAGAGCGGTGCGGCCCAATCCCAGCCCCAACCGAGATCTATCAGGGGCCGCCAGCCACCCAGGAAGAGGGTAGTAGCGATGCTGGCTACTGTTACCATGTTGATGTACTCGGCGGCGAAATACATAGCGAAGCGCAGTCCGCTATATTCGGTGTGGTAACCGGCTACCAGTTCCTGTTCTGCTTCCGGCAGGTCGAAGGGTGCTCGGTTTACTTCCGCTACAGCCGCCGTGCAGTAAACCCCAAAGGCTACAATACCGGGAATAACATACCAGAGTGAACGCTGGGAATTGACTATCCCATTCATGTTGAGGGTTCCGGCCATCACAATAACGCTTAAGAGGGCCAGGCCCAGCGCCAGTTCATAAGAGATAATCTGGGCAGACGAGCGAATTGCTCCCATCAGGGCATACTTGTTACCGCTGCTCCAGCCACCCAGCGTAATGCCGTAGACCGCCAGTGACGAGACTGCCAGGATGAACAGGATACCGATGTTCAGGTCGGCTACCCACAGCTTGGCTCCGAAAATATCAACTGATCCTGGTCCAATCGGAATTACGGCAAAAGCGGTAATAGCTACCATCAACGAAATCATGGGTGCGATTGTAAAGATGGGATTTTTCGCTCCTGTTGGAACAATTTGTTCCTTAAAGACAAGTTTTACACCATCGGCAAGCGGTTGCATTAGCCCGCTCGGTCCTACCCGGTTCGGGCCGTAACGGTTTTGCATACGGGCAAGTACCTTGCGCTCAAAAAGCGTCATGTAGGCAAAGGCGCCCATAAGCACAGCCGCAACGATCACAGCCTTAATCAGGTATTGCAAAAGATCCGTCCACTGCATTCGCTGGTCCTCACTCCTGGCTCTAGTCGAAAAGGGCAAAGCCCTCGATGGTTTGTTGGTTTGTGTTACCGGTTGTAAAGGGATAAACCCTTGAGCAGTTAATCCGCCCGGTTATCACTAATCCGGCAGCTTATAAACATTGCCATGCCCCTCCTTAATATAAATATAAGGAGAGGCATTTTGTAAATCTTTCCTGTTGCCTAAAGCTAACTCTGGGTTCGGTTTATCTTGATCCGGGCCTCTAAGGCTTCTTCCATCTCGGCGTTAGCGGTACCGATCAAGATTGTGGGAGTCGGGCGTACCGCATTTAATAACCAGTCTGGAATTGCAGCGCTTTCAGCCTGGACCTCGCGGGTCATTGGTCGCAGTAACCCTTCTCCACCCAGGGCAGCATAGCTCATACCGTTATGTAGCGGCGATACTCGCGCTATTTCATCGAAAATACCGGCAGGAGTGCGCGTTTTAACTTCAGCGCCCAACCGGTTAGCCAGTTCCAGCAGGATAGCGGCATCGGGAGCGGTGCCCTGAAGCGGCGGAATGGCCGGGGCGATATGCTGTACGCGACCTTCGGTGTTGGTGAAAGTACCTTCTTTTTCGGCGAAGGAAGCGGCCGGCAGAACCACGTGCGCCATCTCGGCAGTCGGGCTCAAGAAGAGTTCCTGTACAACCAGCAATTCCAGGTTGGCAAGTGCGTTGGCGTTACCACCCATTTCTTGCAGCCGTCCTAACGGATTGGCTCCCATTACCAGTAGCGCTTTCAGGGCCGCCTGTCCTTGCCCGCTCACCATTTCGGAATAGCTCAGGCCCTTGCCCGTAGCTGAGTAAGCCGGTCCAAACTCGGGCGTTACGCCCATATCCAGGGCGCCCCAGGAATTGTTATCCTCCACCAGTCGCATCAGACCGTAGCCCGGTACGCTGAGTTGGCCGGTTGCCAGGGCAAGGCGCGCCAGAGCTGTCAACAACTCACCGTTACCCGGAAGCAGGGTAGCCGCTTCATCATAGAGGAAGCTGGCAGTTTCGGCGCCTTCCAGTAAAGTAGCTACCTGCTGTAACTGCGCGGATAACTCTGTTCCGGCATCATAATTGTTGTACTGCTGTCCCAGGTAGGTTTTGACTTCCTCGGTCTGCAAACCTTTGGCTTTGCCGTTTTTGACCAGGAGGGTGTTGATAGCGTTAACTGCCGCGTCAACCTGTTCCAGGGCTACTGGAATATGCACTGCCGTAAAACGCTTGAGGGCGGGCAGGCTCGGGCCTATTACAACCAGCTTTGCGCCCAGTTTAAGGGCTTTCTTAATCCGTAATTCCAGCACGGGTTGGCGGTCGGAAGGATCTGCCCCTGCCAGTACAATTACTTTGGCCGTTTCCAGACCTTCAATGCTGGCCGAGTGAATAGCAGGAATAGCCTGCACCGGGACTGAACCGAATGAACCATGATAATGATCAATATTGTTCGTACCGATTAAGCCGCGCAGCAACTTCTGGAACAGGTAAAGGTCTTCGTTAGTAGAATGAGTCCCGGCAATACCGCCAATCGCCTGCGGGCCGTATTTCTGGCGAATTTCCTTCAAGCGGGTAGCGATGAAATCAAGTGCCTCAGCCCATGTCGCAGGTTCCAGTTTAGCGCCGCGCCGGATTAGAGGGGTACGTAAGCGCTGCTCGCTCTGAATGAAGCCGTAACCATAGCGGCCCCGGTCACACAACCAGCCATCATCAACATGGTCGTTAGTGCGGCTCATAAAGCGCACTACTTCTCGACCCAGGCGAGTATCCACCTCAATATTGCAGCCGACCGAACAATGGGCACAAACGCTGGGAGTATGGCGCAATTCCCAGGGGCGAGCCTTAAAGCGATAAGTGCGTGAGGTCAGCGCGCCGACAGGGCAGATTTCGGTTACGTTGCCTGAGAACTGGGAAACATAGGGTTTGCCGGGGAAGGTGCCAATTTCGGATTCAGCGCCCCGCTCAATAATAATCAGACCTTCGTCCTGGACAATTTCGTTACCGAAACGCACGCAGCGCTGGCACATAATACAGCGTTCGCGGTCGAGAGCAATGGTGGGGCCTAACTCAATCGCTTTACCCAGGTGGCGTTTTTCTTCAAAATAACGCCCGGTAACCCGGCCATAATCAACCGCATAATTTTGCAGATCGCACTCGCCGCCCTTGTCACAGATCGGGCAGTCCAGCGGGTGATTGATCAGCAAGAATTCCATAACACCGGCCCGGGCTTTTTCGGCCATGGGGCTATCTGTGCTTACTACCATGCCTTCGGTGATGCCGGTGGTACAGGCGGCCTGTGGTTTAGGCGCTTTTTCGACATCAACCAGACAGATGCGGCACGCACCAAGCGGCGGCATCTTTGGGTGGTAGCAGTAAATCGGTATAAAAATACCGGCATCTTTCGCCGCTTGCCAGATGGTCTGGCCTTTTTTGGCCTGGATTTGCTGCCCGTTAATAGTAATATTTACTAATTCATCTGCCATTATTATGCCTTACTCTAGATCCTTAGAGCGCACTTAAACAGGTCAAGGGGGCGAAGTGACTTGCACCATGCCACCACGCTCGCTTATTTAATTCTTCTGGGTAGTTTTACTGCTGTTTCCAAGTTACAGCCGTGTTAAGACAGAACCCTGCATACTGATACCTGTCTTAGCATTATCAGCCGGTACCACCTCTGAACCAGGGTAAAAAGAAAGTGTAAACACACAGGTCTAAACACTATATGAGCAAAATGTGTTCTAGTGCATTATACCATTAGTTACGAAAATCGCAATACGTCCAGCCTCAAGAATGTGATAGATTTCGCAAAGTTGGCAAGGTAGCTAAAAGGCTTGCCCATCGTTACCCGGGTAAGCCTTTTGTGATAGCTCAAACACTCTTATAAATTAAGCGTAACCGTGTTCGGCTGGCCATTGCGCAGAAAAGTAAGCGGAGGGTTGAGAATCTGGCGGGTAGCGATCAACTGTAAAGCTCTGGAGAGGTCGTCAGCATTAGTGATAGGCAATCCAACCAGGCTGATGATGACATCCCCGGTTTGTAAACCGGCTTTTTCTGCCAGCGAACCGGGTTGAACTGTTCCCAGCAAGGCACCCTGCTCTGACTGGCTGTTTTTTAATTTAGCGGCGTCAGCCACCTGCGCCCCCAGTTTAATAGTTGGTCCTTTGCCTGCCGAGGATGTTTTATCCTGACTCTGATGCCGCAGGCGGCTGATTGCCTGCGTCAGGGCAGGTTGGTTAAAACCTACAATCCATTCTCCTGCAATTGAGGTTACCGGCACGCCCATTTGCCCGGTCGCATTGACCATTTCCGTAGCCGCCTGCCGGTCGGCAGCCACATTCTTTTCGATGTAGCTAATTCCTTCGCGAGAAAGCAACGCTTTCACATGCCTGCAATAGGGTCAGGTTGGTGTCGAATATACAACTGCATCTGCCATACATTTACTCCTTACACGAATAATAACTTTACTCTCTAATAGTATTTTATAACATTCTGCATATTAAGGGCCATTCGCCCCCTTTTAGAAATCCGTTTTCTAAAATTTCTCGTATCAATTTACAAGGGATTTGTACAAGTAGAAAATATATATTGCACTTAATCAATGAAACATTTCGAGTTATAATATTTTTACTAAAAGCGAGCGTATTTAGAGCTACCGGGTGGTAAATGAGTGTAAATGTGGGGTAAGGCCATGGCTGTAAACGACTATCATTTTATTACTAAGTGGCGGGTAGAGAGTACCGTTGAAGAAGTAGCAGAAGTGTTAGGCAATGCTACCGACTTGCCCAGGTGGTGGCCTGCGGTATATCTACAGGTAGAGGTACTGGAACCAGGTGATGAACAAAACAAAGGCCAGGGGCAGGTGGTAAGCCTTTATACCAAAGGCTGGCTACCCTATACCTTGCGCTGGCAGTTCAAGAGCGTGGAGAATTACGCTCCTCACGGCTTTGTGATCGAGGCCAGGGGTGATTTTGTGGGTAAGGGAGTCTGGACTTTCGAGCAGGATGGGCCTTACGTTAATATTATATATGATTGGCGAATAAAGGCTGAGAAACCTTTGCTGCGCCGCTTCTCTTTTCTGTTAAAACCTGTTTTCAGCCTTAACCACCGCTGGGCTATGCACAAAGGAGAGGAGAGTTTGCGGCTCGAACTGGCCCGCCGTAAGGCAAAGACTGACTCGGAGCGTGCCAGGATTTCTTCCCCTCCCCCTGCTACTACTACCTCAAGTTTACCGTTACTGCTGGGTTTTTTAACCACAGGCGCGGCTATACTTGTCCTACTGCAAAAATTGCTCTATAAAAGACCGCCCGATTTAATAGAGGAAAAAGAAAGCGGTTTGATTGATTAAAGAGAGTTATAAACTCTTGATAACCGGTACAGTTGTTTCTTTTAGGAGCTTAAACTGTACCGGCCATTCCCGCCACGTCCAAAACTTCTTTTTCATTTTTATCTGCTACTTCAGGTGCTTGTTTGCGCCCCCAGTCAGTTTCGACACAGTAGCTGAAAAGCCGTTCGAAAAACTGGCGGGGTGGAGGGGCCTTAATCCCGCTACCGGCAAGCGCTTTAACCGCCTGGCTGTTATCAAACTGTAGTTTAAGTGCGAAGTAAGGGTAATAGGGCCTGCCCAGCGTGAGCGTTTTGTAAGTATGTTCGTTCAGTAAAAAACGACCTAATCCGCTTTCGGCTATCTTTAAGAGCGCCGGCGGTATCAAAACCGGTGGTTTGACTTTAAAGAAGCTAATGGCGGCATTCATAATTTCTCTTAAGGTAATCAGGTTTTCGCGCCCTGCCGTCAGGTGGTAGCAGCCATTCTCGGTATCTTTACGCCCGCTAAGCTCAATTACGGCTGAGGCAACGAAGTCCACCGGAACCAGATCAATTTTGCAGTTTGCAACACCTGGCAACATTTTCATTTGCCCCATCGCGTAAACTCTGATCGGCCAGTAAAAGGCCTTAAAGTTGCTGGTTTCACCGGTCCTGCTGTTGCCAATTATTATGCTCGGACGGTAAACGGTTAGAGGTAGCTCATCCCGATATGCCCTGACCATAATTTCCGCTTCGTACTTGGATTGCTCGTAGGTATTATGAAAAGGTTGGCGGTGCTCCAACTCGTGCTCATAAATTACCCCTTTGCGTTTGCCTGCTATATAGGCTGTCCCAATATAATCGAAGCGCACCTTGTTGCCAGACCTTTGAGCTAAACGAGCCAGGTCGAGGGCTCGGCGAGTACCTTCAAGATTAATTTCGCGAGCCTCCTCAATTGGCTGATCAAAGCGCACTGCCGCAGCGGAATGAATTACTTGCTCCAGTCTTTCGGCCACCTGACTGTAAAGCTGAGAAGATAGGCCAAGATATTGCTCGCTTATATCGCCTTCCAGCACCGTAACTCGCTGCCAGGCATCCTCCAATTCCTCTCCGCTTAAGTGCTTACGCAAAATGGCCTTTACGCGTTTTTCAGCCCCTCCACTTTGTTTTTTAGAACCGGACCGGGCCAGCACTAAAAAATGACTTTGAGGTCGAGCCTGCAATATCTGGTAGAGTAACTCCTGACCCAGTGACCCGGTGGCGCCGGTAATGAGGGTTAAGTTCTCTTCGGGTAATAGATTCTGCGACTTAGAGGTCATACGCCTGCACCTTTCTGCTGCGTTGCACCTAACAGCTTTATCAGGTTAAACTCTCTGGCTTCGAGGAGATGTTTTAAGCTAGTTTCATAGAATAGCGATAGATGTATTTACAATATTACAAAGCGTTTTCAGGAGCAGTAGCAGGCACTACAATCACTCTCCTGCGGACTACAGAATTGTAATGAAAGGTTTTCCTTATTATTATGAGGATTATTTATGGATTATTATGTGAATTCATTATAAGGAAGCTGAAAAAAGGGAATTATAGATCATAAGAGCCAAGCATGACGCGGAGTTGGGCGGCGTAGTCTTTACGCCAGCTTTTTGGGGCCACCAATTCTGCCCCTGGTCCAAGCCAGCGCAATAGCTCAAAAACTACCTTCTGTTCACTTTCGCCAAAAGTCATCAAAACCTGCCCGTCCGTAAGCTCTTCATACTGAGCATGAGCATAATACCAGTCGCGCTTGAGCCGTGCGGCCTGACCGGGCGCCAACCGAATCCTGACAGGCGCTGACTCAGCCCATTCTGCCATTGCCCGGGTAAGCCAGCGCCGTTCCAGAAGCGAGGCCGGATCGAAGTTCTGAGTGTCTGCAATTCTCTGTGAAGAGGTAGTCAGTCTGATCACCCGGTCAGCCCGCCACATCCGCTGCTCGGGTTCGCCGTTAATTTTCCTCCCGATCAAATACCACCGGTTGCGATCCCATACCACTCCGTAAGGTTCTACCAGTTGTGATGGCCTTCGTTCACCCATAGTGTAGGGCGAATTGTATGTTAACTCTACGGCCTGCCGCTGGAAAATACTCTGTAAGAAGACCGTCAGCACTTCAGACTCGTCCTGGCGGCCTGATTTTTCGGAAACCTGAGCTTCGGAACTGTCGCTACTTCCTCGCTCTGGGTGGAAGATATCGGAAGGTAAGACTTCAAAATTAATCACCTGGCGGGCCTCCGACAACACGCCCCTCAACGAGTCCGGCACGGCTGCCAGTAATTTGTGAGCGGCGCTGTCCAGTTCTTGCACAAAAGGCCTGGCCTGAAGGCGTTCAAGCATGACAAGTCCGGTTATTAAGGAAGTCGCCTCGCCCACAGTGAAAGTCACCGGCGGAAGAAAGTAGCCTTCCAGTAGCCGGAATCCTCCTTCTCGACCGGTTTCGCTGTTGACCGGTACTCCGACCTGGCTTAAAGTCTCGATATCCCGGTAAATAGTACGAGTGGATACTTCCAGCTTGCGGGCCAGTTCCGGTGCTGAAAGAGTTTTTCCGGAGCGTAAGAGCAGCAGAATTGCCAGCGCCCGGTCAAAACGGTTCATTCTGACTCCCTATCGCTTTTAAGGCTTTATCCACGACATATCCCTAAATATCTCCCGAACTTATAGATTAAAAATAGCTGTATTCGATCACCAGGACAAATAAAACCCTGACAGACTGCTGGCAACATTTAGCGCTAGGATTATAACAGGATCTCTAGAGGCCGGAAATCCGGCTGAACTTTTCGAGAAGCTTGATAATTATCTCTAACTGGAAACTTAAAATTGGAAGCTTAAGGAGAGCTGAATCATTATGACCGAGCAACAATCTTTAACTCAGGCCCTCGCTCTGGAAGGGCTCACGGCAACCGGTCCATCACTTGAACTGGCCGGGAAAATGGATCTTTTCGGGCAGTTTGTAGGTAGCTGGGAAGCTACTGGCGCCAGCTATAATGAGGACGGTTCTTTCCAGCAGAGCATGCAAGGAGAAATACATTTTGGCTGGATCCTGGAAGGCCGGGCTGTCCAGGATGTGTGGATATTTCCAACCCTGGCTGAACGCCGGGAGAAAGGATTACCGGTAGATGAATATGGCTCTACCATTCGGTTTTATGACTCTAATATGGATGCCTGGCGAGTTATCTGGATTAGCCCGGTTAATCGCAATGTGCGGGTTTTTACCGCGCGACCGGTAGGCGATGAGATTGTGATAGAGGGCTTAAACACCCAGGGACAGGCTGTGCGCTGGATCTTCTCGAATATCACGCAGCAATCATTTCACTGGCGGCACGTGCTGTGGATTGAGGGTGAGCAAAAGTGGCACCTGGTGGAAGAGATCGAGGTTCATCGTTTGAAGTAGCCTTTTCACAGTATGATTTAACCGGCAGGTAATGTCTTAGTTCCCTCTTCATCATCTCGCTAAGGAGAGCAACAAATGGCTTCTGTCTACAAGGAAATCCTGATTGAGGCTTCCCCTGAGAAGGTCTGGGGAGCCGTTCGCGCTGTCGGGCGGGTGCATGAATGCCTGGCACCAGGCTTCGTTACCTCTACCCGGCTTGAAAACGGCACCCGGGTAGTCACTTTTGCAAATGGCCTTGTGGTACGTGAGTTAATTGTTACTATTGATGACCAGAACTGCCGGTTGGCTTATGCCTCGGTAAAGGGTCGCCCAACCTATCACCATGCCTCAATGCAAGTCTTTGCCGAGAGCGAGAGTCGCTCTAAACTGGTCTGGCTTACTGACGTGCTACCCGATGAAATGGCCAGACCTATTGGTGAGTTGATGGAAGAGGGATCTCTTATTATAAAAGAGACTCTTGAAGCCTGAGTGCTCTTTTTAAGGCCAAGAATCGGATAGTTTTCAAAAACAACCCTTAATAAAATAAGTCAGGGTTTACCGGTCAATTTGTGCATAACAGCCGTATTTCCCACACTTAGAATATTAAGGAGAGTTTTTATGAGTTTTCGGATTGTTCCTCTGCAAACCACCTATCTGGAATTGGTCCGCCAGCAACAAGTGGATGCCCTGGGCCAGAATGTAAGACGTTTAGTTTCAGCCGAGGGCGGAGAACCCTGCCGGGATGTCCTGAGGAGAGCCAGACCTGGTGAAGAGTTAATTCTGGCCAGCTATTCACCTTTTACCAGGCCTGGTCCCTACAGGGAATTTGGTCCAATTTTTGTACTGGCAAACCCCGCGAGTGATAATCTCACTTTTGATAGTTCAATCTTCACTTCCGGTAGTGATTACTTCAGTTCTCAACTGGTTCTTCGTGCTTACAGCCGGGATGAGGATATGCTGGAAGCACAATTAGTGGCAAAGGAAGAGGTCTCTACTGTTCTAAGCGAGTTTTTCCAAAAGCCTCAAGTTGCTTTTGTACACGCCAGATTCCCTGCGGCGGGCTGTTTTGCCCTTCGAATTGAACGAGTTGAGGCGACTGCCAGCTAGTTTAATACCCAGAATTGTTCAGTATTAAACTGGCTGACAGGCTGCCCTGCTTCCTGCTATCTAGAAGCCAGGAAGCAGGGCAGCCATTTACTCGATCGCTGAAACTGTGCTGGACAGTCCCGGTAACAGGGGATTTTCGTTATTCAGTTCTTCTAACTTCGAGCTGGCCTTGCTCCCCGGCTTCCAGTCCTATTTCAAGCAAGCCAGGCCACAACTCTTTGACTGCCACCGCCTGGCCGTTCCATCTTACCGAGTAGCGGTAAGTTGGGTTGAGGCTTAGCAGCAGAGTCGAAGTTTGTCCCGCCGGGCCGTAATCATGAAGAGTGGCAGTCAGGGAAGAAAAGTCCTCTGCCCACTCCTTCCAAATTACCCAAAGGTCCAGTCCACCGGTAAGGTGACCGGCTCGGTAGTAAGCCTCGAACCAGCACAGGACCGGAGTGGAGAGCCCGCCGAATTCGTGCCAGCCCGCTCCCCGTCCGTTATCGACCAGGAAATGTTCGAAACAGCGGTAGCTCGTTCCCGTTTCCCGCTGCCATAGTTCCAGGCCAGTCAGGGCTATCCGGTGCGCCAATTCGGCCTGGCCGAGGGTGAGCATGGTCTTCCACATAAACCACTGGTGAGCCATCCAGATCGTGCCGTTCCAGTAGCCGTCGTGCCGGTAATAGTCAGCCGTGCGATCCACCGCCGTAAGACCGTAAGGGGTCCAGAGTTGGCGGTCCGAGGCTAAATGTTCCAGGAGGCGAACCTGCTGTTCATCTGTACACACACCTGCCACCAGCGGGTAAATGCCATCCAACCCCATATTAAAGTTCTGGCCACCGGGATGTCTCAGCACTTCTACCGGCTCGCCTTGTTCATTATGACAGACATAGCCAAAGTAGCCTGCTTCGCTATCCCAGGACCACTTCTGGAGGGCCTGGTTCCACATAGCAATGTCTTCCTCGTACCCTGCGGCATCATCCGAAGCTCCAAGATAGAGGGCGGCCATTCGCAGAATTTTGGCTATCCGGATACACTGAGACGTGGAGATAACCGGTGTTACGCTCTTTTCCAACCCTTTTTGATGGACGTAAACCTGGGGTGGATAATCGTCCCATCCACCCGAATTGTAGAAGTAATCCCAGGTACGCACGAGCCCCGATTTGAGGGTACGGGTAGTTGAACTGCCTAGGCTTCCGCTGAGAAAGAGATAATACTGGCGCAAGCGGGGATAGCAATATTCGAGAAATTCCGGCGACTGGCCGCGGTTAAACAGTTCCAGGAAGAGATAATGCTGCACCGGAACCGGGCTGCCGTGGTGGATAAAGGCCGCCTGTTCATCTCCCGGTTCGGTCAAATAGGCGTTCAGGCAATCAAGGGCTCGCTCGGGGTCGATGGTGGCCAATCCCAGGCCAATAAAGCCGCTATCCCAGGTATAGAGACTATCCCACCAGCGGCCCGGCGTGTAATGCCTGATATATCTTCGCCTGGTGTAGACCGGGTAAACCACATTGGTCAGGGTGGTAGCGGCCATTAATTGCTGGCCAAGCCGGTACTTTTCCCCACCAGGCAGGGTGGCCGGGTTGAAAACGCTGGAGCGGGCCTTTGTATAATTAAGTTCCCATTCTTCAGACCCCAACCCGGCCCAGGCGGCGATAGTTTGCTCCACCTCCGCCTGGCTGCCATCGCATACCAGACCATAAAGAACTTTGCTCTCACCGGGCCCGAGCAGCACCGGGCGTATAAAGACATTTGTATAATGCCCTTTACCATCGCCTTCAAAGACGGAATGCACGTGGTGATGGACGTTGAAGCGCATAAAGGTGTCCAATTCGCTGTTAAGAAACTGGCGCACCTCAAAAGAGCTATTATCCCAGGCCAGGCCGTAACAGCCATCGACCTGTTCATACTTCAGAAGCAGACTGTTGGCTACCGGCCCTGTCATAATTTGCGGTGCGGCTTTCCACTCTTTTGGCTCAAAGCTTACCTGCGGCAAGCTACCAGCTTCCGCCAGGACAAACCCATCCAGTTCGACCGGCGCATTGCCAAGCGAAACCAGTTCAAGCTCGTGTTCCCCGGTCGCCAGCTCGCCGATTTCAAGCCGGGCCAGTTCAAAAGATCCAGTTCCGCTCAGAGTTATAACTTGTCTCTCAAGGCCAAGACCGTTAACTTCGAATTTAACCTCCTGGGAAGGTTCCATCCGGTAGCGGATTAAAAGCCGGGCCTCTTCGAAGGAGTGTTCCAGCTTGAGCCGGTAAGTAACCCGGTCGCCTTTATCCCGGCCAAAACCCTGTCCGACCCCTGAACCGTTAACAAAGCCCTGTCCCCGCTGCTCGGCCCGGTAGAAGCCGTCATAGCCCAGGTTGTCGGCAGGCCGGGGAGTGGCGAATTTCAGGTCTCGGTAGTCGAGAGAGTCCAGCCAGATAGACCCGGCAGGCAAGCTGGCTTCGCAAAGCTCGATAGGCTCGGTGGAATAGGCCCGCACGGACGGAAAGTTAAGGTAAGCCATATAGTGCAGAACCAGGCTTTGCGGTTCGGTGGTATTATTGACCATCTCGGTCCGGATAAGCCGGGCCCCGGAAGCTAACCTGGAAAAAGATACATCGCAATAAATCCGGTCTTGCCACTCCAGTTGGTGGCGGTGAGCATAGTAAGTGAGGTCTGGCGCCGCTTCCCAGGGATGGTAGCTCGACTCCCACATTACATTCGGCGGATCAACTCGGCGCCGGTAGAAGCCCGGAAAGACACTTACATCGAAACGCAAACCCTGTTGGGGGTCGCTGATATGGGAAATTCCCAGGTATTTTTTAGTATACGGTCCCCATCTATCCAACCGCAGGTCGTGCCTGTTCTTCAGGTGATTCATCATTTTCCTTTAGACTCAATTAATCTTTTGCTTTTTCTTGCCGGTACTGGATAATTTCTTAAAAGCTGATTTTGCCTCCTTTAGTGAGGCGTTATCAATGAAGTAGGCAATCGCAGCCATACCCAGAGCTCTAGTAGCTACTGCCGCTACTCCTCCTGATATCACTTCTCCATAACCCGGTACAAGTTTCAGCAATCCCCTCGCGATTTCCCGCAGGACAAAGGCGCTACCCACGTTTACCCCAAGGGCTACCATAAACTCTCGAACTGCCGCCAATGATAATTCTTTACCTCCGATATATGCAATACCAGTTATCATGGAGACCTGGAGAGAGGTTAGAACCGGCAAATCTGCTACCGGTATCGGCTGGCTGGCCACTCCCCCACATAAGGTTGTTACTACAGCGACCAGCCGGTTGGCCAGTTTCTTTTGAAATGCCTTGACTGTGGCTACCCTGGCAAAGTCAAACTTGGCCTCGTCCGGCAATTCCTCAAGCATTACCTCCACCAGCCGTTCAATATTCCAGCGCTCATCCTGCCGCCTGTCCACGGTTCCATCCGCCCTGAAGCGCACGTAGGCTACCGTTGGCACCACTCCGGCAAACTGCCCTTTCAGGCCTTTCCGAGAGGTAAGATGCCGCTTCAGTAACTCCTGGGCTTTCTCAAGGTTAGCCAGCTTTTCAGGATTAGTAGTGGGTAAGGGGATTCTGGGAGGATCAAGCTCATCACACTGGCTGAGCACTCCGATTACAGGAAGTTGACGGTTATACTGCTTGTTTACCTGATTACAAATTTTCTCCAGAGCATCCAGATCTCCTTTAATAGCGGCATCTACTTCTTTGGCTTTAACCAGAAACAGGATCAGATCAGGGCAGCATTCGCGAATGGCCCGGCTAATACTTTCCTCGGCGGAAGAAGCTTGATCCAGTTCTTCCGGCATGCTGCCCTCCTGGACGCCGCGAGTATCGAGTAATTCGACCTTTTTACCACCAATATTAGTCTCTACCCACTTAGCCTCTCCGGTTTTGGCCGCCACTGCCCCGATATCCTGCACGTGGGCATCAAAAATAGCATTGATGAGAGAGCTTTTTCCGGCACCTCGTCTCCCCAGTAGCATTATGCGCGGTATCCGCCGCTCGTAAAGTAACCTCTTAAGCTCTTCGAGATCTCTATCCATAGTTTTACGCAGAGGTGGTGGCAGCTTATCGAGCATGTCAAAAAGTCTTTTAATAAGTCCTTCCAGGTTTAAGACTTCGGCACTATTTTCGCTGGTGGTAGTCTGGCTCATTACGGCACTTCTCCTGTAAGAATAAAAACATTAGCAGTCTACTGCTTACTTATGAGTTCAGAATAGGTTGTAGTTTCAAACAGGTAGCACAGACTGGGCCAATTACGGGCAATAGTAATCTCATTTTTATCAGTATAAGATTTTATCACGATACTTATCACGCCCTTGTCACGCAGTTCAAATGCGTTAAATAACACGACAAAAAGAGCCAAGAAAATCAGTACCTTAAAAGCTAAATAGTGGCAGAAAAAGCATGAACCTGCCGATGTGCTAAGCTTGGAGTGTCCAATTCCCAACTTTACACAAAGGAAGG
>DATAKM010000093.1:0-9472 GCA_036261665.1 Chloroflexia bacterium
AGGCAGCTATCGCCCGCCTGAAATACGCTGCTAATTTTAGCCTGGCTAACAGGCAACCTTAAAGGTAGAAATTCGGACGTATGGCTTCACTACCATTGTTACTACTGCTGTCGGCATTTAACCGGAAGGGTTGGTTCAGGATTACCAGGTAATTATGCGAAACAGGTTGTAACTTTGAAAGCTTAAGCAGCGGCGGAATTTGGCCTTTCCGGTCAAAATAGACCAGAAGCGATCTGCCGTTAGCGCTTTCAAGCCGGCGTAATTTTTGCCAGAAGAATTGAGCCGCTTCTAGATCTTCCTGGTCATACCAGAACTTTGTCACCTGTATACTTACAAGAGAGCCGTTAGGCGGAACGAGTTTCAGAACGTTATTCAAAAGCCTGACCACCGCAGGCATTTTAACCACTTTCACGTCGAAGAGCCGCGACTGGTAAAATACTCCGGCTCCCGCTACAGGCCTACCGTCCTTATCCGTCAGAACGTAATAATCGGTCAGTTGTAGTGGTCTACCATCAATTACTTTTGGCGCAAGCCACTCACCGAGTGTAGCTGCTTCCTCTGGCCGGTAGAAGTCGTATTCGCTGTAAAACCTGTTCAGCCCACCAACAACGTCTTCGTAATCGCTAATGGTGGCTTTCCTGACTGCATAACCCGGAATTGGATGGTTAGGATTGGCAGGTTGAGGCAGAGGGAGAGTTTTAACCAGAGTTAAGAGAACTTCTCTCCCGGTAAACTTACCTCCTGCGCTATGAAACCAGGCTTTAGAAGCAGCATTACCTTTCTGGTAGTAACCATAAACCAGCACCTCTTCTCCAAAGGTCGCTTTAATCCAGTGGTTCAATTCACTCCACAAAGCTTTGGCGATGCCCTGTTTTCTGTAATCGGGATGAACGGCCAGACGGTTCACCAGGACTGCCTGGACGGTTTCGCTATTGCCAGCGTAATAAACCAGGTGGGGCCAACCGGAAATGGTACCTACAGGTACGCTAGTTCCGGGCAAGTAGGCCAGAAAAGTCCGGCTACCGGGCCGATCCGCTTCGTAAGCATTATAGGCATCCTCTACCCGCACTTTAATCCGGGTCTGGATTATCCCTTCCTGGACCGCTATTTCCTGTAGTTCTTTCATGCCTGGACTATCAGCCGTGGTAGCCGCCTGTATTGTTAACATTCCACCGGTGCCTCTTACTCTTTGTATGGTATCAGGTATTTGAATCTTTTAAGCTTACAGGAAAACAGAAGTCTTCAGTTATCTTAAAGCAGCCAGAAGAGCAGCTTCCACTATCCTCAGGGGAGTGTACAAGACTTTGGCTCGCCATAAACGTGGTGCCTCTTCCAGGCATGATTTTAGCTGGTAGTTCTTTACTTCCAGTTGGACCCATAAATATTCATTTCCGCCGTATAGAGCCTCCATATACTGCTGCCTGGTTTTACCCGGCACTACTCTTTCCAGTGCCCTCAAAGTTTGGAGGGCATAGGCCGTCTCTTCAATATTAGATTTGCCCGAATTTCCTGCTTGAGAACTCCAGCCTCCGTCTGCCCTGTTCCGGGTTTGTAGCAGCCAGTTAAGGGTTGGAACTAAACATCTGTCAGAATTTGACTGGTGGTAGCGACTTAAGGCAAGGACAGCGCAGGCCGTGGCGTAATAGGGGCTAAGATGCCACTTGTCCTCCCAGTACCCACCAGTATGACGCTGGCTGTACAAAAAATTCACCACCTTTTCAATCCTGGTGTACCCTAACCGCTTTTCTTGTTCAGATAAAGAGAGTAAAGCGGCCAGGACGTGGGCGTTAGCGCCAATTGAAACTACTCGTTCCGAATGGTAGCAGGCGAAGTGAGTGGTTTCCTCAAAAGCAAATAGCGAGTCACAAGGATAGATACTGCCTGCCAGTTTTAAGGTGGCAAGAGCCATCCCGGTATCATCCGAGTCGGGTGGAAAACCGCTGAAGCGGCTGATACTCACCCCCTCAGAAGTAAAACTTCCTTCCAGCCAGGCTGTAAGAGCTCCGAGCATATACTGAGGCAGTTGCTTAAGAGAGACAGTCGAGTGGGCCAGGTTATACAAGATCCAGCTCACCTCAAAAACATCAATTGGATAAGCGGTGGGCATGCTACCGGCCGTCCTACCGGCTTCACCACTCAAAAAGCTTTTCAGGTACAACTCATCCAGCCACCCGGCAGCCTTACTGTCCCATTCTGGACTATAAATTAGAACAGCAGCCGTAGCTGCCGGGGAAGAACCGTACCCGCCGTTCTTTGCCTGGAGGGCTTTAAGTCGCTCAAAGTCCAGACTGGGGCCGAAGGCTTCCAGGGAATGGCTAAGACTGGAGGTTCCGCTGTAGATAAGCTCACGATGAGCCAGCTTAAGTTTATGCTCTTGCAGTCTTAGCAGGATCTCTTTGCCTGGAAATTTGAAGGTTATCCCGGCCTCTTCCAGTTCCTTAAGCATTGCAGGCATTAAAAGTTCAAAGCCGGAGCTTTCGAAAGTCTCAGGCTGGAATTGACCCAGCTCAACCCTTAAAAAGCTCTCCGCTTTATGTGCGGCCAGGTGTGTAACCCGGGTTTGAAAGGGGGTCTTGACCAGGGCCAGGAGTGCTGCCATGCTCGGAAGTAAATTGTAAGCGGGCGTTACATTACCTCCCCAGCTGCCGTCGCTCGACTGGTTTAGTAGCAGCCACTCCAGTGCGAGGGGATAGGCCAGCCGGTCAGTGTCCTCCGACTTTCTGACCCTGGCCACCCAGGCCGTATCATAGGCCGAGACGCTTATCTTTCCCCCTCCCCGCTCAGGGTTCAGGTCGGATATTACCTCGGTCAGTAAATCTAAGAGCATTCCCTCAAGTTTAACTTTTCTCGCTATGAGACCCGGTACGAACTGGCCTGTTACCATGCTATGCTCTCCTCCCTTCAAATCTACTCTATTCAGCTTCAACCTGCCTATCCCTCGGCTAGGCAGTCTCAGTTATACTCGCTCTTAATAAGGGGGCGCAGGTCTTTAGATGCCTTCTGGCCAGGTTAAGGACCGCCTGGTTTAGCTCCTCTTTCTGAGGTTTGTTATAGCATTCTCTTTCTACGTTAAGTAAAGCTTCGAGTTCAGCGTTAACTTGATGCATCAATAATATAGTGCTGAGCATGCCACCGGCTTCTTCAATCAGGTGCAACAGCCTCTTATTATTATTCCGACGATCAATTTCAACATCGCCTGGGCTTTCATGCACTATTACTGGGCCTTGAACGCTATGCCACAGCCGTGTTATTTCATCTTTAAGCGTAAAGTGAGTAAGAGCATAGGCAACCGGCAAGCTGAAATGACGGCAGGCGATACTGTTTCGTCTAGAGTTAGGGTCATAGCAGCTGACGAGATCCCCGGCCAGTTGAGTGATTAAACCCAACCGGTAACCAACTTCCCCGTATTTCCCGGCCTCCTCTTCACCCGCACCCGCTGCCAGAGCAGTTACCTTAAAGACCATCTCGGTAAAAAGTCCGGACTTGGCCGCTACGCGTTCCAGGCACTCGGCAATCGATATTATCTTTTCCGGTCTGTCGGTTTCCTCAAACTGGCCTCTTGTCGCTAAAAGCAGGCTTTTATGAATGTAATCCACCAGCTCTAAAACATTTATGGAAGTATTGTGGCCGCATTTCTGGTTGTAAGCAAAGCGAGCCAGTTGTCGTTCGGTCAGCCACCATGCTACCAGCCCGATAAGCAGTGACCGGCTGTTGCCGTACTTACCCGGCAGGGAATTATCCTTGTCCGCATCCACAATATCGTCACAGATTAAAGAAGCCCGGTGCATGTAGTGGCAGGTCATTAAAAAGGGTTCGATATATTCAAGATCAATAGCGGGGTTGATCGCCAGGGCCAGGCCGTAAAGCGTTTCAAGCAGAATATTACTTCCGTCCGGCATCCCGACATACTCTTGTAGCAACTCCTTAAAACCTCCTTCGCAACCGAGCTCGTTTTCTGTTTGCTCCCAGGTTGCTTCAATCAGCTTTTGGATCTCTCCCTTAAGGTCGGTTTTTATAGTGCTCATGCTATAACTCTACCCTTTCCTTTAATTGGTTCAGCTAAAAGGAGAACAAGCGGTCTTTGGAAGTAGAATTTGAAGCGTCTAAGAAGCGCAGGTGCGACAACCGCGAATAAGGTTTAGTTAATCCCGTAATCTGGTAACAAAGAGGAGCTTATTTCATCAAAAGGCCGGTTGTCCTGGTAGCCGGGTTCACTTTCCTGGAGCTTTTTATCTCCGGAATTGACAGGGAATCCAGCGCTTACCAGAGCGCCACCCACGCTGCCGTCCTTATTCGTATAATTACTCAGGTTTAAAAAACCTCCTAAAAACTCAACCCTTTCCTGCATCGAAACCAGCCCATAATGGTTCGAGCGGATTAAAGCCTGCGGCTGCATAACTTTATCAAAACCTTTACCGTTATCTTTGATTTCCACCAGAAAGTAGTTTGAACTGCCGGATACTTCTCTCCAGTTGAGGACGACGGTTATTGTAGTAGCTCCCGAGTGAGTAACGACATTATTGACTGCCTCATTTATTACCCGGTAAATGTGACGGAGCTGTTCTTCTTCAAAGCTGTTCTCAACCTGCTGTTCCTGTTCCTCGCTAAGCCGGTTATCCAGCCCAAATTTTATCCCGGGGTGCAGTTCCTGCACGGCAAGCATAAAGTCCTTTAAGGCTACTACCAGGCCGAACTCCAGCGGTATGGGGCGTAAATTCCTGAGAAGGGCTCTGAGATGGCCTCTGAGAGCTTTACTGCGCTCCAAAGCCTGCCTGATTAAAGTACTATCAGGCATTTTCTGATGCTGGTAAGCACCATATTCCATTGGTTCTGGCTCACTTTCACCCAGCATCTCTAACCAGGTACTCAGTCTTGACTCGATCAAGGCAATGTCAGCACCCAGCCCATCGTGGACATCGCGCACCAGCTTAAGCTCTTCCTTATCGCGCAGTTCGTCTTGCTTCACGATGAAAGCCTGGATCAGCCGCCTGAGGGAGTATTCCAGCTGGAGCTTGAGCGCCCCGTTTAAGGCCATGGAGCTTTGCCAGACCAGTGAAACTAAAGTGTCAAATTCCTGGGGACTGGGAATTCGGCCCGAACATTTACCGCCGAAGAAGAGCCCTCCTATAATAGAGCCCTGCCTGTTGAAAGGTATAAAGAAAGTGTAGCGTTCGGTATTGAGGCCCTCTATAGCAACCGAGTCTTTAATAATATCCTGGCTTGCGAACAAAAAAGGCGGTAACTGGCTGAGATCGCTTGCCTCCACCCGCAATCTGGCTTTTCTAAGGTTCTTGAAATTAATTAACTGTTCGAAAACGCCTTTATTCCTGGCTCTGTCCGCTGCATTAGAGGCTGAAGAAGTGGCCCTGGAAGTGGAGCCAGTTGCAGGCGTTAAATCAAAAGAGGCGAGTAAAAGGCGATACTGGGCTACTTCTGTTTCACCCTCCTGTGAATCATTACCGGAATAATTGTGTGAACCGTTACTGCTACTTTTAAGGGTAGCCTCCTGCCAGGAGATTTTGGAACTGTTACCCAGAAATCTAAAGACCCGGCCCGAGCTGTCATCCACCAGTAAAATACCGGTGCTTTGATACTGGAATTCCTTGCTCAGATCTTTTGTCAGTAATATAATTAAATCGCTAAGATTGCTGTTATGAGCGACCAGTTTATTCATCCATTCCTTTAATAGAAAGCTGTAGTTAAGCTTGTTGCGGTAATAGGCCCGGTCAACAAAGGACTGGGCTGCGGATTTTAAGCTGGAAAAGCTGGCTGCAATGATCAGGATGCTGACGACATTTACCAGATTATCTGTCAGACCAAAAAGCTCCCGTAACAAAAGTGTTATTAAAAAGCTGCTGCCAAAATAGATTACTGTAATTAGGCCGGTCAGAGCCGTGTAATACAGGGCCTGGTGAATGATGAATTCTGAGTAGAACAAGTTCTGTTTTAGTATGGCGTAAAGAGAAACAACCGGGAAAAGTACCAGTGGAACGCATAAAAAGACAAAATAATTGATGGCTATATCGTAAAAAAGACCAAATATACTATACAAAGCGAAAATTGATAAAGGAGCTGAGGTGGCCAGTATAAAAGAGCCAAAAGCCATTTTCATTTTGGTTCGTTCTAAACCGTTACTTTTGAGGTAGTGTACCAAAAGTACAACGATACCGAAAAAGGCGGCTATAGTCATTAAACGTAACCGCCATATTCTTATAATGTTTAATAAAAACAGGTCATTCGTAGCGGAAAAATTCAAATACAGGTAAAGAACGCTAACTAAAAAGTTGACTACAACAACAAATATAGTCAGGTAGCCAGTTTTTCGCAGCGTTAAAGTACCATGCGGAAACAAGAGGGAAAAATACAAAAAGCCTGTTATGGCAAGAAAACTTGCAGCCGCTGAAGACACCATTAACGGGTAGTCCTTATCTTGCGAAGAAGAGATATTAGTTACCAGGTAGACGGCCGCAAAGTCAAAAAACAGGTTAAAAGCCAGTGTCAGTAACTGCTTTGGCCGAAAAAGAAACAAAAGTAGGCCGGTGAACCAGAAAATAGCACCGATGGATAATTGCACCAGCAATAAGAGTGAATGATTGCCATTGACTTTAAATGCGCTTAAGTTAATCCTCTCGATAATGCTAACCTTGTTCTCTTCTTCCGCTTTTTGAACGTCAAGAGTAGCAGCTTTAGCGCCAAGCAAAAGCATCTCTTCATTTTCCGGGAGTGGCCAGGTATAAAATTTATTCGGGAAAGTATTACCGGGATAATCAGAATAAGGATCAACATTTACCAGGTAGATCTTATCGGTCTGAACAAAGTGACTAACACTTTTAGAATCAAAAGCAAGTATTTTGTCGCCAGGGCGCAGTCCTAAGTAGTGGGCAGCATTATAATTTTCGTACACCTTGATAACTTTAAAATCACCGCTGTCTTTCTCGAACTTCACCACTGCTGCGATCTGGTAGGTTTGCAAGCCAATAAAAAAGCAGTAAAGCAGGCCAAAAAGGCTTGATAGTACTACAAAAAGTATAAGTAGGGCTAGGGGGTTTATATAACTTCTAAACTTTTTTATGAACACAACCATGGCTAAATTCGCTTAAACTTAAAAGACTGAGTCTTTGCAAGACCCTAATGCCTGAGTGGTACTCAGGCATTAGGGTCAGCTCAAATAAATCACAATGTCACTATTTGCCATTGTAAAGTTTTGATTTTGAGATTAACCTTATTTGGAATGTGAAAAGTGGGTTTTAACTTATCTATATCTGTTCAAGAATGAGTAGTAGGAAAAATAAGAGGCATGGTAGTAACTGAGGCTCTTAAACCTTTGCTAGCAATTAAGAATTAGGTTGGTTGCCACCATCCCCATTCTTCGACTAAATCTTGCTCTATTGGTGAGTTGTATGTTGGATCGATATAAACGGATATCGTCGAAAGAAAAGACTCTACAACTTTGATATCCTCAACCGTGCAGGACAAGTTATGTTCGCTAATTGCAGCAATAGGATTTGCCATTAAAGAGCGACGAAACTCCGGATTAGCAGCAAAGAGCTTTGCCACTTTCTTCAAACCTTCTGTCAATACAGCAGGAGGTTTGTCACCGGTTGATTGCAAAGTATTTTTCAACGAAGAAGAGTTTACCATAATATATTTTACCCCCTTGTATAATGAATTTGTACGACACCAAGTCAGGAGAGAAGTTCTTTCTTCTGACAGGCCATAAATAGCCCTATTGTGCCAGTTCTTTTAAATCAGGAGCTTTTTTTTGGCCTGGCCATAAAAACGGTCCGACCCAGGTAACGTAAAGCAAAGTTCCCAGGATCGTACCTGAAAAAGTAGTAAGTCCAAGCAGACCTTTATTTTTGCCCGGTAAAAGTTTAAAAGCTTCGACCATCACCCATAAGGTATAAAGAGCCTGCGGAACGGATATTAAGGGCCTGGGTATTTTGAGCCCTCTTGCCAGTAACGATTCGTCACACAGATTAAGCTCTCTGGTTAGAGGCTCATTCCCCTTGTTAAACTCGAAGGATTTCTCGCCACTCAACTGTCGGAAAATAACGAGAAATGCTCTGTAGCTGGTACTGATAATTGCAATCCCTAACAGCTTCAGGAGAGTGTTTCTCTTCTTCATAAGAATTAGTGCCGCACCCAGGGAAAGATTGGTTACCAGTGGACCTCCTGCAATACACGGCATTTGTTTGGTACTGGGCCACTGTTCAGCCGTACCCATATCGACGTTGGTATACCCAATCGTCAGCTTTTTAGCTCCCAGAAGCCTGGCAGGAAGCCAGTGTCCTACCACTTCATGCAACTGGATCGCAAGGGGTCCTGCTATGCCTGCTAACACCATACTCTTCAAGTAAAGGGAACCCTCGCTTGGCTTTTTTTGCTCTTCCATTTAAGCTCGGCTTTCTCGCTATTAATACTCCGGTCACTTAAAGAAGCTATAACTCGATCAATCCATTCTTCTTGGCCAGCTGAATAACCTCCATGCGGGAAGTAGCACCGGTTTTAGAGAGAATAGAATTTATATGGTTATTGGCAGTGTGTTTACTTATAGAAAGTCTTGCCGCAATATCACTGCTCCGGCCTGTACTTGATGCTAGGACCCTTAGGACTTCGAGTTCTTTGGTGGTTAAACCAAAATCCTCTTTAACTGACCCGGCGAGCTGGATTGCAGCGTCGGTAGACAGCGGCGCTTGTATTGACGCCAAACTTTCCATGCCGGTTTTTAGAGCGGGGTCAACAAATATACCGCCGGTGGTAACAGTATAAATAGCTTCTCGGAGGGTCTGGATCGAGCTGTTCTTCACCACATAGCCGTCAGCTCCCTTTTTAAGACAGTGTTCAATTTGGGCTGGGCTGTCCGAGCTACTCAGCACTACAATTTTGACCGGTTGCTGTGCCTGGCGCAGCTTTTGAACGACGTAGACACCGGTAACATCAGGCAGCATAAGATCTAAAATAAGGAGCTGAGGGGAAAGAGTAAAACAGAGGGCGAGAGCTTCTTCCCCTGAGTAGGCTTTGCCTACTATCTTTAGCCCTGGGTCATCCTCTAAAAGCCTGACAATACCATCCAGGACTAAACTTTGATCCTCCGCATGTACGATTGTAATCGGACTCATCACCTAACTTACCTCTTTTAGTAAAAAATATGGGTCAGTAAGGTTGTAAAGAGTAAATTAACGGCTAACTCTTCCTCAAATTTGTTAAGGGCTTCCATTCGGGTTTGATGAAGGATGTTTAAAATTAACTAAAAAGGAGTGATTTTGAGAGCTAAAAATGAATAAATTTAGTGATGTGTAAAGTGGTTGAGATGTGGTACGGTAGTGATGCAGTTCAAATGCGTTAAATAACACGACAAAAAGAGCCAAGAAAATCAGTACCTTAAAAGCTAAATAGTGGCAGAAAAAGCATGAACCTGCCGATGTGCTAAGCTTGGAGTGTCCAATTCCCAACTTTACACAAAGGAAGG
>DATAKM010000034.1:0-66000 GCA_036261665.1 Chloroflexia bacterium
AAATGACTCTGCGAACAGCAGAGTCATTTTTATATTTTTGCTTAAATAGGCTGTATCAGTTAGCCTCTTTTCCACTCCAAAATTGGTGGAGCGGTAGGCTGGAGTGGATTGCCATCTGCCGCTTCAACTGTAATAAAACAGCCTGTAATAGCGCCTGCCTGATACTGGTCGTCCTCTATTTGCAGGCTGGCGTTGCCGGAAGCATCCGGTGTGAGGGTTCCGCCTCGTTCGACCTTATCATTAACAGCATACCATGCCACATAGACCTTGCCGGTGGGGGCAGGTTGCATTTTGGTAGCGGTCAGTAGATAAAGATCGTTCCCGGGTTTAGCATACATACGCGCGCGGGGCGCGTTAGGATTATATGACCCTTTGTTATTCGGGCTCGACATGTCCCAGATAAGCGTGTCCGGGGCTGCTGCTACATCTACTAACCTGCCATCTACATCGGGCCGGGCACTGGTATCCTGAAGCCGGGTATAAAGGAAAATCGACCAGGCTGCCAGCGCCAGCACCAGCGCTGCCGCTACCGCGCCAAAAACCGGGCTAAACAAGCCTGAGGACCAGGCTGCACGCCTTACAGGCAGCTTATGGGGTAGGGAAATAGGCTGGGGATTATTCGGATGAACCTGGGCTTCCGCCAGTACAGCCTTACGTATCGAAGGAGCAGGCGTTACCGGTTCCAGTGCAACAAACATTCGCCCAAGCAGGTCTTCATAACCGGCTATGCGCTGGGCGCAGCGCAAACAGTTCTTCAAGTGGCGCTCCACTTCACCCATCTCCGTTTCTTCCAGTTCGCCTAGAAGATAGCTTTCTTCAATTTCGGCCACTCTCTCACATTTCATGATTTTAGTTGCAACCCTTACAACTTACAGATTTCATTACCACTTCAGTGTTGATACCTTAATAAATTAGATTTGTTCAGGCAATAACTGGCGTAAGCGCTGGAGTCCCAGGCGTGCCCGCCCCTTGATGGTGCTTACCGGCACCTTTAACTGTTCGGCCAGTTCCCGCTGGCTGAGGCCTCCAAAATAGGTCATTAAAATCGTGTGGCGCTGGTCCGGTGGCAAATGTTGCAGCGCCTTGCGCACCTCGGCATCCCGGAATAACCTTAAAACATGTTCTTCCAGGTCGTGTTTGCCCTCTACCGGTTCAAAAGCCAGTTCCTCGCCATCGGTTGCGGAGAGCGAATTTTCGGAGCGATGTTTCTGGTAACGCGGCAAAGCATCGTAAAGCCTGCGCCGGACCAGGGTAAAGAACCAGGCATTGAAAGAACCGCGCTCCGGGTCGAACATACTGGCCTTTTGCCACAAGGCCATAAAGACATCTTGCAAAAGTTCCTCGGCCATTTCGCGTTCAACCGCTCGTAAGAGGAAAGCATACACCCGACCGGAGTAGCGATCATATACTTCGCCGAGGGCAGCCGTGTCGCCCAGGCGTATTTTTCCCACCAGTTCTTCCACACTTAAACCGGCCCAGGCCGGGCTGCTGGAGTTACTTTTTAATTCTTCCACTCCGGCTTGCTCCTTAGCAGGGTTTCTCTTTTGAGTCTCATTCTTGCTACTCTTTAGCTGGATTTCGCCGGTGTAGCGCATTAACATACCGCTATTCCTGTTTTGCTGGTATTTTCGCTCTCGATACCCGGTCGTGGTTTGATTTTACCACGACCAGGCAAATTAAAAGCAATGCTTAAGAAAAACCCTGATTTATGAGATCTTGGCGTAAACAACATCGCCCACTACTTTGTTATCAAAGAGTTGTAGACGCTTGGTGGTCGGCCCTTTAACGATATCGCCGGTCAGGCTATAAGTGCTGCCGTGGCAGGGGCAGACGAAATTATTAGTGGCTTCAGCGTAAGGCACCTCGCAACCCTTATGACCGCAAATGTTGCTAAAGACATACACGTCGGTTGGCGATTTAGCATAAACATAACCTTTTTTACCATTAATGGTAAAGCTGGCAGGCTTGCTTTCCGCCGCTGAAAGTTTGGCAACTTCGCTGTAACCGTCCGGCGCACCGGAAGCGGCACTTGCTCCCGCACCTGCCACGGCGGCGGTAGTAGCGCTCGCCGCAGTGGTAGCCGCGGCAGTGGTGGAGGCTGCTGTCGTAGCCGCCGCAGTGGTAGCAGCAGCGGTAGTGGCGGCGGGTGCGGGGGTGTTGGTATTGTCGCCGCAGGCAGCCAGCGCCGCTGTGCCGACGCCTAAACTGGCTACTACCGCCATGCCTTTTAAGAACTTGCGGCGGTGCACAACTTTTCCAGTAATAGCCTCGGGCTGAAATTCAGTGCTCATGTTAGCTCCTCTCTGGTCCAACTATCGATTATCACAGCGAGACGGTGGTATTGCGTCTCCTGCCAGGCATTGAAATATCACTTAAAATTTCTATTTCCGGAATTAGATACGGTCTGTCCGACATTTTGGAAAAAAGAATTTTGAATATTGCCAGCAACAAGTTTGACTGATGATCTGAGTGCACAATAACTTATACCCACCTTGCTGTAATTGAGGTTGACACTACCCTGCGGTTGTCCTATCATGCCCGGGAAAGGTTAGAACTAAAGTCATAACAAAGCTGAATTCACCTGACGATTAGAACAGTAATATAGATAAGTATTAAGGACAACCAGTTTGATTAGCGAAAAGCTGCTAGAAGTAGCCCGCTGCCCAAGGTGTGTAGCCGAGGCCGGGCAGGACCGCATGCGAGGTCACCTGGAAGTAGTGGAGGGCGGTTTCGTCTGCCATACCTGTGGCCTGGCTTATGGAGCTTACAGTAATAGCGGAGCGGAGGCTCCGGTAGTATCGGAAGGCAAGGAACTGCCGCGCCGTGGCTATATTGATTTACTGCCGCGCGATGCTTTTGACCAGCATACTAAATACCTGGAAGAAGAATTTGAACATGAGCTCGACCACGAGCATATCAGTATTCCCTTACTGGGTGCGGGAGTTCGCAATAACTTGCTGCGCAAAATGTTGCGCCCCGGCAAGAAAGATTTAGCCCTGGAAGTCGGCTGCGGCGACGCCCGGTTCTGTTACTGGAATCGCAAACGCTTCGGTACAGTTATAGGGGTAGATGCCGCGCCGCTTTTCGCCCAGGAAGCCCTTGAAGAGGTAAATCTGGTGCGGGGAGATGGACGCCGCCTACCTTTCGCGCCCGAGTCTTTCGATAAAATCTTTTCGCTGGACCTGCTGGAACACCTGCCCCTAGATGGAGTTGCGCCCTTTTTCGCCGAGCTGAACCGGGTCTTAAAACCGGGCGGTAAGATTTTCATCTTCTCCAATACCAGGGAGAAGGGTAAACTCTGGCCTATCATCAGCCTGGAGAAGCGAGTAGCCTCGTTCTTTACCAAAAAAGGTGTTTTTGATTTCCGGCGGGACGAGTTACGCAAGAGCGATCATATTAAAGCCGTTGAAACCTGGGATCAACTGGTAAACTTTATCGAAGCGGCCGGTTTCCGGGTTGAGCAAAAAATCTTCTGGAACGGTGTTTTCCAGGGGCTGGTTGATAATATTATTATCAAAGCGGGAGAGTTTGCGGTGCGCAGCGCCGTCAGGCTGCAACTTAATCGCCATCGTAACGAAACTAAAAAGAAGGAAGACCAGGCTAACCGCGATGTTCGTTCGCGCCTGACCTCCGCTACCACCGGACTTACCTCTGACTGGGCCGATGGTGGCGGCATGGACCGCATGAAAGCGGAAATTGAGAGCAACCGGGTCACTCGGCAGGCTGAGAAGGTAGCCGCCGAAGCTGAAGAGGTGCATGAAGAGAACGCTGCTATTGATCTGGCCGTGCGTAAGAATCTCAAGCGTAGCTTTGCCCGCAGTAAAAGCGGCCCGGTAGTCCTGGGTCTACAAACTATGACGCTACTCATGAAGCTGGACATCTGGCTCTTTGGCAAAATGCAAACCGGGCCATATTTCATTGTAATAACGAAGAAGTGATGGCGGCCCGGTGAAAATACTCTATATTGCCGGGTCAGTCGTCGCTCCCGGTAGCCACGGTGGCGCGACCCATGTGATGGAAGTAGCCTCGGAACTGAGCAAACTTGGCCATGAACTGCATGTGGTGTGCCGCCGAAATAGACGTGAAGCGAGCCGCCTGACCATCCCGGTCGAGGGCGGCCAACCTATTCAAATGTACCGGCTGCGACTTTCTCAATACCTCAATCTGATTAGCTATCCCTGGATCTCTATGCTTGCCCGCGCTATCCGGCCAGACCTCATTATGGAGCGCTACTACAATATGGCCGGGGCGGGAATGCTCTACGCCCACCGCCATCAGCTACCCTCTATCCTGGAAGTTAACGCCCTGATGGTTGACCCGCCCGGCACTCGCAAGCATAAAGTAGATCAAAAGCTTGGTCGCCGGTTGGAAGGCTGGGCTACCAAACAGTGCCGCTGGGCCGGGCGGATCGTTACTCCTTTGCATACTACAGTGCCCGCTTCAATTGACCGGGCCAAAATTGCCGAACTGCCCTGGGGCGCGAATGTGGAGCGCTTCAGCCCGGAACAGGTGCAGGAAGCGGACAAGCAGCGCTTGCGGCAAGAGTTAGTTTTGCCCTCACCGCAGAACGGAGCGCGCGTGGCTGTTTTTGCCGGAAGTTTCCGCCACTGGCACGGGGTGGAAACGCTGGTTGAAGCGGCCCGTCTTTTGATTCCCCGGGATGAGCAACTATATTTCCTGCTGCTGGGTGGTGGTCCGGAAGAAGCTTCCCTGCGAGAAAAAGTGAAGGCGGCTGGGCTGGAGAAACGCATCATTCTGACCGGCGCGATCCAGCACGAAAAGATGCCGCTTTACCTATCGCTGGGCGATTGCGGGGTTGCCCCTTTCGACACTTCCAAACATGCCCCTCTACGCGCTGCTGGATTTTTCTGGTCGCCTCTCAAGATCTTCGAATATATGGCCATGAATCTGCCCACCGTTACGGTCGATCTTAAGCCTCTAAATGAAATCGTGCGGCCCGGGCTGGAAGGAGCTTTATTTAAAGAAGGCGATGCGGCAGACCTGGCTCGCGTGCTGGGTGAAATCCTGGCACCTGGTCCTGAAGCGGCACACAAACGCGCTACTATGGGGAATTCGGCTCGCCAGCGGGTAGCGGAGTGCTATAGCTGGAAGGCCCATTGCGCCTCGCTTGACCACTTAATCAAGCAATTAACCGGCGTCTCTGCTCAGAAAGACGAGGCCAGGGTATGAATATAGCTATCGTCAGCGATGTCTTTCCCCCTAAGAGTGGCGGGAGCGGCTGGAGCAGTTTTTATCTCGCAAGGGCTTTACAGCAAAAGGGTCATTCTGTAAATATAGTCGTTCCCAAAGAAGGGCCAAAGTTCGGGCAAGCTGAACGCGAATATGAAGGGTTGGTTGTCACCGAATTTATTTATGAGGCTGCCCGGCTCCCTTTTATCCGTAACTATACCCGCAACGAGCAGCTTTATCCGCGTTTCGCCGAATTCCTGACTACTTTTTTCAAGGAACACCAGATAGACCTGGCGCACGGCCAGCACTACCTGACCATTCCGCCTACAGTAATGGCCGCTGAAAAACTGGCAATTCCTTCGGTGGCGACGGTACGTGATTACTGGCCGGTCTGTTACTGGACTACCCATCTGACCGGAGAGAAAGTCTGCCCGGGCTGCTCCGAATTGAACCGGCTGAGATGTCTCTACAATAACCAGGGACTCTCCGGGATAATTGCGGCCCCGGCTTCGATTTACATGGGCGCTAATTTACGCCTCAAGCAGCAATGGCTGGCAAGGGCTGATCGCATTCTGGCCGTCAGCAGCTACGTGGCCGGCAAACTGAGGCCTTTTGTGCCGGAAGAACGGCTGTTAGTGGTGCCGAACTTTATTGATGTGGCCCGGTTGGAATTGCTGACGACCGAACCGCCGCGTACCCCCGAAGCCAGCCAGCCTTACCTGCTGTTTACGGGTAAACTGGAAGAAAATAAAGGTACGCGTATCCTCCTGGAAGTGCTGCGGCAGGTGCGTCCTGCCTTACCAACCCTGATTGCCGGGGAAGGCAAGTTGCAAGAAGAGGTAAAAGAGGCCATCGCCCGCGATAATCTTAATGTAAAGCTGCTGGGCTGGGTTGAAAATGAGGAAGTGCTACGTTTGATGCGCCATTCGGAAGCCTTGCTCTTTCCCTCGCTCTGGCCCGAGCCTTTAAGCCGTGTTACCCTGGAAGCGCAGGGCGCCGGTGCCCTGGTAGTCGGCATGAACACCGGCGGAACGCCTGACGTGGTGCAGGACGGTTATAACGGCCTGCTAGCGCCCGATGCCGCGACAATGGCAGCCAGGTTGCAGGAGATTTTGCAACCGGAAAAGGCTGCTGAAAGGGCGCGCATGAAAGAAAATGCCCGGCAAGTGGCGCGCGAGAAGTTCAGCCAGGAAGTGGTGCTAGACCGGGTAGAAGAAATCTACCGGCAACTGCTGGGCAGTAAGAACTTTTTGAAAAAAGCCAGCTTATAGAAATGCGAATAGCTCATTTTGCGCGAGCCTGCTATCCGTTCCATCCTTATGGAGGGATGGAGCGCCATGTCTACCATCTAACACTCGAACTGGCCCGCCTCGGTCACCAGGTGCAACTCTACACCCAACCGCCCGACCCTTCCCTGCCGAATGCCCGAATTGATGACCCTTGCTGGCAGGAGAATGTCCGGCATATCCATGTACCCTACCATACGGTTAAATACCTGAGGCTCAATTCTATACCCGACCGGCTGGTAAATTATCCTGTTTTTTCATTGCGGCTTGGACAACGAGTGCGCCGCTCCCTGCCTGCTCCCCAGATTGTTCACGCTCACGGTTTATCCGCTTTCGGCTATGCTCTGCGCTCTTTGCCGGGCGTACCCCTGGTGCTAAATCCGCACGGCATGGAAGAATTTAAGAACCGCTCCCGCGCCAAGACCGCTGCTTACGCTCCTTTTCGGTTCCTGCTGCGGCAGGCCGCCCGGCACGCTTCAGCTATCATCGCTACCGACGAAGCCCTCATACCGGAAGTTGAGCGAAACTTAAAAGCTCCGGCCAAGAAAATAAGGCTGATTCCAAACGCCGTAGCTTTGGACGAACTGGACGCCGAAGCCGCCAGAGCGGATAAGAATGAGCTATTTAGCCGCTTTGGACTCACTCCCGAAAGACTCTACCTGATGTTGAGTGTGGGCAGGTTGGAAGCCAACAAAGGCTTTGAAGTCATGTTGAAGGCACTTTCACAGGCTCGTACAGAACTGGATAAGCTGCAACCGGACTGGCGCTGGCTGATAGTGGGTACCGGCGGGCAAGAGACTTTTTTGAAGCAAGAAACGGAGCGAATGCACCTCTCCGACCGAGTGGTGTGGGCCGGAAAGCTATCCACTCCCGATTTGCACGCCCTTTACGACCGGGCGGCTCTCTTCGTCCACCCCACTCTCTACGAAGGCAGTTCCCTGGTGACGCTCGAAGCCCTGGCCCACAGCCTGCCGGTAGTAGCCAGCGCCACGGGTGGTTTGCCGGACAAAGTGTTCGAGAGCGGTCCTTATGAGGATGGGCGCTTGTGCCCACCCGGTGAAGCGGCTGCCCTGGCGGCGCGTTTGATCGAACTGGCTGTTATGCCGGGCGAAAAGCGCAGGCAACTCGGCACGCAGGGTCGGAAGCTGGTAGAGGATCGCTTTAGCTGGAAAGCGGCGGCTCAACAGACGGTTGAGCTTTACCGTGAGCTTCAAGGATAGCATACCCCTTTTTCCAAAAATGGAGTAAAATAGTTATAGTAATTCAGAAGCCGGAAAAATGCCTTTCTTTCTAATTATTTTTCTGCGCGACTCGGCTTCTCAGAGATTCATTCAAAAGAGCGAAGGAAATCTTGCCTGCCCCGGTATGATTAAAAGAACGTCAATTTAGCGCGTACAGAAAGGGGTTTCAGCACATGATTAGAAAGATCCTGCTTGCTTATGATGGTAGCCCTGGCTCACAGGATGCCGCTCAATATGCCGCAGAAGTAGCTAACCGTTTCGATGCCGAAGTAACAGTCCTGACTGTGGGTGGTCCATTATTCGGCGGGGCGAATACTAATAACAATGTTCCCCATATGAACGAAGAAGATTACGAGCGAGTGGCCGATGAAGGGCTGGCTATCCTGGCGGAAAAGCAGGTGCGCGGCCATAAACTCTTTCGCTGGGTTGACCCTGCCGACCAGATTTTGCAGGAAGCGCGGGAGGGCGGCTACGACTTGATAATCATGAGCCATCGCAGCGCCCGGAGCAGCATTCGGCGTGACCAGGGTATGCTGGGCAGCGTGGCTATCAAAGTAATCAATCACGCTCCCTGCTCGGTGATGGTGGTGCGCCCACCGGTTACTCCCCCACCACCTGCTAATGCTTAAGCTGAATAACTGTGGCAGGGAAGCATTTTGGATACTTTAAAGAGTTTCCGGTTAAAAAGATTCTGGTTTGAATTCGCTATAGAACAAAATCATCCCCTTTACTACTCTCTCAATATAGGGTGTGGTGTAACCGCTTTTGATTACGAGGATGCCGTGAGTCTGAGCTAAGCAAAAATCTTCATGGCATCCTCTCTGCCTCCCATAGCTAAAGTTGTAGAAGATGTAGATGTTTCTACTATGCTATAATTCCCCTCGAAAGACTTGATTTATAAATCATAAAAGTTTCAACAACGAAAGTATAACCCCCGAAATGGGGCAACTAATCAGGGAGAAACTTCAGTGCCTTTAAACGCTAATTTTGTTGAAGGAAGCAATCACTATTGCAGACGGTATGAACAGGCCTATGCTGAGAGCCAGGGAGGCTTAAACGCCCCTAATGGCTACCGTCCTTTTCCGCTACCCGGCGACCGCCCTCACTATGCGCCTGATCGTGAATATGCCTTAAAGCATATTTTTATTGATGTTGCGCTGGATTTTGAGACAAAAACGGTAAGCGGCACAGTAACGACTACTCTTTCCGCTATTAATGATGGTACTAACGCTATCAGTTTTGATGCTTCCGACATGGAAGTTAAGGCGGTACGCCTGGGAGATAGCTCTCTCCAATTCCAGCATGAGAATGATAAATTGCGCCTGACCTTCCCTGCTCCGCTCTCTGCCGGACAGGAAGTAGCGGTAGCGATTGAATATAGCGCCCAACCGGTGCGCGGGCTCTATTTTATCGCGCCAGAACCGGAGTACCCCAATAAATTTACGCACGCCTGGACCCAGGGTCAGGATACCGATAACCACTTCTGGATTCCCATTTTCGACGCGCCCAATCAAAAATGCACGACCGAACTGCGGGTAGTAGTGCCGGAAGATTTCTTCGCTCTTTCCAATGGCGCCCTGGTAGAAAATAAGGCTGATCCCGCTACTAAAACCCGGCGTTTCCACTGGAAAATGTCTATTCCACATAGCACCTACCTGATTACGTTGGCTGCCGGGCCTTTCGTTGAAATCGCCGATCAGTGGGAAGATATTCCCGTTCCTTACTATGTGCTGCCGGGTCGTGAGGAAGAAGCGCGGGTCTCCCTGATCAATACCCCCCAGATGGTTGAGTTCTTCTCGAATAAAATCGGGGTACGCTATCCCTACGAGAAGTATGCCAGCGTTTGCGTCCAGGATTTTATTTTCGGCGGTATGGAGAATACCACCGCTACGACCCTGACCGATACTACGCTGCATGATGCGCGCGCCGCCCAGGATATCACCAGCGACCCGTTGCTGGCTCACGAACTGGCTCACCAGTGGTTCGGCGATTTGTTAACCTGCCGCGACTGGTCCAATGGCTGGCTGAATGAGGGCTTTGCCACCTACTTTGAAGCTCTCTGGACCGAACACCATGAAGGTCGTGACGAGTTTATCTACGAAATGGATGCGAACGCTCGCAGCTACTTTTCCGAAGATACCGGGCGTTACCGCCGCCCGATTGTGGCCTATACCTTTAACCAACCGATTGACCTTTTTGATCGCCACCTCTATGAAAAAGGCTCTTTAGTGCTGCATATGCTGCGCTATTTGCTGGGTGAGGGGAACTGGTGGAAGTCCATCAACCACTACGTTAATCAGAATCGAGGTCGGAACGTTATCACGGCTGACCTGGAAAGGGCCGTTGAAGAAGCTACCGGGCGTAATCTTCAACCATTCTTTGAGCAGTGGGTTTACAAGGCCGGGTATCCTGCCTTTAAACTGGATATGACCTGGGATGATGCGACTAAAACCGCTAAATTCAGTGTTGCTCAGACCCAGGAAATCAACAATGAAACACCGCTGTTTACTCTGCCGGTCGAAATTGCTTTTGTAATGGAGGGTGGGCAGCGCGAAACTTTCAAGGTGCAACTGGAAGAAAAAGAACAGACCTTTTACTTCCGCCTGCCTTCTCGACCTGAATTTAGTTCCTTCGACCCTTCCAACTGGATACTTAAGACGGTAGAATGGAATCGTTCCAGAGAAGCTTTAATCGCCCAACTGGAAAAAGACACCGAGGTGCATGGCCGAATTAGCGCGGCCCGCGCGCTTGGCAAAACAGGTGGTTTGCAGGCCGTTAAAGCCCTTGAGAAAGCCCTCAATAGCGATAGTTACTGGGGAGTACGGGCCGAAGCAGCAACGGCGTTAGGGGCTATTCGCACAGGTGGCGCCGAAGAGGTTTTACTGGCCGCCTTGCAGACGGAGCAACATGCTCGGGCCCGCCGCTTTATTGTAAACGCCCTGGGCGAGTTCCGGGATGAGAAGGCCGCGCAGGCCCTTGAACTGGTCTTGAAAGGCGATAAAACCGACTTCATCGAATCGGCGGCGGCGGCGGCGCTGGGTAAGACCCGCCAGTCCAGCGCTTTCGAGGCCCTGAATGCTGCGCTCGGACGCGACTCGCATAACCAGTTAGTCCGGCAAGGGGCTTTCTCCGGTTTCGTTGGACTTAAGGACGAACGGGCTATCCCGGTAACGCTTGACTGGACGCAGTACGGACGGCCTGATTTAGCGCGCTTTGCGGCTATTTCTTCGCTGGGGTCGCTCGGTAAGCTGGTTAAAGATAAAGAGCGCGAGGAAGTCGTCGAGCGCTTGCGTGAGTTACTGGAGGACAAAAACTGGCGAGCCAGAATAGCTGCTATTGGCGCGGCTCAAACTCTGGGCGACGCTGCGCTGGTTCCTTATCTACAACGCAAAGTGGCGGCAGGTGAAGATGGCCGCGAAGTGCGCCGTTCTCGCGAGGCTATGGCGGCTATCCGCGAAGGAGCTTCTCAAAACGAAGAAGTTAAAAAGCTGCGTGAAGATCTCGATAAAGTGCTAATCGAAAACCGCGAACTGCGAGATCGTCTGGAAAGCCTCGAACACCGTTTGAAGTAGGATTTACTGTTCTCTAGCCGAGCTACATCACCGGCAAATGCCGGTGATGTAGCTCTAAAAGTGACTGACTGCCTATGGTTCATCTGCTTGCCAGAGGCGTTAACAGGGCCCAGCATCTATCTAAGCAAACTCTGTTTACGCTCTGCGCGACACTTCTTTTCCCTCTTACGTTTCTGCTCTACGCCTCCTCACTTTCACACAACTTCCTGACCGACGATTACATCCTGATAGCACAATTACACTTCAAGCAAAGTAGTTTTACAGAAGCTTTCGCTTACTTTACGCGTGATTGGGGGGTTAATGATCTATTTTACCGGCCCCTGGTCCGCCTTTTCTGGTCTGTAGAGTACGCCCTTTTCAAGGAAAACCCGGCAGGCTGGCACTTTATGGGCATAATGCTCTATAGCCTGAATGTAGTGCTGGTCTATTTGCTGGCCCGCCAGTTGACTTCCCGCTACCTTCCGGCGGGGGTAGCCGCCCTGCTTTTTCTGCTACACCCGACCCATGCCGAACCGGCTATCTGGATTTCTGACCAGAGCGACCTGCTGGCGCTGGCTTTTTGCATGCTCGCCCTGATCAGTTATATTCGCTTCTGTAATACAGAGTGCAAAGGCCTGCTCTTTTATGGGCTGGCAATCCTCTTTTTTACCCTGGCTCTGCTCAGCAAGGAGTCGGCTGTACCCTTTGTAATATTCCCTTTCTTATATGAGTTAGTATTCAATGTCTGGAATGGGTCGCTTAAAGAGCGACTTAAAAAGGAGTGGTGGCTAATATTTCTTCGGCAGGTGCCTTTTGGCCTTCTGCTGGCGGCCTATCTTGCGCTGCGCTTATCCATCTTCGGCAGTATTGGAGGCTATAGCGCGGAAAGGCAGGATTATACCCCTTTTCAATTTGTAACCAGTTATGCCGGCTGGTTGCTGCGCCCTTTACGCCTGGAACATCGCAGTTTGCAGCTGCTGGCCGGACTGTTGATCGCAATTCTGATAGTTGCTCTACTGTTTAAGGAATTTAAAACGCGCAGAAAAGCTAACCGTCTAAATTTCCAATTGCTTCGCACAATTATTTTCGGGCTGGTATGGCTCGTTTTGTTTTTACTACCGGCTGTCACTACATTTCTCAGCCTGCGTTTTATCTATTTCTCAACAGTTGGGCTTGCCCTGGTGGAAGCATGTCTCTTAACTCCCTTACTTGAACCGCTTTTGCAGCCGTTCAGCGGTAAGACAGTCACTACTGAAAGACTGGCTCAAAAAGATGTAGTGGTATCGGCTCTTTTCCTGAAGCCACAGATTTTTCTGTCTGTTCTACAGACATTGCTACTAGCACTTGTCCTGTTATTATCGTGGAAAGAAACGCGTGCTTTTCAGCGCTCATGGGGAGATGCCGCAAAAGTAGTACCTGATTTCGTCAGGCAGTTACAGACTCTGCATCCTGACACGGGTAACTACTCTCTGTTCTACGTTAGTGGTTTGTTTGGCCCAATTGACCTGGAAAAAGATGTACCACCCTTCCAGGTAGGGCTTAACGAAGCGGTCCAGCTTTCTTATAATAACCCCACAATTCAGACTGTCAGCGTGCTGGAGTTTAAGCTTACAGATCAACGCCTTAACCAGTCGCACTTTTTTGAGTTTGCGAACGATCAACTTAAAGAGCGGGTAGAAATACCACCGGTGCTAAAACAACGTAATACTGATTTGAAAGCAGGTAAGCAAAAGACTCTTTTCAACTGGGATTTTACTTCTCAGAATCCTGCTGGACCGGTTAAAGTAAATACTGCTGGTGGATGGTCCTGGCTCGAAGGCCAGGGGAATCTTAATTACCAGCCAGGAACAGCTTTGAGAGTTAGCTTGCCCTCTGCTGGGGGAGGAGTTCTGCGTACACCCCAGGTAGCGCTGCCTGCACCAAAGCTAGCCAATTTTGAATTTACCGCCGTGGCGAGTGGTGACTGTAAAGGTAAGCCTCTCAATATCTTCTGGTACATTAAAGTGGGGGATAGCGAAGTACAGCGTACCGGAATACCTCTTGCGCTACAGTGTGACGGTGCCAGCCATAGCTACAAGGTTAAGCCTGCCGATATGAGCGTTTTCAGCTTTGACGACACAATTTCCGAACTGCGCCTCGAACTGCCACCCGGTCTGACCGGCCTTGAAATATACTCCGCCAGGCTCTTTTCCCTGCCCTAGTCACTGCGTCTATGCGGATATCTAATAAAGGCTACTAAATAATCGCTCATTAAAGAGTGAAAGGTAAGGGCCAAAACAATAAAGAAAACCTCTCTGGTTTTAGCAAGAGAGGTCTTCTTTATTAAAATCAGTTATTTTCTACCGCGAGGCAATTGTCTTCTGGGCCGTGTTGTTGTTTTCATTGGACTCAGCAACAGTGTTCGCCGGGTCTACCACCACCGTAATAAGGTGGTTGGTGGGTTTGCCGCCAGGCGTCCAGTTAACCGCCACCAGGGCGCTCTGGCCACCTGCCAGGTTTACCGGGGCACTTTCGCCTACAACAGTAGTGCCGTCTAAAAAGCGCGCTACTACGTTCTGAGCTTTGCCCGGACCAATATTATTGATGCTGGCAGTCAGGACATTGTTGCCGCCTTTGTTGTAGTAAGCCACAACATTGCTGGCGGTAAGGTCCGGCTGATCGTAAGCGGCAAAAAGACCTTTTCCGCTGCTCTGCCGCGCAATCGTAGCCAGGGCGCTAAAGGAATTCGGGCCGCTGCTGACACAACTGTCAATGCAGCCATCCGCGTAACCAACCAGTACCCGGCCCTGTTTGTCTACATCTGCGCTCATAAAATCAAGCAGGTTCCGGTCCTGGTGCGAGCCACCACCTAACCAGATAGAACCGCGCTGCACCGGGTCACTCGGGGTAGCATCGGTAGTTACCCAGCTTTTGCCACCATCATAGGTATGCGCAATATAGAGGTGCCATACTCCCTGGAAAGTGGTCTGATCCTGGTAATTACCGGCGGTGGGAGTTCCCAGGAAAGCTAAAGCCGCCCGGTCAGCGTCACCGGCTACCATAGCCGGAAAAGCCGTATTTTGAATACCAAAGCTCGTACCGACATCCAGGTCGCTACTCCAGGTCAAGCCCCTGTCATGAGAGACGGCTACGTGAGGATGCCCATCACCATTCTGATAGCCAAAGTAAAGCGTGCCGTCTGCCCCAATCGCTACCGAGGGATCAGAGTCTCCGGCTAAACTTCCCGGCACGGTCCGAACAGTCCAGCTTAAGCCGTTATCGGTCGAGACTACGACACCTTGCTGGCTTCCGCAGCTTTTGTTGGGAACGTAGGCTGTTCCGTCCGGGGCTACCTTAACGTGGCCGTGCAGACCGTTACATTGCGTAAGGTTATACATAGGAACGGCAGGGCCATAAGTCAGCCCGCCATCCTGGCTAAGGGCGCAGGTAGCCAGGGCTAAACCCTGTACGCAGTAGTAAACAGCATTGGGATAAGCTGTTAAAGGCCCGAGCAAGCCCGGCGCGAAAGGGCCACCCCCCACAGTTTGATGATCTACCCCTGATCCGATGCCTGAGCCCTGGCTAGGAGTCCAGGTAGCGCCGTCATCGTCGGTATAGGAAGCCAGGCTACCGGCAGCCAGTAACTGTGAGACGAAAGTACGCCCGGTATGGTTGTCTGTAAACATAATCGGATCGAGACTGGTAAGCGAGGTTGGCGCGCTGTGATCTTCCCAGGTTGCCGTGGCGGGTGATTTGCTATCGTCAAAAGTTACTCGGAGAGTTTGAGTGTTAGACTGGAACATTACGTTGCCGCTCTTCCAGTTTACACCAATCGAAGGTTCTCCGGCATCCGTGCCAAGCCCATTCGGGGCAGCGTAGTTAACATAAGTAGGAGCAGGATCGCTGGCGGGTGGAGTAGGGGGCGTGGCAGGTTTATCAACCAGGGCAATAGTGCCCTTGAAACTCTGGCCCAGGGGAGCAAAGGGCACTACCCTTACGGTATAAGTGCCGCTGGTAGCAGGGATTACAACCGTTTCCGGGTCGCTGGAAGAGGCGGAAGACTTCAGTTCGTTACCAGCGCTATCTAAAACGTAAAGGTCAAAATCGGCCAGGCTATTGGCCCATTCGGTTTTAACACTGATGTTATGGGTTGTGTCATAGCCTGCCGGAACGGTAACTGAGATGGCAAAATCGTCACATGGGGTGACGGCGTTGCAAATAACACTACCAACTTGAGCAGTCGTATTAGGTACCAGAAATGGTCCGGCGGTATATGTCAAGAGCGCGTTTGTAGTTGTGAGGCTGCCACTGGCCGGGGAAGCCGCCTGGCTTAAACCATCCAGGCTAAGAGCCAGGAGAGCAACAGTGAGCCAGGTTGCAAAAGCAACCCGTAATAAGGAACTCTTCCCAAAGGATTCCTGCGAGTTTTTGCTGAAGATTTTCATTTCACCCACCATTCGTTGTTATGAAAGTAACAGGTCTAAACAAAAAAGAACCGAGCGAAAAACCTGAAATGTAACCAGTTTCCATTCTGTTAAGTAAGAGAATAAAGACCGGCAAAAAATACCTCTATCAGGCAAAATTATTTAAAGAGTGGAAATATTATTCAGGGAAGCCCTGTTATACTGTCAAAATGCAGAAAGTTTAGAGGGTAAGGGGAGGCCTATTGCATCAGATTGTTGATTATGTTGAGTAATTTTTGGGGATTGAATTCATTGTCTTTGTAGATTTGCAGAGAGTTTCCACAAGACAAGTCCGTTTGCCTTATGTAGAATAGCAAACGGACTTGTCTTCTAATTTGACATAATACTTCTAAATGGATTTTACGGTAGAGCTCCCAGTACGAGTTGAGCGTGCATTACAAGATGTTGAGCGTGCTCCGCTATGATATGTTTTCCGGCCTGCGCTTGTACTTCGTTAATAAAGGCAATGAGCAAATTTGCGGCAACCTCAGGCTGTCCCCGGTCCAAGGCAGCCTGAGCCGCATTTAGTTTGCTGTGTAGGCTGTTGGCAATACCTTTGTTGTCGATATGTCCCATCTGGTAAGCATGGGTTACGCATTCCTGTAAGGAGGCAATCGTGGCCTGATGGTCGCACATCGGCATGTCTGCCGCCAGGGTAGGCTTAACCGTTAAAAAGCTAAACACAACAAATACAAGCACAATAATTATTCTTTTCATTCTCAGTTCCTTTCTATTCGTTCAAATTTAGTTGAATAGGATTAGAGTGAGCGCTGGATATGAACCTAATTTACAGGTAGAAGGTATAAAACAGGGTAAATTATGGTGAGTATCGAGTAAAAACAAAATGGTGCCTGCCTTCAGGATTAACTGAACAGGAACCACTATCGGTATGGTAAAACCAGCGAACCAATTACTCCTACTTAAAACAGACAAGCCCAAAAGCGAGGATAAACAGGGCAGACTTATTAGATTTATTAAGGTTCGCATAATTATCCTTATGCGAACCTTGACAGAGCCAGTAATTTTGGCTAAAATAACCCAATGATCCAGGAAAATATCGAGAACCAAAATATAATAACTGTCAGTGATGGCGCAACCCGTTTTTTGCGCGATATTGCTCGTGGCTCATCCCCTGCGACTCGCAATACTTACCGGGTAGCCCTTAACGGCTTCTTGCGCTACATGCAAGACGAATATGAACTAAATCCCCATGTTGTACCTCTGGAAGAGCTTAAAACTGATTGGGCAATCGGTTATCTGCGCTTCAGAGCCGATGGTGAAGAACCGCAACCGCTATCAAGCACCTCCGCTAAAACTGTGCCGGAACCACCCGCTGCCAGGGCTACACTTGCGACCTACGCGGCGGCGCTTGGCCGGTTCTATAAGTGGTGCAGTATAGAAAAACTGGTAAGTCTGCCAGCCGAAGAATACGAGCGCATGCAAATCCGCTTCAAAGAGCTAAAAGGCAAAGAAAGACGATCTATCCTGAGTAAAGTACCGCCGGATGAAATTGTGGAGGCTCTTATCAGGGAAGCGCGTAAACCTCGTTCCAGTTCAACCAGTCCGAGCGGAGAGTTAGACAAAGCCAGGCAGCAGTTAATCTGGCTGCGCGATATTGCCATCTTAGAAACCTTACGCTGTACTGGCGCCCGCGTCAGTGAAGTAACCAGCCTGACCAGAGGCGATCTGGACAACACCAACCGGCGTGCCCTGACAGTCGGCAAAGGTAATAAAGAGCGCTGGCTCTATTTCAATACTGCCTCCTGGGAAGCTATCGAAAAGTACCTGGCGGAACGGGCAAGGATGATGAGCATTTTTGCTGCGGGTAACCAGACAAACCCTGAGCAGGTAGTTAGCTCTAAACCGCGCCGAGGGGCAGGTCGCGCTAACTTTGCGGCCCAACCTCTCTTTGCACGCCACGACAGAGGCGCCGGTTTGAGTACGGTACAGCCTCTCACACCCCGTACTATTCAAAAAATGGTACTGGAATTGGCTGAAAAGGCTTCTTTAGATAGCAATATTACTCCTCACAAATTCCGGCATTGGGTTGCAACCCGCTTGCTGGCTGCTACAGGCGACCTTGCAGCTACCCAGGATTTACTCGGTCACGCCAGCCCTACCACTACCCGCATCTACGCTCAGGTAAACGAACAAACCCGGCAGAATCTCCACAGGCAGGTCTTCGATTAGATACTTACCAGCTATTTTGCCTTACGGGCTGTTTTTTGTAACCGCCTGAAAATTACTAAGCGGCTCTCACCGACTGAGAGCCGCTTAGTAGGTTATAGGTCATGGTTGCTTTAACGAATTGAGCTACTTACAGCCAAAGCGCGTGCGGCATAATCTCTAATTCCAGTTAAACGCACTGGAAAGTCTTTAAGGGTTTTTTCTATATCAAGCTGGTCGCCCTGGCAGTAATTCAACATTAGACCCGTAAAACTTTTTTGCAATGAGTCTGAGGCAGCGGCGTACTGAGCTTCGAGGGCTTCTTCTGGAACATAAGTTATGTCAAACTTGCGGCCGGAGAGTTCCTCAAAAGTCCCTACAACCTTGTTAGGGCTAATTTCTTCTGGGCCGCCAATATTTATTGTGGTATTTCTGGCTGCCGGGTTACCCGCTGCTTCCACCGCATATAGAGCGACATCCATAAGGGAAACGAAACTGATCTTGTTCTGACCGTTGCCAAAAATCTGTACTTTACCGCTGGCGTAATCAAACCCTAATGCTGGTCCTAACCACACCTCCATAAAGTAACTGGGACGCAGGATAGTGTAAGTCATACCACTTTCTTTCAGGCGCTGCTCCATAGTGCGCTTTGCAGTGGTTAACGGAGAATCCTTACTCATGTTACCGGAGTAAGAGAGGTAAATAAAATGCTTAACCCCACTCGATACGGCAGCATTCAACAGATCTAATTGCCCCTGTAGGTCCACTCTTTCAATTGTGTCACCCTCCTGCCGTCTAACTGTAGTCGTTACCGTACTGATCACAGTATCAACTGCCTGGCAGGCTGATTTAAGAGAAGCAGGGTCTTTAAGGTCTGCCTCTAGTAGGGTTGCTCCCCATTTTTGCAAGTTACCGGTGGTAGTTGCATCGGAAGTAGGCCTAACCATAGCACGAACTTGCAGTCCTTTCTCTAACAACTTACGACAAATTTCGCTACCGAGAAGACCGGTTGCGCCAGCTACCAGAATCATAGCTACCTCCTTATTGTTTACTATCTCCCTAATTTCTAACAGGTTAAAAGGTAATCTCAAAAAGCTCTATGCCGATGGTACACATGTACTGAAGTTGGACGCGAGAAAGACCGGTATTGTCTGGACTTTGACTATGATCCGAGAAAAGAAAGAGAATCAGGAAAAGAAAGTGATCAGAACTGTCTTGAAATTGAAGTTCAAATATTGAGGTAGTACATTCAAAAGGCTCGTTTATCTTATCTATCTTTATTATAATAAAATAAATGGCTTTTGGCAATAAATATTAACAAATTCAAAACTTTTAGTAGATGTGCTATACTGAGATTAATCTTCGCACTTTCAAAACAAGAGACTTCGGGCAAGAGATTAAGTAATTTTCTAGATTATAATCAAGCTATAATTTTAACATACAATTAATAACATCAGGGTATAACAGAAGTTAAACACTTTAACTATTTATTATACTTTGCTTCTACAAAATATCTTATACAAATGGTAACAAAACTTAACAATTAATTGTAATGTAGAATTATAAGCTGCACACATTATAGAAAATATTTTGATAGAAATTTATTGTAAAAAACTTTGGTCTATTAACACTGCTTCTATTGCAATTTTGTAAATTCTTGATATACTTATTTACGTTGGTGTATTGAGCGAATACATCAAATCTTTGTCTCTTCTAAGTCTCGCCTACTTCTTAGTTAATTTTTTCCCACAGCTATTATCTAGTACAAAGTGGTATTAGGAGTTTTGGGGTGTGCTTTTACAAAGAGGTAGAAGTACACTCTTTCAACTCGCTAAAATTGTCATCGAAATTATCCTTGAAATTATCCTTCCATTACTCACTCCATCTCAACTCTTTTCTTCCCCTCTTCTTTTATTAATAAGTCATGACTGCCAATACCAGCTTCGAGCAGGGCTGGTTTTTTTGTCCAAAAATCTCCTGGCTCTTGTGTAAAGGCACTATCTTACGAAATAGCGATATCCTTCCAGTGCCAGACGCCTGTTATAACCAGATGCACAACTGAGCCAGGACCCGGCAATTATCTGATCTATTGTTAAATCCGAATATTTCGACTGTGATTATTATCACATCAACAGTAATATCTATTGACAAAAGGAGAGAAGAGCGTTACATTTTCATTGAATGAGCGCACATTCATTCAAAAGAACAGGTGAAAAAATGCCACGTACCGAAGAAGCCAACCAGATAATTCGTGAACAACGTAGAACTCAAATTTTAGACAAATCGGTAAATGTTTTTGCCCGTAAAGGTTTTACCGATACTAAAATTTCCGATATTGCCCTTGCCAATGAAATGAGCCAGGGTTTAATCTACCGTTATTTCAGCAGTAAAGAAGAACTGTATGGCATTGTGGTAGAGGGAACCCTCCAACTAATGGTAAATCTTGCCCGCCAGGCAGCAAAAGAGGCCGAGCCTGGCCTGGACCGGATACGGTGGTTTACCGGTCAGTTATTGCCTTACCTTTATGAAAGACCGGAAGGTACTATGCTAATAATGCAGGCTTTGACCAATGAAGCAGTGCCGCCTGCTGTCAAAGAAATGGCTGTAAACTCTACTATAGAGGTGATAGCAACCATTCAACAGTTTATAGTCGAAGGGCAGCAGGCCAGCCAAATAACCCGGCACGATACTTACCAGTTAGCTGTTTTATTTATGTCAACTCTTAACGGGCTCTCGGCAGGTGCTAGCTTCCTGGAAAATGCCCCCGCCGAATTTCCTGATATAGAAACCGTGATACGCTTTTTAAAAGCTTAAAGCAAAATATTAATCAAGCAGGGAGAAAAAGATGAGCAAATTACATGTAGAAGCTTCAATGGTTATAGACGTCGAGCCAGCGGTAATCTATGCTATCTTATCCGATTACCGGCAGCAACACCCCTCCATTACCCCCAAAAAATATTTTTCAAATTTGATAGTTGAAGAGGGTGGTCAGGGTGCCGGGACAGTATATCGCGTTACCGTCACAGTTATGGGTGTGAAAAATGACTTTCATATGGTAGTAAGCGAGCCAGAACCGGGCCGTATTATAGCCGAACGTGATCTGGAAAAAGATCTCGTTACTACTTTTACCATTGACCCGCTCGAAAATGGCAAAAAATCTAAAGTAACGATTGCTACCGATAGCGCAGCGCGTAAGGGATTAGGCGGTTTCATGGATAAACTATTTACCCCACCGGTCATGCGCCGCATTTATCAAGAAGAATTGGGCCTGCTGGCAAATTACGTCCAAAATAAAAAATCTCTAACAGGAGCATTGTAAGGCTTTAAATACTCTAAAATTATACTGATATATTAAAGAAGATTTCAGGATCTATCCTGTGCGAGGTTGCAGGGGTATCCCTTGCCCTTTTATATCTCCTTATGGGTGATTGCGAAGTTCCATCCAGACTTTGCAGTCGCCCTGATTTCTGACCAGGCGTACTTTGTAACTTGAAAACAATAAGCGGTATAGTAATAATATTGTTCTATCAAGTTGGCGAAACTTCTAAACGTTTGAAAATAGGTCTAAAGACCAATATCTAAAAAGGTCTGAAATGATATAAATCATAGTAAAGACTATGTTTTCGATTAAAATGGTAAGGTGTGCCTGATTAGAAGTTTAACTCTAAATTCTCAGAAGATTTAGCGTGAATATGAAATTTAGCGGATAAATTAAGGTTATTATTTTGAGTTCTGAGTCACACCAGCGTCATAAACCGGTCCTATCATTACTGGAAGCAAGACTGGGTAGTAGTATGAGTGCCAGGAGAAATAACGGACAAAATGTCTCTCTTAAACAAGCTGAGGCTACTTCGATTCGTTCAAATCAACTACCCCAACCCGGTACTCTCTTAGTTGGTCGTGATAAAGAAATTGCTGAAGTCAGCGAATTGTTATTAAGCGAGCAGGTTCAGCTTGTAACTCTAACTGGTCCTGCGGGGTCCGGTAAAACCCGCCTAGGCCTGGCCGTTGCCGAACATGTTTTGAACGAATTTAGTCAGGGCGTTTACTTTATTTCACTCTCAGCTCTTAATAATTACCGGCAGGTTATTCCTCTAATAGCAGAAACGCTCGAATTGTCATATGCCTCCACCATTGGCTATCCCTGTGTACAGACCCAGTTTGAGGTTCTGAAAAATTATTTGCAATCTCGGCGGCTTTTACTGGTTCTGGATAGTTTTGAACAGGTGGCAGAAGCAGCTTCTCAAATTAATGATTTGCTTGCTGCCGCTCCCGGCTTAAAAATAATGGTAACCAGCCGGGCCTGTTTACGTATCCGGGGCGAGTACGAATATAAAGTTCACCCTCTGGTTGTACCGGAGGATCCGGAAAAAGTTTCTTTTGAGGAATTAATTCTTAACCCTTCGGTTGAACTGTTTGTGCAATGTTCCCGCTCCGTCAAACCCGATTTCATGCTTACTCCGACTAATTATTTAGCTGTTGCCAGGATTTGTGCGCTGCTGGATGGGTTGCCTATGGCAATTGAGCTTGCCGCCACCCATAGCAAATTGCTTTCACCTCAGGAGATGTTACAACGCCTGGTCAGTAGTGAAACAGGCAGACTAGAACTATTAAAAGATGCCTCTCCCAGCCTGATGGAGCGTCAGCAAACCCTTCGTGAAACCCTCGATTGGAGCTATAATTTGCTTTCGCAGCAGGAACAGGCTGCCTTTGCACGTTTGAGTGTCTTTATGGGTGGTTGCACCCTACAGGCGGCGGTAGCGGTTTGCGGAACCGACGTGCTAGACTCGATTACCGTGCTGGTGGACAACAGCTTACTTTGCCAAAGTCAGGGAGCGAGCGGAGAAACCCGTCTTTCAATGCTGCAAACTACCCGAGAGTATGCTCTTGACCGGCTTAATAATCGGGGTGAGAAAGCCGTGGCAGAGCTTAATTTTGCCAATTATTATGTAACCCTGGCAACTGAAGCGGAAAGACATTTAAGCGGTTCGCAGCAGGGATATTGGCTGGCCCGGCTGGAAGAAGAACATGAAAATTTGATGGCTGTAATTCTATGGAGCCAGCACCAGCCGAATTATATTGAACTGGGCTTGCGTCTGGCCGGAGCGTTAGAAAGCTTCTGGGAGATTCACGGCCATTTAAGTGAAGGCCGCGAAGTTATCCAATCTTTGCTCAGCCACCCCGCCTCTTTTTATCTTAAATCCTCTCGCGCTCGTGTTCTGTTAGCCTCTGGACGATTAGCTTATTTGCAGGGGGATTATTCCGGGTCTCTGTCGCGATTTATGGATGGACTTGAGCTTTATCGTGAGGTGGAAGATCTGTCAGGAAAAGCAAAGGCCCTAAGCAGTATGGGTCTGGTAGCCTTGCGGCAGGGCAATTATGACCAGACCCATTTATATTGCAGCCAGAGCCTGGAAATTAACCGGGAATTACATGCCTTATCCGGCATCGCCGATGACCTTAATAACCTCGGTCTTGCAAGCTGGTTTCAGGGTGAATATAACTCCGCCCGAGAGTTGTATGAAGAAAGCCTGAAGTTGCGCGAGCAGACCGGGGATATGCGCGGGACAGCAATTACATTGAGTAATCTAGGCGCGGTCGCTTTTCATCAGGGTGATTACGCCAACGCCCAGCGTTATCAGGAAGAAGCCCTGGCCTCCTGGAAAGAGATGGGTGACAGGGCAGGTATGGCTCATGGCCTTCAACATCTTGGGCTGCTGGCTTCAGGTAAGGGCGAACTGGAACAAGCCCGCTCTTTACAGGAAGAAAGTTTGCGCATCCGGAACATTCTGGGAGATCGTTGGGGTATTGCCCGCTCCCTGACTAACCTGGGTTGGATCATAGCGCGTGAGGGAAATATTGCCGAGGGTGAGGAAATGTTGCAGAAAGCTCTGCTCCTGCGCCAGTCTCTCGGAGATCGCTGGGGACAGGCGGATACCCTGACTAACCTGGGACAGGTGGCAATCTGGAATAAAGATTATCAGTCGGCTCAATCTTACTACCGGCAGGCACTCAAACTGGCCTCCAGCCTGGGTTTAAATTTACAGCTCGCCCTTTGCCTGGAAGGTCTGGGACTCCTGGCGGTTCAACAATCCCAAACCGAAAGAGCGGCACGACTATGGAGCGCTGCCTGCGCTCTACGACAGCGCACCGGGGCCGTAATTTTGCAGTGCGATAGAGATCAGTACGAGGAACAACTGAGCAGTGTACGGCATCAACTGAGTATCACAACTTTCACCAGAGTATGGCAGGAAGGTCAAACGCTAAAAGATGAAGGTCTCGTCAATTACGCCTTCAGAAACGAACCATAACTTTTTCTAAGCCACCCAACGCTGTGCCTGCTACAGAGACGTTCGGGTGGCAGTCAAGATAATACGATTCAACCGAAAAATTACCTCAACCAAAAGAAAACCCCTCTTCTGATTTGAATGGCAATAACACCTGTTAGCTTACGACTCGTCGGGGCAGGCTACATTGGAATAACCGGAACGAAATTCTCTGAGAGCGGAGTGGTCCGGGTCAAAAGCGTGGCGCACCACACAGCCTGTATCGTTTGCCAGTAAGTGGATAGATACGGAAGCTTCTTTAGAGCTGGTCTTTACTGAGTGAATATCTCCATCCGGCGGAAGAAGTTTATAAAAACTGCCGGGTTGCAGATTGTTGATTTCAGCAACTTCCAGAATAGCACGGTGTGGATCTGAGCCGTCATCTGTGCGGCGGTAGACATTTTCAATCTGCTCCCCCCGGTAAAGCCCCACTAATCCCCAGGCCAGGTGATCATGCACGGGTGTTTCGGAACCGGAAGGAACCACCAGGCTGAAGAGCGAAAGAGAATGGTCGGCGGCCCTGAACAGTAACCACGTGCCAATCGCCCCTCCCATACCGCTTGCCGGGTTGGGCGCCACAAATTCAGCGGGAAGCCAGGTTTGATCGGCCAGGAGAGCGGCAAAGCTCGGTTGTAGTTTATCCAGCCCGGCGGACACATCCTTCTCAGAGGCAAGCACTTGCCGGACACCGGCAATAAAATTTCGCATGGTGGGTGTATCGAGGAAAAATTCGTCCTGCGGCTCAAGCTGACCGGTTGCACTTTTTTCCATATGATTCTCTTTCTAATTCTTGATACATATCTTCGTAGGTGGCACTGATTTCCCTAGTTTATCTAAAAATTGCCTGGCGCGTCAACAAATTGCAGTCAGAGATGCTAATCAGAGGATAAGCTAACACAAAATAAAAATCCGCCCTTCTGAGGCGGATTTTTATTTTCACGAATATTGCTGGTCAGGAACCGGTCCCCATTGGGGACCGATAGGCCAGTAGACTATCAGGGCTTTGCCGACGATTTTGTCGATTGGTAAAAAGCCAAAGCTGCGTGAGTCCCGGCTGGCATTCCGGTTATCCCCCATCACGAAAACGGTATTCGGTGGAATAATGACTGGCCCAAAAGGGCTAAAAGGCTTCTCTTTAATATACGGCTCGTTTATCGGTTTGTCATTTATGTAAACTATGCCGTTAGATATTTGTAATTTTTCGCCCGGTAAACCGATAACGCGTTTAATATAGTCGTCGGTAGGAGCATCCGGGGGCGCAAGCACTATCACGTCGCCTCGATGCGGACCGCCAAATAACCAGACTGTATTAGTACCATCCGCTTTAACGCCGGGAATTAAACGGAGCCAGAAATTTATATCCAGGTGATAATAAGAAGCTTTGTTTACCATCACCATCTGGTTGGTGTGGAAATTCGGTTCCATGCTGGTGCCTTCAATCCGGTAGTTTTGAAAGAGGGCTTTGACCAGGAAGAAAAGCACCAGCGTCATGATAATCAGTTCGGCGACCTCGCGCCAGAAAGATTTTTGAGGTTTAGCTTTATGCTGTTCAGGCTGGTTGCTTTCTCCTTGATTATCTTCAGAGGATTCTGAAGGATTAGGATGGGATTTAACCTCATCCTGTGTGATTATATGTGCTACTTCGCTACTATTTGCTAATCCCGCTGGTTGGGGCTGGCTATTCGGTACCAGGTTAAAATCAGGCATAAAATATAAAGACTCCTGAGAAACAATTTATAAAAAGGGTGATGTTACTTCTACCCAAGATGAGAGTAACACCACCCTGTTATGATTTTATCAAGGATTTCTAAAGATTTGCTAAAGAAAAAGGCTAATTGTAAAAATACTGCCCTCTCCTGCCAGACCGCTGCTTTCTGATCTAACCTCCCCACCGTGAGCAGCCACAATTTCTTTAACTATTGCCAGCCCTAACCCGGCGCTACCGCTATTCCGGTTGCCCTGGTAGTATCGCTCGAAGATATGGGGTAAATGTTCAGGGCTAATACCCTCACCACTATCTATAACCTTGAGCCAGATTTGATTTGTATTCTGCCCTGCCTTTACAATCACGTTACCGTTTGGATTGCTGTGCCTGATGGCATTATCCAGCAAGTTGTAAAGCGCCTGCCCAAACGCAACCGGGTCAAGCATTACTGCGGGCAGGTTCACCGCAACTTCGCTCTTCAACTCAATATTTTTAGCTTCAGCCAGCGGCGCTACTCTCGCTAAAGCCTCATTTACTACCGCCTGGATTGTGACCTGTTCGCGGTTTAGTACTCTATCTGACAAACCGGAGGCAGCCGTTTTCCCAAAATGGTTTATAACCTCCAGCATTCGAGAAACTTCCCGGTGCATGCTCTGGAAGGTTCTTTCCGCTGTGCGGCGGTCGGCAATCTGATTTGAGAGCAGACCTTCCAGATAACCTTTAACCACTGATAGTGGAGTGCGCATATCATGGGCGGTTTCCGCTACCTGCTTACGGCGGCGCTGTTCTATCCGGCTGACGCTATCGGCCATCGTATTAAAGCTTTGCAGAAAGGTGGCTAGTTCATCTTTGCGCCGGGCTGGCAATTGTACCCGAACCGAATAATCCCCCTGCGCTATCCGCGAGGCGGCCAGACGAACCTCCGCCAGCGGGCGGGAGATAGAACGCACTACCAGCAGGCTCAAGCCAAAGGAGGCGCATAGCACTACCAGCCCCGTAATCAGCAGGGCGGGAAGATTATTATCGGTGGAACTTATTTGCCCGGAAAGACTCTTACCCGCCGAGGCGTTTAAAGGTGGCGCACTTAAATAAAGCGTGGCAGGGCTTCCCGGTATGGCTAATGGTGCTCCTAGAGTCGTTTCAAATGACCCGTTTACAGATTGATTCAACCAGGCGGCATTCGTGGAAGCGACAACCTGCTGATTTTCGGTCAGGGTAAGACTAAAACCGGTCAGGGCACTGGCTTCTTGCAGATAAGCTTGCACGTCCTGCCAGTTTCCATGTTGAACGTAGTAATTGGAAAGAACCACCGGCAGGGTATCGCTAACCCGTCCGCCGGGCTGGTAACTAGAGTCGAGGCTACGCGCATCGGCGGGGCGGGCAGTCAACGCAAAGAGCAGGGTAACTGTAACAGCCGCCAACAGTAGATAACTCAAGAAAATACGGCGAATCACCTGTCAGTCTCCTCACTTTCTTCGTATAGATAGCCGCCTCCGCGCACGGTTTGTATAAGGTGGCCTCCCGGACCCAGTTTGCGCCGTAAGTTACTCATATGCGCGGTAACGGTCTCTTCTCCGGCATCATCCTGAAAACCCCAGACTCGCTCCAGCAGATGTTCGCGGGTGAAGACCCAACCTGGATTAGCCATCAGAACTTGCAGAAGATTAAATTCAGTTGGCGTCAGGTTTAAGGGCTGCTTATCCAGGCTTACTTGCCTGCGGGTAGTATCCATTGTAAGACGAGGACCACCCAGCAGGGCAGGCTTGATTGGTTCAGTATACTGGTAAGCCCGCCTCGCCAGCGCTTTGACTCGCGCCACCAGTTCTACCGGGCTGAATGGTTTAGTCAGATAGTCATCGGCCCCTATCCCCAGTCCAATGGCTTTATCCGTATCGGCGGAGCGCCCGGTAAGCATCAGTATAGGAACAGCCGAAGCCTGGCGAATACGCCGGCATAGCTCCAGGCCGTCAAAGCCGGGCAGGTTTACATCCATAATGACCAGTTGGGGGGACTGCTGCCGAAAAAGCCGTTCACCCTCCGGCCCGTTTGACGCGCTGATTACGCTAAGATTTTCTTTCTCAAGGTAGAAAGAGACCATGCGGGCAGCTTCGCCATCATCTTCTACTATTAAAACGCTTAAAGGTGTTGTCATGTTATGTATTACGTTCAAAGCAAGTAAAACTTTTATTGCTGTGAGTTTATACTACGTACCAGGCCCATCTAATTTTAGTATAACACCTTAAAGCTTTTTTGTGATTAAACAAACATATGTTAATTTAGTTAGAGCAATTCTCGAAGCCGTTCAAACATCAGTTAATTGGAGAGTGTTCAGTATTTTCTGCTTAAATACACTGATGGCGTGAATCTAACCGGGCTTCTTTAGCAATTTTACTGGCGCTAACCAACAGAGGTTTGCTAAAGAAGCCCGGTGAATAGTAGCTGACTTAGTGGAAGCTTACGTGACCACCATGTCCGGCCACAGGTTCAAGCTGTCCCTCGCCTTCCTGCTGGTGTTCGTGTTGCCCGGCGTGGTGCGGACCAGCGTGATGGCCTGCTCCGGCGTGACCGTGCATACCGGTTGGTTTCCAGCGGAGTGGAACTTCCTTGAGAAAGAAGACGGCTACCAGGGCTACCAGGGAGACGATAAGGCCGCCTGTAAAGACCAGGTGCAGACTGTCTGCCAGGGCTTCTCTTAATCCACCGGTTACCTGATTATAAAGCTCGGTATTGCCCAGCCTTTGTTGCAAGCTGGAAAGCCCTTCACTGCTGGTCAGAACCTGGACATCGAGCTTGACTCCAGGGATATTCAAGCCCGCAAGCTTCGAGGAAACCTGGCTGGTCAGGCTGGCGGTCAGAACTGAACCAAGAATGCTGGTGCCAACGGCGCCACCCATCAGGCGGTAAAAGTCGTTCAGACTATTGAGAGTTCCCATGAAGCGGGTGGGAAAAGCATTTTGCAGGGCGATAATAAAGACCGGGAAGGAACCGCCGAAGCCGAAGCCGACTGTTGCCATAGCTACTATCAACTGCAAAGAACTACTCCCGGCATTTAGCAAGGTCATCTGGAACATGCCCAGGGCCATCATCCCCACGAAGAAAATAACCAGAGCTTTGTACTTGCCGAGATGACCGAGCGCGTGTCCACCGGCAAAAAGACCGACTACCATCGCCAGCATCAGGGGTGTAATAGCCGTACCGCTGGAAGTAGCGGTGTTTCCCTGAACTCCCTGTACAAAAAGAGCGGTGTAATTAAGCGCTACATACTGAATGGCGCCAATTAGCAGTCCGGCCAGGCTCAGCACCACAAAGACCGGATTTTTCAGGAAAGCGAGGGGTAGAATAGGGTCCGCTGCGCGCTTTTCGATTAGCAAAAAGCCCACCAGTCCAATCAGGGCCAGCCCGAACATTGCCAGGGTCTGAGGATGCAGCCAACCGAGAGTAGCGTCGCCACCAAAGACAAACCCGAGGAGCAAGGCCAGGGTAGTTAGCATCAGGCTGGCAGCGCCGAGATAATCAATTTGCGCTTTGCCGTTTCTGCCCTGGCTGCCTGAAGTAGCCGGTAACTTGATAGCTAACATTAACCCTATAACTATCAGGCCCAGGGGAGCATTGATGTAAAAAGCCCAGCGCCAACCCGGACCATCGGTTAGCCAGCCTCCCAGGAATGGCCCTATCAGGCTGCTAAGAACGAAACCGGCGCCTACCGCCGCCTGCGCCCGGCCGTTAGAGGCTCCGCTGAAAACGTCGCTGATGATAGAGTGAGCAATCGGCATCATAGCCCCGGCACCGAGGCCCTGTACTCCGCGCCAGAAAATCAACCATTCCATGGATTGAGCTTGTCCTACCACCATCGAAGCTACAATAAACAGCGCCATACCTCCCAGGTAAAAAGGTTTGCGCCCGTAAAGGTCGGAAAGTTTACCGTAGATGGGAGTTATCACCACGCTCGTAAGCATGTACGCGGTAAAGACCCAGCTTATCAAAGCAAGACCATTTAGATCCGAAACTATCCGGGGCATGGCAGTGCTTAGAATGGTACTATCCAGACCCTCCAGCAGCACTCCCAGCATCAGGCCTGCAAGTAGCAGCTTTTGTTGAGTTTTAGACATTGCTCTTTTCTTTCCTTTCTAATTTTTATCTTATCCAGTTTGGTTTCTTTAATGCCATCTGTGGTCAGTTTCAGTCCGCTTTTATTAGATGTTTGTTTAGAAAAGACGCTTCCGGTCGTCTGTAGCGTTTTTCCTGTTGACTAAAGGATAGCGTGAGCAGAGCGAAAAGTGGTCAACCTTAGGGTTGAGCGGGGGGTTGATCTTAGGGATAGGGCAGCTTTACACCCGGTTGAGCACATGCTAAAATTTAATTACTTTACTGAAAATATTCCTGGGGGTTCTTTCGAGTGGCAAGCCAGGTTGATTTACTCCTCACCAAAATCAGAATTCCAAGATCAAGGTCTGATAGTGTTTTGCGGCCTCGGCTCAATAGCCTGGTAGAAAAAGGTCTATCCCGCAAACTTACCCTTATTTGTGCCCCTCCCGGTTCCGGCAAGACTACCTTAATAGCCGAATGGCGGGCCACAACAGTCGGTTCAAGCTTTCCCCTGGCCTGGTTTTCCCTGGATGAAAACGATAATGACCCTGTGCGCTTCTGGCGCTATCTTATTACTGCCCTTAGAACCCTGGCCCCGGTCCTGGGAGAGGAAGCCCTGGAGGCCCTTGCTACTCCTCAGACCCCGCCTGTGGAAGCGGTAATAAACTCCCTCATAAACTCGGTACTTGAAGAATTGGATAATGATTTTGCCCTGGTGCTGGATGATTACCACAGCATAAAGCAGCCGGAAATCCAGGCCGGGCTGGCCTACTTACTCGGGCATATGCCTTCCCATATGCACCTGGTTATCACCAGCCGGAGCGAACCGCAAGAACTACCACTCTCCCGCCTGAGAGTAAGAAGAGAACTGGTCGAGATCCGTAGCGAAGATTTGCGTTTTACCCGGGAAGAAGCGGCTGCCTTCCTGGAAAAAATCTTAAACCGGCCACTTGGCAATTCAGAAATAGAGTTATTGGAAAATCGCACCGAAGGCTGGGCGGCAGGATTGCAACTGGCCGCGCTCTCTCTGCAAGAACATTCGGACCCGGCCACTTTTATGCACACTTTTGGCGGTAGTGATCGCCTTGTACTGGACTTCCTGGCCGATGAGGTCTTCTATCACCAATCTGAATTGATCCAGCGTTTTTTGTTGCATACCGCCATCCTGCGCCAGCTTAATGAGGAGTTAGCTAAAGCCCTTACGGGTGAAGCGCAGAGCCGGGAGATGCTTGAAAAGCTGGACCGGGATAATCTTTTTCTGACGAGCCTGGATAACAACCGCCAGTGGTATCGCTACCACCCTCTCTTCGCAGAGTTTCTGATTAGTCTCCTCACACGCACCGAGCCGGAAATGCTTCCAGAACTGCATCGCCGGGCCGCTGCATGGTATGAAGCGCACGGTCTGGGAGTCGAGGCTCTCACGCACAGCCTGGAAGCCAGGGATTATTCAAAAGTAGTAGAACTGCTCTTTGCGCTGGTTTTACCCCTGGTTCACCAGGGCGAGAGCGTCACGGTAATGAGCTGGTTTGAAGCTTTGCCGCAGGAGATTTTAAGACAAAACCCGCGCCTGAATACCCTTTTAGCCTCGGCTCTGCTGGTGACTAATCATTTCGACGAAATGGATGCTCCCTTAAACCTGGCCGAGAGTCTTTTGCAGCAACAGGGAGATGAGAGGGGACTGGTGGATAACCAGTCTCTGCGTTCCCACCTTTTGCTGGTGAGAGGTGAAATCGCCGCAAGCAAAGCGCTGGCTCAGAAGGCTCTTGAGCTTGCCTCAATTGAAAACAATCTGGTTCAAGCTACGGCTAATGTAGCCATTGGCAGTGCTTATCTACTGGATGGTGCGCTAACAGAGGCTGAAGGCTGGCTAAATAAGGGCTGGGGTAGCTGGGCTGAACTCCAGACCCGCAATATGCTGGCGGAAGTGGAGTTTCTGCGAGGCAACCTGAAACAGGCCGAACAGCACAGCAAAGCACTTTTAGAGCTCAATTCCAGGAATACCTGGCAGGAAGGGGTGGCCAGGGTGCGGTTGGGACGGCTTAACTACGAATGGAACCGGCTCGAAGAGGCCCATTTCTGGTTAGATCAGGCTATTTCTCACAGTCAGGGCTACCCGCAATCCGCATATCTGCCAGGAGCCTACCTGGCCCTGGCAAGGTTGGAATGGACAGAAGAAAAAAAGGCTTCCGCTTTTGAAGCTTTAAGGCAGGCTGGCGAAGCTGCCCGGCGCTTGAAAAACTATTCTCTAGTGGCTACTACCGAGGCCTGGGAGAATTACTTTAAGCTTTTTGATGGGAAGCTAGAGAATGTCTGGAAATGGCTGGAAACCCAGAATATAGAATTTACTTCGCCTGATAGTCTTTCTTACCAGTACGAACGGCACTATCTGACCATAATTCAAGCTCTCTTGGCCAGCGATCAGCCGGAAGCAGCGCTGGCTAAACTCGAATGGCTGTCCGAGTTTGCTCGCAAGCAGGGGCGGGTCGCTGACCTTATAGAGATACTGGGGCTGAAAGCCCTGACCCTGGAAAAAGTGGGACAGAGTGAGGCGGCCCTGGCTAGCTTGTTTGAATCGGTACAACTAGCTACTCACGGCGAGTTTTTGCGCGTCTATCTTAACCTGGGAAGGCCTTGGCAAAATCTGCTTGCCCGCTTGAGAATGAAATATCCCGATTTTGAGTTTCTAGAAAAGTTACTCGCCGCGTTTGATAAGCCTGCCAGCCAAGAAAACAGGCAGATACATTTATCCGAGGGGCCACAGGCCTTTTCCTATCCTGCTTCAGCCAATCTTTTAATTGAACCTTTAAGCGAGCGGGAGCTAGAGGTGTTGCGGCTGATTGAAGAGGGTATTTCCAACAAAGCTATTGCCGACAGGCTTTATCTGAGCCTGGCTACAGTTAAGACCCATATAAACCACCTCTACGCCAAGCTTGGTGTTGAAAACCGGGTACAGGCCCTGGCTCAAGCCCGTGCCCTTAACCTCATTTAAGATTATTCTACATAACCTTCTGGATTGCGATTCAATAGCCAACAACTACCCGGTATTGCTCAAAAACTCAACCCGCCCATTCAACCCTAAGGTTGATTACCGGGCCATTCTCTTTTGTTATCTTTTGCCTGAAAGCAATCAAGGCTTTTCTATAAAAAGGCAAAAATCAAAATTAGATAACAAGGAGCATAAAAATTATGAGAGGTTTTGAGAAATTACGCGGCCTAACCACGAAAGGGCAGGAATTAATCGGGCAGGTTAAATTTGCCCGGCTGTTCTTCAAGATTGTCAACAATCCAAATGATACCACACAGGTCTTTAAGCTATCCGACATAGTCTATAATGAAATTCGCAAACAAAACCCCCGGGAAGTCTCAAAGTATTTACGCTCCAGCGAGGTTTACCGCCAGGCCTTAGAAGAGCGTTATATGCCTGCTCTCTATCAAATAGAAGATTTAGCTGTATACGCTCCCGGCACGCTGGGGCATGTTTATTACCGGCATATGACTACTAACGGCTTTCAAAAAGATTTTTACACCCCCGTTAAGTTATCTGATGACCTGGCCTACATTGAACAACGTCTGCGCGAGACGCACGATATCTGGCACGTCATGACAGGCTACGGCACAGACGTACTGGGCGAGGCGTCCCTCCTGGCCTTTTACCTGGCCCAGGCCAGAAATGAAGATCCCTTTCCGATGATTATCATCGCGGCGGGAGCAGCCTATATGGCTTTGCACGATAGAGCCACAATGGGACGCTATATCCAGGGAATTTACGAAGGTTATAATCGGGGGCTGGCAGCTTCTAACTTCTACCCGGTGAAGTGGGAAGAGTTGTGGGACCGGCCTTTAGCTGAAATTCAGGCCATGCTGAACGTCAGCTCTGTTGTTCCTGAAGCCACACTACAAGCAGCTTAAGCTTGAAATAATAGGTACCGGACATTTCCACAGAGAAATGTCCGGCTTCTTTCAACAAAAAATAGTCTCTCCGGCCTTACAAGAACTATTTTGCAGGCTGAGGCATTTGAAAAGATGGTAAATACCGGGGAATTTGCCGAGCTTTGGTAGCCTGCTCAAAAGCGTAAGCCAGTTTGATAAGCGCCGGTTCGCTATAAGCTCCGGCCATAAAAGTCAGGCCGACCGGTAAACCGGAGACATAGCCCGCCGGAACTGTCACCAGGGGATAACCGGCAATGGCTGCCGGACTAGAACTGGCACCCCCAAAATGATCGCCGTTTAGCAGATCAATCGGCCAGGCAGGCTGCCCGGTTGGCGCTATCAGCGCTGTGAGTTGATGTTCGGCTAATACGGCATCAATGCCTTCTTTACCGCCTCTGCGGCGATTGTTAGCCAGGGCCGTCAGGTACTCTTCTTCGGTCAGTGGTCCCCGGGCCTGGGACATTTCCATGATTTCCTGGCCGAAATAGTTTAATTCTTGCTCCGCGTTTTCCTGGTTAAAAGCCATAACTTCTTCAAGACTGCGCACTACTTTCCCCTCTGGATGGTTCGGGTCAGGGACGCGAGTATTCAGGTACGCGTTAAGAGTGGCCTTAAACTCGTAGGTCAGGACAGTAACTTCATCCTGGCTGTTCTTTATCTCTTCGCCTGTAGGCAGGTCAGCGGGGTCAACAATCTCGGCTCCCAGTTCGCGGAGAGATGCAATCGCTTTTTCAAAAACGGCATCGGTGTGTGAATTATAGCCGGAAAAGAACTTGCGAAGTACTCCTATCCTGACTCCTTTCAGGCTATCCGCCTCTAGAAATTGGGTATAATCGCTATAGAATTTCCCTTCACTGCTTGCTGTAGCCTCGTCCTGAGAATCAATTCCGGTCATAGTCCCCAGCACCGTGGCCGCGTCTCTTACTGTCCGGGCATGTACACCGACAGTATCCTGGCTGTGCGAAATCGGCACTACCCCGCTGCGACTGAGCAGTCCAACCGTGGGCTTGATGCCAACCACCCCGTTCATATGGGCCGGGCATACGATTGAGCCGTCGGTTTCGGTTGCCAGGGCTGCCACACACAGGTTAGCTGAAACGGCCACCCCGGACCCGGAACTGGAACCGCAGGGATTATGAGTCAGAATATAAGGGTTGTGAGTCTGCCCGCCGCGTCCACTCCAACCACTGCTGGAATGAGTGGAGCGGAAATTAGCCCACTCGCTCAAGTTAGTCTTACCTAAAATAATCGCCCCGGCTTCCCGGAGCTTTTGGACCACAAAAGCATCCTTCTGGGGCTTAGAACCAAGCAGCGCCAGTGAACCGGCGGTGGTCTGCATTTTATCGGCTGTATCAATATTGTCTTTGATTAAAATGGGTAAACCGTGCAGTGGGCCGCGAGGGCCCTTAGTTTTTCGTTCCTGGTCTAACTCCTGGGCGATTTCCTCGGCATCCGGGTTTAACTCAATAACCGAATGGAGGCCTGGACCGGCCCAGTCGAGGGCCTCAATCCGGGCTTTGTAAGTCCGTACTAATTCGAGTGAGGTTAGTTCACCCTTTTCGAGGGCTGCCTGTAGTTGCTCAATCGTCACTTCCTGCAACTCGTCGCCAGGAAAACCGGTATGTTCAATTTGGCTCACTTTTTATTCCGCTTTCTATTTTTTGCTATGACACTATGCCTCTTATAGGACCGCTGTCTATATAAGCTATCTATACAAGCTATCTATACAAAAAGAAGACAGAACCTGAACTGACTCCTGTAGACTACACTTGCTCATCAAACTTTCTATAAGGTTATAAGGCCAACTTTCCCTTTTGAAATGGACGAATTGTTATAGATTATAAAACAGGAAAAAAAGAGAACCCTTGTTGTTCTCAACAAATTTACCGCTAATTTTTTGTGTTAAATTCCATAGTATATTTTCTAAATTATTGGTAGACTATTCCCATTATAATTTCTGCGTTAGCAAAGTTGGACCTTACCCTGCTGTTAAAACTACTCTAAAGCAGCATCAATGACCCGGTAAATAAATTTAGGCCAAAAATAAAAATACAAATAAATTTGCTCAGGGCTTTGACCTGCTTTTTATTTTGTGGGAAAAAACAAAGTTCCCTTATAGATCTGGGTTATCTTGTTTTCCGACTACTTTTCATGCGAGGAGAAGATTAATGGAGAAGATTCGTCGTTCAACGCTTCCTCTACTGGCTATTCTCATGCTCATGTTGAGCGTAGTCCTGGCGGCGTGCGGTGACAATACTGCCACTCCGGCGGTTGAAAAGACTGCCGCACCGGTTGCCACTGCACCCGCTTCGATTCCTACGGCTGCTCTCAACAGCGGGACTACTGCGGCCGCCATGACCCCTGCTACGACTACCGCTGTGGCTACTACCGCTGTAGCAGCTACGACCAGTGCGGCTACCACCGCTGCCGCTACTTCCGGCGGGACTCCCAAAAAGGGGGGGAGCGTAACCCTGGTTAGCACTCAAGATGCCAAAACTCTACATCCCTACAACTGTACTGATGTTTATTGTGTGGCCTATATCGCTCGTATTTACGGCGGCTTCGCTAATGGCGGCGGCTTCCTGGTTACGCGCAATCCCAAGACCCTGGAGGTAGTGCCGCTCTTTGCCAAGAGTTGGACGGTAGACCAGGCTGCCATGACCGTGACCTACACTCTGAAGGACGACCTGAAGTGGAGCGACGGCAGCCCTATGACCAGCGATGATTTCCTCTGGACCTACCAGCAGGCGATCAAAAAGGAAAATAACTGGGTTCGCTACGGCACTGCCATTGCCGATAAATCAAACCCGAACTCCCCCGGTGTAATTGATTATCAGGCTCCCGACCCGAAGACAATCAAAGTTTTCCTGCACACCCTGACCTTTGACATCGTAGAACGCGGCGACATTATCACTCCTCTGCCGCGCAAAGTCTGGGAAGGCAAAGACTGGAGTGATCCAACCAAGAACCCTGCTATTGACAATCCGACTGTTACCAGCGGTCCCTGGAAACTGAAAGCCTGGGACAAAGGTAAAAGCTGGACTGTAGTGCGCAACGATCTTTCGACCGCTATGCAGCCGCCGTTACTGGACCAGATGACTGTAGTAACTGTAGATAACGCTTCAATTGGTTTCCAGAAGATCAAGAGCGGTGAAGCGGACGCTTTCGAAAATATGATGGGCTTCTCCGCCCAGGATGAAGCCGAAGCCGAAAAGCTGCCAAACGCCACTGTCTACAAATGGACGCCGGCCAACGCAAGCTGGGAAGAGATCGCTTTCAACTTCCGCCGGCCTTATCTGCAAGATGTGAATTTGCGGACGGCCATGAACTGGGTAATTGACCGCAAGGCCATTATCGACAAAGTCTACTACGGCCTGGCCGTACCGATGTACTCCGATGTGCCGCCTTCCAGCGACAAGTTTGATGAAACCGCTGTTCAAAAGTACACCTACGACCCGGCCAAGGCCAAGCAAATCTTGCAGTCCGCCGGTTACACTCTCAAGGACGGCAAGCTCTACGACCCTAAAGGGAATGCTATTCCTAAACTCAAAATGGTCTATCCGAGCAACTTCCCTGAACCGACCAAAATTGCTCAGATTGCCCAGCAAGAATGGAAAGATCTCGGCCTTGATGTAGACCTGATTGCCCAGGACTTCAATACCGTGCTGAAGACCATTCAGCAAGAGCCCTTCGATTTCGATACGCTTGTACTGGGCTGGAGCGCCAGTATTAACCCGGAAACCTTTGGTAGCGTCTGGACCACCATTCCCAGCCTGAACTTCGGCAACTGGGTTAATAAAGACGTCAATGATCTCTACGCCTCGGCCTTGAAAGAGTTTGATAACGCCAAGCGCAAAGAGTTCATGAGCAAGATCCAGTCAATTGAGTCGAGGGACGGCCCTTATATCTACGTGATCGCCAATATCGAGTTCGCGGTGGTCAATAACCGTATCGGAGGCGTGGTACCGACTACCCTGGGTATAGGTATCAACAACGTAGCTTACAGCTACGCGACTGACTGGTACATCAAGTAGGTTAAAGGTTTGCTTCAAAACCGGTTGCCGGGTGTTACAGCCCGGCAGCCAGTTTGAAACAAGTTAGGAGGCAATGTCTTGAGGCGTTTTATAATACGCCGCGCGATTCAGTCGCTGTTACTGCTACTGGCCATTAGTTTTATTGGTTTCATGATAATTCACCTGGCGCCGGGCGGGCCGGAAGTTAAATTTATGATGGACCCACGCATGACTCCGGCCGATATCCGGAATATCCGGGAGCATTACGGGTTAACTGACCCGCTGCCGGTCCAGTATGCAAAATGGCTCTGGAATGCGCTCCACCTGGATTTAGGCGTTTCTTACGAATCGCTTTATCCCGTGACCACCGAAATTGTGAAAGCCCTGCCAAATACCCTCCTGTTGATAACGGCTGGCATGGTGCTAGGTCTGCTCGGTGTGCCTATCGGGATTTATATTGCCCTGCGCAGAGGTAGTTTTGTCGATAATCTTGTCCGTGTACTGACTGTCGCTGGTAGTTCTATTCCCCACTGGTGGTTCGGCCTGTTGATCCTGCTGATTACCAGTAATATCGCCATCAGCACCGGCATCAAAATTTTACCTTTGCCCGGCTACAACGAAGCAGAGGCTAATAATCCCTTATACCAGGTCTGGCAACTGGTGCTACCTTCAATTTTGATTGCCCTGGCGGGATGGCTTACATATAGCCGGATTACCCGTACCCAGGTGTTGGATATTTTGAGCCAGGATTATGTGCGCACGGCCCATTCCAAGGGGCTGAGCCAGCGAGAAGTAAACCGCCATCACATTTTACGGAATGCCCTGATCCCTATCATTACCGCTTTCGGGGCCAATTTGCCGGCCTTGATTGGTGGCTCTATCATTTTCGAGGAAATTTTCAGCCTGCCGGGCATCGGCAAGTTGACGATAGACTCGCTCACCCGGAGTGATTATCCGGTGGCTATCGGGATTTTAATGTTTGTTTCCACCGTTTCAGTGGTGGCCTTATTTCTGTGCGATATTCTATACGCCGTGGTAGATCCCCGGGTACGGTATTAAAAGGTTAAATTGATGACACGAAGTACATCTGAACTAGTGGAACCGGCGGTAACGCCCGCAGCCAGTGAACTGCCAAAAACTAACCGGCATGCTTCACGCGGATTTTTTCAAGTTGCACTATCCCGGTTTTTCAAGCGCAAGCTGAACGTGGTGTCCCTGGTGATTTTCGGGTTCATCGTATTTATAAGTGCTATCGCACCCATTCTGACCTCAAACTTTATTAAAACCACGCCCGATTATTTCCGGGCCAGTATCTCACCGGCCTACGCTCCCCCCGGCACTACCGAGACTCTGCGCGACGGCACAAATGTAGTGCACTGGTTGGGTACTGATGAACTCGGCAGGGATACCCTGGTGAGATTGCTGCACGCCGGCGGAGCCTCGCTTTCGATTGGTTTCCTGGTAACCATAATCATCGTCCTGGTAGGGGTGCCTATTGGTTTGATCAGTGGCTTTTTCGGGGGCTGGGTGGATGACTTCTTCAACGCGGTTATCCAGATCATTAATAATATTCCCGGCCTCTACCTCTTTATAATCCTGGCGGGGATTTTCCGGCCAGATATTATTTTCCTGTCGTTAATCTTCGGGTTGTTAAGCTGGACTCCCACCGCCCGGCAAGTGCGCGGCCTGACTTTAACCATGCGCAGCCGTGACTTTGTAACGGCCTCGATTGCGGTGGGAGCAGGTTATCCCCGGATTTTGGCCCAGCACCTGCTGCCCAATATTGTTTCTATTCTGGTGGTACTGATCGGGGCGGATGTGGCCCTGGCGATGTTAGGGGAAGCCGCTCTTAGCTTTCTGGGGTTTGGTATCCGCGACCCTGATGTGAGCTGGGGTAAGTTGCTGGCTAACTCGTCAAACTATTTGACCTATTCGGGCAACCACAATCCCTTTTTGATTATTGGGCCAGGCCTCATGATATTCGTCACTATTCTATCGGTCTATTTAATCGCCGATGGTTTGCGTGATGCTTTTGACCCGGCACTCCGTGGATAAAGTACATCTAGTAGTGGTTTGTTTGACGTGCTGACTGCTCACAGCACTGTGGAGGAAGCCCGGGGGAAATGGTCCCCCGGGCCAGGGGTTGGAACTAACAGATTAGACTAAATTTCAAGGGAGATATTTAAGGATGATCGAAACTAAAAGTAGCCAGACCGCGCGGCCTGGATATTATACGCCGAGCTTTACGGCCGGTATGCTGGCTCAACTAAGACATGTTGGCGAGCCTTTCTGGTCGCCGAATGGACGGTACCTCTTTTATCCCCAGGATTTTGATGCTCGAACCGATATTATGCGGCTTGATTTGCAAACTGGCCAGACCCTCCAGGTGACAACCGATGTTGAAGCCGGCGGGTTGCTTAAGATTGCTATGTCAGGTAGAGATATTTCACCGGATGGCAAGCAATTGGTCTATCTGAGCGGCAAAGATGGCAAACTGTGGCTGATACCGGCAGGGGGTGGAGTTGCCAGACGATTAACTCCCCACGTAGAAGGCACTCAACACAGTTCGGTTTTTTCGCCCGATGGCAGCAAGGTTGCCTATATTGCCGCTTTTGGGGATAACCAGGATATCGCGGTAGTCAGTAGCGATGGTGAGGGCTGGCCCAGCCGGGTAAGCCGGGGCGAACATTTTGTATTCGATCCTCAGTGGATACCGGGCGGAGAGCGCCTGGTCTACGGCGAGCATGACAACATGCGTATGGCCTTCTATGAAACTCGCCTGGTAATGGCCGACCTGAAAAGCGGGGAACTTAAAACCCTGGTGGACGGCTGGGGCAAAAACACGGTCTATTCTGCGCCGCGACCTTCACCGGACGGGCGCTGGTTGGCCTATGTCTCGAATGAGAGCGGCTGGAACAACGTTTACATTTTGAACCTGGAAAGCGGCAATACCCGACCACTAGCTCCCGGCGAAGTGGAACAGGGCGAGCCGACCTGGAGCCCCGATGGTAAAGGGCTGATCTATACCGTTAACCAGCATTGCAGTATTGGCCTGAGTTTCACCAGCCTGGAAGGGCAGACCATTGTAATCGAGCAGGGAGATGGGATTTGCGAGGGTTCCAGCTTTGCCCCGGATGGCAAGCGCCTGGCTTACCTGAAGCAAAGCGAGGTTTCTCCTCCTAACATTTACCTCTATGACTTTGCCGAAAGGCAGTCTCGCCCAATTACCGCGGTAGAGGTTGGGGGTATGGAGCAGGCTGGCCTGGTCAAAGCGGAAGTAGTGCATTGGACTTCCCCGGACGGCCTTGAAATTGAAGGCTTGCTCTACGTACCGAACGAGGTCCAGCCCGGTAAGCACCCGCTCCTGCTGCATATTCACGGCGGCCCCATTGCTCAGTATAACCGCCGGTGGGATGCCAGCGTCCAGCACTGGGTCAGCCGGGGTTGGGTAGTAATTGAGCCAAACTTCCGGGGCAGCACTGGCTATGGCCGGGAGTTCCGGGACAAACTGAGAGGCACCTGGGGCCACGAAGATATGCTCGATAATATCGGCGCGATTGACTATGCCCAGCAGCGCGGCCTGATTGACCCGACTAAGGTAGTCGCATGGGGCGGCAGTGGGGGTGGTTACGCCACGAACCTGTTGCTCGGCAAATGGCCTGAGCGCTTTAAAGCAGGCGTTTCGCTGGTCGGCGTCAGCAACTTTGTTAGTTTCCCGGAACAGACCGACCGGATTGCTCGCCCTCTGATCGAAGAACTTTTAGGTTCGCGTCATGAAAATTTCGAACTTTACGGCGAGCGCTCCCCTGTCAGCTTTGCTCAGCATATTAAAGCGCCTTTGATGATTATTATGGGAGCGGAGGACCGGCGCGTCCCGGCCATTCAGGGCGAAGAAATGGTTGAGGCACTTAAAAAAGCCGGTAAAACCGATTTTGAATACATTAGCTACGAAGGAGAAGGCCACGGCTGGCGTAAGGTGGCTACCCTGCTCGATCATCACCAGCACATGTACGAATTTCTCAAAAAGTGGGTCTTAGAACGGTAAATCCGGTTTAACCTTCCAACTAAAAGCGAGGCTATTCCTGGCAGGACTTTAGCGGAGAGCCTCGCATCTATTCCTGTTGGTTTTTTCTGGCTGGTTACACCGGCTAATTGAATTTTAGATTTGATTGGAGACTTAAATGCTGAAACTTCCGAAAAAGGAACAGCCAGCTTTATACGAGCAATTCGCTGCCACCCGGCTTTTCCAGATCTGGCCTTTCCCGGCGGTAGATATTGCGCCTGACGGGTCGCAAGTTGCTTACAGCATCAATACTTCCGGCCAGTTTAATCTGTGGGTTCAGCCGGTTGATGGAATTGGCCTTCCCAGGCAACTGACCCTGTTCAGTGATGAAACTGTCCGTAATCTCGCCTGGTCGCCTGACAGCCAGAACCTGGCTGTCGTAGCCGACAATGACGGCAATGAATTGTACCAGCTCTATACTATTCCGGCTAAAGGAGGCTGGCCTGAAAGGCTGAGCCGCTCCGAAAGTTCCCAGTATTCCGTGGGTGGGTGGTCACCCTCAGGGGAGTACCTGGCTTTTACCACCAATGATCGCGACCCCGCCGATACCGATGTGGTTATTCGCCATATGGTGACCGGAGTCGAACAGCGCCTGACCGGCAACGGCCGCTTCACCTTTGCAGGCTGGACCCCGGATAGCCAGGGGGTACTGGTACGCCAGAATATCAGCAATACCAACAGTAACCTTTACCTGGCTATACCCGGCCAGGAACCAAAACTTTTAACTCCACACGAAGCCGATGCGAATTATATCCCGGCGGGCTGGTCCGCCGATGGTAAATCCTTCTACCTGATAACTGACGAGGGCCGGGAATTCAAAGGACTGGCCCGCTACAGCCTGGACGAGGGCAACTGGCAATATCTTCTAACGCCGGAATGGGACATTGAAGCCGCGGTAGTCTCCGCTAACGGTCAACGCCTCGCCTGGGTCTTGAACGAAGATGGCTATAGCGTGCTGCATGTAACCGATTTTTCAAGCAATGCGGAACTTAAGCTGCCGGCTTTACCGCGCGGCGTAATTATGAAGCCCTGCTTTTCGGCGGATGGGCGGAGACTGGCTTTCTTCTTCACCAGCCCGACTTTGCCTGTCGAGGTATTTCTGTTAGACCTGGAAAAGGGTGAAACTCGCCAGCTTACCGATAATTTCCTGGGTGGACTTGATCATTCCAGCATGGTAGAGCCAGAGATTGTCCGCTTTACCAGCTTTGACGGTCGCCAGATACCGGCTTACCTCTACCGTCCGCTCAATGCCAACGGTAAAGCGCCTGTATTGGTCTCGATACATGGTGGCCCTGAAATGCAGGAGCGGCCCGAATACTCGTTTGCATACCCTGGAATGTACCAATACCTCTTAAGCCGGGGCATTGGCGTGCTCGCCACCAATATCCGGGGTTCTTCCGGCTACGGCAAGAGCTACCAGCAGTTAATTCACCGCGATTGGGGCGGGGGTGAGCTAAAAGATATCGAAGCGGGCGTTAAATATCTGAGCCAGCTAGACTGGGTAGATCCTTCTCGCATTGGCGTTTTTGGTATTTCCTTTGGAGGGTTTGCCACCCTTTCGTCAGTCTCGCGCCTGCCAGAGCTATGGAAAGTAGCGGCTGAATGGTATGGTCCTTCCAACCTGATCAGTTTTGTGCAGAGCGTACCGCCAAGCTGGCGCAGCATGACCGATGCATGGGTAGGCAATCCCGAACGAGACCGCGAGATGCTGCTGGAGCGTTCGCCCTTGACCCATGTTGAGCGCATAAAGGCTCCTTTGCTGATAATCCAGGGTAGCCAGGACTGGCGCGTGGTCAAAGCGGAAAGCGATCAAATCGTGGAAAGCCTGGTTAAACGGGAACACCCAGTGCGTTACGAAGTATTCGAAGACGAAGGGCATGGCTTCCTGCGGCGCGAAAATCTCCTGAAAGCCCTTAAAATGACGGTTGACTGGCTGGAAAACGGCCTACTGGGGGATTAATTATCCTCTGTGCTATTTGTAGTGAACGATTCATAGCGACTACCGGTAGTAATTGCCGGTAGTCACTAAATCAATTCGGAAATTCATAGTTGGTCCGTTAAACTCTTGTCTGGGGGATGAAAATGGCTACGCACCAGCTTGCGGCAGAAGACCTGCATTACTGTTGGGACAATTCAATTCCGCCTCGTTTGGAAATCGAGTCAGGGGATACGGTTTTTTTTGAAACCCGGGATGCCAGCGATGGTTATGTGCAACCGGGTATGTCAATAGAAGAATATTCTAGCCGGAAGTCAAAAGGTCATCCGCTCACCGGACCGGTATACATCAAAGGAGCGCAGCCCGGCGATGTTCTAGAAGTTGAAGTACTTGAGGTTAACACGGCCAATTTTGGTTGGACCGGATTCAGGCCCGGTGTCGGTTTATTACCTGACGACTTCGGCAAACCTTTTTTCCATATCTGGAATCTGAAACAATCTGGAGAGAGCGACAACTGGGCTGAATTTAAAGAGAATATCAGGTTACCTCTGGCTCCCTTCTGCGGAGTAATGGGCCTGGCTCTGAAAGAACCGGGAGTCTTTAGTACTACTCCTCCTCGTTCGGTCGGTGGTAATATGGATATACGCCAACTGACCGCCGGTAGTAAAGTCTGGCTGCCGGTTCAGGTAGCGGGTGGTCTATTTTCGATTGGCGATTGCCATGCTGCCCAGGGAGATGGCGAAGTGTGCGTGACGGCAATTGAAACCAACGGGGAAGCCGCTATTCGTTTCAATTTGCTGCGGGGTAAAAGCATCAAAGAACCCTGCTTCTGGACCTCCGCCAGTATTTCCAGCCAGCTTGAGCAGAAAGGTTATTTCGCAACCAGTTCCCACTCGCCCGACCTGTTCCTTGCCAGCCAGCAGGCTATCCGTTATATGCTGGAATATCTGGTTGATAATTATCATTTGTCGGCTGAAGAAGCATATATCTTGTGCAGCGTGGCGGTAGACCTTAAAATAAGCCAGATTGTAGATGGGCCAAACTATACTGTTAGCGCCTTTCTGCCCAATGCTATTTTCAGCAAGTAATAAATCCGGCCAGATAAATTCCTGACCCTTGAAGGCGGAGCCATCACTATGAGTCTAACAATTGATGTAAAAAACGAAGTTTTAAGATTGGCCAGAGAAAGCGGTGTCAAGCAGGTCCGCTTTCTCTACTGCGATAATGGCAGTATTATTCGGGGGAAAGCCTGTGGCTACCAATCCCTTGAGGAACGTATGTATGGCGGGATTGGCCTGACTGTAGCAATGCAAGCCATGAACTCGCTTGATGAGTTGACCCCGGTAGAAGGTATCGGCGCTGTCGGTGAGGTGCGCCTGGTACCGGACCCGCGCACTTTTCGGATTTTGCCGTATTCGCCTCGGACCGCCTCCATGTTGTGCGATATGCTCACCCTGGAAGGATTACCCTGGGAACTTTGCCCTCGTTCGTTTTTACGGCGCATGATCGAACAGGCTCATTCCGAGTTTGGACAGTCCATTATCGCCGCTTTCGAGCCTGAATGGTCGCTGGCCCGGCGCAGCCCGGAAGGGGCCTATGTCGCTATAGACGATAGCCTCTGCTTCAGCACAATCGGTATGACCACACCCGCGGCCATGGTTGACGAATTGCTCGGCGCCCTCGAAGCTCAGAATCTTAAAGTCGAACAGTATCATCCTGAATTGGCTCACGGCCAGCAAGAACTGAGCATCAGCCCGGCCCGTGCCCTGGAAGCCGCCGACAACCAGTTAATCTACCGTGAAACCGTTCGGGCCGTCGCCTGGAACCACGGCCTGTTTGCCTCTTTCGCTCCCAAACCCTTTATTAATCAGGCCGGTAACGGTTGTCATGTTCACCTGAGCGCCTGGGCCGGCGACCAGGGCGATATAAATATGTTCTATGACCCATCCGACCGCTATAGCCTGAGCCAGACCGGCTACTACTTTATCGGCGGGATTCTGGAGCATTTACCAGCCCTGGTAGCCCTGACCTGTCCTTCAGTCAATAGCTACCGCCGCTTACAACCCCATTCCTGGTCCTCGGCCTACACCTGTTACGGGCCGGATAACCGGGAAGCGGCCGTACGGATCGCTTCAACCCTCAAAGGCAAAGAGAGTAGATCAATCAACCTGGAGCTTAAGTCTTCGGATAACACCAACAACCCTTACCTGGCGCTGGGTGGCATTATTGCTGCGGGTATGGACGGAGTAAGGCGCAAATTACACCCGGGAGAAAAGCTCATGGTCACGGTTGATCCCGGCACTTTACCGGAGGAAGAACGGCTGGAACGGGGCATTAAAGCATTACCAACCAGCCTGGGCCAGGCGCTCGACAACCTGGAAAAAGATGAAGTGCTGCTGAACGCTTTAGGGCCGCTACTGGCCCGGACCTATATTGCGGTCAAACGTTCGGAAGAAAAGTCTTATGCAGCCCGGACTACTGAATATGAAGTTAACCAGCATTTTTATAAATACTAATCATGTTAGATCTGACCGATATTACAGCGATAGATAATCACTGCCACCTGCCCCTGGAAGGTCCGCCTCCCCGGCAGGCGGCTGAACTGGCTCGCTTTTTCACCGAGGCCAGTGACCCGCAGGTGCTGGCCGAGCAGACTCCGTACAGTCTCTTTTTCCGCCGGGCGATTCGCGACCTGGCAGCAGTAGTGGGCCTCGAAGGTGAGGCCCTGGAAGATCAAGACGGCAACCTGAAGGTCGAGGCGGTCCTGGCTAAAAGAGCCGAATACTCGGCGGAAGAGTGGTTCCGCCTGATGGTCCAGAAAGCCAATTTAAGAGCGCTTTATGCCGATACGGGCTACCCGCGCAGTGGAGCCTGGACAGTAGAACATGCTCAAGAGGTGGTAAATTCTCTTGAACCAGCGCCGCGTGTTTATTCTATCTTGAGAATTGAACGCATCCTGGAAGATTTGATTAGCGAGTCGGCCACTTTCGAGCAGTGCGAAGAAGCTTTACGCAATAGCATCAGGCAGGCTCGTAGCCAGGGAGCAGTCGGCTTAAAAAGTATTATTGCCTACCGCTGCGGCCTCGATATTCAATCGGAAAAGACCTCTAAACCCCTGGCAAAAGAGGCTTTCCTGAAGTTAAAAGCCGAGGCGGACCGGACCGGTTCCTTCGTGCGTGTGGCCGACAAAGCTCTGCTGGATTATATCGTGCCGGTAGCCCTGGAAGAAGCCGCCCGAGAGCAGTTGCCGGTCCAGTTTCATACAGGCTTTGGCGACACGGATGTTGATTTAGTCAAAGCCAACCCGGCCTATTTGAAACCCATTTTCGAGAACGCCGCGTTGCGGAAAGCGCCTGTTGTGCTGCTGCACTGCTACCCGTATATTCAGGAAGCTTCCTACCTGGCAGCCATGTATCCCCACGTTTACATGGATTTTTCGCTCGCTTCGCCGCTGGTGGCTTTTGGCGGTGGCAGGGCTCTCGAAGAAGCACTTGGCCTGGCGCCTTCTACCAAGATTCTCTACGGCAGCGATGCCTGGGGCGTCCCCGACATCATTTACCTGGGGTCGCTCCACTCTCGCAAAGTCCTGGCGAGAGTCTTAAATACATGGATTGAGCAGGGCTGGCTGGATCAAAAAGAAGCCCACCGGATAGCCTTAAATATTCTACAGCTTAACTCTAAGACGCTTTACCAGTAAGGTGTTGTAAAAAGCCGCTGCGCACAGAGAGCCATTCACACCGGATGGAATTAGAACAAGGAACGGAACATGGATATTGTTGACGCGCAGGTACATTTTAATCTGCTGGGCGACCTGGCAGCCGGGGTTGCCGCCATGGATGCGGTCGGAGTGAAGGCCCTTGTATATGACGAATTCTGGGGTTTTGACGCTAAATCCAGAATTTTACCGGGGTTTGACCTTCCCGGCGGGGCCTTTCGTTATACTTTTCCGCTGGCTGAAGAAGCGGCCCTGAAGTACCCTGAACGCTTCACCTATCTGGTCCGCTTCGACCGCGATGACCCTGACCTGGATTACCTGATAAGCACCGTTAAAACCATGCCGCAGCGAGTGGCTTTACGGGTAGTACCCTGGACCCCGGAAGGCTTTGAACAGTTCGGCCAGGGCGCCGATGAACCGATCTTCGCGGCGGCTCAAAAGTATAATGTCCCGATTTTCGTACTGCTACCGGGCCGCACTCATTTGCTGGCGCCCTACCTCGAAAAGTTCCCGGATGTCCAGGTAATCGTCGACCATTGCGGCGTACCCATTTCGATTAACTCCACCCCTGCCGATCCTTTTGAGGGTTTTGAGCAGGTTCTTTCAATGGCTCGCTACCCAAATGTCGCGCTGAAGTGGTGCCACGCCCCGCGGCTCTCTTCAACGCCCTACCCTTACCCCGATTTGATGCCGGTTTTACTAAAAGTGCTAGAGGCCTTCGGGCCACAGCGGATCATGTGGGCCAGCGACCACAGTCAGAGTAAAGGACACCACTCCTGGGCCGAATCGCTCTACTATATCCGCGACTCGGGTGAACTTTCCGAGTCCGATAAGGAGTGGATACTGGGGCGCAGCGTCCGCAAGATTTTGAACTGGCCGCCACCTGCGATTGAAGGAAGTAGATAAGCTACGCTTTATTTGAGAGGTTCAGCCCGGCTAAAAGCCATCCTGTAAGCTCAGCCGCTGTGGTTAAAGTGCCACTCATTTGCCTGTAAGCGCCCTGCTGATAATGGCCAGGCGCTCGAACGTCTGCCTCGTTCGAGCGCCCGGCAGCGCCAGAGTCCCTCGGCTGCGCTCAGTGCTGAGAGAACTTGAACAGAAAGGCGGTATTGTCATCGCCCCTGGCTGAGAAGTAAATATTACCCTGGCTGTCTACCGCAATACCCGCCGCATAGGCCCGACTGGTCGAGAGTACTGGCAACTCCCAGCGCTGCAACTGTTTCCCCTGGCTGTCGAATTTGGTCAATACATTGTTGTTAGCCATATAAATATTGGCCTCTTTATCTACCGCCAGGTAAGCCATCGGCGCGCCTGAAGGCGGAATGGAAACCGGCCAGCTTGCCAGCAGTTTACCTTCCTGGTCATACTTGCGAATATTTCTAAGGTTGAAGTTTACATACATATTGTTGTTTGAGTCCGTAACAATACTGTAGGCCGAATCATAACCAGAAGAGCCAGCCTCATCGCCGCGAAGATTCCATTCCTTCAGCAAGAGGCCCTCGCCGCTATACTTCCGAACCCGCGAACTATAGAAATCGCTTAAATAAACCGCGCCCTGGCTGTCTACCGTCAGCCCTGCGGCTGTAAACCGGTCTGTTTCCGAGTATCGGAAGGCCCATTGCAGTAGATAACCCCCCTCTTTGTTGAACTTCTTAACATAGCCGGTAATCCAATCGGCTATGTAAACTGCGCCGCTGCTGCTATCAACTGCCAGGGGAGTCATTTCGGGATAGATTGGGGTTAGCTGCGAGGTATCGTACAAATTCCAGCTTCGCTTAAAAAGGCCCTGGGAAGTGACCACCTGAATGCGCCCGGACCCGTCCAGGGTATAGATGTTATCCTGCCCATCATTGAAGAGATTGGAGGACATTCCCGCTCGATTAAAAAACTGTCCCGGCAGACGAGAGCTACCGAAAGCTCTTATAAAATTACCCTGGCTATCATACTGCTCGATCTGCTGGTCATTTTCGGCTCTTACCGCTATAAACAGGTTGTCCTGCGTGTCTACGGTCAGGCAGGTGGTGTCCACATTGGGGAAAAGGGCCAGGGCGTTTTCGGGCCGTTTGACCGCGCCCAGGTACTTGCCCTGGCTGTCGAACTTTATAATCCCTTTGCTTTGCGTGTCCGGTAAATAAACCTGCCCCTTGCTATCTACCGCGATACCACGGTTATAGACAGGCGTGTAAGGCTGGCCACCGGTGGCAGCCCAATTGGTCAGCAAGTGACCGTCCGGGCTGTAGACATACACATCGCCGCTTCGCCAGTCCGCAACGTAAAGATTGCCCTGCCGGTCGATCGCGAGCTGTCCAGCCAGGTAATTCGTAAACTCGGACAGATATTTACCCTGGCTGTCAAACTTCTGAATTAACCCGTGATACGAGTCGTTGACATAGAGATTGTCGTGACTGTCTATGGCTATTTCTATACTGGTATATTTTTCTTCTCCAAACTGTCCCTTATCGTCACCGGGACCGCCCCAGCGCAATAAAAAGCGGCCAGCATTGTTAAACTTGTAAATATAGCCGAAAGCGGTATCGGCCACGTAAATGTTACCCTGGCTATCCGATACGACCGAGCGAGGGTTTATCAAACCTAGGTCACTTGCACTTAAAGTCTGGGTAGCGCTGCCGAAAGTACCGGCAAACTGGCCCCCGGGAGAGTACTTTATGACCCGGGGTGGATAAGAAGTGGCCGCAAAGAGATTTCCCTGGCGGTCTACCGCCAGTCCCTCCGCCTGCCGCAGAATATTAATGCTGCCCGTGCCCACGTGCCATTTGAAGCTAAGATTGCCCGGCTGCGAATTTCTAATCTCCTTGCTCAGCAGGCCCAGCAGGACATCGTAGGGCGGCTGGTTTTCGGGATGTAGTTCAAAGCGGGCCCGCTCGAACCACTGGGATTGATAGAGCCTGCTGGTTTCCCGGTCAAATTCCCACAGCATTTGACTGATAGGGAAGCCAAAGCGTTCCAGTCCACCGTTCTCTCGCCAGTAGGCAAGGAAGCGGCCATCCAGGTTGTAGCCGGTTTCCGGGAAGTAGACCTGCTGGTCGGCGGGCAGGTAGGAATGGGCGGTGGTGGTTACGGGTTTGAAATCAGGATCTACCGCCAGGGCTTCGCGGCGCAGGTCTTTACCCAGCAGGCCCAGCAAAACTTCGTAGCGCGTCCCGGCATATTCGGTGTGCAGTTCGAAGCGATTGCGCTCGAACCACTGGGTCAGAAAGGTCTTGCCCGTCTCCGGGTCTACTTCCGGTTGGGCCTCGCTAAGCGGAAGCCCGAAGGTAGGCAGCCCGCCGTGACTGTTCCAGTAATCCAGGAATTTTCCGCTGACCGTATAGCCAGTCTCGGAAAAGTAGCGGCAGTTCTGGGCGGCATTGGCCGTTTCCGGCAGCCCCAGCAAGAGAACAGCCAGCATGATTGACACCAGCAGGTAGCTGAAATATTCAAACCTTCCTGACTCTTTCATACTCTTACCCCTTCTTTCATTGCAACCCTGCAAGAAAAAGACTCCGGGCAAAACCGCGCAGGAAAAAACCGACCTGAGGGCAGGGCCGGTTTTCTCTCTAAAGTGATCCGGGTCTTCTGACCGAAAAGCTCTTTTGCCGATTTTGCCTGATTTTATTGTAGCTCAAGAAGGTTAATTTATATCTGAACAGGACTGAGAAAGAGGTAAAAGGAGCGAAGTATTGGTGAAATTCAGGCTTAGTAGAAAGTTAGAAAACCCGGCAGCATTTTACCGGGTTTTCTCTAATAACTAACTATGCATTGTGGCCGCAGGTCCCGCTCGCCGGGGCCTGCGGCCTGGTTCTAGCGGTCGCCACTGACGCCTACAATCCGCAGGCCGCGTCCCGGCACTTCTTGCTGGCCCGAGATTTTCTGGTTAGACAGCAAATCGGTTGCCTGTAGCCCGCCCAGGTCTACCGTGACCGTCTCCGGGTTGTGGTTCATGATGAAGAGGAAGGAGTGGCCATCTTTGACCCGCTGCGCTACCTCTACTCCGGCAGGGGTAGTCAGCACCGGGGAAATGCCCTTGCTGGCGGCAAGCTGCGCGGCCAGTCCTTTGAGGAAGGCGGCATCCGGGCTGGAAGCCACATACCAGGCCTGGCCCTTGCCAAAATTATTGCGGGTCAGGACCGGCATGCCCTCGTAGAAATCCTCGCCGTATTCGGCCAGCACCTCGGCTCCTTCGCTGTGCAGCAGGTCGCAAAGCAGGCCGCAGCTATATTCGCCTTGCAGGTCGCCCAGCGATTCCTTCAGTACAATCCGGTTGCGCTGGTCCGGGAAAAGAGCGTCAATTTCTTCGACCCAGATGCCCAGTAAAGAACGCAATTCGCCCGGGTAGCCACCCACCGTCACCAGGTCGGTTTCGTTGACGATGCCACTGAAGAAGGTGGTCAGGAAAGTGCCGCCATTGTACACAAACTCTTCCAGCCTCTGCGCATAGCCGGGCTTGACCATGTAAAGCACCGGGGCGATCACCACGTCATATTTTGAGAGGTCGGTATCAACCCCGATCATGTCTACCTGGATATTCTGGTCATAGAAGGCCTGGTAATATTTATGCACCTCTTCCACGTACTTAAGGTCTACGGTCGGGCCGCTGGAATTCTCGATAGCCCACCAGTTATTCCAGTCGAAGACAATCCCCACTCTGGCCGGAAAGCGCGCATCCAGCAGCTTATCGCCCAGTTGTTGTAATTCCGCGCCGAGCTCGGCGCTCTCCCGGAAGACCCTGGTATGCTCGTGTCCGGCATGCTCAATGACCGCCCCGTGATATTTCTCGCAGGCTCCCCGCGAGCGTCTTAACTGGAAGAACATTACCGTATCCGCGCCCCTGGCTACTGCCTGGTAACTCCACAGGCGCATCACGCCGGGCCGCTTGAGCGAGTTATAACGCTGCCAGTTCTGCTGGCTGGGGGTTTGTTCCATCAGCATAAAAGGCTGCCCATCCTTCAAGCCGCGCATCAGGTCATGGCGCATGCCGGTCATACTGACGGGTGTATCGAGGGCCGGGTAATTATCCCAGGAAACCACGTCGAGGTGTTTGGCCCAGCGGAAGTAGTCGAGCGGCTTGTAAGTTCCCATCAGGTTAGTGGTGATGGGGATATCGGGAGTTAGCTTTTTAATTTCATTGTATTCCAGTTTGTAGGCATCGAGCATACTGTCGGAATTAAACCGAGCATAGTCCAGGGCGATGCTCTGGAAAGTGTTGTGAACCGGGGAAAAGTACTCACTCAACATGTTGGGCGGCACGATTTCGTCCCAGGCATAGAAGGTATGGCCCCAGAATGAGGTATACCAGGCAGCGTTCAGGTTTTCGAGGGTCTGATAGCGTTCTTGCAACCAGACCCTGAAGGCGGCGGCGCAGTTATCGCAATAGCAGGCTCCGCCGTACTCATTTGAAACGTGCCAGACCAGCAAAGCCGGGTGATCCTTGTAGCGCTCGGCTAATTTGCGGGCCATCAGGGGAGCATATTTGCGATAGGTCGGGCTGTTCGGGCAGGAATTGTGCCGGGCGCCGAACTTATGCTTGCGGCCCTCAAAATCCACCCTCAGGATATCCGGGTAGCGCGTAGCCATCCATGCCGGATGCGCCGCCGTACTGGTCGCCAGGCAGACGTAAATACCGTTCTGGTAGAGTTTGTCCATAATTTCGTCCAGCCACTCGAAGTTATAGGTCGTTTCGTCCGGCTGGTTCAAGGCCCACGAAAACACGTTTATGGTCGCAATATCAATCCCGGCTAACTTGAACATCCGTATATCTTCGTCCCAGACAGCCTTGTCCCACTGTTCGGGATTGTAATCGCCACCATAAAAGATCTTGGGCAACTTCGGATTAATCATCTTTTCTTTCACCTGCTATCTATTGTCGATATATTATAATAAACGGTCCCAACTACACCGCTTTAAAAGCAACTTCTTTAAAGCTTCTGCATGGCCTCTACACAGCGTCAAAATAACTATTGCACTGCTGTTAGAAGCGCGTCTTCGCTTTAAGCTCAACCAAAAGTGAGCGTTACCGTAAAACATTTTACCACGCCTTTACCCATCGGATTTTCAGAAAAGCTTACTTTAATCAAATATAGACTCATAAACGAAAGGTATTGCATATCCTACTTGAGTGATTTATACTTATTATATATTCTTATGGCGTTCCCCGGACTTGCAGTGCAACTATTTCTGGTTACTAGTTGGGTCAAGTATATATATTACAGGTCCAGGGCTGTCTCCACTCCATCCTCGCCTGCCCTCACCAAATTATCGGTTCTCTTTAAAAGTTAAGCATCAATAATATTGGAAAACCTGCCTGAGCGGCGTTACTGGTCAGTTTTATTTGCGTCTCAAACTGCTAAAGTCCGGCTGGTTGTTTTATGCTCTCCGTTTACTCATCCAGCCCTACCCAAAGCCTGCTAACTCTATTCGTCAAGTTTCTGCTGCCCGCATTTAGCTTAATCACATCTATGTTTAGCTTTTAAGAGAAAGCCTATCAGGTTAAACTTGAATAGAGAAGGAGATTCTGATGTCCAGAAAGCAACCCTACAGAGCAGTAGTGCTAACTCTGGTAATGTTCTTTATTTTCTCCCTGGTTCCGGCTGAAGCCTTTCCAGAGGCTGTGGCTGCTGCTCAGCCGAACTATTCTCCACCTGCCTCACGCGCCCTCTTTTTTGCTTCAGATGGAATGCGCCCCGATTTAATGGAAAAATATGCTTCCCAGGGCGCGATGCCAACCTACCGGCAATTGATGGCAGATGGAGTAGCCGGCAACAACGGCTTAACCCAGGCTTTCCCCCCTAATACCGGTGTAGGCTGGTATACCCTGGCTACCGGTACCTGGCCAGGAGAACACGGTTCGACCAACAACACTTTCCACCGAGTAGGTGAAGGAAACTTCAACAATCGCACTTCTTTTTCTACTCCCGGTATTCTCCAGGCGGATACCCTGGCGGCTTCTGCTGAGCGCGCCGGCAAAAAAGTAGCCCAGGTTGAATGGGTTGGGGGAGCCAATGCCGGTATCGCTGGACCGACCGTAGATTTTGCCAACTTCTTCTCCACCCGTGGTGTCCTGGCGGCTCCCTTGAATCCTACCGAGCAGGCCAGCGCTGCTTCTTTTGGTATCTCCTACCAGGCCGCCTCTTTTTCCGCGGCCAGCGGTTGGACGAACGTCCCGGCCAGCGACCCTATCGCTCCCGCTGAGCAAACTACTCTTACGGTTGCCACTACTTTTGCGGCCCAGAACCCTACCAGAACCTACGATGTCTATCTTTACGATAGCAAGCAAGACGGGACAGCCGCCTATGACCACGCCCTGCTGGTTCCAAATGCAGCGGCCAAAAACGGCAGCCAGGCAGCAGTTGATCTGGGCGTAGGCGACTTTAAAGAGGTTAAACTGAAGGGTGCAGACGGGTTGATTGGGGCGCGGGCCGGGCAGACTGCCGGGTTCTACGCCAAGTTGATCAGTATGGCTCCTGACCTCTCCGGCTTCAAACTCTACTTCACCTCGGTGGAACGGGTCATCGCTACCTGTAACATAGCGGCCTGTAATGCTTTACCGGCCGGAGGCGCGGGCGAGAGCCGGCTGGAAAAATATATTGCCGATAACCTGCCGACCTATGTGGCAGCCGATTTCGCGCCGCTGGAAGCGGGTATTATTGACGAGGATACCTATGTTCAGCAAGGCCGCGACCTGGAAAAGACTTATGGGGACGCGGTTCTCAAATTTATCCTGGGCACTCTGCAACCCGATACGGACCTGGCCCTGGTCGGCTTCCCGGTGACGGACGAGTTCCAGCACCAGTTTATGGGTCTGGTGACGCCCACCGACATGGATGGCGCCCCTAACCCTTATTACGATGACCTGAACGGCGACGGAGTTAAGGATAACCGGGTGGCAGCCCGCGAGGAATATATTCGCTCGGCCTACCATGGGGCGGACGCGAAATTAGCGCTTGCCCGCAGTCTGATGGGCGGCAACCCAACCACTTTTGGTTCCTCGGATCACGGTTTTGCTGCTCAATGGTATGCCGTCAATGCCGGGAAAATACTGTCAGATGCTGGTTTGCAAGCGCCGGAACAGCCCAGCAACTGCCGCTCCGCAGCTACTACGAACCTGGCAAAAGCCTGCTGGGCCGGTGGTAGCGTTCAAATTTATGTAAACCTGGCTGGCCGGGACCCCGGTGGTACAGTACCGGCCGCCCAGTATGAAACCGTACGCAACCAGATTATCTCAGCCTTCCAGAACCTGACCGATCCGGCTAACCCCGGAAAGCAGGTGGTTCTGAAGATCATGAAGAAAGAGGAATTGCGGAATGTAGATGGCAGCGACTCGCTGCATCCAACCCGCAGCGGTGATGTGGTAGTGGTGCTCCGGCCACCTTACCAGTTCGATGCCGCTACCCCTGGCCAGCGGATTGCTTTCTCACAGTTCTTCGGCCAGCACGGTTACCTGCCAAACCTGGTAGACCTGGCCCACAACGTTAATATGCACGCGACCTTTGTGGCCTCCGGGCCGGGTATTCGCCACCAGGGCCCGGTCGATGGCGTGCGGGCGATTGACCTTGCTCCGACGATGGCCTTCCTGCTGGGGATTCCCGGGCCGCAGAACGCTCGCGGGAAGATTCTTTACCAGTTGCTGCCAAAACCCGGCCAGTACAAAGAGGCTACCATCCTTGATGTCAGCGATTATCATGGCCAGATAATTCCGCTGAGTGAAGTAGCCGATACAGTAAGCGGGGCGGGAGCCAGCAACCCGACCTTTGCTCTCGGCGGCGCGGCGTTCCTCAAGCCCTGGTTTGACACTTACCGGGCCGAGTCTACTAACCCTGCGACTGTCCTGACCGTGGCCGGGGGCGACTCGGTTGGCGCTACTCCACCGATTTCGAGTTTCTTTGGTGACACGCCAACTATCGAGATCATGAATATGATGGGCTTCACCTCGGATGGTCTGGGCAACCACAACTTCGACCGGGGCCAGGCTTACCTGCGTAATACCCTTATTCCACTGGCGAAATATCCCTTCCTCTCGGCTAATGTGGTTTATCCAAACGGCAAAACGCCACCTGAATGGAAACCTTCGGCCGTTTTCGACTTTGATGGCTTCAAACTGGGGGTAATCGGCTTCTCTAACGATGATTTACCGACCTTAATTTCGCCGGCTGCGCTTCCGCCTTTCCAGGTAATTGATCCGGTTGCGGCGGTTAAAGCAGAAGCGGCCAGGTTAAAGAGCCAGAAGGTAAAGGTCCTGGTTGCGGTCGGGCACGAGGGAGCAACCGCTGGCACTCTAACCAGTCCGACCGGTCCCCTGGTAGACCTGGCAAATGATTTGTCCGGTAGTGTAGATGTCGTAACTGGCGACCACAGTGATTTCCAGGTATTAACTACCACGTCTAAGGGCGTGCTGGTGACGGAAAACCGGAGCAAGGGTATCCGCTTCACGCGCATCCGCCTGACCGTAGACACCAACACCAAAACAGTGATCTACAAGACGGCCGACTTCCACAAACCCTGGGACATTGGCATAACGCCCGACCCGGCGATCCAGGCGAAAATTGATGGGCTGAACGCTCAGCTAACGCCGATTTTCAGCACCGTGATCGGTAATTCGAGCCGGTACATTCCGCGTGCCGATGCCTGCGGAAACGGCGCTGGCCGAACCTGCGAGTCGCTGGTTGGTAATGTTACGACCGACTCCATGCGCATGAAATATAAAGACCTGGGTGTTGACTTCGCTATCACTAACTCCGGCGGTTTGCGGGCGGACCTGACCTGCCCGACTACCGATAATCCCAGCGATTTCTGCCCACCCTATACCCCTCCGCCTTACCCGATCACTCGCGGTCAGGTGCTGGGAGTACTGCCTTTTGGTAACATTGTGGTAACCCTCGCAGTTAATGGCGCGGAGTTGAAGACGATGCTGGAAAACGGGGTTTCAAGAATGCCTGCCGTAGACGGGCGTTTCCCGCAGGTTTCCGGTCTCTGCTTCAACTACGATATCTCGAAACCGGCCGGTAGCCGGGTGACCGAGGCGGTTCGCCAGGCCGCTGATGGCAGTTGCACCGGCGCTCCTGTAGATCTCAGCGCCGCCTCGACCTATAAGATCGCCGAAAACGATTTTATGGCGGCTGGTGGCGATGGTTATCCCTCCTTTACGCCTCGCGTCACCACCCAGGATATTATGGACCAGGTGCTGGCGGACTATATTACCGCGAGTAACACCATAAGCCCAGCTATCCAGGGGCGTGTCACCTGTACAACCAGCGGCGCAACGGCCTGCCCGGTCGTAACGCCATAGAGTGCTGCCGGGTGAATAGTCCGGCCACTCCTTAACTAAAAAGACCGCCTGCTCTCCACAAGGTCTGCCTGACCATGAGAGAAGTCAGGCGGTCTTTTATTTGTTATCTTAAACTTTACTTTGTTCCCAACTTTTATATAAGCCGAGCCTGGCAGGCGTGTTAAACGTCAGAGACTTGCCAGGTCTTACCTGGGACTATCTACTTTCAGCATAACACGCTTTTACCACGCTTCGATGTTACCTTACCTTTGTAACCGGATATGGTGGTTACACAAAACACTACTCCAACAGTAATCACTCTAAAATAATTAAAAAATGCAATGGTTGAAAATGAACGAGATTGATGCACAGGCCATCGCAGGCTTTCTCTCTACCACTATTTTTGTGGTCAGTAGCCTGCCTATGCTTCTCAAGGCCTACAAAACCAGAAACCTGAAATCTTATAGCTTAACTCAAATTAGCTTATCAAATCTGGGTAACCTGATCTACTGGTTATATGTCTCCAATTTGCCTTTTGGTGCAGTCTGGTTGCTGCATAGCTTCAATAGCCTGACCACGTTCCTGATGCTTATCTGGCATCTCAAGTACAGCGATCAGGTTTAAGTCAGCTCTATAGAAGCAGGAAGATTTCAAATACTCTTCTCAGGAAAAAAGAAAGGAATAGAATCCGCTATGACTCTTTATGTTGGACAGGGGCTGGAAGAAAGCAAAATTGCCGAGTTCAAAACTACTTTGCGCGGCAAGCTACTGCGCGAAGCCGATAACGGCTACGATGAAGCTCGTACCGTCTGGAATGCAATGATAGATCGCAAACCGGATTTAATAGTGCGTTGCCAGGGAGTAGCTGATGTAATTAAAGCGGTTAACTTTGCGCGGGAAAATCGCTTACTGGTAGCGGTACGAGGTGGTGGTCACAGTATTACAGGCGCTTCGGTATGCGATGGAGGCATGATGATTGATCTATCACTTATGAAAGGTATTCGAGTCAACCCGGTGGAACGTACGGCGCGGGCTGAAGCAGGAGTAGTCTGGGGTGAATTAGACCGGGAAACCCAAATCTTCGGACTGGCTACCCCCGGAGGTCAGATTTCGCATACCGGGATAGCCGGGTTAACCCTGGGTGGTGGCATCGGCAATTTGATGCGCAATCACGGCCTGACCATAGACAATTTGATTTCGGTAGATGTAGTTACGGCCAGCGGCGAATATCTGACCGCCAGCGCCAGCCAGAACCAGGACCTTTTCTGGGCTATCCGGGGAGGTGGCGGAAACTTTGGAATCGTTACTTCTTTTGAGTACAAACTGCATCCGGTAGGCCCTATTATTGCCGGGGGAATCGCTTTTTACCCGTTCGCTTATGCCCGCCCACTTTTAACTTTCTTTCGCGACTACATGACCGGAGCGCGTGACGAACTGACCTGCACTGCCCTGATGGTAACAATGCCGCCCGCGCCTTTTGTGCCGGTAGAGTTTCACAATCAGAAGATGGTGGCTTTGCAGGTATGCTACTGCGGTAATCTGGCTGAAGGAATGGACGAAATATCCAAAATTCGTTCTTATACCCGGCCTGCGATTGATTTACTGGGAGCGGTTCCCTATACCATGGTGCAATCCCTGAGTGATGAGGCTACTCGTTTTGGCCTTCAAAACTACGCCAAGACGCACCTCTTTACCAGTATGAGTGATGAGGCTATCGGCCTGCTGGTGAAGCATTTTTCAGAGGTCACTTCGCCCATGACCGGTGTTACCATCATGGCGCTGGGCGGCGCTATGAGCCGAATTGCGGGAGAAGATACGGCTTTCGCTCATAGAGTAAACGGTTTTGAATGTATGATCAACGCCGCCTGGACAGACAGATATGATGCGGAGCAGCACATCGAGTGGACCAGGAACTTATACTCGGCTCTCAAACCCTACGCTTCGGGTCGTGTTTATGTCAATCATCTTAACGCTGACGAGGGTGGAGATACCGTTGATAACGCTTATCCGAAAGCTACCTACCAGCGCCTGGCAGCTCTTAAAGCCATGTACGATCCTGGAAATCTTTTCCGGCTGAACCATAATATTAAACCGGCCCAATAGAGGGCTAATGCTTATAGTAAGTAGTTAATCTCCGGCAAGCAGGCAGGTTTTCCTGCCTGCTCCCGCTCTGTTTGAAGGCTATACAACCTACTCATTGACAGCTCGGTTAGCCGTTTGTATAATGCCACCATATCCGGTTGATCTTCATGGAGGTGTGGACTCATATGCCGGCGATTCGTTAACTCCTACCTGTAGCTAATACAGGTCAATCACATTCTGATTTTGTTCTCAGGCCGCGAGTATCGCGAGATATTAGCGTGCTAAATTACAAAGGAGTTAACTTTTATGAACGAGCATCTACTTTCACTAATGCCTTTTTATAAGGGTTGGGACATTTATCAGCAAAAGCTGGTGGCAGCTATTGCACCCCTGACGGTCGAACAACTGATGGTACGCCCTTCGCCGCATCACTGGTCGGTCGGGATGATTACTACACACATTGTCGCCAACCGCACCTGGTGGTTTCACGAAAAAATGGGTGAAGGCCCGGCAGATATAGCCGATTACACCCTGTGGGACAACGCCATTTGCGAGGAGAATTTTAACCCGAACCATTCGGCATTGACGCTTGTAACCGGGCTAGAGCGCACCTGGCAGATGATAAATGATACCCTGACCCGCTTGACCCCGGCCGACCTGGAGGAAATTATTGCAATCCGCAACTGGCTAGGCGAAGAGCGACCACCTCGTACTCGACAGTGGATTATCTGGGGCACGCTGGAACACGACATTTATCACGGTGGCGAGATTTCCTATATGCTAGGCGCAAACGGTTTATCCGGCCTGGGTTTGGAATAAGCTGAGCGTGATTGGCCGCGTTGGCGCAGTAAGGCTGGTCCTTCTCGCCGGCGCGGCCATCAGTCTAACCTGCATCAAAATTATCTCAATATATAGAAAATCAAATCATATAATTAGCGCGAAGCATTCAAAGCATCCAGAACTTCCTGGGTCGTGCCGGTTTCGCCGAGCCGTGGAAAGATATTTTTGATGCTGTTCTGGTGGGCTTCTGCATTGGCGTCAGTCATGGCGTCTATAACGAGGGTAACGTTATAGCCGTGTTCGTAGGCAGCGCGGGCAGTCGTTTCAACCCCGATACTGGTCGATATTCCGGCCAGTACAATCTGAGTTACACCTAGAGCCTGTAATTGCTGGTGGAGCGTGGTATCATGGAAAGCTCCCCAGCGATACTTGGTAATGGTGATATCGCCCGGTTGGGCATCGAGTTCGGGCACAAGATCGGCCCAGTCAGGCGGCGGGGTCTGAGCGGGACGTTTAGCATCAACCCTGCCTGGCGCTCCCCCTTTGACATTAACCAGCACGACCGGGAGATGATATTCGCGGAAAGCCGCGGCCAGTTTTGCAGCCCGGTCGATAACATCCTGAACGGAATGAGCAGCCGGGATAAGTTTCATGCCATTTTGCAGATCAATCACTACCAGGGCCGTTTTAGGGTCAAGGGTTGTAACAGGCATTTTTCCTCCTTTAAATTTCTCTTTAAAATTACTAATAAACTATCTTTTTTTGGCACAGCAAATAAAGCTTTAATACTTAAGGGAATTTCCCGGATCTTTACCTGGTGCTACGGCTTAATATTTCGAGACCTCGTTGCAGTTCCTGGCGTTCATCCGGGAAAGCTGTTCAAGAATCGAATTTAACCAGTCTTGTTTAGCTGTGAGACGGCTCTGGCGCAGCTTCCGCCCGGCCTCAGTCAGGGAAAGAAAGATGCGCCGGCCATCTGACGGGTCCGAATTACGCTGAATATAACCTTCCGCTTCCATTTCAGCCACGGTTGCACTCATGGACTGAGGTTTAACGCCTTCGACCCGCGCCAGTTCGGCGTTAGTGCGGCCTCCCGGTACATCCAGTTTAGCGAGGACTGAAGCCTGCGCCATTGAAATATCACCGGGTGTTTCCAGGCGAATGCGTTTCTTCAACGTAGCATTTACCTGACTTACTCAGGTTGAATCAAACAGTTATGAGTTCGCCGGATTGCAGCGCTCGTTTCAGGGCAACCATCAGATCTCGCTCAAAAGCTTTGGAGATTTGCGCTTCCGCCCACAGATTAAAAGCGTGAAAGCCTCCCGGATAGACATGTAATTCGGTTGGCACTCCGCTTCGTATTAACCGCCGGGCATATTCCAGATCTTCTTCAAGGAATAAATCGAGTGTCCCTACACTGATATAAGTGGGTGGTAAACCTTCCAGCTTTTCGGCCCGGGCTGCCGCTGCATACGGTGAAACTCCGTCACTACCCGGTTCCTGACCCAGCAGTGCTGACCAGCCAAAATGGTTAGAGGCGGGTGTCCAGATAAACTCACCAACATAGGGGTGCGGGTCAGCGGTTACGGCAGTTCTGTCATCCAGCATGGGGTAAATCAGCAGCTCAAAAACGAGCGGTATTTCAGCCCTGTCACGGGTCAACAATCCCAGGCAGGCAGCCAGTCCTCCACCGGCACTGGCCCCGCCGATTGCCAACCTGTTCGGATCTACCCCCAGTTCACCGGCGTTGGAGTGGAACCACTTGAGTGCGGCGTAGCAATCTTCTATTGGACCTGGGAAGGGGGTCTCGGGAGCCAGGCGGTAATCTACCGAAACCACCGCACAACCGGCCTGCGTTACCAGGCTCTTAGCCGTTAGATCATCCTGGTCGGCTGTACCAAGCACATACCCTCCGCCGTGTATCCAGAGCAGCCCGGGCAGTGGGCGAGGTGCATTTTGGGTAAGTAAAGCAGAACGCGTACGTCCGGCGCACCTTCCGGGCCTGGTATCTGGCGTTCATTTACCTCGATGTCAGGGAAAGCAGGTGCCTCCACCTGGTTATATAGATTACCTAAAATGGCACGAGTTTCATTAAGAGTTTCCGACTTCAATTCGAACTGGGGAAAGAAATCGAGCAGTGGGGTGACTTCGGGGTCGACCATATGGCGGGTATCCATACTAATACCTCCTCTTATTCTCTTCTGCTTTTAGAAACCAAAGGGGCTGTACTTTTGGCGGTGGTTGCAGAATGCTAGCAGCAATCCGGCTTTCTCCAGTATACTCGTATTCTTACTTCGCTTTCAACCAGAGTAACTTCTCCTGGCGACCGAAAAACTTAAGATATAGATGTATTCTGCCGTGCAGCAGGTGTAGCCATCTCTAGAAGAGATGTCGCCACTCTATATAGTTTGGTAAAATAACGGATAAAAAGGTGGCGGTGCCGCAGGAAAAGCGGCTATTACCAATCCATAACCGGCGGTCTGCCATAACGCCAGTTAAGCTCAATATCTTCAATAAAGCGGGTCAGAGCTTGGTTGTAATCCAGTTCCCACTCACGAATTGAGACTACACAGTCTTTTAAAGCCAGTGCGTTATCCAGGTTCGGTTCCCGCAAAAGGGTTTCTACCAGCTCGATAAAGTTATCCGGCTGGTTCGGGGCCCGCTTTACTTCCTCCATCAGCCATTTGTGGCCGGGGAAAAGCATTTTATTGTGGGCTAAGACTAATCTAGAGGCAAATAAGGCCAGGTTTGTGCTGGCGTGAGCTAACAAATAAGGGTTGGTACGTTTGTGGGCCTCCTTCACAAAATAGATCAATAACATAACCTGGCTGTAGAAACTGTTTATCTTTTCAGCCTGTTCGCTCTCCTGGTAAACCGCGATAGAGTCAATTATGTGTTGGAGATCCTCGATTCGAGAAAACCCGGTAAAAGCTCCGGTAAAAGCCCAGCGGGTAGGCTCACTACCCTGGCGGGCTGCCTCGGCAAGATAGGCCAGGTTTACGATTTTACCGTCTACATAACCTCCCGGATAGTCGCAAAAATCGCTGCTGACAAAGGAGAAATTTTGAAGGGCTTTCCGCCGCTCATATTCCTGGTCAGTGGCAACTAAAACAAAATCCACATCTGAGTTTTCCATCTCAAGCCCGCGTGCAATCGAACCGCCTATAATTAAAGCCAGGTAATTTTCATCAGCCTGGAAATGCTTTACCAGACGGTCGATAGTGCGCTGATGGTGTGGTCTCATCTTTGTTAGTGCCTTCTAAATTTGCTTGATCTTGCTCATAGCGATAACTAAAAGGAAGAGCCACAGTCTAATCCGGGGAGCGATTTAAGTCAAACCTCTCCCCGGAGTTCCTTTCCCATGCTAAAAACTACTTTTGCAAGTTTTTATAAAAAATGACCGTACTCTCATAAATCCCCTCCGGGCTACGGGCGAAACAGGGGATTTCACCAACCTCTTGCCAGCCCAGTTGGCGGTAGAGAGTTTGCGCGGGACTGTCTTTCAGGGTATCCAATACCAGTAAGGTACGGTCAGAATCAAGCGCGGCCTCTTCGATGGCTTCCATTAAAGCGCTAGCTATGCCCAGGCGACGGAAGTCTCCATGTACCAGTAACTTCTGGACCTCTCCCCGGTGAGGCTGATTATCGGTGGTCATAAATTCCACCATTACCGTACCTGCTATCCGGTCTGCTTCTCTTGCCACCAGCAAAATGCGCTTACCGTTAGCTATATCTGCAAACTTGTCACGCCAGAATTTTTCGGCTCGTTCGGGTGCCAGCGGTGGGTGAAAACTAATGGAAGTCCCACTACCCCGGTTTACACAATCTACCAGCACATCGACCAGTCCCGCCAGCACGTTATCTGCTTCCTCGTACTTTACTCGTTCAATCCGCATCTTCAACTCCTGCTCTTCTCATGCGTTCCCTAGCTTTAGTTTATCCACCATAACTCCAATTTTATCTTACTACCCATAAAATTTTTCGATATAATGCAACTACCTGATAAGATATATCAGCTTGCAAAAAGTTCTTCAAGTACTATTTGACAATAGTTATTATCGAATATTTGGATATCAGAGACGATGGACGTAGATCAACTCAAGGCATTTGAACGAATTGTACGAGAAGGTAGTTTTAGCCGGGCAGCGCGAGTGCTGGGGATTGCCCAACCGACCATCAGTGCCCGTATCCAGATACTGGAGCAGGAGGTCGGCGGCCCTTTATTTGAGCGAAGTAGCCGAAAACTGACGCTGACCGCCAGGGGTCATCAGTTTCTTCCTTATGCGCGCAGAGCTTTAACAGTGTTAAATGAGGGAATTGAAACCGCCAAACTGGTTCCTGGCGGTCAGCGCGGCAGATTAAGCCTGGGAGTGCTGCGCTCCTTAAGCGGCGGACTGCTTTCCCCGGCCCTGGCCGATTTTTATTCAAAATATCCGATGGTCGAATGTTTTGTACAGGATGGCGGGCATCGCCAGCTTGTAGAATTGCTTCACGACGGCGTGATTGAACTGGCCCTCATTGCCTACCCTAATATTGACCCTTACCTGGTTGAAATAGTCCCTCTAATCGTTTTTCACGAGAAGGTGGTTCTGGTTGCTTCTCCAAAACATCCCCTTTGTAACCAGAAAAAGGTCACGAAAAAGACTGTAGCTGAATTAAGTAATCCCTTTATTCTGATGCGCTGGTGGCAATCAACTCCCGCCAGTATCCTTGAAATTGCCCATCGCTCCGAAAGATTGCTCGATTTACCGGGCGATACCGCTAAAGCTCTCATGCTGAATGGTATCGGAGTGGGCTTTTTCAACTACACTCAAGTTGAGGCGGAACTAAAAAGCGGCCAGCTTGTTGAAATCAAAATAGCCGATTATGAACAGGTCTATCGCGATAGTGCCCTGGTCTGCCTGGAACGGAATCAGGCGTTAACAGCGGTAGCCCAAAATTTTGTAGACTGTATGCAACTTCAAGCCACCCGGTTAGGTCTCAGTATTTAAGGATGGTTACTTTAAAACCGGGCTTGAAACCCTAACATTTACGCACAAATTAGCCACGCATGCGCCTGGCTAACCACAAACTCTCAAGCAAGCTCAACTACTTAAGTTTCGCACAAAATTAGCCTAATACCAATTTGGCTAAAGAAATGGGCAAAGGCTTCAAAAAAGCGCTTGGCTAAATGATGACCTTTGCTCATTCGCACCTTAACAATTCGTCCAGCTTTGAAATTTATCCG
>DATAKM010000109.1:0-44168 GCA_036261665.1 Chloroflexia bacterium
GTCCTTTATATCAGTCAGAATATTGCCGGGTACGGGAAATTTACTGAATCGGCTAAGCGTTTCAGTGATAACTTCCGCTCCGACTCCTGCGGCGGCGGCATTCCAGAGCGAGAGAGGGGTAATGCGATAAGTATGAATATACTCCGGGCTTTTTTCCAGTTCAGCAAAGCGGCTTAATTCATCCCGCGCTGTTTCGTATAGGGGATTATTAACTTCCAACAGGACCGATTTGTCACTCTGAATAATTAGAGGATTGGCCGGGTTATAACTCACGATTTACTGCCTTTTATGTCTATATTATGAATTACTAATTTACAAATTTTATCTTAACAGTTTCCTTTGTCCTGATCTGTCAAGGACACAATTAGAATTATACCTGACGTGTAAACCAGTGTATATCTAATATAGTATTAAAATTATTCAATAATGAGCAGAATAGCTCCGTAAGCTTCTTTGTAAGGTTATTGTGTTACTCATGTAAGTATAAAAAGCTTTCAGGCAAAAGTGTGAAGGCAAACTGGCAAAAGTAGTGGTTTCATGGGTACGCAGAAACAATAAAATATACATAAGTACCATCTCAACAACTTACTATGAAGATACGCGCTAAAACTTTTTTAACAATCAGCCTCACTTTACTTTCAACCATTCTCCTTCTGACCCTCGCACTTTCTTTAATTTTATCGGATAGCTTCAACAAAATTGAAGAAGAAAACAGCCGGGATAATGTACGCAGAGTACAGGCGGCCCTGAACGAAGAGATTACTTCATTAGAAACTACAGATATTGATTGGGCGGAATGGGATGATTCATATAACTTTGTAAAAGATAAAAACGAAGAATATATTAAATCGAACCTGACCGACTATAGCTTAAGCAGACTAAAACTGCGCTTGATCGTTTACGCTAATAGCGAAAATCAACTGGTTTACGCCAAAGGGGTGGACACCAGTAACGCTACCGAAACGGTTTTACCTCCCGATTTTCTACCTTTTCTGAGACCTGACAGTCCCTTGTTCAAACATACCACAATCCCGAGTGCGGTAAAAGGGCTTGTTTCACTTAAGGAGGGACCTCTGCTGGTTGTCGCCAGGCCCATCCTGACAAGTGACGGAAAAGGACCGGTTAGCGGTACGCTTATAATGGCCCGCGCTCTTGACCAAAAAGTCATAAAGACGCTGTCTGAAAGAACTCAATTTGCGATTACACTTCAACCCTACGATTCAACTGACCTAGCCTCAGATATTGTAGTAGCCCGTTCTGCTATCCCCTTGGAACAAAAAGACTATATCCATGTGCAACCTGAGGGCGATAGATCTATAGACGGGTTCACCATTCTCCGTGATATCACGGACAAACCCGTAATGCTTTTAGAAGTAGAGAGTGCGCGAGAGATATATCAGCAAGGCCAAGTAAGTGTGCACTATGTCTTGTTAGCTCTTCTGATAGTTGGCCTAGTCTCTATTCTGATGACTTTTCTTATCCTGGAAAAATCAGTTTTATCGCGCCTGATGCATTTAAGCCTGGAGGTTAAGGCCATTGGAAAGAGCAACGACTTTAATGGCAGGGTGCAATTAGATGGCCGAGATGAAGTTTATAATCTCTCCGTTTCTATAAATCAGATGCTGGATGCTCTATCTGAGGCGCAAGCAAAACAGCAGGAAAGTGAAAAGCGCTACAGGCAGCTTGTAGAACTTTCTCCTGATGCTATTCTAGTGCAGAGTGAAGGCAAGTTACTCTTTATCAACAGCGCAGGAGCAAAGTTACTGGAAACGCCCTCGGCAGAAACCTTACTGGGAGAAGATCTGCAAAAATACTTACCCGAAAACCAGCGTAACTACTATCTGGAGTATCTCAAACAGGTAACAAGAGAACCTGACAAACCCATCCTGGCATCCGGACAACTTATTATCCCTGAAAAAGGGCTGATTGACGTTGAATTTTGCAGCGTACCGCTGGTATATTCCGGACAGCCAGCTACCCAAACTATTCTAAGGGATATAACCGAACGCAAAAGAACTTCGGAAGCACTAAGAGCCGAGAAAGAACGCCTGGATGTCACTTTAAGTTCTATCAGCGATGGAGTAATTGCCACTGACCGGGAAGGTAGGGTCATTCTAATCAACCAGGTAGCACAGGAACTGCTTGGGCGGAAACAGGCGGAAGTATTTGGAGTAACCCTGGAAGAGGTCTTTAACGCTTTTGATCCAAAAACGCGTATGCCTGTTGCCAGTCCGGTGTTACTGGCGACAAGGGTGGGAAAAGCAGTTGATATACCGCCCGGCAATTTACTGCTTATTAACAAGACCAAAACTGAAAAGCAAATTGAGGCAAGTGTAGCACCCATGCGGGATAGCCATGACCAGGTTACCGGTGTAGTGCTGGCCTTCCGGGACATAACCGAAAAGCTAAAAGTAACGGAAGAACTGCTTAAGATGGGTAAACTGGAGTCGCTGGGACTATTAGCCGGAGGTATTGCGCACGATTTTAATAATCTGCTTACTTCCATCCTGGGCTATATTTCAATTGCCCGCACTATTGCGTCAATAGATGAGAGTGACTCAAAAATAGACCGGAGCCTGGAAAAAGCTGAAAGAGCCTGTCTTAAATCAACAGAGCTCACCCACCAGTTGCTTACTTTTGCCAGGGGCGGCGCACCGATAAAGAAAACAGCCAGCCTCAAAGAAATAATAGAAGAGTCTGTTGAATTTGTAGTCCGGGGTTCAAATGTGGAGGTTCTCTTTGCTCTGCAACCGGATCTTTGGCCTGTTGAAGCCGATACCGGCCAGTTAAGTCAGGTAATTCAAAACCTGGTTATTAATGGCATCCAGGCTATGCCGGAAGGTGGCAAGTTGGTTATAGAAGCTAATAACGAAATATCCAATACGCCCGCTTTACTGGAAACAGTTCCCGAAACCAGCAAACAAGTGAAAATTACCATTCAGGATTTTGGGAATGGCATCAGCCAGGAGAACCTGACAAAAATATTTGACCCTTACTTTACGACTAAAAAAAGTGGCTCCGGACTTGGTTTAGCTATCTGTCACTCTATTATACACAAGCATCAGGGACGTATCGAAGTAAAGTCAAAAATCGGAGAAGGTACAATGTTCAAGATTTATTTGCCTGCAAGTGCCGCTGAACATAAAGTTGATAAACCTGTTAAGGAGGAACCATTGTCAACGATACAACAAAACAAACGCGTACTGGTGATGGATGACGACCCCAATATTCGAGAATTATTTCGCGAGTTGCTGGATGCGCTTGGTTATAATGTTGAAGTAACTTCGGATGGTAACGAAGCTATCAGCAGCTATCGTTTAGCACATGAAACCGGTCATCCGTTTGCCGCCGTAATAATGGATTTAACTGTGCCGGGGGGAATGGGCGGCAAAGAAGCCGTGCAAAAGCTCAAAGAGTATGACCCTGCTGTAAAAGCAATTGTTTGTAGCGGTTATACCAACGACACGGTAATGGCTGAATATCGGGAATATGGCTTTAGCGGTTTAATCTGCAAGCCCTATCGCTTAAAAGAACTGGCTAAAGTATTAGAGGAAGTCATAGCCCTGCCTTCCGCTGAAATAAAGCTGGAAAGTAAGGCTTCTCTGGCCATAGCTACCGCCACTGAAGCCTAGCTAGCCGGAAATGCGGCCTTATCATTTAAAAGATGCCAACTAAAAAGAGATTTCCCTTTTCTAGGCGGAAAATCTCTTTTTTTGGTACTTTGATTTACCAGGTATCAGGATGCGGCAGGAGTAAGGGTTTCTTCCACAACAGGCTCAGGTTGGGACTGAAGCGCCCGCACCGGCGAAAAGAATACCCACAACACGGCAAGAAAAGAACCAACTGTGCCCACTACTATTGTACCCCACAACCCGATTGCATCGCCCAGCAACCCGCCTATAATAGAGCCTATCGGCATCGTACCCCAGACCATAAAACGCATGCTGGCGTTCATACGACCCTGCAAGTGGTGCGGCGTAATGGCCTGCCGCAAGCTCACCTGGTTGATATTGTAGACAGGGTTAGAAAAACTGCTAATGAAATAACCTGCGATTAAGAGGGGAATAGCCAGGTTTGGAGCGCCTCCCGTCACTACAAAAAAGATGTTACCAACCCCGAAAATACCTGAAGAAATAACAATAGTCCTGCCCAGGCCTAGCCTGCGAGCCAGCCAACCGGAGCTAAGCGCTCCCAGCAAGGCGCCAATGCTACCTACCCCCAGCACCAGACCAAGCGTGGCGGCGTTAAGTTTAAGTTCTCGAATGACATAAATGGTAAATACGGCCTGTAGAATATTACCAAATAGATTGCTGGTACTGGTACAGCCGGCGATAGAGCGCAATACCCGGTTACCCAGCACCACTCCCAGGCCCTCGCCTATTTCCTTCCAGATACTGGTCTTTTTGTCACTGGTTTTGACCTTAGGCGGCTCAGCCTTTTTAATAAAACTTAAAAAGAGCGCCGACAGCAAAAACGAAACAGCATCTACTGCAATAGCAATCGGAGCGGTAACAAGCTGAACCAGCGTTCCTGCTACACCCGGCCCGGCTATCTGCGCCACCGATCGGCTGACTTCCAGTTTCCCGTTGCCTTCCACCAGTTGTTGGCGTTCTACCAGGGAAGGCAGATAACTCTGGTAGGCTACATCAAAGAAAACGGTCAGGACGCCGGTCAGCAAAGCAACCACATAAAGATAGGGCATGCTCAGAAAATTAAAAGCGGCGGCTAACGGTACTGACGCCAGAAGGATAGCCCTCCCAAAATCGGCTGAGATAAGTATAGGCCGGCGGCGTAAACGGTCTACCCACACACCGGCAAATAAACTCAGCACAAGGAAGGGCAAAAATTCTACCGCTCCCAGCAGGCCCATTTCGGAAGGGCTAGCGTCTAAAACGAGTACCGCAGTAAGGGGCAAGGCCAGCAAGGTAACCTGTGAGCCAAAGAGCGAAACTGTCTCGCCAGCCCATAATTTCAGGAAGTCGGGGTGCTGCCATAAGCCTGTAAACTTGGAGCGCATTAATCTAACCCTCCACGAGTTGGTTTCATTCTTAGTTTCATTCAATTAAGGCCAGTAATTCAGGACTTTAAAGTTCTCTTTTTGTTTGATCTACTTAATCTGCTTTACTCTCAGCGGATAGTGACTCTTCGGGTGTTGCATCCGCCGGAAGGTTAACTTTTTGCATATAGGGCGGAGACTTGAAGAATAATATCCCCAGACTATAAACCGGGTCCCCCGTACCGAGCGGTTCGTTTAGAAATTCATCGACCAGTTCCTCCAGGCGCTGGCTATAATAAGAGGCCCTTTCCTCAGTAAGACGAGCGTGAGGAAAGGCAATCTTGCTATTGCCTTCAGAGTGAAAACGTACCCTGGACTCTAGAAGTTCATCACGCATCTGGTTCAGAAATTCTAAATTTATCTGATCCTCACCTACCAGTTCCTCAACGAGGTCATACTGAAAGATTCGCGCAGTACGCGTGTAATACTTGGCAACAATGCCGCGTACCAGGCGACGCGCCACTATCTTTGCCAGACCCGCTTCTTCCAGCACCCGCAAATGATGCCCCACCGTACCGGGAGATGCCCCCAGTAAGTCGGCCAGTTGCTTGGCGGTGGCCGGTTGGTGCCTGATAACACTCAAAATACGGTTTCGCAACGGATCACTGATAGCTTTAAATTGCTGTAAAGTATTGACAGGAAAACTTAAAGGCAATTCAGGCATTGCTACCGGTACCTCCTCAGATAGAATCGGTACCTCCGCTGGCTGACCCTGATCTAATTTCTCTACCTCTAATTCCAAATTAACCCTCTTTGTCTCCAGTAGATCCAGTACAAACTGTAAACTCTAACTTTATGTACAATCTTTTTAGCACGTACTATATTTTTAGCACGTTCCAAAATTCTTGTCAATACCTTTATAGTTGAAAAAAGAGGGGTTTTAAAAAAGAAGGATTCCCGGCGCGTACCGGGAGTCCTCTTCGAAGTCTTTCTTCCGCAAGGAGAGTTTTGTATCTTCGCTTGCCGGTAAGATGGGCTATTTAATTGTTATTTAGTAGCTTTAACTTCTACTCGCTTTACCTCCGTTGGCGTTAATTTGGGCATAACGATGCTTAAAACGCCGTCTTTCAGTTCGGCTTCAGTTGTGTTCATGTCAACAGGAGCAGGCAACCGAATCTGGCGGTAGAACGAACCGGTGCGGCGTTCACGATAGATGTAATTGTCCTTTTTCTCTTCGTGCTCTTCCGGTTTAAGTTCGCCACGTAAAGTTACAAGATCCTGGTTGATCTCAATCTGGATATCCTCTGGTTTATAACCTGGCATCGAGGCATGCAGTTCATAACCTTTTTCGGTTTCTTTCAAATCCACTGCCGGTGCAGTTGCAGTGCGCACTGGTAACAGGCTCTCGTCGCCAAAGAATTCTTCCATAAAGCGATCCATCCAGTTCTGGCGAGCCGCCAGTTCGCGGAAAGGATTCCACTTCTCGATCTGCATAACTTCCTAAACCTCCTTGAACAACAATTTCAACACTGACTTACCAAGAGGGCAAGTAAGTTTAATTGCGCAGGCCTAAGGCCTTCCGGTTTCCCACCTACTATTTTAAGTCACTTCACTTTAAATCACGGTAAATCTTCGTCAAAAATGAGCAAAAAGCAGCTATTCTTTGCCAATCAGACCAATTCGCAATAATTTATTCATTTTGGCTTATTTGTATCTTGACATTAAGAATTCTATTTGTTATAATTTTCACAAAGTTAAAGGGGATTCTGAATACAAGCTTCTTTGGAAATTTACCTGGCTGGATAATACCTGGCCGGTTTTATTAGAATTGCCCTTTTCACTGAAAAGATAGCCGAACAGGAATTTCGATTAATTTTGATGCCCAAGCGCCTCTCAGCGGTGAGAGAAGAAAGGAGTCTCATCATGACGCTCGAAATGATACAGGCGTCCGACCGAATTACAAAAGCTACCCGGACTATGATGAAAGCGGCGGTAGTTCACCAGTTCAAAGCGCCCCTGCAAATAGAGGAAATGCCGAAACCGGAAGCCGGACTCGGCCAGATTATAGTCAAAATCGAAGCTTCCGGCCTGTGCCATACTGACATTCACGCGGCGCACGGTGACTGGCCGGTCAAGCCAAACCTGCCGTTCATTCCGGGCCATGAAGGCGTGGGCATCGTAGAGAGCATCGGACCCGGTGTAACCAATATTAAGGAAGGGGACCGCGTAGCGATACCCTGGCTGGGTTACACCTGTGGTGAATGCGAATATTGCAATACCGGGTGGGAAACGCTTTGCGAAAAACAGTTGAATACAGGCTACTCTATTGACGGTGGTTATGCCGAGTACGTAAAAGCTTTTGCTCGTAACGTGGTAATTGTTCCGCAGGGGGTAGACCCCTTCGCCGCCGCCCCGCTGACCTGTGCAGGCGTTACCACATACAAAGCGGTTAAAATGGCGCAGGTGAGACCTTCTGACCTGGTAGCCGTCTTTGGAATTGGTGGTCTGGGCCATATGGCCATGCAGTATGCCCGGATAGCCGGGGCAAGCGTAGTAGCGGTAGACGTAACCGAAGAGAAATTAGCCCTGGCCCGCGAACTTGGCGCAGACTTTACGATCAATGCTGCCCAACAAGACGTGGCGAGTGAAATCCAGAAATTAGGCGGGGCTGACTCTGCCATTGCTACGGCTGTTTCTCCCAGAGCTTTCGAGCAGGCCCTGAACTCTTTGCGGCGCGGTGGTACTCTTTCGCTGGTAGCTCTGCCCGCGGATAACTACATGCAGCTTCCTATTTTTGAGACCATCCTGAAAGGTCTTAAAGTGGTGGGCTCAATTGTCGGCACCCACACCGATTTGCAAGAGGTCTTTGAACTGCATGCCGCCGGAAAGACCACAGTCAGTTACGAAAAACGGCGGATTGAAACTGTTAATGAAGACTTTGCAGCGGTATTAAGGGGTGAGATAAAAGCTCGGCTGGTTTACGAGTTTTAGTTTTTGGAATAAAGAGAGCGCCGGTTATTAAGGCCGGCGCTCTCTTTATTTTGAGTGAAAAAGCCTGAGCTTGCCCGACTTTTATAAATGGTAGATCTTGTCAGGAAGGGATATAATGTCTATGGTAGTAAAAGTTGGAGGAAAAGGAAAGTAAAGGAGAGTAATCATGACGGATACCTTATTACCGCCTACCCTGGCAAAGGAAGCCACCAGCGATCAGTATGCTCCTAAAAAAGAAGATAAGTTTTCTTTCGGTCTATGGACCGTCGGTAACCGGGGTCGCGACCCCTTTGGCGATTTCGTACGACCGGCCCTTGATCCTGTGCAGACAGTTAAGAACCTCTCTGAATTAGGCGCATGGGGCATTAACTTCCATGATAATGACCTGGTGCCTTTCGATGCTACTCCTGCCGAGCGCGACCGGATTATACGCGACTTCAAGCAGGCCCTGAATGATTATGGCATGGTAGTGCCAATGGCTACTACTAATCTTTTCTTCCACCCGGTCTTCAAGGATGGAGCCTTTACCGCTGTAGATCCGGGAGTGCGCGCTTACGCCCTGCAAAAAACCATGCGAGCGATTGACCTGGGAGTAGAACTAGGGGCTAAGACCTATGTATTCTGGGGCGGGCGCGAAGGCCTGGATGCCGAAGCCTCCAAAGACCCCACGATTGCCCTGAAGAGAATGCGCGAAGCTCTTAACTTCCTGTGCCGCTATGTCAAAGATCAGGGTTACGATCTTAAATTTGCCCTTGAACCAAAACCGAATGAGCCACGTAACGACACCTATCTCCCCACAGTCGGTCATATGCTGGCTTTCATCTACACCCTTGATTATCCAGACATGGTTGGTTTGAACCCGGAAGTTGCCCACGAGAATATGGCCGGGCTGAATTTCATGCATGGTGTAGCCCAGGCTTTAGAAGCGGGCAAGCTCTTCCATATTGATCTGAACGATCAAAAAGGGCCGCGCTACGATCAGGACCTGCGCTTCGGCAGCGAAACGATCAAGAATAGCTTCTTCCTGGTCAAGTTGTTGGAAGAAAAAGGCTATACCGGCCCGCGCCACTTTGACGCCCACGCTTACCGGACCGAGGACGAGCAGGGAGTCTGGGATTTTGCGCTTGGTTGTATGCGCACTTACAACATGTTCAAGGAAAAGGCCAAACGCTTTGCGGCTGACCCTGAGATTCAGGCCTTGCTGGCAGAGGTTAACGGAGGCGACCAGAGCTTTGGCGGTCTGCTGAACGGCTACTCAGCCGAAACTGCCAAACAGCTCAAGGATTACCAGTTTGACCTGGAAAAACTGGCTAATCGCGGCTATAAATATGAAAAACTCGACCAGCTAACCATCGAGATCATTCTTGGTGTGCGCTAAAGCATACTAATTATTAAGCATTAGAAATCAAAAACCTGCCCTTTGAGGCAGGTTTTTGATTTAACCGGAAAGTTAGGTTTTAGAGAGTGCGGTCATCGTCACGCGGTTCTTTATCACGGTAGACACCATCCTGGTCTCTGCCGCTGCCGGTAGAGTAACCTTCATAAGGACGGCGATTGGCATCTCTGGTGCGGTCCGCATCAGTATATAAGTCTTCCGTAGTGCTATCGGTCAGGTCATCGGTGGTGCCGGAACTGGAAGGAAAATCGCGGCTGGTACCACTTCCGGTATAGTCGCCACGCATACCGCTACCGGCCATCTGGTCGCGGTTAGCGCTGCCAGTAGTGTAGTCACGGTTCATGCCAGTGCCACTGATACCGGTGTCGCTGGTGCTAATGCCGCCACCGGTATAGCCACCGCTCATAGTAGGGTCGCTGACATCGCTGGTACTTACCCGGGAAGTATCACCCAGGCCTTCATCAGAAAGGCTGCGAGCAGTACCGGCAGAATAGTCAGTGGCCGCCCGGCTACCGCCGGTATAGTCGCTGGAGAGCCCGGTATTGGCGCCGTAACCACCGGTGAAATTAGTACCGGTTACTTCATTCTGATCAATATCGCGTGAGGCACCACTCATTCCGGTTCCGGCCACATAGTCGGCATCATCCGGGCGGCGTGTTTGAGCATCAGTAGAGGCATAGTTGCTGTTAACGCGCAGGTCAGAGTTATTCAAATCGTCGCGGCCGGTTGAGAAGTTCCCGGCATCGCCACCGGTAGGAGTATAGTCGTCATGAATGCCCGTACCCCGGCCTTCAGTGTAGTCGCGATTGACGCTGCCGCTGGCAGTATTCAGGCGATCAATGCTGCCCTCACTGCGGTTTAAGGGGTTATCCGAACCCAGGTCATTATTGTAGCGAAGATCGCTGCCGGGTGGTACCGCGCCCGTATCTGTCGTATCGTTACCGCGGTTCACATCATCCACGCCATCTTTTGAAGCTTTGGTAGCCGCATCACCGGTTGCTGCGCCCACTGCGCCACCAATGGCGGCACCTGCCGCCGCTCCAATCGGGCCGCCGATAGCGCCTATGGCACCACCGGTTACTGCGCCTGTGGCACCACCGGTCATCGGTCCGGCATTACTGCCACGCTCATCTTCAGCCACGTGGGCTGCCCCGGCTGCCGCTGCGCCGCCAATGGCTGCCCCGGCTGCTGCGCCTACTGGGCCTCCGACCAGGCCACCAATTACGCCACCACCGACCGCGCCCGCGGCGCCGCCTGCGGCATCGCCAACCCAGCCACCGCGTTCGCCTGTGCGAGTGGTGGTATCATCAGGATTGTAGTCAGTGCGCAGACGCCGACCTTTGCCAAAGCGGAAATCTGGTTCGGTATCGAAGGTATTACGGGCTTCATGTACATCCAGGCTGCCGTACTGGTTGAAAGCAGAGCGGACAAAGCCTTCCTGGTCATCAGGTACATGGGCGGTAACCAGCACACCACCGCGTTCTACACCGGTCTGGTATACCCGAGCTTCTTCCTCAGGAACCCCGGCGCTGGTTAAAGCGCCGACCAGTCCGCCCGCTACTGCGCCTGCGCCTGCCCCGGTTATAGCTGCAACCAATGGGCCCGCGGCGATAATAGGTCCGATCACAGGCACGGTAACAGCGCCAATGGCACTTAACAGCAAACCCAGACCACCACCTAAGACACCACCGGTTACAGCGCCGGTAGCGGTAGCAGTACCGGCATCAACCCCGGTATTTTCAGCAGCGGCTCGCATTTCATTGCGGTCTTGCATGGCAATGCCTATGTTAGAAGCATCAATACCATTGCTTCTTAGCTGCTGAATAGCTCGTTCAGCATCCTCTCGTGTTTCAAATAATCCTGCTACTGTTGCCACTTTTTTACTCCTTCTCTTTGCGGTTAGCCTGAAAAGCCAGAGATTGACTCTGCATTCATGTATAACCACGGTTTCCGGTAACAGTCAGACTGTTACCCCCTTTCCTGCCAACAGATAAAATCTCCTTCAGGATTTCATTTGTTACTAAATTAAAAGCAATATGCGTGCCATTTGCCTTAAAACTATTTAATATTAGGGAAAGTAAAAATATACTTAACGGGAGGGTCATGGTTTTATCTAAAGAAAAACCGGGCAGTGCCCGGTCATATCTTGCTATATTTTTTCCTGATACCCATCGCGCTGGCTAATATCATCATCGTTAACGCCGGTTTGACCTTCTATCTGTTGAGTAGCGGGATTGGTCATGTCGCGGCCCTTATCAACTTTGTAATCCTTGCCCGGCTGAAGTTTCTCATCGGGTAAGCCGGCCTGGCGGGCTTCATCAGAGGTCAAGCCGTGTTCTTGTCTGTTTTGCTCGTCATAGTTTTGCTGTTGATCCATTTTTGGTTCCTTTCTATTTTTCTACTTCTTTCTTAACACTTCTCTCATAATCATACTCGTTATTGCCTCGGCCTCTTCAAGAGCTTTACGCGGTTCAGTTAACTCTACTTGTTCAAAACCATTCGTTGCTATGATCGCTACACGCATTCCGGCAAGACTGTTAACAGGCGTTTCCATCCGTTCCGCTACCTCCACCTCTTTTCCTCTACATCAATTTCTTACCCTTATTACTTTATTGCTTTTTTTAGCACAGGCCGGACCAGCATTAAAAAGAGGTACAATACCCAAATTACCTATAGAGGTGATATACTAGTAGTGTTATACTTAAAGATGCCGATATCACCGGCAGGCTTTAGCAGTTTATATTGTTTCCGTGGTCTAAAAATTGCTATTTTAAAAATTCTGTACAAAATCTCAAACGAATTCACCTTTGAACTGTTATATAATTTGAGCCTTTTGAAAACAAGAGGTTGGGGCTAATTGCAAACTAACGACCCTCAAAATACGCACGAGCAGGATAGCGCCACCCGTTCAGTTGATGAACGGAGTCTGGTTGAAGCTGCCATACGAGGTGACGTAGATGCATTTGGCGAACTTTACCAGTATAACGCTGCGGCAGTTTATCGTTATATTGCTTACAGAGTTCAGCCGCCCTCCGAAGCTGAAGATCTCACGGCACAGGTCTTTATGAATGCCTGGAAAGCAGTTGGTCGCTATCAACAAAGCAACACACCCTTCCTGGCCTGGCTTTACACTATTGCTCATAATCAGGTCATAAACTACAGCAAAAGTAAGAGCCAGAAAACCATTTTCACTTCAATCGACGAAGCCTATGATATCGCTGATGGCAATCGCTTTAATAATCCTGACTATCAAAGCGATAAAATGGCCGAGTATGAGGAGTTACGCAAAGCGGTACTAAAATTACCTTACGATCAGCAGCAGGTAATTTACCTCAGATACGTTGAAGAGCTTGGGCATGCCGAAATCGGGCGGCTTATGGACAAATCAGAAGTAACTGTACGCGGTATATTATTCCGCGCTCATGATGCGTTGCGAAAGAGTTTGAAACGGGAGATTATTTTTGGAGAAGCCAACTAGCCAACTAGTTGAAGAAGCAGTTGCCGCTATCCGGCGTGGTGAACTAGACCTCAGAGAAGGTTCGGAGCGGTACGGCGCAACCTGGGCCGAAATTGAAGGTGATGTTCGGCTTGCTCTAAAACTGACCGTAGCAGGAGAGAATTTTAAGTCACAGTTACCCGTTCCAAATCTAAATAAAATCTGGGCCTTAATTGAGCCGGAAATAGTTAAAAGTATTCCTCCACAGGCTGCCGATAGTGGCCATAATCCCGGTTTTAAAGCTGAAAAAGTTCCCGGCCTTGGTAACAACTCCATGCAACCCGGCGTGGAAATGGCTAAATGGCGTAATCAGCTACAATCAGAATCTGTCAGTAGCGAGAATGATCCCGCACTGGATGAAAAACAGCATCAGGCGAACAAACCTACAGAGGTATTTGAACAGCCCACTATTGAGCAAGCTAAGTGGCGCAGCCAGCCTACAGTAGAACAGGCTAAATGGCGCGATCAACCAGATACCGAACCTGAAACACAGAGTAATCCTGAACCATCCGTTGTAGAGATGGCTAAATGGCGCAAACAGCGTAAAGAAACTGTACCGCCTATAACTATGGCCAAGTGGCGTTTAGAAAAACCGGAAGCCCACGCCACCCCAGTAAAAACCCCAGTTGTTACCCAGGCCAAATGGCGCAACCAGGCCTTACGATGGGTAGCCGCACTGGTGCTGGTCAGTTTGATCTCTTTTAGCTCATTAGCGGGAGTAGCCCAGGCCAGCGAGCCAGGAGACGGTCTTTACGGATTCAAGTTATGGCTGGAAAAAACCGGGGAATTTTTCGCCTTCTCTGCCGAAGATAAAGCCTCCGCTTCCCTTGCTTTTGCCGACCGGCGTTTGCAGGAAATTGATATGCTGGTACAGAAGGGGCATTACGGCTCAATCGATCTTGCCGCCAGCGAGTACCGTAATGCCGTAACAAACGCTAAGCAGGTTACAGGAGCACATCTAACCACTCAACAGCAAAATAAACTTGCCCAGCAGCAACAAAAACTGGAGCAATTAAAAAGTAAGCTAACCGAGAATAATTCCGGCAAAGCTCCTAACGATATTGCCATTCAAAAGTCAGAACAGGAGTTAGATACTTTAATCGACCAGGTGCAAACTACCAGGGCGGCTGTTACTACACCTACACCGGGTATTACGCCAACACTCGGTGCTACACCAACGAATGCACCTAACAGCCCATCTCTGGTAGATGGCAGCAATAAAACCAGCAGGCCTGACTCACCTGTTACTACTAAGCCTGGGGTTTCCAGCACTACTGCCGATCCTTCAACCCAGGATGCTGCTACGACAACTGAGCCAGCAATACCCACGGCCACGCCTATGCCGGTGCTACCTACCGCAACGCCTTTCCCGCCAACTGCCACGCCCATTATTCCGGCTGATACTCAGCCGGGTAAAGGCAATCCGGGCAAAGGGAATGACAATGGCAATCAAAATAGTGCCGGCAATAATAACGGTAAAGGCAACCAGGGCAATCCCGGTAAAGGTAACGGGAATGGTAATCCGGGTAAAAATCAGCCAACTCCTACTCAAGAGCCTGTAACAACACAGCCTGTAGTAGTACAACCTGCAACCCCTAATCCTGGCAATTCTGATACGGGTCCGGCTACACCTACTCCGGATACAGGCAAAGATAAAAATAACAAAAAGGATACGCCAACTCCGGCCCCAAATCCAACAGCTACGCCTACTCCAAATCAAGGTAGTCAACCGCCAGGTTCTGGTGTTAATCCAACGGCCCCACCTGATCAGGGTAAGGGGAATGGGAATGGCAACGGGAATGGGAATGGCAACGGAAAAGATAAGCCACCAAATCCAACAAACCCACCAAACACGAATGGCAACAGCAACAACCCACCTCCCAATTCAACACCCGATCCACCTCCTGACAAAACACATAAACCGAAAAAATAAGTCAGCTTACATTAAATAGTTTATGTAAAGCTTTTTGGCTTTATAGCAGATTTAAGCAGATATTAACTTTACAAGCCGGGCTGAATAAGTTAAGATTGCCCGGAAAAAGTGTGTAGCTACGCTGCTATTTTAGTCTCTTTTATCCTTAAACTTATAGAGAATAAGAGGATCTTTTTTTATTACATGCCGAAGAACCAGAACCGAAAGAGCGGACCAAGCCAGGAAGAACGACGTCGTCAGGCTGCTAACCGGCCAATAGGCGGTGGAACCCCCAAAAAGACTAATAACTACAATAGTTATCGCCGGCGCCCCGCTCGATGGGAACGTATCAGCGCAATCGTTGCCGTCATAATGCTGGTAGCCATTCTTCTATCGCTCGTTCCAGCCTGTTTGACCCAGGTAGGAACCGCCTCGGCAATGGTGGAAGCCCAGGCTTCCAGCAGCAACAGCCAACTGATTACAGGCTCCAGAATAGGTTTGCAGAGAGTCACGGCGGAGCAACCCCTGACTGCTTCGCTCCCTCGTTCAACACAGGCTTTACCAGATGATAAAATTTATGTTGGTGAAACCGGCCACTACATATCCGGGGATTTCCTGACTTACTGGAAGCAGCAGGACGGTGCAAACCTTTTCGGCAATCCTTTAAGCGAAGAATTTACTCAGAATAATCATACTGTCCAGTTATTTGAAAAAGCCTTACTCGAACTTCACCCTGAGGAAACCGACCCGAAAAACCGAGTACAACTGGGATTTCTGGGTCGTCAGTTAGCTACAGCCCTTGACCTCACTTTTGAACCGGCAGTCAATAACGGTAATAGCTCAACTCGAACTTATTTTGCCGCTACAAAGCAGGTAATCTCAGGCAAATTTAAATCTTACTGGGATAAAAATAACGGATTAAGTCTGCTGGGTTATCCCATCAGCGGCGAAATTAGCAGCAACGACCAGACCATACAGTATTTCGAGCGAGGCTTTTTACAAATTCAGGGTAACACCGGCCAGGTGGAAACAGGCAATGCCGGGGACGCACTGTTGAAAGCAAAAGGCTGGCCGCGCCCTACTCGCCTGAATATTGACCTTGACATTGATGGGAATGAAATATACCAGGGCCGTACCCTGGCGGTGCGCCTGGCGTCTGATTCGGGTTGGGAACCTAAAGACCTGAAAGGGAATGTCGGGGAAGAAGCACTAAAACTGACCAAAACAGGCTCAGCTTTCTGGGCTTTTAAAGCGTTCGCGCCCTGGGCTGATGTCAAAACCTATCCTCTTCAGATTTCTTATACTGATCCTGCCGGGCGAAGCCGGGAACTGAACATGCCCATCAACGTAATTAAATACAACTTTCCGGATCAAAATCTCTCCCTCCCGGGTGATAAACAAAATCTGATTGACCCTGTTAACGAAGATTATGATAACAAACAGCTAGCCGTGGCCTACAATTCCTTTACGCCAACCCGGCTTTGGAATGGCTTCTGGAGCTGGCCGGTTCTGGGAGAAATTACCACACAGTTTGCCGAATTTCGTAGCTTCGCTGATGCCCCTGATGCCAGCAGTTACTATCACGGTGGGATTGATATCGCCCAAAACCAGGGAACGCCTGTTGCCGCTCCCGCTGACGGCAGGGTTGTTTTTACAGGACCATTAAGGGTACGCGGGAATGCCATTGCGCTGGATCATGGCTTGGGAGTAACCAGTTATTACTTCCATCTCAGCAGCATTTTAGTAGCGCCGGGAGATGAAATAAAGAAAGGGCAGATAATTGGCAAGGTAGGTACGACCGGGCGTTCCAATGGCCCCCATCTCCACTGGGAGGTCAGAGTTAACGGCATTATTACCTACCCACAATTATTCATTAACAAAGATCTTTCCTATTAAGTTGAGCTTCCAACGGTAGGGATAGCAAGATATTCGACCGGGGGTTAAGAAAGCTCTCTGGCAGCTATCTTTATCTTTACGAGTGAGGGGGCAATAAGCGGTCATCTTTGTACTCAATATCTGCCCGACGGCGATAATTGAGGCGGTTGCGGTCAATCTGGCCATCGAAGATTACCGAGCGGTCTTTGCCGGTTTCCTTGGCCCGGTACATAGCGGTATCGGCATTTTCAAAAAGCTGAGCCGGGCTATCGGCATCATGCGGGTAGCAGGCTATACCCACACTCATAGTGATACGGCCTTCATCTCCTATTACAATCGGATCGTTATCGGAGGTAATAGGAATTAAGCGAGCCTCGCGCCGTAGACGATCTGCCGCCACCTTTGCCTCATCCTGGTTTGTATCGGGCAGGATAATACAGAGCTCATCCCCACCATACCGGAAAGCTATATCGCTGGAACGGCATTCACGCCGGATTAGTTCGCCCAACCGGGCTAAAAGTAAATCCCCCTGCGAATGTCCAAAACAATCATTGATCCACTTCAGGCGATCCAGGTCAATCATTATTAAGCTAAGAGGGCTCTGACGGCGGTCAGCTCTGCGCACTTCACGTTCAATCCGTTCCCAGAACTCCCGTTTATTATAAAGACCGGTAAGAGGGTCTGTGCGGGCTAACTTGTTCACCTGTTCAAAGAGGTGGGCCCGTTCCGCCGCAACCGCAATTTGTTTGCAAATACTGACCGCCAGCATGAAATCGCTACCCCAGAAAGCGTAAGGCCTGCGACTGGCCAGGTGTAAAACACCGTAAGTGCGTTCCTGGGTCTTAATTGGTACGCAAAGATGCGACTGTAACTCTTTAAATTCCTTAAGTACAAGGCAACTGGTTTTGCCGGGCATATTCACCGACATATAAGCTTCGTTCTGGCGCAGGGCTTCGCAATCATGCACGTAAATATGCGACTCAAGCCAGCGGATATCTTTGGTCACAAAACGGTAGCCATTAGCGTTAGCCCGGTGAGACTGGAATTTATTAGTGCCATGTGTATGGTCATCTTCATCATCCAGGGAAAGACCAATACCGCCCAGAGCCAGGCCAGGTTTGTTCATTCTCACTCCGAGTAGACCGGAAATTGGCAGCAGCCGTTGAGTTCTTTCTTCATCACTGATAAAACCTTCGGGGCTACTGGACTCTTTCTCCTTCTCCATGAAAGACATCAACATTAATTCCTGGCTCTCGGGATTTATGGAATGAATCGCACCCAGGTCAAAACCAATGGCGTTTGAAATTTCATCGAGAGAGACACGGTAAATTTCTTCAATGTTACTCAAGCCATTGATGGCATTATTAACCCCCAGGAGACTCTCTTGCTGCTGGGCCTGCTGCCGCAATTCCTCACTGAGCGCTTTTAGCCTGTAAATATCCTTGATAGTTATAACCCCGGAAACGATTTGCTTCTGGGCGTTTCTAACCGGCGTATAACTGCAAGAGACCCAGGTTTCTTCACTCTCGTGATTGCGGATCAGGGTTTCAACATTGGTTACCGAAACACCGTATTGAAAAGAGCGTTGCAATGGGCAGTTATTACAGAGCGCCTCACCTTCCGGCGAATGAGGCATAAGCACTTCCGTACAGGTGCGGCCCAGAGCATTACTGGCGGCCAGCCCGGTCAGATTTTCCGCCCCGGTGCTAAAATGAATAATACGTAAGTCGCGATTTACCTCAACATAGCCGTCTACCGCCGCTTCCAATACTGCCAGGTTACGCCGCTCTTGCTGCTCAAGATGATTTAACCGCAGGAAGTTTTTAAGCAAATTTGCCAGGGCCGGGGTCAGTGCCTGCATCTCCTGAACATCGTGAGTTTCAAATTCGCCGGCTCTTTTATTCACCAGAATACAAAGGCCCTCCACCTTCTGATCCACGATCAGAGGCGCTATCAGGGTATTGTAGGCGGAACTGGAACTGGCCTGGGTATTTTCAGAAGCTGAAGATCTTTTTAAGTAGTTATGGTAACTAATTTGTTTACTTAAAAAGACTCGCGCCGCTAAACCCGGCTCATCAAGATTGATACGTAGATTTTCCAGCGAAGAGAGAAGAGAACCCTTCTGAGATAATGAACTGTAAACCGGTGTAACCGCCAGCAGTAACCGCTGGTCAGGATCAAACCGGCATAAAACAGCAAATTCTACCTCTACCAGTTCCGCTACCGTCTGTAAAGACGCTAAAACGATGTCTGCCTGGTTTTTATAGGTATTGGCAACTTCCATCAAGCGCATTGTAGCGGCGTAATGGCGCTTCAGGCGTCTAATTTCCAGAGCCTCCTGGGGGAGATCTTCTTCAGTTTGATGTCCTGGTTTTTGCTGGAGTTGAAAATCGAATTCTGGCGCAGCCGGTTGGCTGGCAGGAGGAATAACGGGTTCTACCGGTTTTTGAGAATTCCCGCTCCCTGCCGGCACTTGAGCGCCATTGCCGCCGGCTAAGGCTGGTTTATATGGTGGTGTTTTATCGCTGGTATCTTCAGTAGATGACATGCCCAAACCATTAAAAAGAACAACCCTGTTCTTATATTTATTCCTGCACGCGTCTCTTAATCAAGGAAATACTATCCCAATTTAATTTACGAAAAATACTTTAATAAGTAAAGTTGCTCCTTAGAATGAATTGTGTTCATCATACCTCATTTTCATACAAAAAGAAAGTTACCTGCATCAAAGTTGTCTTATTGACTGTTTGTTCATCCGTTCAGGAACAGAGTTACCTGTTTTTTCCTTTACAGAGTACAATTCATTCACTTTCTTAATTGAAGTATGAGCTATTGCGTTGACTCCGACTGTAACATATAATAACTATGTCGGGAGGAGGGTGGTTAGCAGGTTACTCCTGCTACTACTCTCTTTTAATTGTCACTATCAAACCCGGTATGGTTTAACTCTTTTTTGACTTGAGGGCTGATAAGCAGCCTGGGTCAAGGTACTGATCAAAGATTCTTTCGGGGTAAGATTTAAAACTGATACTTTACATTCAACAGAAAATTTTCACCAGTGAACGAAGAACAACCTAGAGTAATTTATGTACGTGCCGGAGCAGGGCGTACCGAAAAAGCGGATCTGGCCGGGCTAATTGGCCGGATTATGCGCGAAGCATTAACTTCCAGCAGTCAGTACTTTGTCCTGCAACTGGCTTATGACCAGGATGTGCTGAGTACAGCTCAGGCCTGGAAGACCCTTAAACAGGTTGCCATCAAGCAGAATTTCGCGCTGGTTGTTTCGGGTGGCTCTGATGAAGTCCGGGCCATGGCAGATAGCACAGGCTTCCCCCTGATTGGCACGGCCGATACGGTAGAAGCTTCTCCACCCGACCTGGAGCAAATCCGCGTACAGATCAGCGGTTATAGTGTGCCGGATGAAATGGCTAACCTCTCTTTTGATCAGTTGGTAGATGATTACCGTACCCATGAAAAAGACTCTTCTTTACGCACCGTTGGCGGATTTATAGAATTTATTCGCCAGCACGGTGCCAGGAAGAATTAGTGTAATGTCAGCTATGAGTGAGCAACAAACTGTTTATGATATGGTAGGTGGCGCTCCTACTTTCAAGCGCCTGGTCGATACTTTTTATGGAAAGATTGAGCAAGATCCTGAATTAAGACCGGTTTTCCCGCCAGATATGGAAGAGGGCAAAGAAGGACAATATCTTTTCCTGATGCAGTACTTTGGCGGCCCACCCATTTACAACCAGCAACGTGGCCACCCTCGCCTCAGAATGCGCCACATGCCTTTCGAAATCGGACGTCACGAGGCAGACCTCTGGCTGAAGCATATGCTGGCCTCGGTCGATGAAGTTGGTATCCAGGAACCGGCGCGTTCGCTTATGCGGGAATACTTCCTGCGTTTTGCCCATACTATGGTTACTCGCCCCGATAAACCCGCCCCATCTTCTATCAAGCTAAATGAAGTAAAAGAGTAATTTGCTCTTATTTATGTAAAGTTTAGGTTTAAACCGCCCAGCGCAACGCGGCCAGTTCGAGGCTTTTCCTGGCCGGTTGCGCCACGGTTATTCTTCCACCACTCAGCCGCGCTGTCAAAGGATAATCCAGGTTAGTCAGGGCTTCGGTGCTGTCTTCTGCAAAGGCGAAAGCCATCCCGGCAGCCAGCTTAGAGTCTGCCAGCCAGAGGGTTTTGCTGCCCGGGTCAATCCCTGCCAGAGCAGCCTTTAATTTAGCCGGTTGAGTACCGGAGGGTGTCTTAATTTGGACACCTGCTCCCTGGCGTGACACAACCTCGGCCAGTTGGTCCGGCCATAAGCTGCTATTGTTCGCCAGGGTTACTTGCCACACTACCTCCGGTGTCGCCCATTCCGCATTTTCGGGGTGATAGGGTAACAACTGGTAAAAGCTAATAGAGGGCCAGCGCGAAAATGCTGCCGGGTCGGACTGGCCGAGCGCGAATACACCCAGGCGATCAGGATAGCCTGCCTCGTGCCGGATGGCTTTAAGCAACCGACTTTGCTCGGCCTCAGTCAGCGGGCGCTCGGTCTCTACAAAAAGCTGCCACACCCCCGACAGATTCGGCTCAGAGAGTAAGTTTAAGGCTTCCTCTGCTTCCGTCATAACAGTTTCTCCGGCCTGGCCTGGCTTTAACCATAGCGTAACATGGCTCCCCAGTTGCCGAGCCAGCCTGCTTAATTCTTCCCGGTTAAGTTGTTCGTCAAAGTCCAGCACAACTCGCTCAACCGGTCTGAAATCAACAGTGCCGACTTGTGTACCTTCTTCAGAGGTAGCAGCTAAATCATCCGCCAGGTCAAAAGGTCCGGCCTGGGGCAGACCGGGTACGGTATCCAGGGGATCTCCCTTGCGTTGGAGGGTTTCGAGCCGTAGCTCGCACAGCTTTTCAAAAGACAATTCGGCAGTTTCCAGCACAAAGTAAGGCGGAGCAGGCTGATAGTGAATACCATGCTGCCCGGCAGAAACTTCAGCTTTTAGCTGGGTACCGGATAGGATTTGTAAATGAAACAGGTCGTAGGGCTGTAAATCGTTTTGCTCCACAAAATCAAGAGTACGGTGGAAAGTTTCAGGAGTCTCTCCCGGCAGCCCCAGGATAACATCCAGGAAAACCTCAGTACCAAGCGAGCGCAGATTACGCACCCCTTGCACCAATCTTGGAAGGTGATTTTTGCGGCGCACGCGTGCCATTACTTCGGGCACAGCCGATTGCAGGCCGACCTCTACCACACTGAAGTTGCACTCTACCAGCTTTTGGGCTTCCTCCCGGTCAATGGCTTCACCGCGCAACTCGGCATAAAAGCTCATCTTGCGGTTAGCCCCGGTTTCCTTTATGGTGCTATAAATCTGTTCAAGGTGCGGCAGGGTGTTTAAATTGGCCTCAACAAAGTGAACTTGCTCGACCCCGCGCTCCATAGCAAAGAGTAATTCCTGGCGTATCCGTTCGACCTCAAAATAGCGTTTGCCTCCGCGTGGCAAATCCTGCCTGCCATAGTAGCAAAAGGTACACTTGGAAGGGCACCAGCGCGAAAGTTCTATCGAAATATAGCGCCCGAGGTGTTCTTCCAGCGCCCCGCTGAGATAGGCTGACGGCACCATATTAACGTCTTCTAAAGCCGGTTGGGGTGCACCAAATATCCAATCATGGACGGCTCTCCCGGCCAGAGGTAACTCTATAAGGTTTGCTACTCGCCCAAACTTCCTGCGAAAGCCAAGTCCGCGAATACCGGCCTCGGCTACCCGTTCCTGAGCCCCCTTAAGCCCGCTCTTGTTTAATAGACGCAGCAATTCGACAAAGGTGCGTTCACCTTCACCCTGTACCAGGAAATCAAAATCAGGCGAGGAGAGGACAAAATCACCATCATAGTTTACTTCCGGCCCTCCCCCTAGCAGCAAGATTTCCGGCGCGCGTTGTTTGAGAGCGCGAGCCAGCCCCAGGGTACGGCTACTGTTCCAGGTGTAGAGCGAGAATCCCACTATATCCGGGTCGTGGCGGAGAATAGCCTCGGTAATCAGGGCATCCCCACCCCGGTTTTGAATAGACGGTTCGAGTAACTCTACCGATAAGCCGGGTATAGCAGCGGCATCGGCCATCGCTTTAAGATAACCCAGGGCCAGAGGAAGGTTAGAATGCCGGTTATCAGGGACCGGCAGTTGTACCAGTAGAACTTTCAAAGCAACTGTCCGAAAAAAGCTTTTCTAGAAAATCAGGTGTTAGATCTATTCAAACCAAAAGCCGGTTAATACCGGCCAGGGTTTGCTATATAGTACCACAATTGGCGGCTTAATTGAGTTTGCTGCGAGCCAAGAAAAAAGTATCTTCTTCAGCCAGCTTTCGCGCGTCTGCCTCCAGGTAATCCGAAGCCTCCGCAGCCCCTTCATTGAAATCTTCAAGATTTTCGGGGTGGATCATGCGTCCGGAAGTTTCTTCAAGATTGCTGGCAATGGTACTTACTTCCTGGTTGGCTTTGGCAATCTGCTGCACGGAGTCAATGATTCTTTGTACCAGTTCGAGGATCTGACTGCTGGCTTCACGTTGCTGGCTGGTAGCGCTGGCGATGTTGGAAGCCAGTCCAGAAGTCTGAAGCACCAGGTGCAGCACATCATCATTAGCAACTTTGAGACTACCGGCCAGTTCATCGCCCACCTGGGCGTCCTTTAGACCCTGTTCAGTAGCAGCAAGCGCTTTGCTGCTGGCCTGATTGATTTCCTGGACAGTTTCCTGGATCTGTTCAACCGCCGCCGCCGAACGCCGGGCGAGACGTTGTACTTCTTCCGCCACTGCCGCGAAACGCCGCCCGTACTCCCTGGCTCCTGCAGCCTCAATTGTAGCGTTAAGAGCCAGTAAGTTCGTTTCGTCCGCAATATCGCCGATAAGATTGGTTACTTCACTTATCCGCGCCAACTGCCGGCTCAGACCCTGCATGTTCAGGTTAATCTCCTGCACTCGTTCCCGTAATAATTCAATCGCTTCCACTCCCTGAGAAGCTACAGATTGCCCGGCTTCTACGCTATGCTGAGCTTTTTCCGCCACAGTAGCAACCGACATGGCGCTATCGGCGATACGCCGGGCTGCGGCTTCCAGTTCCTGGGTGGTAGCCGCCATATCGGTCACCATTCTGGTCTGCTCATAGGAAGAGGTGTCTTGTTCGCGTATAAGTTCACTCAACATACCGGAAAGCTCGCTAACCTGCCGGGCTGTTACCGCCTCTGACCGGCGGTGAGACTGTAACGCCTGGTTAAGCTCGCTTATCTCTCGCACCTGTTTTTCGGCAGAGTAGATCAGGTGGCGCAGGTTACGGCTGAACCAGGCCAGTAACAGGCTGGCAAGGCTTAAAACCAGGCTCAGAAGCAGGATATTGATACTTTTGTCCAGAGGGAGAGGCGCGGGTAACCGGCTGATTAACCAGAAACTTATCCCGACATAACACACAGTTCCACTCAGGCCAAAAAGCAACACTGCCAGGGGACTAAGTAATGCGGCGGCAACCACCAAGACCAGAAAATAGAGTACAGGAACTAAACTATCCAGGCCGGCAACACCTACGGCAACAGTTGTAAAAATCAGCCCACTGGCGCAAAAAAGAAAGGCAGCCTGGTTTAGTTTATTCAACCCTAGCAGCACCAGAACTACTAAACCTGTTAGCAAAAGTAGCAAGGCCAGAACGATCTGTGCCTGATTGCCGTTGTTAAAGCTGCTGCTGTTAAAAAATAGCGCGAGGCTTAACTCTGCGATACCAGCGATAATGGCCAGTAAGCCAAAAGCAGCCATGACCGGTTTACCAAAATGCCTGTTAAATTCCGCCAGTCTGTATTCCGTTTTTTCCATTCTTAAAGCTTATTCAAAATTGCGCTAAAAACCCTTGTCCGTCACCGGCCCTGTTACTGGCCTAAAGCTGTATTTCAAGTCCTTCCAGGTTAGATGCGCGAGCAATCTGTTGGCCATCTACCCAGACTGCCAGACCAACTGGTAGACTATCGGCCTGCGGTTCTACCCGTAACGGAGCGGCCACGCTCTCATCTTTACGCCAGCTAACTTTTACCTTCTTACCCGCTATTTGTACTTTATCCAGTACAAAGTAGTCCAGGTTGAAGGGCAGAGGACGAATCCGTAACTTCCCGTTGTCGCCCGGTTGCACTCCGGCTACGTACTTGATAATCAAGTCTACAATCCAGCTATGCATATAATCTTCCGTGCCTCGGAAATAAGGAGCTTGCCCGGTGATAGGGTTGTAATATTCGTAGGAAGAGGGTCTTTCAAGGTCATTGTCAAGAAAAAGCATCCGAATATAGCGGTTGATAAACTCCACCGCCTGCGGCTGTAATTCCGGCGCAAGATTGAGAGAAGCCCGTGAGAGCAGTTCGGCCACGTGGCTGTTAGTCATCAGCCAGGTGCGCCCGTTCCAGGGGCAGACCAGGCGTTTGCCTTTCCACTCCCCATCCGGGCTAAAGGTGGCATCATCCCGGCTGGTGGTCGGAACAGGGTAGGGCGTCCAAAACTCATTTTCGTTAAAGAGATGCCGCTGGAACACCCCCAGATGCTCTTTTCCGGCCAGGCTTTCGGATAGGAAAGGATAAAAACCGGTAACCGCTTTGGCGGTAGTTCTTTGCATGGTAGCCGGGTTAACATCAAAGAAAAACTCTTCTTGCGGGTCCCACATTTTTTCCATGATAGAGTTTCGGGTACGTTCCGCCATTAAACGCCAGCCACGGGCGTCAGGATGGCCGATCTCTTCCGCTACCCAGGCCAGGGTTTCCTGCAACTGGTAAATGTACACCGTCGCGTCTACGCCCTTCAAACGGAAGAATCCGCCCAGGTCGGCTTTGTCGTCAACCTGCATATAGCGATTCATGAATTCCATGCCGGTCTCGTCCTGCTGAATGACATCATAGAGGCCGGTACGGTCGGCGTCACGGACCTTATGGAAGTACCCCACGTAACGAGTAAGCGGCCCGTAAACCCTCTCTAAAAACGCCCGGTCGGGATGGACCCGATGAAGCTCTCGCAGAGCCATACCCCAGTTCGAGTGATAAAAGGCCACCCCTACCCGCAAAGTGCGGTCTCCATCAAGGATATTCTTTATCACTCCCGGAAAGGAGCCGTCTTCAAGCTGGTTCTCAATAAAATTTAGCAGCGAACCGCGAGCAATGGCCGGGTCGTGCATCCAGCGCGTTTCAAGCATATGGCACTGAGCGCTATAAGCGATGTGCTGGCGGAACCAGCCCAGGTTTATCCCCTCGAAGACGCAGGGGTAGGGCAATCTCAGGCGCTCATCGCGAGTCCGCACAGTATTAAGACGCAACCCGTACCAGCGATACCAGTAATATTTTTGGAGGTAGGGGTCTGAACAGGTAAAATCCGGTATTCCTTCAAAGTAGTCCTGCCAGTGGCGTTTCGCAGGGTCAGTGGGGCGGCGTTCGCGGGTGGCCTGCTCGACATGCGGCCCTATTTCAGGAACCGCCTTCTCCTCCAGATCAGCGGTTGGCTGGCGCATCCCGGCGCGTGCCTGGAAGTCGCCTCGCCGAGCCGCCTGCAAGCTGACCAGCGCTTCTTCCTCGCTCAAACCTACCGAGGCGAAGACGGTAAACTGGGTGCGGCTGCCGGCAGGTACGGTTACTTTGTAATGCAGGCCAAAGTAAGTCAGGCCATTAAAGCCGGGATCGAGAGAGGCGGGAGATTCGTTACCCAGGTTGCCAAATTCAGCCAGCTTCTCATAGAACGGGCTATATTTCCAGCGGGGATAATTGGGCTGCCTGTCCGAAGTCCTGACACTGTAACTGGTCGCGGTACGGTTCGAGCCAAGCGCTACCGCGAAGCGCAACATGACATTCTTATCAGGCTGAGCGGGATCATAAACACTTCCTGACTCTCTTACCCGGCGCTGCCAGACCAAAGTGCCATCTCGTTCGCGGGCCCGAAATTTCTCCAGTTCGTAGATGCCCTGCATCTCAAAGCGTTCCTGGGCTGACCAGACAATAATATCAAAAGTCTGATCCTGCTTTAGAGAATGGGTCAACTCAAAATTACTGCACAGCACATCTGCCGGTAAAAGCGCCCGGCGCTCACTGATAGTCAGGTCGTGGCTACGGTCGCGATAAAGTTGGCTGGAATGATCGGGCTGCCAGTAGCGTTCCATCAACTGCGGTCTCACCTCTTGCCCGCGACCATCTATGATCGAAATAGTAAAAAGCGGTCCAACCTTGTAATCAAGGTAACAGGCGTGATCCCAGAAGCCGGGCTGGTCGAGCCAGAGAGGAAATTCTGGCGCCCAGATCAACATTCTGCCGCCCCCTAAAAACCACTTATCGCGACGGGATAAATAGCCCAGCACTTGATTTCCATTCATGCGACGCAGCTCCTTATTGAGATTGTAACTACTGCAACTGATGAGGCCGTTATAATCAAAGCTTGGCGCTATCATAAGCTAAAAACCTTAAAAAGAAAAGCTTTTTTTTACTTACTAAATTTTTGTTTTTGTTCACGCTAATTTTTATCTGCCTGTAATACTATGGAAGTAGCTGTGTATAAGTTTGCGCCCGGGCAGACTATGACTCCACCGTTATCACGACCCATCCTTATCCTCCTGAGCGTGTTTATACTACCCACAAAAACGAACCAAAAGGAGAAAAATATGTGGTGGCAAGATTTAATTATGGGCTTCTGGAACGGTCTAACCGCCTGGGTGGTCTTTATCGTCCACGTGTTCGGTGGCTGGCCCGAGTATCCTTTTTATGATACGGCCCGGAGTGGAAACTGGTACGATTTCGCATTCTTGCTTGGCGCCGGTTCTCCTATCCTCGGAGCTTTAGGCTCAAATCGGGGTAGGGTTATCTACCGCGACAGAAAAATTCCCAAAAATACTGACTTGAGGATGCAGGGATAAAGCTTCCTTGCTGGGAAGCAGCAACAAGTTGAAAGGAGACTGACAACATATGAAAGCACTGGTCCTTTATGACTCCACCTATGGCAATACTAAAACTATTGCTGAAACTGTGGCTAAGGTTATCGAGGCCGAACTCGTTAGTATGGCCGATTTCAAACTTGATATGTTAGCAGGCGTAGATTTATTTGTGGTTGGAAGCCCTATTCACGGCTGGCATCCTTCCGAAGCCACTACCGCCTTCCTCACGCAGCTTGAAAAAAGCGAGCTGAATGGCAAGTATGTGGCTTCTTTTGACACCGGCTACAGTTCCTGGCTATCGGGCAACGCCGCTTCCAGGATAATGAAAGCTTTAACAAAAGCCGGCGGGCGACAAATTGTCCCGACCCATAAGTTTATTGTAGTGCACGCAGAAGAGCCGCTAGGACCGATGGAAATAGAGCGAGCCAAACTCTGGGCGAGCGAAATTAAAGCTCAGTACGAAGCTTTTACCTATCCTGCCAAAACAGCGGTTAGCTAATTTAGCGCCTTCAGTTAAGTACTTCTGTTTAAAGGCGCAATTCGTACCTTCACAACCTCCATCATATCTCCTTCAGAAGCTTCCGAGTTACGCCAGGGGAGGAGGTGCCGGGAATGTTATTAGAAAAAGAAAAGGAAAGGGTTAATACCAGAAAGCCTTTCTTCAAATCTCGCCGTTTCTGGATTCCGCTGGTGGCCTTTCTGGGTGTTCTGATACTGGTTTATGTGGGAATTTCATTTTATGGGGCTGATACTATGACCCGGATTCCGCCCCATTCCACTGTATTTACCGAGACACCCGCCAAGTATGGCCTGGCCTATGAAGATGTAAGTTTCCCCTCCGCCGCCAGCGATCATCTGAATCTCTCGGGCTGGTGGATTCCCCTGGCCGGTTCTAACCGGGCGCTGGTCATTGTACACGGCCATAACCAGAGCCGGGTTGAAATGCTCTACCTGGCCACTCAGCTCAGGGAAATGGGTTTCAACCTGCTTTATTTTGACTACCGGGGGCATGGATCAACGCCCTGGCCGCACTACTCATACGGACAGTGGGAATCGTGGGATGTGGTAGGCGCTTTCAATTTTGTAAAAACTAAAGGCTTTGAAGTGGACAATATTGCCATTTCTGCCCGTAGTTATGGAGCAGTCAGTTCTCTGCTGGCAATGGGACACTCCTCTGAAATTAAAACGGTCTTCAGTGACTCTGCCTGGGCTAACTTTTCTACTTTTGCGGATTGGCGCTTCACCAGGGAGTATGGTTTACCCAATTTCTTCCTGCCCGGCATCTATACAGCCGCCTATCTTACTCAAGGCTTAAAGATAGAGGAGATGTCTCCGGAGTTAACCATCAAAAATTTAAGCGGGAGGCGTATATTCCTTATCCACGGTGGTCAGGATAATGATGTGTCATACCAGGAGTTTTACCGGCTTAAAGAAGCAGGCGGTGCTAATATCGTTGGTAGCTGGTTTGTACCGAACGCCAGGCACTGTCAGGCTTATGAGTTGTACCCGCAGGAGTATATGCAAAAGCTTAAGGCTTTCTTGAACAATGAACCGCTCTAATTTGCAGAGCAGGAGCAGTTACAGGTCCTGCTCTGCCAGTAAAGCCAGGACCTCCGGAAAGAGAGAAAAAAGGTAGGCTTGCCATGCAGACACTCGAAGCTACCGACCCGGGCAAAACTAAACGGAAAGTAAAAGCAAAATGGATTATTTGGCCCCTGGCAATTCTACTGGTGCTGCTTGCGCTGGGCTATGTAGGAGTATCAGTATATGGCGCAATGAAATTTACTACCAGCACTTTCTACAACATAAAAGACCTCGGCCCGGATACTCCCGCTGCTCGCGGCATGCCCTATCAAGATATTACCTTCAAAACTACTGATGCAGCTCAACTAACTATCTATGGCTGGTGGATACCTCGTACCGACTCCGATAAAGTTCTGATACTGGTGCACTCCAAAGATGGGACTCGGACTTTTCTTTTGCCGTTTGGCCAGCGCCTCTGGCAAGAAGGCTTTAACATTTTGATGTTCGATACTCGCGGGCAAGGACAATCGGAGGGCGAACGTTACTCCTTTGGCCTCTATGAAAAATATGATGTACTTGGGGCGGTTAACTTCGTTACAGGTAAGGGTTTCCTACCTGGCAAGATTGGAGTGGTAGGCTGGAGTATGGGTGCTCCGGCGGCGCTCCTGGCTATGAGTGAAACACCAAATATTAAAGCGGGTTTACTTGATTCCAGTTATGGCAACCTGGACCGCGTGGCGCAAGAAACTTTCACAACCTGGACGGGTCTGCCGGATTTCTTTTATCCCGGCATTAAAACGGCTGCCAGCCTTCTATTCAATTTCGATATAACTCAGGCAAACCCGGAGAAAGTTTTTCCGCTACTGGGCGACAGGAAAATCTTTCTAATTCACGCCGAAAAAGACCAGCTCATCCCGGTAGATGAGTTTTACCGCTTGCAAAAAGCGGGAGGAGCTAACATTGCCGAAAGCTGGCTGGTACCGGGTGTAGAGCACGTCAGAAGCTTCCAGACTTATCCTGATGAATACACCCGGCGAGCAGTAGACTTTTTCAATAGCCAGCTTAAATGAGCGGGAATTAGACAGCTTTAAGAGTAGAAACTGCCAACTTGTAAGCAGGTCGCTTTTATGATTAAATGCTCTTCCAGAGAAGCGTACTTTATGTAGCCTGATAATGGCCTGGAAAAACCCGGAGCAGCGACCAGCTATGAGCAAACAATTAAAGGTAGCCTACTTGGGGCCCGCCGCTACCTTCAGTCACGAAGCCGCCATAAAGCATTTTGGCCCCGATACTATTTATCTACCTGTGCCCACTATTCCCGATATTTTTTTCGTTACGGCTCGTGGTGAGGTTGATTACGGCATTGTGCCAGTGGAGAATTCGCTGGGAGGAGCAGTTACTTATACCCTCGATATGTTCACGCGCCCTGAACCGGAACTGGCCGCGCTGACCATCCTGGCGGAAGTAAATTTGCCGATTGTGCAAAATCTGCTGGTGGCGCCGGATGGACCAAAAAGCCTTGATGATATTGAGATTGTTTATTCTCACCCGCAAGCCCTGGCGCAATGCCGGGATTGGCTCCGCAAGAACCTGCCAAAAGCCGAGCTACAGGAAGTAGCCAGCACCTCTCGCGCCGCCGAACTGGCCAGAGATAACCTCAAAGCGGCGGGCATCAGTAATCGCCTGGCGGCGGAGCCTTATGGCCTGCGCATTTTTGCCACCGACCTGCAAGATGCCGACTTCAACCAGACGCGTTTTCTCGTAATAGGTCGAGAGCCGGTCATTCCCGCCGAGAGCGATCAGCGTGGCCAGTATACCACCGCCATCATGCTTTCAATCAAGGACCGGGTAGGAGCGCTCCACGCCGTTACCTCAATCTTCGTGAAGTATGGGCTGAACATGAACCGGATCGAAAGCCGCCCCAGCAAGCAAAAAGCCTGGGACTACGTTTTCTTTATTGATTTCATTGGCCACCCTTCCCAGCCGCATGTGGCTGCCGCCCTGGAGGAGTTGAACAGCGTTACCGACCGGGTAAAGGTGCTCGGAGCGTGGCTACGAGAAGCCTGAGACAAAACTTGCCCGGCTATCCGGTTATTGATTCACTTTGAAATCTTCAAAAGTAACCGAGTAGCCAGGACCATCCGGCGACGCGCACATTATTCCGACTTGCAATTGCGGTACAACCGGAAAATAGGCCAGGCGCTGCATAGAATAAGTATTGCCATCTAACGAATAGTGAACCTCTACAGTATCGCCCTTACGCGACAGGCGCAGCCAGAGCGCAGACGGGTGCGACTGTAGAGGAGTGACCGACCAGTCAGAATAGTCGCGAGTAACGACAGTGCTGACATTTTGAACACCCTCTACGTACTCTATGCCACATTTAAGCCAGTTAAACTCGTCCAAGCGTAGCATTAGTCCGGCCTGATCGTATAGCGCTTCATATTGTCCGGTGATTTTAACCTCCGCTGTAAAGTCTCCCTGTACCTCTTGATAATAAAAGTGGCCGCTGTCCCGAATGAAGCCGTAATGAGTTACTCGCCAGTAGTCGCTATCCGGCCCGGTCCTGACTATTAGATGGTTGTCTTCTTGCTGCCACCGGGGAGGCTCGTTATACCATTGCATTTGTTTTACTTACCCTTCTATGGCTTTAAATATAAGTACAAGAAAATCTGTAAAACCTGTCTGATATTTTAGACTCTTCTGGCAAAAGCCGGGCGTTACCAGCTAATTGTCAGGCTTCTGCCGGTTGTAACCGGCGGTTGGCCGCTGAGTAGGTTGGTAATATTGGCCTGAGTGGTTGAAAGCAGCCCGGCCAGTCTCACCAGTCTTTCACCGCCACCTATCCCTACCTGGCTGATTTTAACTTCTCGTTCCAGTATTTCGACCAGCCGGAAACTGAGGCTGACTAATGGTGCGGCGGTTTGGACTGCCAACCAGTTATCACGCCGCACGCTGCTATTGTTGTGGTTATGACCGCAAAAATAAAAACCTACTCCACGTTCTCTCCGGGAAAGCACCTGCCAGAGTTCCTGGCTGTTGCGAATACTCATCTGAGGTAGCCAGGCCCATTTCGTCATGTCGCGCAAAGGATGGTGACCCAGCACAAAGAGCGGTTCAGCCTGGTCAGCCCGGGCGATTTCTTCTGCCAACCAACGCAACTGGGCTTCGTCTACTACACCCGCCGTGTCCAGTGGTCTGCCCCACTGGCCGGTATTCAGAATGATAAAATGATTTGCGGCATTTGTTTCAGGCTCGCTTAGGAAAGCCCCCTGCTTATCCAGGCGCAAAGAAAAGTAGCCGGGCCTGGGATTATAGTTATGTTGCGCTATCTCTTCAGGAGTAAGCCGGAAAAGATCATGATTGCCGTTGACCATGTAATAGTGAGATACACCCGCCCGGCGAGCTACTTCACGCAGCCCGGCCAGTTCCTCTACCCGGCTGGTATGAGAAACATCGCCAATCAGGAAAACGGCCTCCGGAGCGGTGGCTGCTACTTTTTCAAAAAGCCGGCTAAAAAACTCGTCTCTGCCGGCGCTCAATCTACGAGAGGGATAGAGCGAATAGTGTAAATCCCCTAGCACTACAAAACGCATAATTTACCCTGTTCTTTTCAACCATTTTCAATAGTATAGCCTGTTGTCCTGGACCGGAACAACTTGATGTGAACGGGCTATGCTATAATTCGGTTCGTCGCGAGTAAGGTACAGAAAGAGAAAGATAAGTACTGCTTACTTTGTACCCTGATTTGTCACTAATTGCAGTAGCGCCGAAAACCGATTAGACGAGGATAAAAGTGGAAAAAGATCTGCAAACAGGCGGCCTTGAAAGTTTACCGCGTGTCGAAATACAAACTGAACTGGGTAACATCATAGTTGAACTGGAAGCGACTAAAGCTCCCCATACTACGGCCAATTTTCTGCGCTATGTGAAGGCCGGGCATTACCGCAATACTAACTTCTACCGGACAGTCACCCCTGATAACCAGCCGAATGACAGCGTAAAGATTGAGGTGATCCAGGGCGGGATGGGCATTGATACTCTGCTGGAAGCAAAATCACCTTTTCCGCCGATTCCTATCGAGCGCACTTCCGAAACTGGCCTCAAACACCTGGACGGCACCTTTTCCGTGTCACGCCTGGCCGCAGATACCGGCTGCTCAGAATTCTTTATCTGCCTGGGCGATCAGCCGGAACTGGATTTTGGTGGGAAACGAAACCCGGACGGCCAGGGTTTTGCCGCTTTTGGCCAGGTAGTAAGCGGTATGGAAGTAGTTAAGGCTATCCAGGAGGCCCCGCATCAGGCTCAGAACTTAACTCCCCCAGTTAAGATAATTAATATTGTACCAGTATAACGCTTACTAGAATCAGGCAGACTCCCAGCCACTGGAACCGGCTGAGTTTCTCACGAAGCCAGATCCAGGCCAGCAGCACTGTTACAGCGCTGAAAAGCGAAGAGAGGACCGTCACTACCGCTACCTGGTCACTGAGTACTCCAAAACCATTAGCAACGTAGGCGGTAGTATCAAAGATACCCACGCCTACCACCTGCCAGATTGTTAACCGGTCGCGGGGCGGTCCCAGTTCTTGTTTCCGAGCGAAAGCCAGTGTAAACAGAAAAACGATAGTGAAGGTACGCATTAACCAGACGGGTGTAGTACCGCCCAGATAGGGTGTTACCTGAAAGCCAAGCAACCAGAAAGTAACACCAAACCCAAAAGCCGCGCATATAGCCCAGATAATACCCTGATTTAAGCCTTTAGAGGTGGTTTGCTCTCCTGCTTCAGCGGGCGAAGAAGCGGCCATTATAACTCCGATAAGGGCCAGGCCTACTCCAAGAAGACGAACAGAACCCAGACTTTCGCCACTGAGAAAAGCCAGCACCGCCGTTATAGCCGAATAACTGGCGGCAACCGGCGAAACAAGGCTTAATTTGCCTGTTTCAAGCGCCCGGTAAAAGGTCAGAGAAGCGAAAGTATTGCATCCGGCGGCCAGTAAACCCCAGAGCCAGACTTCTACCGAGACGGTCTGGATTAAGTGTTGTAACTGTTGATTTATTATAAGATAGGTTCCCAGACCGGCAAATCCGAGGAACTGCATATAAAAAAGAGTGCGGTAAGCTCCTATTTTATGTGAGGAGAATCGCGCCAAAAAATCGGCGCTACCCCAGAAGAGAGCTGCCGAAAGTCCTAAAATTATACCCATGTTATGCGCTTAACCTGTACCTGATTACTCCGATAAATTTATAGACCAGCATTCCGATTTTTGCCGCATAAATATACCAGATTATCAGAAAAGGTGTATTTTCAACGGTGGAATGCGGTATGCCACTGCTTGTTCAGATGTGATGTATAATAGCGTGAAGGAAACACAGTAGTGCGGGCAACTCGGTAAGTTATCGAAGAAATTTTTCTTTTGAACTATACTTCCGAGAAAAGCAACACCAGTTTATACGGCCTATGGTGTATTAGGCTATTTGCTGCAGTAGTTGATTTAAAGAGTAGCTTTGTCCGGCGCAATTAAGTCAAAGTTACTGAGTCTTGAGAGAACTCGAAAGAAAGGAGCGCATCTTAATGGAAATAGGAATGATTGGGCTTGGCCGTATGGGTGCTAACATGGCTCAGCGGTTACTGAAAAATGGACATTCCGTAATTGGTTATGTTCGCACGGCTGCCACTGTGCAGAAGCTTCAGGATCAGAAAGCAATTACAGAAGGTGCCACTTCACTGCCCGATCTGGTCAAAAAACTTTCCACCCCGCGTATTATCTGGTTGATGATACCGGTAGCCTCGGTTGACTCCACTCTGCAAACTTTGATACCGCTGCTCTCTCCGGGCGATATTATTGTTGACGGCGGCAATTCCCACTATCCCGATGACATTCGACGAGCTAAGATGCTCAAAGAACATGATTTACACTATGTAGATTGCGGCACCAGCGGTGGTGTATGGGGTCTGGAACGTGGTTACTGCCTTATGATCGGTGGCGAAACTGAAATCGTCCAGCGTCTCGATCCCATCTTCAAAACTCTGGCTCCCGGTGTAGGCGCTGTAGCTCGCACCCCTGAACGCGAAGATAATACCGGCACGGCAGAGTCCGGTTATCTGCATTGTGGACCTAACGGAGCAGGTCACTTTGTTAAAATGGTCCACAATGGTATCGAGTACGGTATTATGGCGGCTTATGCTGAAGGCCTTAACATTTTGCGACATGCCAATGTTGGCAAAAATACGCATGATATTGACGCTGAAACCAGCCCGATGGAAGAACCTGAGCTTTACCAGTATGATCTGAATCTGCCGGAAATCGCCGAGCTCTGGCGGCGCGGTAGTGTAATCGGTTCCTGGCTGCTCGATCTGACTGCGCATGCCCTGTTGAAAAACCCGGACCTGAGCCACTTCGCCGGTAGAGTTTCCGACTCTGGTGAAGGCCGCTGGACCATCAAAGCCGCTATTGACGAGGCCGTACCTGTACCGGTCTTAAGCTCCGCTCTCTTCGAGCGCTTTAGCTCCAGAGGTGAGGATGATTACGCCAATAAGATTCTGTCTGCTATGCGCTACGAATTTGGTGGACACCACGAGAAAACTGACAACGTCTAGTCAGTCAAGTAAACGTTCTTAGAAAAACCACCACTCATGAAAAGAGAACACTTTTCATGAGTGGTGGTTTTTTGTTTACACTAATTTAATTCTTTTTAGCTTTTAGCATGGCTATAAACGAGCGCCAGATGTATAATGCTTCCCTGCTGTGTAAACAAGGCAGGGCTTGTAGTATTAGAATGTTTATGTAGAATTGATGACAACAAAATAAAAATGGAGACGACTGAATCTCAAAAGCAGGTTGAGACAGAAATAGTTGGCGATCCCCCTCGCAAAAAGAATCAACCCTTTCGTGCTTTACAGTATCGTGATTACCGCTTGCTCTGGCTCGGGCAAGGCGTATCACAAATCGGCACAATGATGCGCCTGTCCGCTATCGGCTGGCAAATTTATATCCTTACGCGTGACCCGCTGCAACTTGGCATTATCGGGGTATGCCGGGTGCTGCCCCTGGTGCTTTTTTCCTTTGTCAGCGGGCCTACCGCCGATGCGGTAAACCGGCGCAAACTCTTGCTGGTAGCAGAGGTTATCCTGGGCCTTTGCTCGCTTTCCCTGGCTCTTTTGACCATGACAAATATGATAAATGTCTGGTGGATTTACGGGATTATCATTTTTTCGTCTGCCGTCAACGCCTTTGAACGCCCGGCTTATGCGGCCCTTATACCGGCCCTGGTACCTCGCAAAGAATTAGCCAGCGCCCTTAGCCTGAATACCCTTAACTTCCAGACCGCCACCATTGTGGGCCCGGGCCTGGGCGGGATGGTGATTGGACTGATTGGCGTGCAAGGAGCTTACTTTTTTGACGCGGCCTCTTACGTGGCAGTTTTTGCTTCGCTGCTTTTCATTCATTACCGGCAAGCACCCGCGACCGGGCAGCGAATTAGCCTGGAGGCGGCCCTGGAAGGATTACGCTTTGTCTGGGGCAAAAAGATCCTGGTGGCTACTATGCTGCTGGACTTTTTTGCTACTTTCTTCGGCTCTTCCCGGTTGCTCTTGCCGGTTATCGCCACCGAAGTTTTGCACACTAACGAGTTCGGTTTTGGCCTGCTTTCTTCCGCCGACGCGGTAGGGGCAGTCATTACCAGTTTTGTGATGGCCTGGCTGAGTCCGGGGCGTTTTAAACACCCCGGCATAATCGTGCTGGTAGCGGTCTTTTTCTACAGCTTTTTTACGGTCTGTTTTGGCCTGTCCACTTCGCTGCCGCTATCGCTTTTATTCCTGGCCTTCATCGGGGCCAGCGATACCGTCAGTATGGTTTTGCGCCAGACTATTTCCCAACTGGTCACGCCTGATGAGATGCGAGGGCGTATGCAGTCCGTGAATATGATTTTCTTTATGGGTGGACCGCAACTGGGAGAACTGGAAGCCGGAACGGTAGCGCGCCTGGTTAACGTTCAGGTGTCGGTTATCAGCGGCGGAATTGCCTGTATCTTGCTGGTGTTACTGGTTTCATATTCCAGCAAGCAGCTACGGCACTATCAGTTCGAGCAGTAAAAAGCTAAAACTGATTAAAGCCGGCGGTATCAAAGAGTAAATGTAAGCAGCGGTTGCCTGTTAAGACAACCGCCTTTTTTAATGGTAAACTAACAGCTACCAAATACACAACTTAAGTTATCTCTTAGTAACGGGAAGGACGGTAGAATCAATTTGGCCGGAGCAAGCCAGGCACCCGAAAAACTTTACGATGAGAAATATTTTGCGGCTCAGATCAGCAAGTCTGACGCCAAGGCGGCCATCCAATACGGCAAGCTGCTACGGTTTGGCGGCGTAACTGCGGCTACCCATCCTCGTTTGCTGGATGCCGGGTGCGGAGCGGGGCCGGCCCTGCCTTTTCTGCAAAAACAGGGTTTCAGGCTGATCGGCAGCGATTTTATCTTCTATCCTTTACTGGAGGCGCAGAAAAGAGCCCCAGAAGTGCCCCTGCTTAATTTTGACCTGGCCCAGGGCTTACCCTTCACAGACTCATCTTTTGAAGTCATCCTGGCAAGCGAGGTAATAGAACACCTCCGGGACCCTCTTTATTTCCTACAAGAGGCGCGGCGGGTATTGGCCTCCGGTGGAGTGTTACTGCTGACGACCCCAAATCTGTGGGATGTGCGCCGCCTGGGTGCGGCCATCACGCGCACCACATGGTCAGGCCATCGCGATCCCACTCATATCAATCTGATGAATCCACGCAGCCTGAGCCGTTTGATGAAAGAAGCCGGGTTCGAGCGGACACGCTGGAAAACCGGCATCAAACCGGCCTACTCCCGCTCTATCCGGCGTCTCGGCTGGGGCCTGGAATTGCCCTACCCGCCTGTAATTGGCAACGGTTTGATGGCGGCTGCTTTCAAAGATTGAGGCTTTGGAAGATAAGTCAAGATTAGTTGTAAGAAGAAGATTTGATGTAAATGAATAAAGAAGCCGGGGCGAATCCCCGGCTTTTTAGTTGGACCTTTTAAGGCTCGGCAACTTCAATCACACGGGCCGCCCGTAAAATCGTTACTTCGTCCCAGGGTCGCCCGGCGAGTTGTACGCCAACCGGTAAACCTTCAGCGGTTTGCCCGAATGGTACGCTGATAGCAGGCCAGCCCAGGGCATTGAACGGGCCGGTAAAATAAGTATTACGGGCCGGGTCACCCAACTCAGGTGCGCCGTAGGGCATGGTAGGCGTAGAAAGCAAATCGACTTGCTCGAAGATGGCATTCATACGCTGGCGAATAAAGTGTCGAATTTGCTGGGCGCAGACAAAAGCGCGGGCGTCATAGGCGTAAGAAGCCAGGATACGCCTGCGCATAAATTCCCCATAGTCGCCCAGGCGTTTAGTGAGAGTCTGGTGATGGAAGGCCATCGCCTCAAAAGCCAGGATCACTCCGTTCAGGGTGCGCAAATCGTTAAATTCTGGTAAATCCAGTTCAACCAGTTCCGCCCCGGCGCTTTCCAGGGTTGATAGGGCTTGTTTCCAGGCAGCCAGCACTTCAGGAGTAGCCAGAGGTTGGCCGGTGCCATCCTCACGGAGTACGCCAACGCGCAGCCGCTTGACCCCGGCTTCGGTATAGCGACTGTAGGCCGGGACTTCTACCGGGCGTGTGCGAGGGTCGCGTTTATCACTTCCCGCCAGCGCTTCCAGCAAAATAGCCGCGTCATTCACGGTGGTGGTCAGCGGCCCCAGGTGATCAAGCGACCAGGCCAGAGTGGTTGCGCCATGGAGACTGGTCCGGCCAAAAGTAGGTTTAAGTCCTACTATGCCGCAAAGCGAGGCCGGGATACGGATAGAACCACCCGTATCGGTGCCAAGCGCTCCAAAAACCAGACCCGCCGCCACAGCTGCCGCCGAACCACTACTCGATCCTCCGCTATCGTGCGCAAGGTTCCAGGGATTGGCGGTTGGCCCGTAGTGCGAGTTGTTGGAACCGGGTGAATAGGCAAATTCCGACATGCGGGTCTTACCTGCAATAATGGCACCCGCCGCCTGCAAGCGTTCTACTGCCGAAGCATCATAGCCGGTGTAGTTATCCGCCAGCACTTTTGACCCGGCTGTGGTTATAGTACCTTCCATAGCCAGTAAATCTTTGACGGCAAGCGGTACGCCGTGCAAAGGGCCGCGATAATCACCGGAAGCTATTTCCCGTTCGGCACGCCGGGCCGCTTCCAGGGCCTGCTCGCGCAAGACCAGTTGAAATGAGTTAAGCTCTCCATCGCGTTCGGCAATCCGGTTCAACGCCTGGGTGGTCAATTCAACCGGACTAACCTCACGCTTGCGAATCAGTTCCGCAATTTCCTGTATGGAGGTAAGTCTAACTCCACCCGGACCGCGCAAACGATGGGGCGAAGCTACTATTTCGACCGGTTCTAATTCCGCTTCAAGCTGGTTGGCATGCGCTGCCCCTACCTGGTCTTCCGTTCCCCACGGTTCAAGGTATGCCGGTACCAGATCCACTGCATTTTTTTGCGCCATATCTTCAAAAGAGAGTAGCAAGCGCAGGTAATTTTTCGCAATGATCCCCTGAATATCTTCTTCCCGGGCCTGGATGCCCGCCTGCCGAAGATTAAACCGAAATTTTTCAAGCAATTCAGGTGGTAAACCTGGCTGATTCTGCTGCATAAGTACCTCTAGACATCTTCTTGATATATTTTCTGGTTGATGGAAAAACAGAAGCAAAGTAGCACGCTGGTTTTTTACTCAGCTCAAAATTTAAAAACGGGTAAAGCAATAACAGCTAACAAGTCCGCTATCTTCTTGTAACCTGATTTTAGCTAACTGCAAAGAGCGAATTTGTACCGCTCAACTGTTTTAGAGGTTGCCCCAGTATAATATAACTAAAATTACCGGCTGCCAACATTAAAAGGTTTTGCATAATAGAACCTGCTCATTCGTCCTCAAGCTTATTAGGCTTAATACCTATTGACTCTTTCTTTTATTCCTGATTAAATCCTATCAGGTAAAGCTTACCTGCATATATAGTATGTGTTTTTGTGGCAAAAAATCTTAGGAGGGACTTTCTAATGTCAGTCTATGCGCACCTGTTTACATCTCCAGTTACTCGTGGATGGAAGGGTTGAGTTAAAACAGCTTTTGAAAGATAGTTTGCAAAAATTAGCGGTTCACTGGTAAGAACGTCAAACCTCTTTAGCTACCAAAGTATCTCAACCTCTCAATAGCGCCAAGTTTTCGCGCCTTCTATTGGCTTTTTCCTTCCACGAGCCTGTCTTCTAGTTTAAATTTACATCTGAAAAGAAAGCAGGTTATTTTGAAGAGACTGAGCGCAACCTCGGTTTATTTGATCGTGCAAACCGCTATTTCCTTTTTGCAAGCCCTGGTTTTCCTCTCACTCAGTATTTACTATGTGCAGGTTGTCGGCATGAACCCGCTACAGTTGGTGCTGGTGGGAACCACGATTGAAGTAACTATTTTTATCTTTGAGATTCCAACCGGCGTGGTAGCCGATACTTACAGCCGCCGCCTTTCGGTCATCATAGGCTTCGCCCTGGTCGGGTTATGTTTTATTCTGGAAGGCGCGGTCCCCCTCTTTGCCGCTATCATCCTGGCCGAGGTTATTCGTGGGGTAGGCGAAACTTTCATCAGCGGAGCCTTTGCCGCCTGGCTTACTGACGAAATTGGTGAGGCAGAGGTAGGCAGAGTCTTTTTGCGAGCCGGACAGGTTGGCCGCATTGGAGGCATCGCCGGAACCCTCGCCTCTGTAGGGCTGGGTAGTTTAAACCTGCAACTCCCTGTTATCCTGGGCGGGCTGGGGGTAATGACTATGAGCCTGTGTCTGATATTTGTGATGCCGGAAAAGCATTTCCATAAAACAGCCAGCGAGCATAAAGGCTGGAAGGCTATAACCAGCACTGCCAGCCAGGGCTTTTCTGTAGCGCGAACAAGGCCGCTCGCCTTTACCATTATTGCGGTCGGTTTTATTTATGGAGCTTACAGCGAAGGTTTCGACCGTTTGTGGGAAGCGCATTTCCTTAAAGATTTCACTATCCCTTACTTCTCGCCGGTAATCTGGTTCGGGATTATCTCGATCGGCGGACAGTTGAGCGGGCTGGTGGTAACCGAAGTGCTGATCCGGCGGTTTGATACCAGCACTCCGACTGGCCTTGTAAAGGTTTTGAGGTTTTGTGACTCCTTTCAGGTGATGGGTTTAATTATCTTCGCCCTGGCAGGTAATTTTTACCTGGCTATTGCCGCCTACTGGCTGGCCTCGAATATGCGGCAATGGGAACTGTACGATGCCTGGGTAAACCAGGGGCTCGACTCGCGTGTGCGTGCTACAGTCCTTTCTTTTAGCAGCCAGTTAAACGCGCTGGGTCAGTTCGCGGGTGGACCGCTGGTCGGTCTGATCGGACTGACCTGGGGAATACCGGCGGCGTTGCTGGCCAGCGCCCTGGTTCTTAGCCCGGTAATCCTGCTGTATAACCGGTCTTTACGCTATACCGGAGTTGCAGCTTCCGACTCCGAGGTTGTAGTACCTGCCCGGGAACGCTAGACGTTCCCGGGCAGGTAGCAGCATTTTTGCTGGCATAGTAAAATGGAAGGGTCAGTTTGCCCTCAGTTAAGTAACGGCAAGCTGACCCAGTTTTATAATTCAAAGATGAATTTCATTACTAGAAAGAGAGCAAGCCATTGCCAGGGGATTTTGAAAACCTGTCCGAGCGCATTTTGAAGCGCCACCATTATTTCCAGCCAACCGAAGCGCGTTACTATATCGGCCTGCACGAGTATGATGGGGTACTGCCGGACTACTCTAAGGCCGGAATTGAAACCCGCACCGCCAATGCCAGGGAGGATTTGAAAGAGCTTGCTCAACTTGACCGCAACAGTCTGGCTTCTCAGCAGCAATTTGACCTGGAAGTTTTGCGCCACGAACTGGAAGCGACCATCTTCAATCTGTCTGAAAAGCGCGACTGGGAAAAGAGCCCGATGTTCTACCAGTCCGAGCTCGATTTGCTGGCTTACACTACCCGCGAGTACGCCCCTTTAGCCGAGCGGGTAGCCGCTATAAACAGGCAGCAGCAGCAAACTCCCGCTTTTATTGAGGCCGCTCGTGCCAATCTCAAACCTCCTTTTGGCCGCCCGGTCATGGAGATGGGCCTGATGTTGCTGGAAGGTTCAGTGCGTTACCGCCGGAACGATATCGCTGAAATGCTGAAAAACCCGGAACTTCCGGCAGACCTGCGCAGCGAAGGAGAACAGGCGAATGAAGCCGCTATTAATGCCATTCAGGGATTGCTGGACTGGTTGAAAAGCCAGGAGGCCAATTATACCGATAACTTTGCGCTGGGCCGCGAACTATACGAAAAGCTCCTGAAGTATGACGAGCTGGTTGATATGCCACTGGAAGATGTGCTGGCGGCGGGTGAAACTAACCTTGAGCAGAATTACGGCCAGTTACTCGAAGTAGCCCACCAGATTGACCCTGTAATCAGCCCCTATGAGGTGGTGGAGCGAATGGCCGGAGCGCACCCGAAAGCGGAAGAGCTTATTTCTTATGCTCAGAACATGCTAGAGCGTATCCGGCAGTATGTGATTGAGAAAGATCTTATAACCATTCCTACCGAGGTGCGGCCGGTAGTCGCTCCAACCCCTCCACCTGCTCGTTTCGGTTTTGCCAGTATGGCTCCGGCGGGTGCATATGAGAAGTCGCCTGAGAATTACTATTACATGACTTTGCCAGAGGACGATTGGAGCGCCGAGCGCAAAGAGGATTGGTTGCGCATGTTTGGCTATAACAAGCTGGAAATGACTTCTATCCACGAGGTTTATCCAGGCCACTTCGTGCACTTTATGCACATTCATAATGCGCCCAGTAAAGTGAGCAAACATTTGTTAGGCAGCCCGGTGCATTTTGAAGGCTGGGCCCACTATACCGAACAGATGATGCTGGAAGAAGGCTACGGGGACGCGACTCCGGAATTAAAGATGGCGCAATTGATTGCGGCGCTCTGGCGTAACTGCCGCTATGTCGCCAGTATTAAAATGCATACCCAGGGTATGACTGTACCAGAAGCGATTGAACTCTTCAAGAAATATGTGGGAATGGCGGAAGGTCCGGCCCGTGCAGAAGTATTGCGCGGGGCAGTCCAGCCCGGCTATTTTTCCTATACTATGGGTAAACTGATGTTCCTGAAATTGCGCGAGGATCTCAAAAAGCGGGATGGAGCACAATTTGATCTGAAAGCTTTCCATGATGCCTGCGTAGGACACGGCGCACCGCCAGTGCCACTCTTACGCCGCCTGTTACTGGGCGAAGAGAGCGGTACGGTGCTTTAGTCATTAAAAGACCGGGGCTATGGCTTGAGAGATTTCTCTGGTCCATTAACCACTGCCTCAAAGTAAGTAGCGCAATTTCAGATGATAGAAAGGCTGATTGCCGAAAAGCAATCAACCTTTTTACTTGGCAAGCAGCCTGAGGATGAGAAAAGTTAGGTAGAAAAGGTTTCTGAATAATTGGTACCAACGGATTTAAAAATTGGTGGCCAAAAGGACTTGATTAATCCTTGCCCTTCTGGTATTATTCTCAAGCCCCCAAAACGGGGGCCCAAAATCACTCTACTACAAATAGAAATTGGATAAATTTCTTATAAGTATAGTAGCGGTGATCAATCCAATCCAAGAACTTTAACAAGTGAAGAGTGAGAGAGAACAGCAAGCTTTTATGCAAGCAAGGCCAAACATTTTTTAGCATTAGCAGTTTGGCGGATTGAACTGTCAAGTCTTCTTTGAAAAGAAACAAAGAAAAACCCTTTCAGTTTGTTAGCTCTAACAAAACAAACAAACAACGTGATCGTCTCAAGATTTACCCTCACGTAAATCGAAGGACATCAGGGTCACTAAATGAAAGGTGTGGAGAGTTTGATCCTGGCTCAGGATAAACGCTGGCGGCGTGCCTAATGCATGCAAGTCGAACGAGGTAGCAATACCGAGTGGCAAACGGGTGAGTAACACGTGGGAATCTGCCCGAGAGTGGGGAAT
>DATAKM010000037.1:0-48854 GCA_036261665.1 Chloroflexia bacterium
ACCCCACCGGCCAGGGCCAGGCTGCATTCGCCCGACCGCAAGCTTTGCACAGCCAGGTGCACCGCTACTAAAGAAGAGGAACAGGCCGTATCTACCGCCAGGCTGGGCCCTTGCAGACCCAAAATATAGGAGAGCCGTCCGGCGGCGAAGCTCAACATGTTACCGCTGGCATAGTAAGCGTCTACCTGTGCGAGGTCGGAAGGGCTGACATAGAGTTTGCCGTAATCGTGATTCATGATGCCCATAAAGACCCCGGTCTGACTGCCTGCCAGTCGCCCGGGAACCTGCCCGGCCCGCTCAAGGGCTTCCCAGCTTACTTCCAGCAGCAGGCGCTGCTGCGGGTCAAGGCTGGCGGCTTCCCGAGGGGAGATGCCGAAAAACCCGGCGTCGAACTGGTCCACCTGATCCAGAAACCCACCGTAGCGGGTATACATCTTACCGGGGGCGGAGGGGTCCGGGTCAAAATAGGCCTCCACGTCCCAGCGGTCGGCAGGCACTTCCCGGATGGCGTCTACTTCGTCCAGAAGCATCTGCCAGTAAGCCTCGGGGCTATTCGCTCCGCCCGGAAAGCGGCAGCCCAGCCCGATTACGGCGATAGGCTCCGTTTTGGCCTTTTCAACCTGGTCTAACTTTGCCTGCATTTTCTCAAGCGCAATCAGGGCGCGCTTGAGCGGTGATAACTGTTCCTGTTGCTCCGGTTGGTTGCTCACTACAGTTCCTCTCCCCCCAGGGCTGCCAGCTTTTCCATCAACATGGCGGCGGCCTCGTCTTCTGAAAGTTCCGTAATTTTTGATAAAAGGGAAACTTCCCATTCCTGTCCCCCTGGCAGCGCGATCTCCGCCGCCGGGGTAGCTGTCCGGGGAAACAGAACGCCGGTCTCCAGGAAAGTTGCCAGGGCTTCTACTGTCGGGTAGTCAAAGACCAGGATGGCCGGGAGCGGCCGTTCCAGGCTGGTCTGCAAGCGGTTCCTCAACTGTACGGCGCTTAGCGAGTCCAGCCCGGTATCAAACAAACGCTGCTGCGGCCCCAGCGGCTGGTCAGGGCTGAGTTCCAGCACTTGCCGGGCGTGGCCGAGCACCAGACTCACCAGCATTTCCCGCCGAGCGGCCGGAGGGGCGGCCTCCAGCTTACTTATAATCGAGACCTCAGTCTCGCTGGTTTCCACTATGGGAGCTTCTGGAGATAGAGAGGGGTTTACTTCAATGCCGTCCAGCCAGAACCGTTCGCGCTGCCAGGCGTAAGTGGGCAAGGTGACGCAGCGCTTTCCGGCTCCCCAGAGGGCCGCCAGGTCTACCCGGTAACCCCGGGCGTACAACTTGCCCAATCCCGATAGCATGGCGTATTTTTCATTCCGGCCCGGCAGGAGCGAGGGTATGACCAGGGAGGTTTGCCCGGCCTTTTTCAACGACCCTTCAATTTCCTGCCGAACCGGCGAAGAAATCCCTATTTCCAGGTAACAATCGTACTTATCAGCTACAGCCAGATCTAAAACTGAGCAATTTTCAATGGAGTCCTGCCATAAAGTGACTTCCGTGATTTGCCCTCTGGCCACTTTGCCGGCCCTTGCCCCATAGAAAGGTAAGGCTGCCGGGAGGGGGTGAATAGCCTGCACAAAGCTTCTCCGGTCATTCATCAGGCTATGGAAAGCGATCACTTCTACAGCCTCTTTGAGCGAGAGCATCCCGGCAACACAGGCTGCCGCCACTTCACCCGCGCCCTGCCCGGCTACAGCCGCTGGTTCTACTCCCCAGCTTTTCCAGAGAGCCGCCAGGGCAACCTGGGTGGCGAACCGAGCGGGTAAGGTGCGGGCAGTTTCCACCGGCCAGTCACGGGCGGAACCTTCTTCCAGTTCTTCAATTAAAGACCAACCGCCCGCTTGCCGGAACAGGCGATCACATTCTTCCACTACTTCCCGGAAGACCTGCTCGCGGGCCATAAGTTCCAGCCCGATAGCCTGCCCATCCCCGGGAAAGACAAAAAGTGTTTTGTAGGCTTTATTTGATCTGGCCTGGCCTGCCCCACCGCAGGGCAAAGCCCGGCCCTCCTCGTAGGCTTCCAGAGCATCCAGAAGTTCGTGGCGGTTCTGGCCTACCACTGCCAGGCGATGCTCATGATGGCTCCGCCGGACACCGGCGGTATAGCAAATTTCCTCAAGAGACAGGCGCGTATCCATATCCTCGGCTACCAGGAAATCTTTGTAGCGGGAGGCCGTTTCGCGCAAGGCTTCCGGGGTACGGGCGGAAAGGGTCAACAGGTACGGCCCAGCTTCCTCCTGAGAGGCGGAGGAGATAACCGGAGCCGCTTCCAGGACCGCGTGAGCATTCACCCCGCTGAAAGCCACCACCGTTACCCCGGCAGTAGGCTTCCCGGCTTTGACCGGCCAGGGGCCAGAGGTAGTCTGAGGCGCAAAGCCCAGTTCTGCCAGGGGGATTTCCGGGTTGACCTCTTCCAGGTTAAGGGTCGGAGGGATTTCGCGGTAGTAGAGCGACAGAGCCACTTTTATCAGGCTGGCAATGCCCGCCGCCGCTTCCAGGTTGCCAATATTGGTTTTGACCGAACCGAGCCGGATGGGATTTTCACGGCGGTTCCCTGCGCCCAGGGCTTCTCCCAGAGCTTTAACTTCGATGGGATCGCCGCGCTTGAAGCCGGTCCCGTGCAGTTCCACGTAATCAACTTCGGTAGGGTCTACCCCGGCTCTTGCGTAGGCAGTGCGTATAGCCCTCGCCTGGGCCTCCTGGCTGGGAGCCATGATCCACTCGTTGCGGCCATTGTGGTTGACGCTGACCCCTCGAACATAGGCATAGACTTTGTCGCTCGGCAATACGTCTGATTGTCGCTTCAAGACCACAATACCCCCGCCTTCACCGCGTACAAAGCCATCCGCCCGTTTATCGAGCGCTTTAACTTTTCCCTCCGGCGAGAGGATGCCGGCTTTAGACATAATAATGGTGCTGTCCGGGGACAACATCAGGTTGACGCCGCCGGCCAGGGCCATATCCACCTCGCCGCTCCACAGGCTCTGGCAGGCGAAGTTCAAGGAGGCCAGCGAAGAAGCGCAGGTAGCATCCATGGCCAGGCTAGGCCCTCTTAAATCGAAGAAATAGGAGAGGCGATTGGCGGCGAAAGCGAAAGGGTTGCCCGAGGCGGTATAGCCGTCCAGCACGTTCCAGTTTCGAGCTTGCAGGCGCAGGTAGTCGTTCCAGCAAATCCCGATGAAGACGCCGGTCAGAGTACCGGCTACTTTTTCCAGGGGTAGCCCGGCATCTTCGAAAGCTTCCCAGGCTACTTCCAGCAGCAGGCGGTGCTGGGGGTCTATGTACTTCACTTCGCGGGGAGGAATGCGGAAAGCGCGCCAGTCAAAACCATCTACGTTATCAATAAAGCCACCCCAGCGGGTCATCATTTTGCCCGGTTTAGCGGTATCCGGGTCGTAGAGGCTATCAATGTCCCAGCGCTCTGCCGGAACCTCCCGGATAGCCTCGCGGCCTTCCCGCAGAAGTTTCCAGAAAGCCAGCGGGTCTGGCCCACCCGGAAAGCGGCAACCTATTCCTACGATTGCGATTGGTTCTGGCTCGAAACCTGACATAGTTGTACCGTCCCTGTGCTTTATCTAACTCTTTAACCTTTGCAGGAACAATCTCCTGAGTGAAATGGGGTATAGCCAGAAGATTGTTCCTGCATCAAAATGCGTTTTAGCCTTAAAAGGGGTTAAAAGACCGGCTTAAAAGCCGAGTGGGTTAATTCGCCCAGATAGCGATGCCAGATGTGTTTTTCATTGTTCTCGACTTCGGTCACAATGTCTTTCATCATCTTTAACACCGGGGGTGCATCATCATCGTAAACATCGCCCTGGAGCAGTTTCAGCACGTCCAGGCGATATTTGGGATTCTGGATGAAAGCTGTAAAGAGAACATTTAGCCGGTAATAAACCGAAATAAATTCGTACCAGTTTTTGGTACCACGGCGCAAAGTCGTTTCGTAGGTGTTAAAGCTCTCTTTGCGGAAGTTACCTATCTCGGCGGCTTGCAAGATGTCGCGGCTGATGAAGCGAGCGCTGTTCAGGGCGATGCTTACGCCCGTCGAGAAGATAGGGTCCACGAAGCGGGCAGCGTCACCTACCAGGGCAAAGTTATCACCGCAGATTTGCTTCATGGCGTAACTGTAATCACCCTCTTCGCTCAAAGGGCGAAGTTGTTTGGCGGCTCGCAGTCCGGCGGCCAGTTCAGGCCGGCTTTCCAGACAGTGCCAGAAAAACTGCTGGCGCTCTTCTTTAGATTTGGCGAAATTTTGCTTCTGAGTGACCACACCAATACTGGTGATATTTTCGGTAATGGGAATTTGCCAGACCCAGGTATTTATTACAGGTAAGAAATGGACAAAGATAAAGTCTAGCTGTGATTCATCTTTGGCCATAATGCGGCGGTCATAACCTTCAAACCAGGTATGCAAAGCGTACTGGTTGAAAACCGGGTCTTTAATGCGCAACTTGAGCTGATTGCCGAGCAGCGTGCGCCGTCCGCTGGCGTCAACCACCATGCGTACTCGCGTGCTGATATCCTGATTACCGATGGCAAAATTAACGCGTGGCCGGTCCTGCTCTGAGAAATCTACATTCTGTACTCGCACCCCTTCGTAGACCTCGGCGCCCAGTTCGTGAGCATGCTGTAGCAGCATCAGGTCAAACTTGGCCCGGTCAACATGGAAGGTGTAGTTGCGGTCAACCCCGGCCTGTTCGCGCTCATCGAAACGCACCCCGGCGTTGCAGTCGGCGGAAAGGCCCGCGAAATCGTGGTTGTAGATAGGAGCGCGGTCGGCGGAAGTCCATGCCGCACCGTATTTCTTAGGGAAGCCTGAATGATCCATTTTGTCCAGAAAACCGAGTTCTTTAAAAACGCGGGTCGAGGAGGGGACCAGCGATTCGCCTACATGGGGCCTGGGGAAAAGATCTCTTTCAAAAATTACACATTTCAAACCGGCCCGAGCCAGGTAAGCTGCTGTGGCCGAACCGGCAGGACCGCCGCCAATAATTCCAATATCGAAGTCATATTGAGACATTCTTTGCTCCTTTAAAATGAAACTTTAAGCATCAGTATCAGGACGAGTTTTATTCTGAACCAACCTATCAGGGGCAGCCCAAACAGGCCAGGAGTTCTTTTAATCTGGCAGGCTGCTGATTTATTTCACGGTTTTGCCCCGCTTTAACCGTTATAAGGGCATTGAAAAGACAAAAAAGACAAAATTAAGCTGCCAGGGAGTAGTACCTTGCCTTCCCGTTAGATTTGAAAGTGGTTATTGTTTCGCTTCTGGCGGTAAAAATCTTACTTGCCAGGCAACAAGTCCGCTCCTGGTGCTCCCAGGACTATGACTGGAGAAACGCTAGAAAAAGATCATGAGGTAACTTTAAATGCCAGGTCAACATATAAAACCTTCTTAAGTTAAACCTGAAATATTTTGGTAGAAGTGAGACTTAGCTCGATTTCTACTCTGTCCTTAACCGTAAATCCACAAAACATTGAACTAACGCTACCTACAATACAAACGCTACTTGTAATAAATTTGGTGATTGAAATACCAGGAATAAAGCTGCCAGAACTTTTTAAGGACTTCAGGGGGTGTCGAATTACAAAGAGAACCAAAGGTTGAGGAATTTATCAGGTAGTAATATCAGGAAGATACCGCTCTAGACTAACTGCCGGGCTTATTTTAAGCATTTTCTTCAGTTTCCTCTATGAATTATCTCACACAACCCTGTTGGGAAATGTCACAGGTTAAAGTACAAACTTAGACTATAACATCATTGAGTGTTAGATTTTTCCTTCGACGGTTTCGTAGCCAACCACGCAACGCAATATATCCTGAATTATTCATTTCCACCCGACTTTAGTATTTACCTTACTGTAGGAAAAGTCATCCTCAAAGTTGAGGATTAGTCGAATATCCCCAATTCTGAGGATTTAGCCTCCCCTTTTTCAACCTCTAAATTACGACCTGTAGATAAACCGATTCGAATTACGATCTATCCGGTTAATACCAGCATAACGCAAACTACATTACCGGGGGAGCAGAAAGGAATAGTGGGGAAATGAGTTAATTCACTCAGTTAAAGAGGTTCTCCGGTGGCCTGGCAACCGGTGCTTTTGAAGATTTTTTGGTATTAGCAGACCCGGAATAAAAGCAAGAGGTAAGAGCCTCAAAACCTGTTAGATGAAAAGCTACTTTTGCTAATTAATTCTAATGATATAGAAATTCCTACCAGTTTTACCAGGTTAGATCACCTGGCTAAAATATTTTCAGGGAAAGTAAGGGCTAAGTATGCAACTGATAGTACAGACAGGACCCGAAGCAGGATTAACTTTTAACCTGAACTATAAGCCGAAGCTGATATTAGGCCGGGTGGCGGGCTGCGATATCAGGCTCAATCACGAAGACATTTCGGACTTTCACCTCCAGATTGAAGCTCGTGACTCTATCATGCTGGTAACTGACATCGGTTCACAGTATGGAAGTTATCTTAATGGTCTCCGGCTCTATCCCTCTATACCTCTGCCTCTACGCGGTGGAGATTACTTAATGGTGGGTGGTACTATTCTTTTAGCCCAGACCAGCGTTCAGGCTGAGGCTCACCCGGCCAGAAATAACCCGGCCCCCCAGCCCGGCGTAAAACCCGGTTCGCCGGACTCATTCAAACAACCACCTTTATTACTGCCTGTGTCCGGGGAAAATCACCCGCCTATTTCAGCGGCACCACCACCACCTGTTAATCCTAAAAATAACGTCCCAGTAGTTCCACCCCTTCCAGCAGGGCCGCAGTCAGATTTAGCTGGCGGACCTGGCACACCAGCCCGGTATCCTCAAGCTGCCCCACCCCGCCTCCACCCGAACCTTCCACCCGTAGCGGGTCCCGGCCCTTTCCAACCCATGCCTGGTCCTGACCGACAAAACCATCGGGAGGCTCCCTTACCGGTTGTCCCGCCACCTCAGAACGGTCTGGAGTATCCTCGTGGTCAGGAATACCCTGGAGTAAAAAAGAGTCCCGAGGCCATGCCCCGTCCGGAAGGACCATTACCGCCTCTTAACTATCCGACTCACTTACCATCCTACCGCCCGGCTGTCCCTTTACAACCAGCCAGGACCGTAACCGAGGTTGCCCAGGCTCCCGAGAAGAAAGGTTTTAAGGCTCAACCCACCGTGCCTTTACCGGCCTTTCCTCAGGAAATGAATGGGCGGCAGGTCTATTCCAACTGGGATGGGGTTTCGCTCCTTAAAGCTAACAAAGGACCGCTCCCTGCAAACCAGGCGGCCTTTCAAGCCGGGCCAGTAATACCGGGGAATAATCCCATTCCGGCTGGAATTCCCGGTCAAATATCAGCCGGACCGGTGTCCCGGGCGAGCGGTAACTCGCCAGATGTTGCTGCCGCCTACCCGGGACTGACTTTACCCGGAGGCCGGGTCGTAAACCCCTGGCTGGCCATGCTGGCTTTGATGTTTGGCTTTTTCATGGCTCTGCTCGACTCTACGGTGGTAAACGTTGCTCTAAGCGATATTCAAACTAAGTTAAAGACCGACCTTTCGACCGTTAGCTGGGTCTTGAATGCTTACAACCTGGTTTTTGCCGTACTGCTAGTTACCATGGGCCGGTTTGCTGACCTGTTTGGGCGCAAGCGGATGTATATGATTGGCATGGTTTTATTCAGTCTTGGCTCACTCTTATGCGCCGTCTCACCCTCAATCGGGCTCTTGATCGGCGCTCGGGTGCTACAGGGCGTGGGCGCGGCAGTCTTGAACCCGATTAGCCTGGCCATTCTTACCGTTATTTTCCCGCCCAAAAAGCAGGTGGTAGCCATCAGCATCTGGGGTGCCCTGGCCGGGTTAGCCGCCGCGATTGGTCCTGTCCTGGGAGGTATTCTGGTTCAGAATTTCGACTGGCCTTCGATCTTCCTGGTGAACTTGCCCTTCTGCGTGATCGGACTATTTCTGGTTTACCGCTATGTCCCTGAAAACAAAGACCAGCTTGCCAGCCGCAAAATAGACCTGCCGGGCCTGCTAACGCTAACCGCCGGGATGTTCTGCTTGATGCTGGCGATTATACAGGGCAACGATTGGGGCTGGACTTCTACCCCTACCCTGGCGCTTTTTGGGGGAGCGGCTTTGAGCCTGTTGGTCTTTTTCCTGGTGGAAGCCATCGTGCCGCAACCGATTCTGGACTTAAGCCTCTTCAAGTATCGCGGCTTTACCGTGGTAAACATCGCGATATTTATGTTTGGGATCGCCATGATCGGCGCTTTCCTGATGCTGGTGCTCTACTATATCAACGTGCGGGGTTATGATGTATTGACCGCAGGCTATGCCCTGATCCCGCTATCCCTGGCTTCGTTTGTGATTTCTGCTATCGCAGGCCGGTTCAGCAAGAAGTTGAACCCGCGCTATCAGGGTATGGCGGGAATGGCTTTAGTAGGCCTGGGTTTCTTCTCCCTGGCTACCCTTCAGATAGATGCAACTTACCTCGATACAGCCTGGCGGAGTGTTATTATCGGGACAGGTATGGGCCTTTGCTTCACCAGTTTCCCGGCGATGGTGCTGACTGAAATACCTAAAAATAAAGTTGGCGTAGGGAGTGGAGCTTACAACACGGCTCGCCAGGTTGGTTTCGCCCTGGGAGTAGCCATTCTTGTTAGCGTCTTCACCTGGCAGATAAAGGATAACCTTGTTGCCGCCCGCACCCAGGCCGTTGAAATTGTTCAGAACGATACCAGGTTACCAGAACTGGTCCGCAGCACAATTGCCAGTGGTTTGCAGAACTCGGCAAAAGCAGGAAGCGATACCGGGACTCAAGCTGGAGCGCAGGTTGATCTGACCATCCTGGCAGATAGTATTCCAGATGGTCAGGCTTTGAAGCCAGAACTGGCCGCATTGAGTGACCAGATTGGCCGGGAATTCAAAAAAGAGGCCTTGAACGCTTTCATTTTCACCTGGCTGATTGCGGGCATAACCGGGCTGCTTGGCCTGATCCCGGCTTTCTTCACCAAAGCGCCCCCACGTCCCGCAACCAATCCCCAGGCCAGAGAAAAGCCTGCCGCTATCAAAGGTGAGTAAATAAAGCTATAAAAAGAGTTAGCCAAGATCGTCAAGGTTATGGCAACTCTTTTTATTTTTATATACCCCTTAATTGGAGAATAGAAGGTCGGCGTTTCCTTTTCTCCACTTTTCAGGTGCAAGGCATAAAGCCCTGTCCGGCCACTTTCGGGTTACATTTTCAATCAGGATTACGGCTGCAAAAGCTTTTCAAGCACTCCGGTGGTTAATTGTCCGACCAGGGTCAGGGGTTTTTCCCCGAAGTTGGCAGCCACATCGCCAGGGCGGTGTATGTTTTTGTCACCGGGCCGGATAAAGGACAGGTAAGGCAGATTCAGGCTGGCAAAACTGGCATGGTCGCTACCACCCGGAGAATGGTTGGGTGCCTGTAGGCTTACATCCTCAAACCCGCTCTGGCTGAGCAGCGGCTTTACCAGATTAAGCAGGGCCGGTGATCCTTCCACTTCCAGGGGCGAACTTCCGGCCAGCATATCAAAGTTAAACACTGCTACAATACGCTGCTTTTCGGCGGCACTCAGAGCCTCCGCATAAGCCCGGCTACCGATTAAACCGAGTTCTTCGCCATCAAAAGCAATAAACCGCATTTCAAACTGGGGGTAAGCATTGGCTATAATCCTGGCCGTTTCCAGCAAAACCGCTACGCCACTGGCATTATCATCCGCTCCGGGTGTACCGGGCAGCGTGTCATAGTGCGCCCCAAACAGCAACAGCGGGGCATTACTAACCCCACCTGTAGCAAGGCGGATAGCCTCAATGTTACTGATAGGTTGCTGAATATTTTCCCAGTTGAGGCTAAGTTTTACTTTTTGTTCGCCCGGCTGAGTTAGCCCGGCCAGTTCTTGGCCTGCCGCCTGTTCTACAATGCCGATAGTCAGAAATAAGCGAGTGAGTGTCGGTGAAGTCACCGGGTCAGACCCCTTCGCAATTATCAGCAAGGCCATAGGGCGCAGTTCGGGGGCAGCTTTCTCCCAGGCAAACATCAACTGTTCAAACCCGGATAGATTTTCATCCACGATTATCACTTTGCCGCTCAAGCTGGCCAGTTCTGACGGGTAATCTTTGAGGTAAAGAGCGGTTGTCTCGCTTTCGGGCTGCGAGTTTTCGGCCAGATATATCAGCTTGAAGTTATAGCGAACTGTATCATCTTTCTTTAATAAAGTGAGGTACGAACCACCATCACGTAGCCAGTTATAAAGGCTGCTCCTAATGGTGGGTTTCAGACCCAGCGTAGAAAATTGAGCTTTGAGGTATTCCTCGGCCTGTTTATGGCCGTTGCCGGTGAGTTCGCGGCTACCGAACCCGGCCAGGGTTACAACGTGACGGTAGGCACTTTCTCCTCGGAACTGTCCAACTTCGTCAGTGAGGGGAATAGCTGAAGCTGTGATTGAAACTGCTGGACTAGTGGCAGGTACAACTGTGGACGGTTCACCACAGGCTGCCAGCAGTAAGCTCAAAATTAGTGCTAACATAATCAGGAGTGAAAATGTTTGCCTCTTATTTTCCTTGCCGGAAGCGTGTTGCAGTTTTTCCATATTCTTACTCCTCTTTTCGAGGCTTGAGTTGGCCCGTCAAGACGATCCAGCCGCACAGTATTACCAGGGGAATAACTACCAGGAACCAGCTCGAATAGAAGAAAAGATCTCCTTACCCGCCACTGATTAAAAGCGCCGAAAGCACCACCGGACCGATGGTGTTATTCGCCAGGTGAGCCAGGGTAGGCACCCAGATACTGCCGGAGCGCAGGCGCAGCCAGCCGAGGATGATCGAATGGGGAATCATATACCAGGCATAGAGTAGCACTCCCGGCAGACCATGTTCGTTGGGTAAATAACCCGCCAGTACCGCCGGGTAGTGCCAGACACCCCAGATAAGACCGGTAGCCAGGGCAGCGAGGAGAGGTCGTGAACCGAATAACCGTAGCTGGAGGTAACTTCGCCAGCCAAACTCCTCACCCCAGAAGAAGGGAGTAAGGACAAGGAAGCCTGGTAGAGCGGGCAAAATAGAGCCGAATGCCTCCGTGCGCACCGGAAAACCAAGCATTACTGCCAGGTCCACCGCGCCCAGTAGAATGAAGAAAGGCCACAGCCCGGCAATAAGGTAGTACGGCCATTTTCTTTTTAAATGAAGCTGCCACCCGGCATCCCCAAAGCCTTCGCGGGTGATCCAGCGGCGTACCACGATGGCAGCCAGGCCAGGCGCTAAGGCCCCGCCCAGAAACGCTGGGTCATAGAGTGGGCTAGAGGACTTAAGGCCCGTTAGCCAGACAGGTACCCACAGGACCCAGGCGAAACCGAAAGCCAGTAGCAGGTAAGCTAGTACTCCCCTGGCTGTAGCTGCCTCGCTTTTTTGTGTCTGGCTCGAATTACTAAACCTGCTCTTGCTTTCTCTGTCCGGCAGTGGCTTTAAGTTACCACACTCGTTGAATCGAACCAGTTCATCCTGTCGTTGAATTTTCAGTTTACTGATTGAATTTGCCATTACTTTGCGCCTAAACGGAAAGTCTTGCTTACAGAAGTGGTATCGGTATAGGGCATTAACTCCTGGGCGGTAGAGATAGGCATCATGCTGGCAGGCCTGCCTGTCCACTTCAGCCCGGCAATCTCTGGCAGACCGTCAGAAGTATCGGTCACTTTTAGAGTAAGTTCCTGGCTAAGCTTTGTTGTAAGCTGAATAGAGAGGCCTTCTTCAGGCAGGCCAACATATAGTAGATCCCAGTCTTCCAGCTTTGCCCAGTCCGAGTCCTCAAAGGCCCGGCCGTTGAGGCTGACAGCCTGCACCGGGCCCGATACCTGTAAATGGAGGGTGCGGGCATGGCGCGGCGAACTTACTTTAAACTCTAGCGTGCGTCCCTGGCTCTCCTGCCGGTCGGAAAGCACCTGGAGTTGTGGTTCAGAGAGATTTACGAGAGGTGCTGGACCTTTTATGGCTTTAGCCGGGTACATACTGGTAGAGGAGCCGTAAAGTTCCTCTAATGAAACATTAGAATAGCCAGCGGTGAAGAACTGGGCCGACCAGCTATCCGGACTGTCCCCATAACTATACCAACTGGCCTGGGCCTTATCCCCATCCAGGACATACCACGTTCCATTCGGTAGCGGGCGGCTCTGGTCGAAACCGGCCGTCAGGCTGCCCACGACCAGGAAAAGCACGCTGATCAGAGCAGCTACCAGTGGCAGGGTCCACTTCCTGATTTTGGTCAGAAGTGCCAGTTGCGGCACCATCATTCCCAGCAGGACTGCCGTAAAAAGAAGCGTGGGTCCAATGGTAGGAATAGACGGGACAAAGGGGAACAACAGCCCCAGCGCCATAAACAGGCCGAAGATGAGTGGGATACCCAGTAACATAATAGGCGCCACTGCCAACCCGGAAAACCCGACCATCCCCCAGCTATTTTCGGCGAAAGGTGCCTCTTTTTTGAGAAGGAGCCAGGCTAAAGGCGCCAGGCTAAAGACCACCGGCCACACAAAGAGATAGCTGAAGCCCGGCAGGTAGAGACCGGTCAAAAGGGTCAGCGCCACACCCACTGCCAGCACGCCGCTTAAGAGGTCAGGCGTACTTATCTTGCAGTGGAATAAGACAAAGAAGGTTGTCACCAGTCCCAGGGTCAAAGCCAGGAAGGCTACCAGGTAAACCATCGAGTTGTAAGGAGTGCCGATTACAAAGCGCCAGTAGTCAGGCTGTATGACCATTACTCCCAGCCAGACCAGAGAACCTAGAATAGGCGGCGCTAACAGGCTCGCAATGAAAAAGAGCGCTCCGCCCAAAATACCCTTCGGTTTTAGCCGCCCATTTCGCAGACCGGTAACCAGGAGACCGCCCAGTAACAAACCTGCCAGGATAGCGAGAGGCAGGGCCCAGCTTACCGGGTAACTAACCACGAATGTACGAAGCAGACTGAAATAAACCACGTTCTCGCCTTGCAGTCCGTCCAGGTCCCGGTCACCAAAATAACGGGTTAAAGCCAGGGCATAATTACCGTGATGTTGCAGACTTTCCAGATTGAAATTAGCAATATTGTCCAGGCTGGTATGGTAAACCGCCCGGTTATAGAAATACATCATGTCCATTTTTGCGAGCGTTCCACCGGTAAAAGCATCGTAGTCCGTACCGGCAGGTACCAGCTTAAGTAGTTCCGGCATGAAGGAGAAAGCCAGGGGGTCTGCTACAGCCTGACCAGTTGCCTGGATCAGCTTACCGTTGGGGGTAGTGGTTCGCATCACGATAGAGGGACCGGCGTTGCCGCCGGCATCAAAGTTAAGGAGCAAAGCGATTTCCTTATACCAGGGGTGCCGGGCAGCGAAAGCTTCCGCCCCCAGGGTGTCCATTTCTTCTCCATCGGTAAAGATAAAAATTACATCATTTTGCAAAGGCGGCCCGGCTTTAAGCGCACGCATTGTTTCAAGCAAAGTAGCCACCGCCGCGCCGTCATCGGCAGCGCCGGGGGTCTGGGGCTGAGAGTCATAGTGGCCAACCAGGGCGATGGCCTTGCCCGGTGTTTGTCCATCCAGTCGTGCCACAATATTCTGGACCGTTCCGGCCAGCAGCCGGTTACTGTAAGCGGTACCGCCGGTACTCTTTTGAAGTTGAGGGGTCAGACCAAGAGCCTGAATTTGCTGGATGATATACTCTCGGCTCTTTTCGATAGCCGAGGAACCAACCGGATGGGGAGTTTGAGCGGTAGCTTTGATATGGACGAAAGCCCGTTCGGCCGAAAATTGAGTGGAAGAGGTGGTGGCAGGTACAACGGATGGTGGGAAAAGCTGCCAGATGCCAATCGCTAAAAGGACCAACAGGATACTAAACATTACCAGCGTCCTGGCCAGGTCTGACCGGTTGAGGCGGATGGCAGGTAACAGGGGCGAGTTGGTGGTTTTTGTTGAAGTTAGTTTGGGTTGGGTCGCCGAGAGAAGACCCTGATCACTTTCGCCACTCCTGTTCTTTTGCTTTACTTCCATTTTACTGCTCCTATTGAGCCCGCTAAATCAGGAAAACCAGGGCGGTTCAGGAGTGAAAGCTTAAATTCTTTTGTAGATAGAGGCCGGTTTTCCGCTGTTAAAAGGCCGAAAAATTACTCCTTAATCAAGTGCTAATTACTTTTTACACCTCAATAATCAAATTATGCGTAAAAAAAGGTTAAATTTAGCTATCAGTATTACTCTTTGATAAATACCTTTTTTCTGATAGCCAGAAGTTACTAATCTGGCCCTAATGCTAATATCACGGCTATATCACCTGCCGGGTTTACCCTGTTAGTAAAGAGCAAAGGCTTTGGCGGGTTACGATCTGTTAGACGAACTCGATGGTAAACCTGCTTCAACAAAGTTAACAACCGGCCAGATCGGCACTATTACAAAGATGGATTAACTAAAGGAAAGTGCAGGTAAGAAGTATGTCCTGGCAAAATCAGTTAAGAGGTGACCCTTTACCCTGGCTGCTGGAGGACGCGTCACCCGGCGTACGCTACCTGGCGATGCGTGACCTTCTGGCGCTTCCACAGGACGACCCAACCCTGACCGTTGCCCGGAAACTGGCTCACACTGAAGGTCCTATCGCTACCATCCTGGCTACTATGGACCAGGAAGGTTACTGGGTTACTCCCGGTCCGGGTTACAACCCCAAGTACCGCGCTTCTGTCTGGTCATTAATCATGTTAGCCCAGCTTGGCGCCTCAGCGGCGTTTGACGAACGGATTGCCCGGGCCTGTACTTACATGCTCGATCATGCCCTCACACCCGGCGGGCAATTCTCAACCTCAAGCACTGCCTCCGGTACGGCTGACTGCCTGCAAGGCAATTTGTGCTGGACGCTACTGGAACTGGGCTATGATGATCCACGATTGGAGTTAGCTTTCGATTGGATGGCACGCAGCGTTACCGGGGAGGGGATTGCATCCAGGGAAAACCGGGAAGCAGCGGTGCGCTATTATGCGGGGAAGTGCGGCCCGTTATTCGCCTGTGGTGCGAATAACGGAATGTCCTGCGCCTGGGGAGCAGTCAAGGTGATGCTCGCTTTCGGTAAATGGCCGGCGGTTCGCCGTACCCCTCTCATCGAAGCCGCTATAGAGCAGGGTGTAAACTTTTTATTCAGCACCGACCCGGCTTTAGCGGATTATCCGACCGGCTGGAACACCAAACCTAGCGGAAACTGGTGGAAATTCGGCTTCCCGGTATTTTATGTCACGGATCTCTTACAGAATGTGGAAGCCCTGGTGGCGTTAGGTTACGCCGGTGATTCCCGCCTGGACCACGCGCTCTCTATCATCCGGGGAAAGCAGGATGAAGTAGGGCGCTGGAACCTGGAATATGATTATACAGGCAAAACCTGGGTAGACCTGGGACCTAAAAAGCAGCCCAATAAGTGGGTGACACTCCGGGCTTTGCGAGTATTAAAAGCGGCCGGGGAATCTCATCCCTCTGAAGCTAGAACTGAACTTAGCATCGTCTAATTTCCAATCAACCAGAGCTTTACCGTCTTACCTTTACCCGCTGCCCGGCGGATTTTGAGGGCTTATGATGGGATTTGACTGACACCAACCGGGCGAAGAATTTACGGGCTGGTTTTGCTGTGCAGTACCATCTTGCGGGCAAAATGGAGCTTCACACCTGCCCGCATTAGCTGGTTACCAGGGTAGTGCGCTGACCGCCATTTCCTCGATTCACGACTCTTGAGCCGTCTGCGGCGGCTGGTCGGGTTTTTCAATACCGAACTGCCGGGCGTATTCCGCATTGAGCCGCTGCCAGCCGAACTGCATCGCCTCGCCACCCACGATGCGCCCAAGAGGAGTTCCGCTCAGAAGATGATCCAGAACATCCAGACAAATGTGCCACCCGGCAGCCCCCATTGAGATGAAGCGGCGATCTATGTTGTGCCACAGCGTCAGACGGGTGCCACTACCCGAGGCTTCCAGTTCCCACCGAATTTCCTGACCGCCCCAGTTGTACTCAAGCACCCTGGGAGGGTCGGCCCGAGCCACTTTTGTTTCGGTTACTAGCGGTTTGGGCGCTCCCACTGTGGTGAGTTTCACCGTAGCACCAGTGCTATCCAGGCTACTATCTGCTTCAAAGGGCGCCCACTCGCGCAGGTGATCCGGGTCTGTCAGCGCCTGCCAGACTTTTTCCGGCGAGTGACGGAGTTCTCGGACAAGAATGAGGGTCCACTTTTCTCCATCCTTCCGTACCTGCGCCCCGCTGGCCGGACCCGGTGCATAATGCTCGCGATTGTTCACTTATCTTCTCCTTGTCTTCCTTGTCCTGGTGCTGGTTGATCCAACCGGTCGAGATGGCGTTCGAGAGCATCCAGGTGCGCGGACCAGAACCGGCGGAAAGGAGCCAGCCAGGCATCTACCTCCTGAAGGGGTGCAGGATTCAGCCGGTAAAGACGGCGCTGTGCTTCTACCGTGGCTGCCACAAAACCGGCCTCTCGCAGCACGCGCAGGTGCTTTGATACGGTCGTCTGGGGCATATGCAGTTGATCCGCGATCTCTCCAACCGACTGCTGTGAGGAGGCCAGGAGGCTTAGTATTGCGCGGCGATTAGGTTCCGCAATAATTTCGAATACAGATTCCACTTTTTAAGATACTCCAGACAGCATATACGGGTCAAAGTATATGCAAGGCAGGCGGGCCAGGGCTACTGGCCCGCCTCGGGTGGTAGCCCTTAGTAGCGTATCAACTGGGTAAGCTGAATAAGGTTGCCGCAGGTATCTTTCAGCATGGCAATGGTCGAGCCTGTTACATCGGTAGGAGGCAGGGTAAACTCAGCGCCGCGACCCTTGATTCGCTCGTAGTCACCCTTCACATTGTCGGTGAAGAACATGGCTGCGGGCTGGCCCTGTTGAAAGAGCGCCTGCTGATAGGCTTTGGCCGCAGGGCTGTCGTTCAGAGCCAGTTGCAGTTCGGTACCTTCCGGTTCCTCGGGCGAGGCTACCGTTAGCCAGCGATAAGGGCCCTGGCTGAAATCGGCCTTTTTGGCAAAACCCAGTACCTCTGTATAGAAGTTCAAGGCTTTATCCTGGTCGTCCACATATACAGAGGTCAGTTTGATTTTCATTTCTTTTCTCCTTTATCATTTTCCGGTCACTGGCGCAATGCGGTCAGGTGCTTTGATACGGTCGTCCGCAGCGTACAAAGTTGGTGCGCGATCCTTCCCAACCGGAAGCTGGATGAAACTAAAAGGCTTAATAACGGCCCGGCCCCACAATAACTCGAACATAGTTTCTACTCCTATAATATACCACATGGTGTATATACGTGTCAAGGTATGTACGGGAGGAATTTCAGGGTAATATTATTAGACTCACTCTCCACGTTAGCCCGTTCAGGGGAAAAGTCAAAGACTTATTTGAAAGCCGGGTTGCTCGCTATTGTGATCTGGTTAACTGGATTTACCCACCGGACAGGTTTATTTATTGAATAACCCCTCCGATATTGAATTTATGTTGACTACTTCCAACCGTAATTTTAGAAAGGGGAAATTTTCGACTTGGTCCGGCCTGTTTTTGGAAATAGCCTGACTATAAGTGAAGGTGAATTCTGGCTTCGGCAGCGCCGCTTGATGTTAACGAAGTTGGTGAGGATTGCCTTATTCTAACAGGTAACGATACTCTGCTTAACCTGACTATTAAGAACTTGAGGGGTAAAGAACTGGTGCCGGAAGGCACTGGCAATAAATTACAGGGAGTGACTGTAAAAGCGAGTTGAGACGCCACTTCTAAAAAGCCCAAAATTGGGAAAGTTGTAACTCAAACTAGACCAGGTTACACGTCAATTATTCTCACTCGGGCTTACTGGCCCAGGCCGGCTTCTCGGGCGCGCATAATCGCTTCGGTCCGGTCGGCTACTTTCAATTTGTTGAAAATGTTAGAAACATGGTTGCGTACCGTTTTGTTGCTCATACCTAACTGCTCGGCCACCCTGGGATTGGGATAACCCCTGGCCAGCAGGTCTAGGACAGCACCTTCCCGTTCAGTCAGGTCAGGAAATAACTCGCTTACAGATTTAGGCCGGGGACTGGCGAAATAGTTTATCAGCTTGCGGGCGACCAGCGGGCTAAAGATAGCCTCACCCCTGGCCACCGCCTGGATCGCCCGCACGACCTCTTCCTGGTCGGCCTCCTTGAGAAGATAACCCCGCGCCCCGGCTCGCATCGCGCTAAAAACGGTTTCTTCCTCCTCAAACATGGTAAAAATCAGGATGCCGGTTTGCGGATTCTCGGCGGTAATCTGGCGGGTAGCTTCGATCCCGTTCAACCCTGGCATTTTAATATCCATCAAGATTACGTCTGGTTGCAAACGGGCCGCTTCGGCTACCGCCTCCTGACCGTCTTTCGCTTCGCCTACCAGTTCAGTTTCGGGAAGCGAATACAGAAGGGCACGCAGGCCATCTCTAAATACCGGGTGGTCATCAGCCACTAAAACTCGTATGGTGCTCAAACCTGTCCCTTCCTTTCTCCTTCCGAATAGCTTCTCCCGACCAGTAGCGGGATTTTCGCCACAATCTCTACGCCGCCTTTTTCACCTTTTGACTCGATTTGCCAGCTTCCGCCCAGTTCCTCGACCCGTTCCCGCATGGAAGATAAACCAACCCCGGCAGTTGAATCTGCCGGTAATCCCAGCCCATCGTCCCGGATTTCAAGCCTGAGCCAGCCTAGATTAAAGGCATCCGTCACTCTCGCTTCCTCGACCTGGCTCTGGCTGCGCTCAATCGCAAATTCTTTTACCACCCAGACCCAGCAATGCCTTGCCCGGGCGTGTTTGACCACATTGGTCAAAGCCTCCTGGATAACCCGGTACACCGCCACCTCGACCGCCGCCGGGAGATTGCTAAAGTCCCCTTCCGGTTTGACCAGCACGACCAGGCCGGACTGTTGCAACCGCTCAGCCTGCTCCTGCACCGCGCCGATTAACCCCAGTTCATCCAGGGCCGGCGGGCGCAAGGCATAGACCAGCCGCCGGATATCGGCGACCGTCGCTCTGGTCTGCTGCTTGAGTTCCACCAGCAGTTTTTCAGCGGTTTGCGGTTCGCGTTGTAACAGGTTGCGGACGGCGTCAATCTTAAAAGTCAGGCTAGCGAGAGCCGGGCCTAAACCGTCATGCAAATCCCGCCTTATTCGGCGCAGTTCTTCTTCGCGGGCGACCACCAACTTCTCCCGGGAACGTTGCAGGTCACCGGTCAGCCGCAGGCTGTGGGAGGCCACGCCGGCCTGCCGGGCCAGGTCCTCAAGCAACCGCCAATCCCGGGGCGAGTAAATCTCGCCGGGGCTACGGGGCGCAAAGCTCAATTCACCGATTTTCTCACCCTGGTAGAGTAACGGCAGTTTAAAGGCCTGGCCGTTTGCCTGCCCGTATTCCGCCACCGTCTCCAGCATTTCTCCCTGTTTGAGGGATAGACTAACGTAGGGTGTTCGAAAGGTGGCGGAGATAGTTTGTACAATGGTAAGCAGTAAGGTTTTAGGTTCAGCCGCTCCTTCCAGGCGCTGGCCTAGTTGGCTCAGTACCAGGTAAGGGTCATCCTGCTCCCCGTAAGTCAGGCGGTTAATCGCGCGTTGGACTCTTAACCGGATGGGTTGGAATAACAGGGTAATTAGCCCGGTCGCTAGGAGCGAGACTAAAAACGAAAAACCGCTGGTCTGGAACAGGAGTTCAAAGCCGCTGACAAACAAAGCGTAAAAGCCGATAACTCCGGCGCTGAGGATGGTAAAAACCAGCGTTCGGTTTATCAGGAGATCAATATCCCACAGCCGGTAGCGGGTAATGGCTACTATCAGGGCCACCGGCAACACCAGCGATAAGGTCAGCCGGAAGGTATCAACCAGGGAGTTATAGAGATAATTGTTTTGCAGGGCTGCCAGGGCCGGTACGGCTGTATTGAGCGTTCCGACAAGAAAATCCACCGCCATCATAATTAGCAGGCTGTAGGAAACCCACTTGACCTGCTGATGCTGGACGCGGTCGGATATTTTGAAAAAGCGGTAAACCTGCCCGCCCAGCAGTAACACCAGCACCAACATTGTAACCAGGCCGAGGATAACTTCGAGCCAGTCCCGGTTGGAAGGGTCGAGGGCCAGTTCCAGGCCAATTAGAAGCACCACCAGCGCATCGCCCGGCAGCACCAGCCAGCCGAGCCACCCCGGTACAAAGCGTTCGCCAGGAAAAAGCCCGAAGACTATAGTAACAGCCACAAATGCCAGGGCCATTATGTAAGCCGCCGGGTAACTGAGCCAGCTACGGGTATAAAAGAGCAACTCTACCGGGCCAACACTAAAATTATTGTAGGTCACCAACATCAGCCCGATCATGAGCACCAGGATATCATCGGATTTGCGCCAGAACAGCACTCCGGCCAGCAGCCAGAGCAGCACTACCGGCCCGGTACGAACTACCAGCGTAAAGAGGGCATAACTCTCCGGCGATACACCTATGGCCGTAAGCGCCTGGAGCGAGGCTAAATCAAGTTCACCCTGCAAACAGTTTGGCCCATCACAGAGGGTAGTGGTCACCCTGTAATAATTCGGGATGCTTGCCAGGTATGTGATTATTTCCAGGGCCACCGAGATCAGCCAGACCAGCCGGGCCGGAAAGAGCCAGCGAGCCGGGATACGGGTGCCGGTGGTTATTACCATGGACTTGAAATCGGGACCGAGTTTCTGGGAAATTGCTTTTAGCGCCATTTGCTACTATCTGGCTATCTTTCTATTGGGTTATAGGGCCTTCTAACCGAAAAATTGTTTATTCCATTATAGCGAGTAAAACCAGGGTTACAACCAGGTAGGGAGCAAGATAATTATCTTGCTCCCCGTTTCCTGCGCTAGTAGTAGAGGTAAAGATATCTGATCGGATTGAAGGGAGAAATGGCCCGGCAGGCGTACTGCTGGGCGGTACCCTGGCTGACATAAGATTGGCCCAACGAAGTACAAATCGAAGCTAAATAGGTGCCAACATAATGCCAGGTGGGAGTCGCACTGTCATAGGCAATAACAGACGTTTGTGTCTGGGAAGCAGCTACACTGGCGGGCTGGGTCTGTTGAGCAACTCCGCCTGCCACCTGGAGCTGAGGAGCGGCAGCCCCGGCCGTAAGCGGAGAAAGCGCTGAGAAAGAGAAGACCACTACAAGTAACAGTGCCAGAAACGATGAGGCGAACTTGTTTTTAAGGCTGAAAGATTTTACCAACATTTCATTTTTCCTTTCTTATTTTTCTGTTGAAGAATCTGTTAATAGAGAAACTACTGAAAGCTGTTTGTAGCCCCAAACTTTTAGAATTTTTGGCCAGTGGCTACGGAACCCATCATAAAGCCCGCACCCGCCGTTGCCATCAAGCAAAAGGCTAATACCGGCCGGGAAGGATGTCCCGGAACGCCGGGACATTATGCCGGGACAGCTCGCTTTTTGAATTCAAGCAGGTTGCATCTAAGCCGGGACATTGTCCCGGTCTGGCAGGGACATTTTTCCTGACCACTTACAGCACCAAGACTGAGGACTGGTACGGGCAGAGTTGTTAGTATTTATTTACTTCGAATCAGGAACACTGGTTCAGGGCTATAAGATCTGCAATCTCAATTCGGTTACTAAGCGTTCTAGTTAAGGAGCTTACACAGATGTACAAAACAGGTTTCTATACAGTAAAAAAGAAATGGAGTTATTTAGCTCTATTAGGGCTGTTTCTGACAGTGTTGTTTGCCCCGTCGCTTGCTCCTCAGGCGACCAGGGCAGCTTCAGTATCTTCAATTTATTTTATGGGTAATAATAATTATGGACAGTTTGGAAACGGCACTTCTACTTCCAACGCTCAAAAAACTCCGCTTGCCGTTAGTATTGGAGGGCTGAACAAAATAGTTACAGTTTACCAGGCGAGTTTTGGTATCGCTGATGATGGAAGGCTACTAGGCTGGGGTTATAATGCCGATGGTCAGCTAGGCCAGGGTCTGGCTGATCAAAATCCCCACCCTACTCCTGCTTATGTCCTGGGTCCCGGCGATAACGACCCTTACCTCACAAACGTAATTGACGTGGCCGGCGGGGACCAGTTCGTGGTTGCGCTTCGAAGTGACGGTACGGTCTGGACCTGGGGCAACAATGGCTACGGCCAGTTAGGCCAGGGAACCGCTGGTGGACCTAACCGGCTTCGCCCTGTGCAGGTGAGCGGGCTTAATAATGTGCAGGTAGTAGCTATTTATGCCGGGATGGCTTCGGTTTACGCTCTGACTGCCGATGGCTCGGTTTATGGCTGGGGAGACGGTATCAGCGGTATGCTGGGGACAGGCGACTATATCTCCCATAGTAGCCCGGTGAAACTTACTTTCCCTGCACCTCCCGGTAGCACTTCCCCGGTTAAAATACGGACGCTTGCCGCCGGTTATACTCATGCTCTCGCCATTGATACCAGTAACAATTTGTGGGGCTGGGGGATTAACGATAGTGGGCAACTGGGCGACGGCACTACCACTAACGCACCCGGCCCCAAGTTAATTCAAGCAAATGTGCAACTGGCGGCGGCTGGCTACGCTTACTCTGTCTTTAGCACGTCTGACGGCAAAGTCTGGTCAAGTGGTAGTAACGCCTATGGCAAGTTGGGTATCGGTGATCTTTCGATATCATCCAAACTTACCCCGCAACTCCTGCCCGGGCTTACGGGTGTAAGTAAACTGGCGGGAGGGTATGAGTCGGTACTGGCGCTGCTGGCTGACGGCTCGGTTTACGGTTGGGGTAACAGTTATTTTGGGCAGGTGGGAGACTGGCCCACCCAGTATGAGTACCGCATAGCCCAGCCTGCTAAAATCGCCGGGCTGGCCGGGGTTCAAAGTATAACTATCTCCCGGCAGCACAGTTTCTTCACCAGCGGTCCTTTGACCCGGTACAGTGCGGAGGCTTTAGACTTCGGCTCACAAAATCTCAATAGCGTCTCGGCCTCTCAGGTGCTGACCGTCACCAATGCCGGAAGCGTCCCTCTCACCCTTAGCGCAGCTAGCCTCAGCGGGGCTAACCCGGCTGATTTCAGTCTTACCCCGGCCGCTTCCCTGCCGCTTACCTTGAACGGGGGTGAGAAAACGACATTTAGCCTCACTTTCAAGCCGCTAGCGACCGGAGCACGCAGCGCTTCTCTAGATCTAAGCGATGGTACAGGCAGCGGTCCGCACCATGTTTTACTCACGGGCAATGGCGTAGGTAGGCCCGTTTTGAGCCTGTCAGCCCGCAGCCTGGATTTTGGTAACCAGATTATTGGCAGCGTCTCCCCTGCTCAGACTCTAACCTTAACCAATAGCGGAACAGCCGATTTAAGTATCAACCAGCTCCAGCTAACCGGCGATAATGCCCAGGACTTTACACTTTCCTATTCCGCTAACCTGCCTCTGACCCTGGCACCGGCAGCTTCGACCACCCTCAATCTTGGGTTTAAGCCCATCACAGAGGGTGTAAGGAATGCCAGCCTGGTAATATGCCTGACAGCCCCGTAAGCCTGGGACTGAAGGGTAACGGGACTGGTCAACGCAGCCTGTCGCTAAGTGCGATTTCTCTTGATCGGGGCAAGGCCGCCTATGACAGCCCGGCCAGTACTAAAACTCTGACTCTTTCCAACACCGGAAACTTGACTCTAACCATCAGTAAAATCGATCTGACCGGCGATATTGATTACTATACCCTGAAGGCCCCGTCCCTGCCGCTCGTGCTTGGGCCGGGCCAGAGTTATGGTCTGTATATTACTTACTTCGCTGGAGTACCGGGCTACGACATAGATCAGTACTACATACCGGCCACACCCCATAACGCCACCATTACTCTCACGGATGATGCCCAGGACAATTCCCAGAATGTGCAGTTGCTAGCGGTGGCTACGAGCGAGACGATCACCGAAATAGAAGACCCGAGTAATGTAATTTGGGATCAAGTAGCCCTGGCTCCCACTTTCCCGACCGAGATCTCGGCTCCCAGGTACATCACGATCACTAACGTCTCCTTCCGACCGGTGGTGATCAACGCGCTCGATTTCCACGAGGCGATTTATAATAAAAAATACGCCCAGTATTTTGAGGTAATCGGAGGCCCCAGCCTACCCTTTACCCTACAGCCCGGCCAGGTTCTAAAGTTTAGCATCGCTTTCAACCCGCAAGGCAACTACATCCCTGAAGCCTATGCCAATCTCTTGATCCGTTACGACTCGTGCCACGCCTGTCTGACCCTGCCGCATATTTCGGCAAGTACTCTTAATCCGCTCAAGTTTGATACTACAAACCTGGATTTTGGGGATCATCCGGTAGGCACGATTACTGAAAAGCAGTTTACGGTCACGAATATCGGGCCAAAACCCTATGAAACCCTGGCGCAAGTGGTAGCTTACATAGATCGGGGGGACTACAAGCCCTTCCGGTTAAAGAATGCGGACGGATTGTTTGACTATGCCAATCTCAATCACGCTCCCGGAGAAACTCGTACCTTCACGATCTGGTGTACCATATTCGACCGGCAAGAACTTGACCTCGATAAGCTTTATTGGAGGTTCAACTTTATCAGATCTTGGTGAGATAAATTTTGCAATAACCGGTAACTCTACTCCGTCGCTTGCCAGAAGTCCCGCTTCACTTGCTTTTGGAAAAACGGTTCTCGACTACGAAACCAGGAGCTTGCCCTTGCAGCTAACCAATCTGACCGACCAGCCGCTCCTTTTGCAGCAGTCGGGAGTGGACGCTACCGCCTTTAACACTACTTTGCCGGGCGGACTCTTCGTGCTAAACCCGCACGAAAGCGCCAGTTATAGCATGACCTTTAATCCCAGCAGGCCGGGTGTCTACACCAATACGCTGGGTTTAGGTCCATCGAAAGATTATAAGCTGGCTTTGGTTAATCTAACCGCAGAAGCGGTCAGCCCGTTCAGCCTCACTCCCAGCACGGTAACCTTGGGCAACCAACCGCTTGGGACGGTTGGCACCCGGAAGGTGAAGCTAACCAACTCCTACAGCCAGAATATTACTATCAGTGCCTACTCTTTTGACCACTACAATCCGAACTTTACGGTCGATTTCCCGAAACTACCGCTCACTCTAAATCCCAGGGATAGCGTACAATTTACGGTAACTTATAAGCCTACCAACACCTGGGGGGATTACACTAATCTCTTGATAAGCCTGCCGCATAGTTCAAACGGGGTACTGCCGTTAACGGGGCAGGGAGTGCAGGCAGCAGTGCTCGCAGTAGACTCTATCGCGCTTGATTTCGGCGGCCAGCTAATTAACACCACCTCCAAATCTCGCACCATCACGGTAAAATCTACTACAGATTTACCGCTGGTAGTCGGGAGTGTGAGCATTAACAACCCTGCCTTTAACGTAGAAATGCCGAAATTGCCGGTCACCCTACAAAAAGGGCAGGGATTTAACCTCAAAGTAACTTTCCAGCCCAACCAGGCACAGGTCTACAATTCTCAGTTGCAGATCAATACCGATTTCGGGCTGAGTATCGGGACAGTCGCTCTTTCGGGTGAAGGCTCTGCTACCACACCTTTAGAACCCGGACCAAACACCCTCGACTTTGGTACAGTGACGGTGGGCGAGACGAGCAAAGCCAGAAAAGTAAGCTTTACCAACAAGCTTAACACCAAGAGCTTGACAGTGGCTAAAATCACTTTCAGCTATCCTACCAAAGTTCTGACTAAAGACTACAGTACCAGTAATCTCAGCCAGAGTCTGCCGATTGTGCTGGCGCCAGGTCAGAAGTTCTTGGTCGAGGTAAGTTTCAGTCCGACCATTGCCAACAACCGGGACGGTTATATGGTTTTGCTGGATCCCGATGGAAATGAAATTGGGCGGGTAGCGGTAAAGGGCACCGGCAGTTACTAACCCTTACCCTACAGAATTACTATATTAATACCCGTGATGGCTACTTTCCACATCTGGATGTGGAAAGTAGCCATCACGGCGTCCAGGTAATAGCTACCTTCTTTTTCCAGCACCAGCCCTCCCGACTCCAGGAATCGGTCCAAGCTAGCCCCGCTAACCGGGCTGATAGCAACAGTACGCACCTGGCTCTCCAGTGCCTTTTCTGAAATTCGCACCAAAGCCTCGGCCTGGGTTCGAGAAGAGAGCACCATCGCTCCGGCCACTATCAGAATAACCACCACCACAAAGAACCCCGCCACCCCGATGATAACACGGTATTCATGGTGCCGGGCGCTATCTGGAGCGAAAGCAGCATCGCCAGAACTGCTCCAAAGACCCCTACCAGTAGCTTGAAAAAGTTCTTTACCATTCCCTGCTTCTCTCACTAACCCATGGAACGTCTCCACAGCCACTCGGTAAAATAGCACTGGGTACCGCCGCCACCAGGCAGATACAGCTAGCTATATCAGGCCTGTCTCCTAGAGGGGTAAACTCCCAGGGCCAGTAGAGCTTCCTCAATGCCAATAAATTGATGGTCCCTATCAATTTGACCCAGATATCGAAGGCTAAGATCATGCCAAAAACACACCACTCCAACGGGGAGCGATTACCCTTCCAGATCACAAACTCCACGGCGAAAAGAATGATCGAAAGCACGACCGTAGCCGCTATCGCTCCCGGGCTGTTGACGGATAATAAGAAAGTGGGTATGATTTTTGATGATGCAATACACTCGCTTCTTTTAATAGACCGGTCAGAGCCGGTTTCAACCGAACCGCGTATCACATCTTTCCGGTTTAACTTTACCTGTTAAACCCTTATTGTCTAACAAAAAACCCTCGGCTATAATTGACTTACCTAACGATTGTTACCTTCACCCGGTTTTGAATAATCCGCTCTTAATTAGCTCGCGCAATTAGTCCCCGGCCGGACCGGTTATGGCAAGCTTTTCTAGCCTAACCAGCATAAAATAGCAGTTTCCTCCTTTGGTTTCCTCCTTTAAGGAAGTTCTTGGCAGAGGTCAGGAGAATGAGCCAACACCTTCAGATCCGTTCGGGACAGCGGCTCCCCTTCAGTCAAATGAGGTTAGGCGCCGCCCGTTCCGGCTCTTTATCTCTTTATCGCCTACCGGCTGGGAGCCAGACCGGACAGCGCGCTATCCGGGCAGGTTATCCCGACCCTCGAACAGCGTCACACGCTCTTCGCCGACCAGGATTGGCGAAAACAACTATGGCAGATAATCCAGTAGCGGCAGTATGGCAACGTCTATGGACTACCGTTGTACAACCGGATAACCGGCTACGCTACTGCTCCCCGTGTCAAAAACATCAAACTAAATCGCTTGAGGACTTTTCTGGAACGCGGTGGAAATTTAGCTGGATTGATCTAGCATAGTGTCACTTCGAACAGCGCGTTAGGTGAAACAATCATTTCGTTAAAGAAGTAACCCTGGTTATTCCGGCTATTCATATAATTGTTAGAACTTAGGGTAGCAGAGTTCTGAAATTAGCAGAAGAGTAGGAGGTTACGGTGGATACGGATTTGCACAATTATCTTGTCAGAGAAATAAAGCAAGGCGGGGAAGCTTACATTCGAAACCTGGCGGCAGCCGAAGCGGCCGTACTGCGTGGCCAGTTTAATGTAGCTAAAGTATTGAGGGCAATGGCGCATGCTCAGCGCGTCCAGGCGCTGGAGGCTGCTCGACTGCTTGATACTTATCAGGACTCCGGCCAACTATTAGAGACTATCCTGCAAGAATTGGAAGTTGAACCTGAACTTTCTATAGATACAAAAGAAATCCTCCAATTGCAACGCCAGTTTGCTGTTCGCAAATCACTTCAAGATATCCTGGTCCGGGCTATAAACAGCCTTAAATCTCACACCGACATACAGGAAAATGAGGTTGCTCAATTGATGTGGGGCTGTTACGGCTGTGGTAGTATCTGGGAAGGGAACCGGCCGGAGGTATGCAGCGTGTGCGGCGCTTCGGGAGTTGAATTTGAGTTTTTCGGACCTTTTTATGTCTCGACCTGCGAACAATTGGGCAGGCTCAGTCCTGCTGAGATAGTAGAGATATTGCAAACCATTCCGGAGCAGGTTAACCAGGCCGTCTCCCAGGTTACAGAAGAGGTTTTAGCCCGAAAGCCCTCTCCCCAGGAATGGAGTATCAAAGAAATAATTGGTCATATGGTAGAAACTCACCACCTGTTTAATGAGAAAGTTCATTTTCTTCTAGAGGCTGAAGGAATGCCGGTCCTGGATTTCAAAGTGCCACCCTGGAAGACCCACGAAGGTAAAGGCTACGAAAGCGCTCCGGCCGGAGAGCTTCTTGATGAACTGAAGGTGGTCTGCCAGTCTAACCTGAAGTTAGTCGAGAGTCTGGAGCCAAAGGATTGGCTGCGGCGGGGAACCGTAAGGACTCTTGTTACTAACCTGTTAGATTATGGAACCTGGCTTACCAACCACGACCGGGGGCATCTCGCCCAGATTAAACAACTCTGCATTCTTTGAGGTGGTAAACCGCAATACCAAATTTGCGGAGTGGTCCTGCTGGCTACCATAATCATCCGGCTTTAAATTAACTCGTATAATTATCGAAAGTCGCTTATATCCCAGGCTTAAAGTGCCTGGGATATAAGCGACACCTTTGTATTGTTTTCTATGGGCATGGTTCTCCATCATTTTATGTGAATGAAGTCTGAGATTAGCTGCCATTCAACTCAGCCTTGTATGGCTTAGCGGCTTCATGAAGTGTGGTGTTCAATTAACATCGTACTACCTTAAACAGTGCAAGTTAACTCTCAAAATTAGAATACGATGTGCAATGAATAGAAGCCACTCATGAACCCGCTAAACCATACAAATGGCGTCGGGTAATACTGCGTACTAAGTTGGCTCGTAATAACCAGCTAGCGGCCTGAGTACGATGTCACTTGAACAGGTGGCCTTCATGCAGCCGCTAAACCATACAAGCCGAGCTGCGCTCAGTGGTTGGCCCTGCCTCACTGTCACGGCTGCCAGGCCCTCCAGCGCTGTGGCAATTCCCTCCTTCTCGCCTGTCTCCTGGCGCAGGGTCAGACTTTCTGTGTAGCAGTCGGCGGCTCGTTCATAAGCGCCCTGGCGCAGTGCAATGTGCCCCAGGATCGCGAGGGTATGAGCTGATCCTCCCTTATGCCCCAGGGTCTTTCGTATGGCTAAACTCTCTTCACACTGCTCCGTCGCTCGCTTGTCGTTTCCTCGCACGAGCATGATCATTCCCAGGTTAGCGAGCCAGCTCGCAATACTGTGGGAATCACCCAATTTACGTGATAGTGCCAGACTCTTCTCGCATAATACTGCCGCTCGTTCATCCTCTCCCAGAAACAGGACTGTTAACCCCAAACCGGAAAGCACCAGCGCGATATCATAAGGCTGGCCTAACTCGCTAAAGAGCACCAGGCTCTCTTCAAAGAAGGCCGCAGCGCCAGAGTAATTCCCCTCAATACGTGCCTGCCGTCTATGAATATACAGCGCATAGCCTGCCTGTTTTCTCTCGGCAAGCTCGCGACTTAACGCCAAACTCTCCTCTGCCAGCCTTCTCGCCCTGGAATAGTCATCCTGCATCTCATTTCAATGAGCTTATACCAGGTTAAGGATGGTAGTGTACAAAAAAGAGCTGATTTAGCCTTATTGTTAAGGCCCGTTATATAGTGTTTACAAGAACTTGGGATTAGGAATATAGTATTGAATCCGATAGAAGCCAACTATCCTTCAGTATACTCTAAAGGCAGTTGTTCGTCTAGACTTCATATTCCAATTTGGATTGTAATGGGCCCATGTTTCTGTACATTACCATTCAAAAAACCGAAAACATTTACCCCAGGTCATTCCGAATGAACGAACGCGGGTCGGTTATGATTCCCTGTACTCTTACCTCCCAGTGCAGGTGCGGTCCCGTAGCCCGCCCGCTGCTGCCGACATTCCCCAACAAATCACCCTCTTTTAGTTGCTGTCCCACCAGGACTTTAGCGCCGGACAGGTGGAAGTAGTAGCTAGTTACACCCAAACCGTGGTCCAGCACCACGCTGAGGCCCCTGGCTTCCAACTGGTCTACAAACACTACTTTTCCTGGGGCTGCGGCATACACAGGGTCTCCTTCAACTCCACTGGCCGGGGCCAGGTCCAGGCCACCGTGATAATAAAGGGTATCCAGTTGCCCATTAAGAATACGGCGCTGAGCAAAATTGGTGGTCTGTACCCAGTCGTCCTGCAAAGGCCACTGCCATTTCCCGCTCCACATTTTCAGGGTGGTGAATAGCTGGTACTGGGTTGCCAGGCGCGCGTCATCATGATCGTCGGCAGTATGGTCACTCAGATAACTTTCGGAAGAAGGTAGTTCTACGTTTTGAGTGCCGTAATCATGAGTGATTACCTGCACCTCCCTGTTAATTTGCCTGGACAGACCGTCTTCATCCAAAAAAGTAATTGCAAGATGATAAGATCCCGGCGGTAGTGAAGGATCAACCGGCACAAAAACCACAAAATCCTGGTTGACTTGAGCAAATTTAAGACCGATGTTGTTAAAGGTGGCTTTCACCTTTGCGGGAAGGATCTGCCCGTCGCTTTTTAGCTTTACTACAAAAGTACGCCCCTGGTCGATTTTAAAGCCAGTGTAGGAATCATCACTGGTATTTTGCAATTCCAGGGCGAAACGGCCGGGTTGTTTCCAGCCCCGGGCGGCAACTAAAAGATCGCCGCTGTTGCTGTAATCTATTTTTTGGGTAATTGAATTGTATTCCAACCGGCCTCGCTCGAAATATTGCACCTTTAGCCCATTTGCCTGGTTTATCTCTTCACTAATAGGTAAACCGAGGAATTTGAGAAGTTCGTTTTTTACCCAGAATTCGTTGAAAGCACCCTTCAGGAAATGTCCGGTTTCATTAAAGTAGTGCTCCCCGGTGCCAGTTACCGAACCGGGCGGTAAAGCCTTGAAGGCATTTTTAACCGCATCGGGAAAAGTCTGGCTTTGGGCATCCGCCAGTTGCTTGCCCAGGAAACCCAACTGGACTTTGTTAACCTGATCAGGGTGATATTCCAGCAAAGCCTGGTCAAACAACTGAACCTGCAACCCGTTTTGTTCAAAGACCTCGCTTAAGGGGTAGCCAAATACGCGGTAAGCGCCGTTATCGCGCCAAAAGTTTAGAAAGGGCTGCCTGATATAATGGCCGGTCTCACCGATATAGACCTGATCTGAGTTAGCCTGGCTATCCCCAACCTCGGCCGGCGTTAAAGAACCGGTAGGCGGGGTGGAGGCCGCTGGCATAGGTGTTGGTTGACGGACGATCGGGGTGGAAGTGGGTGCCTTTGTGGTGTTGACCGGCGTAACGGCAGTGGAAGTAACCTGGGTTGTAGTAGAAGGGCCCTCATTACCGAAAATTATATAACCCCCGATAACTAAAACTACAAAAATAACCAGGAAGGGTATTATTTTTCCCCTGGAGGACTTTTTTTGCTTAAGTATGACGCCTTCTCCTTATTTCTTAAAACCTCAGGTAAGTGTGAAACCCGGGATTTTGAATATTACTTCTATCCGATAACGTGAAGTCAGAATGAACCGAATGCCTTTTAGTGCAACCCGTATTTCTGCCCTGACTGAGTTAGGGGACCAGATATATTGCATGCCAAAACAATCGTTGCGGTTTTGCTGCCCTCGACGACTAACCTTCTCCACTATCAATATGATCAGACTGAATGCTGCCAGCACGAACTCCGGAATTCGCTGGGTGTGGACCTTTCGGATAAACAGCATAAAACGCCGCTGCAGCCGCAGCAATAACTATGATGCCTGTAATAATGATATTTTTATATTTTCTCGAACGAATCCACTTTACGAGAATGGCAAAGGCCCAATAGCCGATCATAACGCCGAGGGCGTTCAGTATCACGTCATCAATATCAAATATACCCACGCGCAGCACTGTTTGCATTCCTTCAATGGCAAGCCCCGGGGCAACCGCTAGAGCGAGAGTCTGTTTCCATGTCATGTTCGGGTAGACCAAAGGAGCGAGAAATCCTACTGGCACAAGCAAAGCAATGTTTCCAACTAGATTGATGCCCGCAATAAGCCACCCTTTATCACCAAGCAGATACGGCAAAATAGTCTTGAAGGGCAAAAAGTTGGCTGGACCACCTGCATCCGTTCCTCCAAATTTAAGTATCAGTGAGCCTATCCTGATAGTTGGCACGTCCTTAAACACCATTATCTTAATCAGGATCGCGCAATAGATGATGAGAATAAATGTAGAAATTAAACGCATTTTCATTGTTTTTAAGTTATAGCCTCGGAGAGCCTCATCCTCTGCCTGGACTGTTTCTGAGTGAGTTTCGTGGCTATGAGTAATGGTTGCACTGAACTCCCCTCCGCGATGTATGCACTCATGTTTGCAATATCTTCTGCGGCCATCAAAACCCTGCCAACCGGCGTTCTCACTCTCTTTTCTTATGTCAAAGGTGCCATTATTCCTTTATGCTGGTCTTAACGCCGCTTATAACATTCTGGATAAACACCTTGCCAATTTCGGTACAGCCTTGATTAGTAGGCTGCCTGTCATTCAGCCTATCGCATCAGGCGCATGCCCTCGGCTTTAGACGTGGGACTATTGACATAGGATTATGTTATACGCTAGCGCTTAAAAGTGACTTAAAATTAGTTAAGAGGATTTCTTCAGGGGGAGCTGGACAGTAAAGGTGGTGCCTTGCCCGAATTTACTTTGTACCGATATTGCACCCTTATGTGATTTCACAATTTCCCTGGCAATTGAAAGGCCCAAACCATATCCGGATATTTTCGAACGGGATTTATCAGCCCTATAGAACCGTTCAAAAATATGCGGTAGATCTTTCTCGTTAATACCAGTTCCCTGGTCTGAAACAGTAACATCTATATGGTGATCAGATTTTCGTGAGGCTATTTTTATCTCCTTACTATTCGGGCTATATTTGATGGCATTGTCTAGAAGTATTGTAAAAAGTTCGCCCAGGCTACTGCTTTCACCAGCTAGGATATAGTCATCAATTTCATTTTGAATAGTAATGTGTTTTTGTTTGGCCAGCGGGATAACGTTCTTTAAGGCAGCTTCGATAATTTCCAGCAGGGAAACTTCTCCATAAGCTATACTATTTTTTCGGTGATGCTGCCGTGTCAGCTCCAATAAATTTTCCGTTAATCGTTGCAGTTCGACGATTTCGTCAAATCCGCTTTTGATTAGTTGCACAGCCGATTCGTGCGGAATGTTTTCTCCATCCAGCATGGCTACTTCAAATTCAGTGCGAAGTACAGTCAGAGGTGTTTTTAGTTCATGGGACGCATCTGTAATAAACCTGTTTTGCTCATCAATCATGTCTCTAATAGGCCGCAAAGTTCTCCCTGCCAGAAAATAGCCTGCTCCACCAGCGAAAACGAAAATAAAGCCATTGATAATAACGAGCGCAAAACGCAGTAGAGTTTTGAAATCTTCGAGTTCGTTACGTAAAGGACTGGGGAGCAAGAAGTAATCAGAGCGACCACCCCGGGACAGTAAATAGCGACCTGCAACAATGTGATCGACTCCATAAGCACAAGCTAGATAGAATGCAATACTGAACGTAATACTTACTACCATAATTATCAGCAGGTACCAGGCAGTAAGTTTTAATCTGGTATGATGTAATGCCGTCATGTCTTATGGTTCTTCTGAGATTTTATATCCGCTAAATCCTTTAACGGTATGAATGAGCGGTTTACCGAAGGGTTCATCTATTTTTTTTCGAAGATGGCGAATATAAACCTCAACGGAGTTAGGTAATACGTCAGCGTCATAATCCCAGACGTGACTAATAATTTGTTCTTTGGTTACTGTCCGGTCCTTATTACGTATTAAATATTCAAGCAGGGCATACTCTTTGTTAGAAAGACGAATTTTTTGTCCGGCGCGTATAACTTCAAAGTTAACTGTATCAACGGTTAAATCGGAAATGGAAAGAACTGTACCGGTAGTGTTTTGGGGACGCCGGGTCAAAGCCCGTATTCGAACTGAAAGCTCGGCAAAGGCAAATGGTTTTGTAAGGTAATCATCCGCGCCCGAATTGAAACCCCGGACTTTATCCTCGATCTGATTTTTTGCTGTTAGCATTAAGATTGGGGTATGGATATTTTGATCTCTCAATTTGGTGCAGATCTCTATACCGTCGCTGCCTGAAAGCATGATGTCGAGAATAATTACATCATACTGCTCTACAGAGGCAAGATCGCATCCTTCAGTTCCATCGTAGACCACATCAACTGCAAAAGACTCGCGTTCAAGCCCTTTCTTTATAGCATGAGCAATTTTTGGTTCATCTTCAATTACTAATATTCGCATGGTTCTTATTTTATAACTAAAGAGCTTAAAAGTAGCTTAAAAATAGTTTCAGGTAACTCATGCTCTAGTTATTTATCGCTAGCTTACCTTGCAGCTCTGCCGCAAGCTTCATATAGTCTCCTGTAGAATGCAGCTTTATTCAGACGCAATCTAGAAAAAAGGTTTGGTGTCAGCACAATCACGAAAACTAGACACAAGAAAAAGAATTTTGAGGTAAAGCCGGAAAATACAAAGCTCCAACTTATTTGGCTTTACGCCTTAGGTTCTGCCTGGTCTGGCAATATTCACAGCGGTTGCCTGCCCTTTCTACTACCTTTTGTCGAAATGCCTTCCGGATATACTTCTTGCTCATCTTTTCCCAGCAAACTCTGCCACATCCTGCCCTCGTTCCATTAGCAACCCTAAGGCTCTCTTCCGTAAGACAAATTAGCGCTCCATCTTTTTCATCAGCTCAGCTAATTCTTTGGCCTCCGCCTCTTCTAAACCCTCATTTTGACGTTTGAAATGCAAGCTTTCGATACGCGCCGCTTCTTTTTTAGCTAAACGGCTCCGGGCGATTCGGCCTAGAGCTTTAGTGTCCAGAAAAGCTAACTGGGCTACCAGTCCCTCTAGCTCTGTTGATAATTCATCATTGCCCCGAGCCGCTTTTAAGATACCTTCGACAATTTCAGCTTCAAGACTACGCTGCATTTGTTGGGAGCGCTGTTTGTACTTGTTGTAGATATCCTCCGGTAAATTAATAACCACTGATTATTTCGGCACCGTTATTCCCTCAATTTTATGAAAGTCCCGTTGCTTTATCACCCCAATTATACCCTGGGATTGCTTTGGTAGCCATTATAACAACTTTTGTTGTTATGACTGCTGGTTTTCTATCAGGTAATCCACCTCTTCCTCACTAAGTCCGCTTTCCTCCACTGGCACCGGCTTTCTATATCCCGGTGCCGCCAGGTAAAAGCTGCCCTCTTTTTCCAGCACCAGCCCTCCTGCCTCCAGAAAGCGGTCCAGTTGTACCCGGGTGGACCGGCTGAGCGCGGCTGTACGCACCTGCTCTCCAGCGCCCGCTCCAATACTCTCACCAGGGCTTCGGCCTAGTTGCGCGAAGAGACTACCAGTGCCCCAGCCATATTGAGAATAACAAGGGTCACAAAGTAACCGGCCACCCCGATAATCACCACGGTATTCATGGTACCGGGCGCGATTTGCAGTGAAAGGAGCACGGCCTGCACCACTCCAAAGCCCCCTACCAGCAGTTTGAAAAAGTTCTTTACCATTCCCTTGCACCTCTCGCTAACCCCTGGCTCTAAGCCACAACCACTCTGGCAGGATGGCGCTGGGTACGCTACCACCAGGCAGATGCAGTGGCCATGTCAGGCCTGTCTCCTAGAGGGATGAACTCCCAGGGCCAGTAAATTCATCGTCCCTATCTGGTTCACCCAGATATCGAAGGCGAAGATCACTCCGAAGACGCACCACTCTACCGGGGAGTGGTTGCGCTTCCAGATCACAAACTCCACGGCGAAAAGAATGATCGATAAAACTACAGTAGCCGCAATCGCTCCGGGCTGACTACCTGCCCCTCCCTTTCCTGGAAGGCCGGCACGAAATTAAGCATGGCCAGGTAATTAAGAAAGGCGTTCCAGCCGGTCGTAACTAAAGCTCCCGGGAGGAAGATAAAGCGGTCGGAGGGCGAAACAGCATGCGAACTACTTTGCGAAATGCTCCTGGGCCAGGTAAACCTGCCGACTGCATTTCCGAAGGCTTTTCCCATATTTCGCGAAACAGTCTTCCCGCGATTTTTCGCAATTTCGTACTTTTCGTTATCTACCTCCTTCTAATCCTCCTCCGCCACGGCCTGCCCTTTCGCACTCCCTGGTTGTACAACATTGGCTACCTTTCCCGGCATCCTGGGTTGGGCCACCCGGTACTGCCCTCGTTACCTGCCACCTCTTCGCACCCCTCCTCTACTCAAGCCAACTGGAAATAGCATCACCACACCTCACCCCTTTTCTGAAAAATAACCACCCCCTAAAGCTCAACCTGCACTTTTGAACTGGCAGTTGAGGTTGAGCCTGGAGACCCAGGTTGAGCTTCCCCGGCCGGGGAGGAGCCGTTAATCACTTTCGCATTGGCCGGGTATGTCAGGCGGTGCCTTCTTACGCCCTTGAAGAAATCCGGTTCTTCCAGGTAGCTGGTAGCATAAAGCTCCAGAGCGGTCGCTCACATCCTGGGCCTCCTCCAGCTCCTCCGCACTGTAGGCGGGTGCCACTGGTTCCTCTTCCCGAGCCAGACTCACCCGCTTTTCGCGATACTTCACGGGCACCGGCCGCCTGCTTTCTTCCCTCCGCCAAAATAGCTTGCTTTACCCAGTTGAGTCCTTCCAGCAGGGTAATCAGGAAGAAAAGGAGGCAGGCCACATCGGCGAAAGCCAGACCGGGAAAACTCAGCGATACCACAAAAACAAAAAAGCAGAAGACGCTCACCCACAAAAAGAGCATGGCCGTCCTCAGCTCCACCCCGTCGATATTCGTTACCACATTGCGCACTTTTTCCACTTTCGCACTTGCCTTTCATGCTTTACGCTAATTTCGCGAAAGGGCGTTATCCTTCGCGAAATTAGCGCAATTCCGTAATTACGCATCCTTGGCCCAGTTCTGGACAGTCTTCTCGCTGACCTGATAGAGGGCGGCTATTTCCTTCCAGGTCTTCGCCTCTCGCATCTGCCTGATCCGGGCGGCTTTACCGGCTACTTTTTCTAGCTCTACCGATCCATCCAGTTCGACCAGAGAGATAAAATCCTGCAACCTGACCGGCTGGACGGCCGGTTCCGGTGGCCTGTGTAGCTGCACTCTCTTTTCAACCTCGTGCTCTACCAGATTGGCCACCTCTCCCAGGGCGATTTTCACCTGGCGCTGCATGGCGGAGAGGGCATCGTGCAGCATAGGCATAGGAGCAATTACCTTCGGCTGTTGCTGGTGAATAAACTCTTTCTCTTTGATTTCATCACCCGCCAGGTCGAGATCCAGTAAGCCTGCCAGGGCCGAAAGCAAAGCCACTAACCCTGGTAGGACACTTCCATACCACCAGTCGGCGTCAATTGGTTAGCGAAAATAATGGTATTGAACCAGGCAACTCGTAATAAAACAGCCCGCCCCGATCAGGAAAGCTACGAAGCGGGTTAGGATTGAAACCCACGAATAGGGCTATGGCGATGCCGCTCTCAATGGCAAACGGAAACCCAAAAGCCTTGATAAAGGCATAAACCTGGGCAGATAAATCCGAGCTCTCCCCGCCTTCAACGTTGTAGAAGAGTTCAGTGCCATGGCCTATCAGTCCTACCAGGATGGCTCAGACTAAAACGCTAATAGCCAGGGGCATTTTTCTGTACAATGGCCTTCTCTCCTACTGCTACCCTCTTACTGCTAACCGGGCACTGCTCTCACTGTTTTTCTTAAGGCCTGCCGCTACCAGCAGCTATCGTAGATGCTGTTCTGACTATGCTCATTACGCTTGCCAGACTCAAAGTTCAGTTTAGCATGGGCTTTTTCTATTTGAGATGGTCGGTTATAAACAGAATAGTTAGAATCTTTTGTGAGGATGCCTTTATTTACCCGCTTTTCTTCCTGAGCAGGTACTTTGTTGCAGCTATTTATGTCAACTACAGGATAAGCAGAAAGAGAGCTTTTACTTGCATCTAGCTGTTGCTCTTCACCTCTAGCATGGTTTTCTTGTCGTACCTCCCCATTCCATGCTGCCTCCCTGTCATGGTTATTCCCTTTCAAGAGGTCACGCAGGGTAGCGAAGAAATAAGGCATCCGGTTGCAGGTCTGACCAGAAGGCACTATCTCACTGGGGCGCAGGGTGGCGTAGCGCCGGGTCAATTCCCTGGCCCGGTACATCAGTTCAGCGAATTCCGAGGCTGAAAGGCCGCTAGACTGCCAGAGGTTTCTAGTCTGAGCATGGTTGGAGGGAGTGTGTGCCTTGTCGGCCAGTTCAAGCGAGAAGGTCCGGTTAAGAGCGGTGAAAGGAATTAAATTTTTACAGTGTGTATTTGCGCACCACTTCCATAAAAGAATTCAAAACCACAGAGGAAGAGCTTTTGCGCCAGGCCGCTACAATCTCGGCCTGGATAGCTACATTTTTAAGGGGCCGGTAAACAACATCCGATCTCTGGAAGGTCTGAATAGAAGATGGAACAAAAGCTATGCCGAGGCCTGCTGCTACCAGGCTGACAATCACATGGAACTGAATCGCCTCCTGTACCATCCGAGGATGGAATCCGGCGCCGGCGCAAATTGACACCATCTGGTCATAAAAGCCGGGGGCCAGAGTCCGTGGTACCAGGATAAAAGGTTCGTGCGCCAGTTCTTTCGGCGCTATTTCAGTTAAATGAGCCAGAGGGTGCTTCTCAGAGAGCGCAATTAAAAAAGGTTCTTTCTGAACAGGTTCTTGTTCCAGATCGTCCCGGAAAATAGGTGGCCGCAGAAAACCTAGATCTATCTGTTGTGTATGTAAAGCTTCAACCTGTTCCATGGTCGTCAGCTCTTTGAGAGCCAGTTCGACTTCTGGGAACTGCTCCCGGAAATTTCGGATTGCAGTTGGAAGAAAACCGTAAGCGGAAGAGCCCACGAAACCTATGACCAACCGGCCAACCTCTCCTCGCCCGGCCCGCTGAACAATTTTTACTGCTCCTTCTGCCTGCTGGAGAGTACGCCGGGCTTCTTGAAGGAAAATTTTTCCAGCCTCGGTCAGTTCTACATTCCGCTTGGTCCGGATAAATAACTGGACAGCCAGTTCTTTTTCCAGGCGTTGAATTTGCTGGCTCAGAGGTGGCTGGGAGATACTGAGTCTTTCGGCCGCCCGGCTAAAGCTGAGTTCCTCGGCAACCGCTACAAAATACTCGAAATAACGTAATTCCATGACTGGTCTACTCCTTTGCGCTAACCCGGTATCTTATATTCTCCTGTTGTGCCATACCGGTTTTACTTAACCTGTAGCTAAAACCTCTGTAACTCCATCAAATTGATCATCTGCCACAGGATAATTATATCAAAAACATATAAATAACGTTAGAAAAATATATTTGACAGATGCTTCTTTTGAGGGTAGCATACCTTAAACAATAATAACCTGGTTCTACTATCTATCTTACCCGTGCCAATAAGTATCTGATGTTTATCAACCTCTTTCCGCTCAAGTAGAAAAGAAGGTCAGATAACTTTATTTAGTTTTGGAAAAGTGACGCCTGGATGCGTCAGGCGAGCTATGGCTCGTTTTGTTTTGAGTTTTGAGGAGGACTATGTCTAAGAGAAAGACCGCCTGGAGCCTCTTGGTGGCTCTATTGCTTTCGGTGTTGATTGCAGCCTGTGGCGATAACGCCACCTCAACTCCGGCTTCCAGTTCTACCGCCGCTGGTAGTACTGCCGCAGGGCAAAGTGCCACTACGGCCGCTTCGGGAGCCAACCAGGCACCGGCAAAACGTGGAGGGGATCTTAAGATTGCCATCCCCCAGTTACCCTCGGCCCTCGACCCCGTAATCAGTACTCTAGGTACCAACTGGACTGTGGCGGCCAATGCCTGCGAAGGACTTTTTGCTCTGGACGATAACTGGAACGTTCAGCCGATGCTTGTGGACTCCTATACTTACGATGCGGCTACCCCTTCCCTGACCTTCAAGTTGCGCCAGGGGGTCAAGTTCCAGGACGACTCCACCATGACAGCCGATGATGTCGTAGCTTCCCTCACTCGCTATTCGCAAAGCGCCGGAACCGGGGCCATTTTGAAGAGCCTCATGAAAGACATCAAAGCTACCGACCCCAACACTGTGGTTCTTACTCTGACTCAGCCGACCGGGACTGTACCCGCCCTGCTCACCATGACACCGGCTGTTATTATGCCTAAAAAGAATATTGAGGGGGTAAGCGCCTCCACCCCGGTACAGAACCTGATCTGTACCGGTCCCTACAAAGTTACCGATTTCAAACCCGACCAGCAGGCTGTCCTGACCCGCTTCGATGGCTATGTCTCCCGCACCGAGCCCACCTCCGGTTCAGCGGGGGCTAAAACCGCTCCGGCAGATCGGATCATCTTCCTGCCGCAGGCAGAGCCTTCTACCCGCCGGGACAGCCTTTTGACCGGCAGTGTGGATGTGGCGGCCGGCCTGCCTTTTGACTTCTATGATGCCATCAAGAGCAATTCGTCCGTTAAGCCACTGATTATAAAAGATAATCAATCCCTGACGATGGTTTTTAACACCAAGCAAGGCCCAACAGCCAATGTGAAGTTGCGCCAGGCCATCTATTATGCCCTGGATATGGACCCGATCATGCTGGCGGCGGAAGGTAATCCTGATTTTTACTCCCTTGATCCCAGTTGGTATCCCTTCCCCGGCGCGGCCTGGCATACTAATGTCGGCGCGGAAAACTTTGGTAAGGCCAACCTGGATAAAGCCAAACAGTTACTCAAGGAGTCCGGTTACAACGGCGAAACCCTGCGCTGGCTGACCAGTAAAGACTACTTCAACCAGTGGTATCTACCGGCCCAGACCGTTCAGCAGCAACTGGAAAAGATCGGCATCAAAATTGACTTACAGGCTCTTCCGGCGGCTACCGTCTCACAGAAGCGGACTGACCCGGCTAACTTTGAGATCTTCTCCAGCTTCTTGCCGGCTTATCCAGACCCGACCCTTATTCCTTACCTCCAGAGTACCTTCCCCGGTTTCTGGTCGAATCAGCAGAAAGAAGATCTGGTAACCAAGCTCCGGACCGAGTCGGACCAGACCAAGCGGGTGGAGATCTGGAAGCAAATTCAGACTCTGCTTTACCAGGAGTTCCCTTACATTAAGTTCGGCACTGAGGCGGCTTTCTCGGCGGTTGGCAAAAACGTTACAGGCTTAAGCACCAGCCCGGCCAATACTGCCGCTTTCTATAATGTCTCTCCTGGAAAATAAGAGGTTGTAAGGGTATGTCTCTGGAACAAAGTCAGAGCATGGTTGTTGAGGAGGCAGTAACAGAGAGCGGCGGGCCGGAACAGCTCGCCGCTCCCCGGAACAGAACTACCCGGGAGCGCCTCCTGCACAATCCAACCGCTCTGGTATCAATCGGTATCCTGGTTTTAATAACTTTCGGCGCAATTGCAGCCCCACTACTTACCAGTTACGACCCGCTTTTGATCAATCCCGGCCAGCGCCTGCGTTCACCTCGAGCCGAGCACCTGTTTGGTACGGATTACCTGGGGCGAGATGTTTTTGCCATTGTGCTTTACGGAGCTCGAACCTCCCTCCTGGCAGGCCTGCTCATTACAGTGCTCTCTATGACCATCGCCACCATACTGGGTCTATTATCAGGCCTCTACCATAAGGTGGATGTCATTCTGATGCGAGTGGTAGATGGGCTGATGAGTTTCCCCGGCATTGTACTGGCCACCGCCGCCGCCGGTTACTTTGGTCCCAGTTTCGGGACAGTGGTCCTGGCTTTGACTATCGTTTTAATCTGGCCCTCCCTCAGAATAGTACGCGGTTCGGCCCTGGTCGCTCGCGAACTTCTGATGGTGGAGGCGGGCCGGTCGATAGGTGTACCGGAAAGCCGTATCTTGACCAAATACGTATTCCCGATAGTGCGAGCCCCTATTCTGGTCCAGACCTCCTTTATCTTCTCGGCGGCGGTACTGGGCGAAGCCGGACTGAGCTTTATCGGCCTGGGAGTCGGCAGTAAAACGGTTAGCTGGGGTAGCGCTCTCACCGAGTCGCGCAATTATATTCAGAACGGCTGGTGGATTGCCGTCTTCCCGGGAGTGGCTCTGGTTCTTACCATTCTGGCTCTCAATCTGCTGGGGGATGCCCTGCGCGATATTCTTGATCCCCGGCTGGCAAGGAGGTAACCGGAAATGCTTCGATATATAGGACGGCGCTTGCTCTATTCGTTGCCAACCATTTTTGTGCCCCTGATTCTGGTCTTCTTTCTCTTGAGGTTGGCGCCTGGTGACCCGGCGGCCCAGATTCTGGGCGATAACGCCACGCCCGAACAAATCGCGGCTTTACGCGAGCATCTCGGCCTGAACCAGCCGCTACCGGTCCAGTTTTTACTCTGGCTGAAGGGTCTTTTTACCCTGCAACTGGGTAACTCTCTCTTTTTTAACAAGCCTGTGCTGGAGCTAATTCCCCAGTATGCCGCCGTAACTCTACAGGTAACCGTCCTGGCCCTGCTTATTGCTCTAATACTAGGACTGGGCGCAGGCATTACCGCCGCCCTGATGCGCGGTAAGGTCTTCGACCGCGGGCTGGTAGCCGTAGCAGTGCTCAGTCTCTCGCTGCCCGAGTTCTGGCTGGCCTTACTTTTAATCTTCATCTTTGCGGTCAGCCTGCGCTGGTTCCCGGTAACCGGGTATGTTCCCTTCAGCGAGGGTGTGCTACCGGCCCTGGGTGCTCTTATGCTACCGGCCCTGGCCCTCGGTATTCGGCAGGCCGCGCTTTTGACCAGGATGACCCGTTCCGCCATGCTAGATGTGCTGGATGAACCCTATATTACTACAGCTCGGGCTCAGGGTCTGCCGGAACGGACGGTGATCGGCCGCTATGCCCTGCGGACCGGCTCTATCCCGATTATTACCGTGCTGGGTTTAGCTACCAGTTACCTGCTCAGTGGGGCAGTGGCAATCGAGATTATCTTCTCGCTGCCGGGAATGGGGAAGCTGCTGGTGGATGCGGTTAGCCGCCGGGATTATCCGGTAGTCGAAGGCGCGGTGCTGACCATCGCCATTATCCTGGTAATTGTCAATCTGCTGGTAGACCTGGGTTATGCCTTACTCGATCCGAGGATTCGCTTGAAATGAAAACAGCAACTGAAATTGTAAATAAGTCCGTCGATACCAGGCCGGTCCTGGAAGTGACCGATCTGAACGTGGAATTACCCATCTACGGCCACTACCTGCCGGTGGTAACCAATATTTCTTTTCAGGTCAGGCCGGGAGAGGCAGTGGCGCTGGTCGGGGAGTCGGGCTGCGGCAAAACCATGACGGCCCGCTCGATTATTGGCCTGCCGCCGGATGGAGCGCGGGTTAGCGGTTCGATAAAGCTGGAAGGCCGCGAATTGACCACTCTTTCTAAAAAAGAACGGCGCAAGCTTGGAGGTAGCCGGATCGGTTTTATCTTCCAGGAACCCATGACTTCGCTGCATCCTACTCTGACAGTTGGGGCCCAGCTTTGCGATACTTTACGCCTTCACCTGGGCCTTGATAACAAAGCAGCCCGGGCCAGGGCAGCGGAACTGCTGGATCGGGTAGGCATCCCGCGCAGTAAAGCGATCCTGGACACCTATGTGCACCAGCTTTCAGGCGGGATGCGCCAGCGAGTAATGATCGCCCTGGCCGTTTCCTGCGGCCCGGCCCTGGTTATAGCCGACGAACCCACCACGGCCCTCGATGTTACCATTCAGGCCCAGGTGCTTGATCTACTGGATGAGATGCGCAAGGATCTGGGTCTGTCCATGCTTTATATCACCCACGACCTGGAAGTGGTGGGCGATTTTTGTGACCGGGCAGTAGTGATGTATGCCGGGGACGTGGTGGAGGAAGGTCCGGCCCTAAGGGTCCTCCAGGAACCCTACCACCATTACACCAACGGCTTGGTAGGCGCTATCCCTGTACTGGAGGACCAGCGCACCCGGCTGACCATTATTCCGGGACAGGTTCCACCCCTTGGAGCGTGGCCTTCCGGTTGCCGCTTTGCGCCACGTTGCACACGGGCCGACCAGCTTTGCCAGAAACACCCGGGGCTGGAGGACTTTGACCAGGGCCGCCTGCGCTGCTGGCACCCGGTAGAATACGCCCAGACCAGGAAAGAGGTTTCCAGATCATGACCGATTTAACCGTTTCCCCCTCCAATTCCAACTCCCCGCTTTTGCAGGTAGAAGATTTAGGGAAAACCTTCGGCCAGCGCCCGCCTGTGCATGCTGTCCGGGGAATGAGCTTTTCGATTAATAAGGGCCAGACTTTCGGGCTGGTAGGAGAAAGCGGTAGCGGCAAGTCCACTACCGGGCGGCTGGTGCTGCGGTTGATTGAACCGACCACCGGGCGAGTCCTCTTTAACGGCAGGGACCTGGGAAAGCTAGCCAAACAGGAAATGCGCCAGCAACGCCGCCATATGCAAATGATTTTCCAGGACCCTTATGGCTCGCTCAACCCCTACATGACTATCCGCGAAACCCTTGAGGAACCACTGATGGTCCACGGTCTCATGGATGCACCGGGCCGGAAAAACCGGGTAGAGAGTCTGGTAAGTGAAGTTGGGCTGCCCCGCACTGCCCTGGAAAAATACCCCCATGAGTTTTCGGGTGGGCAGCGCCAGCGCATTGCCATTGCCCGGGCCCTGGTAACCGAACCGGAACTGATTGTAGCGGACGAACCGGTCAGCGCCCTGGACGTATCGGTACAGGCCCAGGTTCTCAACTTGCTCCTGAATTTGCAGGAGCAACACAAAATGAGCCTGCTCTTTATCTCCCACGATTTGCGTGTGGTTGAGTTTATGTGTGATGAGATCGCGGTGATGTATCTCGGGCAGATCATGGAGCGCGGCCCACGCGCCAAAATATATAAATCTCCGCAGCACCCTTACACCAGAGCGCTTCTGGAGTCTATTCCGGGGAATGGGAAGCGCCAGGCTTCCCGCCTGCAAGGAGAAATTCCCAGCCCTTCGGCCATTCCGAGCGGCTGTCCCTTCCGGACTCGTTGCCCGCTGGCCTTCGACCGATGCGCTACGGAAAAACCTCCTTTGTACCAGCTAGGGCTAGGGCATGTTTCGGCCTGTCACCTGGCCGCCCCTGGCGCTGGTTCGGAAAACACTCTTACTAGCAACAGAAAAGCCGAGGTCTAGCCAGGTATGGAACTCATAAAAGTCAAAACCCCTTATGGAACCCTGGTGGGCCGCAGGCACCGGCAAGGCGTAGAATTTCTGGGAATTCGCTATGCCGAAGCGCCCACGGGCGAACTGCGCTTTTTGCCTCCCGTACCTCGCCGGGTAGCACCTGAGGAGGAGGTATTGGCCCTGGAACCAGGGGCGGCCCCGCCCCAACCCCACCGGCCTGCCCCTCCCTGGGGAGGAGCGCTACCTTCACCGGCTACCAGTGAGGATTGCCTTAATTTAAGCGTCTTTACCCCTGCCCCGGATGATGCCGGGCGGCCCGTTCTGGTTCACCTCTTTGGCGGAGGTTTTGAAACCGGTAGCGGTAGCGGAGGGTTGCAGGATGGCGCGGCCCTGGCTGCCAGAGGGGACTGCGTGGTGGTCCGGCTCAATTTCCGGGTGGGGGCGCTTGGTTTTCTTTACCTGGGCCAGGCCTGGGGTACACCCTATACCGCCGGAAATGTGGCGCTGCTGGATGTAGTTACGGCCCTTGAATGGGTACGGGAGAATATTCGCCCCCTGGGCGGTAATCCGGATAACGTTACGCTCTTTGGCATCTCCTCCGGTGCCTTTATGATTTCTTCCCTTTTCGGAGTACCCGCCTCCAGAGGGTTGTTTCACAAAGCCTGGCTGCAAAGTGGCTCGGCCTCTCGCATCTTACAGGCCGAGATTGCCACAGAACAGGCCCGCCAGTTTTTAGAAATCCTTGAAATCAAACCGGGCGATAGTCGCGCTTTGCAACAGGTAGCGGTAGACCGAATCATAGAAGCCCAGGCCAGAGTGGTGGCCCAGGATGTGGGAGAGCGTAACGCCCCGGGAGGCCGGACCCTGGGAGTGGTCTTTGACGGGCAGACTCTGACCAGCCATCCCCTGGAAGCCCTCCGGCGGGGCGAGCGCAAAGAGATCCCAATCCTGGCAGGAACCACCACCGATGAAACCCGCCTCTGGTTTGCCATGGGTGTGATGGGCCAGGCCTCCTGGGAAGGTCTTGACCTCGAATTTAAACGCTTTGCCGGTCCTGCACGGGGCCCGACCCTCTTAAACTATTACCGCCGGAGGTTGCCAGAAGCCAGCCCAAATCAGGTACGCGAGATTTTTCTCACCGAGGCCATTTACCGTATTCCGGCCCTCCGTACCGCTCTGAGCCAGATCCAGGCGGGAGGAAAAGCCTACGTTTACCGTTTCGACTGGCCTTCCCCCGTACTGGAAGGAAAAATCGGAGCGACCCACGGTCTGGATGAACCGTTCGTCTGGGGTGTCACCGATCCCGAGAAGACCGGCCTGGTTGAAGATACGCCTTTTACCCGCCAGGTCGCTCAGGAACTAGGAGAAGCTTTATTCAGATTTGCCCGTTCGGGCGATCCAGGTTGGCCCCAGTACCAGCCAGGCGAGGCTACTGGCCGCCTTTTTGGCAACCCGGAAGCAGTATTGGCCGATATGGACTCGGAACTTCTGGCCGAGTGGGACGGCATAGAGCGAAGATAACAGGAGAACCCGGTTTTGAAATCAATAAGAATTGGCGCAGGTGCCGGTTTCGGTGGCGACCGGCTTGATCCGGCTTTAGAATTAATCAAAAAAGGCCAGCTTGATTACATTATTTTTGAATGTCTGGCAGAACGTACCATTGCGTTGGCTCAGGCGCGCAAACTGGCGCAACCAGACCTGGGATATAACGAACTGCTAGAGTATCGTATGATAAAGCTACTACCTCTGGTCGAATGCCACAAAGTAAAAGTAATTACCAACATGGGCGCGGCGAACCCTCTATCCGCCGCCAGAGTGGTGAAGCAACTGGCCGGGGAACTCGGCATCTCCAATCTCAAAATTGCCGCCGTCCTGGGCGATGATATTTTCGACCGGCTGGAAAACTATTATGACTTGCCGGTGCTGGAGACCGGAGAAATCCTGAGTATTCTAAAAAATGGCCTGATCTCGGCCAACGCCTATATCGGGATGGAGGGCATAATCACAGCCCTGGAAAATGGCGCGGATATTGTAATTACCGGGCGGGTGGCCGACCCTTCTCTGGTAGTCGGTCCGCTCTGCTATGAGTTTGGCTGGAACAACTCCGATTACGATATGCTCGGCAAGGCGACCCTGGCAGGGCACTTGCTGGAATGTGGCGCGCAGGTTTCGGGCGGCTATTTCGCCGATCCCGGGTTCAAAGAAGTCCCCGACCTCTGGAATGTCGGCTTTCCCATCGGAGAGTTTTATGAGAATGGTGACCTCATTATAACCAAGCTGGAAGATTCTGGAGGGATTGTCTCTTCCGCCACGGTTAAGGAGCAGCTTTTATATGAAATCCACGACCCGGCCAGTTATCTCACCCCGGACGTGATTGCCGACTTTTCCGAGGTATCGGTGGAAGAACTGGGGCCGAACCGTGTCCTGGTGACAGGTGCATCCGGGCGTGCACCCAGCGGATATTTCAAGACCAGTGTAGGGTACAAGGACTGTTACATGGTGGAGGCGGAAATCAGCTACGGCGGTTCGGGAGCTTACGAACGGGCCAGGCTGGCCGGGGGAATCATCATTAAAAGATTGGAGTACCTCCAGTTAGCGGTCGAAGAACTGCAAATTGATTATATCGGGGTAAACTCTCTGTACAAAAAGGCTATATCTGAAGCCCAAAACGGCCCTTCCCCGGACTTCAAAGATGTCCGGCTGCGTGTAACTGCCCGCACTGTTAAGCAGGAAGAGGCGGTGCGAATTGGCTATGAAGTGGAAGCTCTAATGACGAACGGCCCGGCAGGTGGCGGAGGGGTCAGAGTACACGTAAAAGATAATGTTTCGATTGTCTCCCTGCTGGTGCCCGGCAGCGAGGTGGGGATCAGAGTAGAGTATCAGCAGGTGAAAACCGAGTATCAAGAGGTAGAAGTATGAAGCTACGCAGCCTGGCCCATTCCCGGACCGGGGATAAAGGTAATATCTCTAACTTGTCCCTGATAGCTTACAATAAGGAAGATTATGAGCGGCTAAAAGCCGAGGTTACGGCTGCCAGGGTTAAAGAATGGTTCCGGGATATAGTGCATGGTGAGGTAATCCGGTATGAACTACCTAAACTTGCCGCTTTCAATTTTGTGCTGAACGATGCCCTGGGAGGTGGTGTTACCCGCTCGCTCTCTCTAGACAGCCATGGCAAGAGCCTCAGTTCGGCCTTTTTAGATATGGAAATCGGCGACTGAGAACTAAACAGAAAGCAAAAGGCTGACAGCAAATGAAGATTGGTTGGCTTACTTTTGAACTCTTTAAGCCTAACAGCTCTGCATTTTGCTTTCAGTAAAACCCTTTGCTTCCTGAATTATACCTCTGATGAAAATTCCTATTGGAGGCTTGGTACTCCCTACGGGAAAAGCCCTGACTCTTACCCATTCTTGCTGTTAACGGCTCATGTTAGCAGCAAGAATGGAGTAGTTGTAAGAAACTTTGAATTTAATACCACTTGCCAGCGCCATAATCAGGATGACCAGAGTTACAAAGAAACTAGCTACTTAAGTTTCGCACAAAATTAGCCTAATACCAATTTGGCTAAAGAAATGGGCAAAGGCTTCAAAAAAGCGCTTGGCTAAATGATGACCTTTGCTCATTCGCACCTTAACAATTCGTCCAGCTTTGAAATTTATCCG
>DATAKM010000038.1:0-73844 GCA_036261665.1 Chloroflexia bacterium
TCTTTCTAGGCTTAAGGTTGGTGTGGGAACCGTATCTTAACCTAAAAAGGGCCTTTACTTTGGTTTTGTTTAGCTGAACGAATTGTTAAGGTGCTAGACTGAAAATTGGTTCAAGCCTATTTTGGTACGAAAGTTAAGTAGGTAGATAATTATGAAGCGCCTGGTATTTGTAGTACTTATTTCTTTAGTAACGGCCCTGGCTTTTAGTGTGACCGCTCTGGCGCATAGCGGGCCAGAAGTTACAGTAAAGCCCTTAAACCCGAAAGCCGGCCAAGAAGTAACTATCAGCGGAGAAGACCTGGGAGCAAATAGTAAGGTTGAAGTCCGGCTGGTTGGTAAAAATGTTGATCTTGATTTGGGTGAGTTTCAGACTGATGATGATGGTGGCTTTACTACAAACCTTACTTTACCTGAAACCCTTGCCGCAGGAACTTACCAGCTAAAAGCTAACGGAGGGGAAAGCGCTTCAATCCAACTTACTCTCACAGCGGCAAGCGCCGATATAAAAGCGCCAGTTGCCCAACCAGCCGTAGCTCAGCCTGCTATTGTTTCTCAACCGGCCGGCGCTGCAGTAGCTGGGGACAAACAAATGGTGGCAACGACAAGCGAAACTGCTCCGGCACTTAAAGAACGGCCTTTAAGTGAAGTCTTGATAGCAGTGTTTATTTTTGGAGCGCTGGCTGGCCTGGGTATCTTCTTCGGGCAGCGGCAGGGGCGCCACAGTCATCAACCATAAAGGGCAAAGAGTAACCAGAGGGCCAGCCGGTAAGGTAAACCGAACTGAGGGAATACCTGGCGGCAAGGTTCAAAGAGTGTGCGGGCGAGCAACAAGGCCAGCGCCATGGTTATTACCACCGTGATTTGAACGCCGCAGTTGGTTCAATCCAAAAGTTGAAGGTACCAAGAGACCGGGTGGGTCAGTTTCATACTCAAGTCTTTGAACGCTACGAGCGTACCAATTAGAGTGTAACAGCGGTGGTTGCCCAAATGTTCTTTAGGGGCGTCAGTCAGGCTAAAGTCGGTGAAATAACCGAACCGCTGATGGGTGGTGTATCCCAGCCCTTCAACTGTTCACCGGCTGGCGCACGACCTGGACAGCGAATGTGAAGCGTGGGACAACCGGCCGTTGGCTGTGCATTACCGCCTTATTTACCTTGACGCTGTGTATTTTCCACTCTTACACGAAAGTAGCCGGAACCAGTGTGCGGTGCTGGTAGCTTTAGGGGTAGATATGGCTGGTGACAAAGAAGTGGAGGCCGTCAAAGTTGGCAATGAAGAAAGCCGGGCCAGTTGGGAAACTTTACTCCTTGAATTGCAAAAGCGAGACTCTCTATGTCAACTAGGCCAACCACAAAATTAAAAAGCAAGGTTGCTTTAGGCCGCCTTAAGCGCGTGGGTCTTTAGTGCGGCCAGGAGGGGCTCTGGCAAAGCTTTTTTTGCTAGTCCAGATAGCGTGAATGAAGATGAGCCAGTTATTGGACAGGGCCCGCATTACCAAGCTATGGCTTTTACCTACAGCCCGTTTACGCCGGTAATACTCCGCGGCCCCTCTACTATCCTTTCCGCAAGCGCATCCTGCCTAGTGAGGCCGGCTAATCTTTCAAACCGAGGATAAAAGTACCAGACGGTTACCAGCCCAAAAAGAAAGCCGGTCAGGCTGCGCCAGAGCCAGTTACTGTCGCGAAGCCCCACAGTCTGGGAAAGCACGTCCAACAGCATCGGCAGGCTTAAAAAAAAGTAACTTTGCCAGGAGATCGGGCGCGCTTTTCTGAACCGGAAGAACCAGAGGCCTGCTGCTAAATTGCCCGTGGTTATAGCCACCATGCGGACTTCCATTCCCATCTGAAAATTTGCAAGGAAAAAGGAATGATCGGGTCGCTGGAGGCAAAAAAGGCTGTAAAGCCGGTAAAGTGGCGTACTTAAGGCAGTCAAATTTGCCAGGGCCAGTAGTGGCGCCAGGAAGCTTCCGAGCAGAAACAGAATATTAACCGCATTAGTGAGCCCTAACCAGTGCCGCCTGAAGTTACCGCCTAAAGCCAGCAGGAGGTTAACTACCCGGTTCGATAAATCCTGGCGCCAGGATGGAATATCTGGGTGAACAAATACCAGGTTTTCTGCTTTGGGATCAGCCATCTCTATAACTCCTTCCAGCTAGGCAGCGTGTGACCACAACAGCTACTTTTGATCCTAACCTGACGTTGAAATCTTTTGTGTTAGGATCAGTCTCATGCGCTACCACATACCAATAAGCAGCATCTTCACTTTCTCAGACAGAGTAAGTGAGTTCTTTAATTCGTAACTGCTAAACAGCTTGTATTTATGATATAAGTTTGCCATACCAAGCTGAGTCTTGGCTTAGCAAAAGCTGAGGGTTTCCTTACTAAAAGGATACCTAAGGTTTTATTTAGAGAGTTTAGAAGATTATCCCTAAAAAATGTACATTGGAATAATTTAGAGAAAGACTCACTGGCTTCGTTATCGTGTTCCCAACCTTACCCTAGTTAGTCTGAAGCCGATAATATTTCTATCAAATAGGTGGCTAATGAATTCGGAAATATTAACGGTCCCGGCTACTTGCACCGGGACCGAAAGATAATACATGCTTTTAGAGGCTAATCTCAAGCCACCTCTTTTCCGGCCTGTCCGCATGCTCCTGCTTGTTCTCTTAAAATGTAGCCAGAGCCTCTCACAGTATGGAGTACTCTTGGTGCACCGTACTTTTCCAGTTTCTGCCTGAGTTGCATTACATAAACCTCTACAAGGTTACTCTTACCCTGAAACTCGTATCCCCAGACTTGCTCCAGCAAGGCCTCTTTTGAGAGCACCTGTTGTGGATGTTCCATAAATACTTGCAGGAGTTTAAATTCCAGGCCTGTAAGGGCTAAAACATCCTGGCCTCTATAAGCAACATGGCTGTTGCTGTCGAGGATAAGATTTGAATAGTGCAGGACTGGATTATCCTCTTTTTGCAGGGGTTGTTTCTGTATAAGATTATGAAGTAGCGTCAACAGGTTTTCACTTTCAAAGGTAAGCGTTATGCCAGTAGCGCCATCTTCCCCTGCTTCTAGAATCGCACCCTGCTCTTCATCAGGCTGAAAGCCCGATAGAAAGAAGACCGGTAGGTTTCGATTTCCCACTCGCAGGCTCCGGAGTGCTTCAATACCCTCCGGTGCTGTCACCATGATACCCAGGATTACCAGGCCGGGAATTTTTTCTCCTGCTAATTCCAGCTCTTGTTTTGAGGAAGCACAAGCCTTAACTTGGTATTCTTCCAGGCAGAGGCCGCCTTTTAGTACTTTAGTTTCAATCATTTTGTCTTTAGTTACCATTGAATTCCTCCAGGGACCCCTTCAACCCATTCATTTCTTTTACGCCAGGAAAGAGCTATAATCCAGCCTGAGTGATCTAACCCTACTTGCCGTTGCCGCTTTAAATCGGTTTCCAGGTACCTGGGCAAACAATGGGCTTATTGTTCCAGTGCCAGTCGTGCCGGGCTCCCGGGACCATCCGCCACAGGTAGCCCACTCAGGCTTTGTTACTGCACCGTCTGAGACTGCTCTTCTTCTTTACCGCCTGGTGCGGTTGCTTCGATTAGTTTCACAAGATCCAGCCACAGATTCTCCACTCTTAAACCTGCAAAACCTGCGCGCTCGATGGTTGTAGTTGTTTCCCGGTTAATATTTGCACCCATGATAGTGACAACCAGCGGATTGAAAAATTGCATCAACCGGCGCAGGAAAGGACGTTTCGAGAGTACATGTTCAAGCATTATTAGTTGTCCGCCGGGTACCAGGACGCGCTTAAGCTCAGAAAGCCCCAGCAACGGGTCAGGCACAGAACAAAAAACAAAAGTTGTCACGATCGTGTCAAAACTGGTATCCCCAAAAGGGAGCGCCTGGACATCAGCTTCCTCTAGCTTGACCGGCACTCCTTCTTTTTTGGCCCTTGTTTTAGCATGAGCGAGCATTTTAGGCGAAAGATCAATAGCTGTCACTTCCAGCTTCGCAGGGTAGTAAGGCATATTTTTACCCGTGCCTACTCCCACTTCCAGCACCCGGGGGCCCCGGACACGCGACCAGAGAGCGGCGCGCCAGGGCTTGAATCTGCGTTCAGAGTTGCGCTCCATAAAGTCATATATCCAGGCAATGCGATCATAACGTCTTCTTGTCTTCGCTGTCGCCCGGTGATCTAGCCTGTTTAGCATCACAACCATCCTTTTAGCATGACTGTCCTGTTTAACTACCTCGTGGCCTGGCCTGTTCGATTTACCCTATGGCCATATCTTTAGATTGCTTTTTGTAATAACCTTTAATATAGAGTGGTCACAAGCAGAAACGAACTGTAGTAGGTTTCGAAGGTGGTAAACAGGACAATGACCATGTATACTTACAATAAAACAGGGCGAATCGATAAGGTTGTCCTGAGTACAGCCGGGTTAAACTAACTACAAACCCTGTTAGCTTCGGTTGAACCAGTTATAGCAGGCTTAGCGGCTGTACTTTCACCAAAAGTTACTTGTCTGGAATGGGTACCGCAAACCGGGACCATTAAAAGAGGTACTCCTCCCAGGCGTAACACGCCGTCGGCGACACTACCAAGACAGTAGCGACCGTGTGCTTCTCCCCGCCTCGTTGCCATTACCACAGCACTGGCCTGACATCTTAAGGCATAATTGTGTATAAAGGTGGCCGGGCAACCTTTGCCAACCACCGGGAACGCCGTCGCATTTTTCAGCTGTAAGTTATCGGCAGTACTCTCAAGATAACCGAGAGCTTTTTCAACCAGCTCCGGCTCTGTTAACTCAGCGGTAATGCCTGTCCTCTTTTCTCCAGGAACTGTCCTTTTAGAATTGATATTTTCAGATTCAATAACCGTCAACAAGTGCAGTTCAGCATCAATTTTACGGGTAAACTCGATTGCTTGCGGTATTGCCCCTTCTGATCCTTGGGTACCATCCAGGGCAAGCACAACTCGAGTTTGCTCACTGCCGTTTTCCTGGAAAATCTTGTAAGATTCCTTTAGTAAAACAGAAGACCTCCCTAATGTACTGTCCTCTTTCAAAACTATCAACGGGCAACAGTTTCTTTGCAAAAGTTTTGAAGTAAAGCCGCCCAAAGCCGGTCTTTGCCATTCCCTAGAGCTTAAACTTACCATTACTATATCGGCGGTAAAAAACTCCGCCTGTTCACCAATTTCTTCACCGTAAGGTGCGTAAACTACTTTAGTAGTCACCTGATCCGCACTTAACCTGCCACAGGGCACTGAGGATACGAATAGCGCACGAACCTTCTCAAGGTAAGTGGCTGCCTGTGCCTCGGTTACCAGCTCGGGTGCAAAGCCACCTTCAGGTATAACTCTTAACAGAGTCAGGCTTGCCCTCGTTTTCAGGGCTGTCCTTAAAGCCAGTGGTAAAACTGCTTCAGCTTGTTGTAATCCGTCCAGCGGTACTATAATGTGACCGGTCATAATTTGCCTTTCCTGCTCGGGAGAGTGAGAAAAATCAGAAACCGTATCTGGAGGTGCTCTCGAAATCTTTCGTTCGCTGCCCAGCCAGACAAAAGTAAAAATTTGTTCTTCTACTAAATTAGCCTGCTCTCTTCAACCATGATTATCATCCGGTAAACCCGCCAAATACTCATTAACGACCGGGTAAACAGTAACCTTGGAGTAAAGCCCGGCTGTAAGCCCTTAAGAACAAGAGTAAGGCTTGTGGAAAGAGCTAAACCGGTAACACCTCAGCCTGTAAGTCCAGCCTCTTCATCTCCAGGAAAAATAGCTTATCAAGGTAGGTATAAACTCAGGGTTGCCGGCTTTCAAATCCCTATAAAGTGACATGGGTAGCAGGGCAAGACTAAGATTTAAGTGTTGTTCAGCAGCCCGGCTAAATTCCTTTTTGAAAGCTAAAAGCCAGTGAGTAAGTATAAATCCACTGAGAAGCATGGGCTTTTCAAGCAAAACTTTGAAAGGCGTTAATCGTCACCTGACCCTTTTCAATACTCACCTTGTAGCGGCCCAGTGGCCGGGCCGCCGGCCCTCGTACGACATTTCCGTCCTGGTCATAGATACTGCCGTGACAGAAGCAGTAAATTTTATCGCGGGCAACAGCCGGAGCACCCGGTGGATTGTAAAAGGCAGCGCAGCCCAGGTGAGTACAGGTTACATCAAGTACCAGAAAGTCAGAAGCAGTCTGGGCCTGGGGTTTGAGGGCCCGCACAAAAAACTTCTTGTTAACACTGGCCGCCTTGAAACCATCCACATACTGCAAGTTGTCAAGCGTTACTTCCTTTAGCTCCAGCTGGTTTGCCAGCTCGCTTACCTTGCCCACTGGAACCGTCAGTCCGCGGCTCGTAGTTTCAAAAGCCGGTGCCACATAGTAACCTACCGCTGGAAGAGCAATTACAGTAGTAACGCTGGCCGCCATGCCATAAATTCCCCATTTGAGAAATTTGCGGCGGGTGAGTCGTGAATTGTTCTCGGGGCGATCCAGATCTTCATCTCGACTCGGATCTTCCTGCTTTACAGGGTGTAAGTCTAACATTCCACTTCACCTCCTTGTAAGAGAACTATTCGTTGCACATAAAACCCTGGTAATAGCCTGATTAGCCCGCTTAAAGCTGATTGTCAAAACTTGGGACATGCCGAGTTGAAGCTGAGGAATTGGTGAAAATTAAGTATCTAAAGATTGGTAGAACTACCTGCACAAAGTCTCCAGTTTCCTGGGGCAGAAGGTGTAAGGTTTATTTTACAAACTTTCTGCCGACTCTGTGCCGTGTACAGGGTTTGCACTTCTTTTGGTCGGTATTGAAAAGCCTTTATTAAACCATAGTTTACGTGATGTATTTTAATCTCCTCCAAACCCTGCTCCTTAAGTTTGAAACTGTTCGAAATAGGAAGTGCAGCCTTAACGTAGACTGAATTCTTCAGCCTTAAACCCGGCCTTTTTAACGGCGGCCATCAGTAAATAGGGGTTACATAAAGTCGGATCAAATTCAACATAAGCCATTTCAGTGCAGGGGTTGACGTAAGCGCGTAAAACACCCGGTACTTTTAACAGGGCCCTTTCTACGATCAAGGTGCCACCTCCACCGCAACTTAAACCACTAATTGGTAGAGTCACTCGCTGTTTTTGAGCTGTTGCTTCACCACGAGTTATCGTATCCATAACAACCTCCCTTAAAGTACCGTCACAGTTGCCAGGCTGTAACTCAACTTTCCAGCAGGGTTTGTACGCACTGTGTTCCCGGCGTTGTTACAGCCGGTAACAGGGACAAGCTGTGAAACTTTGAACTGATAATCCTCAATCTATTTATAACTCTCCTACCTGAGGCAGACCTTAGTGAATGTTGAGGATTTGCTTAGGATTATTCAAGCCAGTAAAAAAGAGCCAACCACTGGTTTTTCTCCTTGTTCTAGCTGAGGATTTGCTTAGTTTGAGACAAATGTCGCAAAACATTGCTCTTCGGTTGTTTATCTTACTACCGTAAGAACTATCAAAATTGTAGATACAGGAGGAACATTACGTGAAACTGCCGAAGAGAAAGTTTTCTACCCTTGTGGCGCTTGGGATGCTAGTGCTGCTCACAGCCTGTGGGGATAGTAGCAAGCCGGCCGCATCGGTAGACCCTACCACCAGCTCTTCTCATGCAGGCATGGTAGAAGGTACGGTCTGGGTAGCAAACGAGTCCGGCAACAGCATAAGCGTTATAGATACAGCTTCCAATCAGATCCTGACTACTCTTACCGGGGTGGAAGGGCCGCACAATCTCCAGGTGAGTCCGGACGGTAAAAGTGTCTGGGCTGTAAGTGGCCACGCTTCCCTGGCCGCTATGATTGATCCGGTTACCTATAAACTGCACGGTACAGTACCCACAGGAAAAGAACCGGCGCATATTGTGCTGGCCCCTGATGGAAAAACCGCCTATACAACCAACGGAGCCGACAATACGGTTACGGCGATAGATGTGGCCAGCATGAAAGCAATCGCTCAAATCCCTGCCGGTAAGTATCCGCATGGCCTGCGCCCCAGCCCTGATGGGAAATGGTTATACGTTGCCAACGCAAAAGACACCACCTTAAGCGTAATTGAAACCGCTACAAACACAAAAGTGGCGGACATTCAGGTAGGTCAGAGCCCGGTACAGGTAGGCTTTTCGCCTGACGGCAAATACGTTTATTTCTCCCTTAACGGTGAAAATGCCCTGGGTAAAGTGGAGGTGGCCACCAGGAAGCTCGTGGGTAAGGTAAAAGTAGGGAACGGACCTGTCCAGGTCTTCGTCACGCCGGATAACAAATCAGTCCTGGTCGCCAACCAGGGCACAAAAGATAATCCAGGCACTACCGCTTCAATTGTGGATACGGCTACTTTTACCCTAAAAACCACGGTAGAAACGGGCAAAGGGGCCCACGGTGTAACCGTTGATCCCAGCGGTAAGCATGCCTACATTACAAACATTTACGGCAATGATGTGGCGGTTCTCGATCTTGAACAAGAGCGCGTGGTGGCAAGAGTGGCGAGCGGGCAGGGCCCTAACGGTATTAGTTTCTCCGCTGTAAAACCGGGTCCAGTGCCGGCTTCACAGATTGAATTACCACTGCCCCATCACGATGAGAATATGCCAGATATGAACCATTAGAACAGTTCACTCACAGCTCGTTGATAGCTGCTTACTTTATTAAGGCTAAGGAATAGCAGCCAATGGCAGCAGGCTTAGATCCAGCCTGCTGCCATTGGCTGCTTTGCACCTGTTTACTAATCCAGAGTTATCAGTGTGAACGCAAGCAGCAAAGAATCCTTTTGTGAGGAACACCTGGTAGTCACAGGTCAGGGGAGCCTTAAGTGAGGCGACCCGGAATGCTAGGACTAAACTTTGAGCTGTGCCCTAACATAGTAGTGCTATAATAAGGTTAAGTCCTTTCAATAGGCAAAAGCGAGCCTGTCATAGTAGCAGTTAAATCAGCAGTTAACGTCACCGGAGAGATACAGTTTATGAATAAGGCAGCCCTCCTACAAGCAGTTAACCAGTATAAAAGCGACCCGGAATCAGTCTATAACACCTGGTTTGTGAGCAGTGCCGCGCGTATGAAAGCCTTCCGCGCTATCCGGCGTGGGGTAAAAGATGTAATTGACAGCATCAGTGCCGGGACCTTTGGCAACGACTTCAAAGGTTCACCACTGGAAGTGGTCTTAACCGCCATTACCGAACAGAAGCAGGTTTTTGAGGGAGCCGCCCACCCTTTTTACTGGAAGCCAAAGCTGCGTATTCCAGACATTTATGAAAACGAAGCCAACAAGCAAGCATTCGCGGCTTTTCTCGCGGCCTGCCTGAACGCCACCAAAGAGACCCAGGTACTGGCCGAAATGAGCCGGCTAGCTGCTGCTCAGATTAAAGGATTAGGACCGGCCTGTGCCAATATTATTTATTTTTTGCATCCTACCGTTGTCCCCCCTTTCAATACCGCAATGGTTAACGGTTTTAATGCGCTTTACGGGGATAAAAAGAAACTCGGTTCCTGGCAGAGTTATCTTGAAATGCGGGAGGTTATCGTAGAGACTAATACTGAAATCCGCAATCTACTTTCAAAAGACCTGGGAGCTTTTGCCGGCCTGTTATTTGAGATCGGCTCAGGACGCTTACTGATTGAGGCCAATGTAGAGAGGGTGCTCAAGCTGGAAAAAGAGAAGGCCGAGAAAGCGGCCAGAGTGCGGCATTCCCAGGTCCTGGAAGAGCAAAAGGAAGAGTCCGAACATACCAGGATGCAATACCTCCTCATCAAAGTTGGCCGTGCCCTTAACTACCAGGTCTTTGTAGCCCGCAACGACCGCCACCGCTCCTATAACGGGCAGTCTTTTGCGCTCCTGACCATTCCTGAGTTACCTGACACAAGCTGGGCTTCTGAGGTCGAGGATACGGTAAGCCTGATTGACGTAATCTGGCTGCGCCCGGACACCCGGGAAATTGTGGCAGCTTTTGAGGTGGAAAAAAGTACCTCCATCTACTCCGGGCTTTTACGGATGGAAGATTTAGCCCGCTCTATCCCTGGTTGCACCTGCCACTTTTACCTCCTCGCCCCTTCCAGCCGGGAAAAAGAGGTGCTGGCCCAGTTTAGCCGGCCGGCTTTTCGTCACAGCCAGATTGACAACAGCCTGAGTTTCATTACTTTTGAAGGCCTGAGCGAGCACTGTGAGGCCCTGTGTAAATTTGGTGAAGACCAACGGATTTTGCAGAAGATCGCCCGTAGTAAACTGGCAACATAAACATAACGATGTATTTGCAATTGAGTAAAGAGCGCTGTCCCCGCGTTCTTTACTCAACAACAAAATGAAAGGCAATCCACTATTTGTTGCCCTTGCCTTCCGCCGAACGCAGCCCCCGACCCTTGCCCCTCCTAATTGAGTATCTGAGGTTTAAGTGGGCTACTACCCGGATATGCTGCCATCAAGAAAGAACTTTCCTAAGCTAATCATCAGGAAAAATTCAGAAGAAACTCAGCTTCAAACTATACAATTTAAAGTGAAAGCTTGTGGGTGATTTGGACGGTTAGTCCTGTACCAAGGCTGTTAATTTGAGTATTGGACAGGAGGAGGTGCAAAGATGAAAAAAGTAAGGGGTTACATCTTTATCCTGGTACCCCTGGTACTGCTTTTAGCTTTCCTTGGCAGTGTAGCATTCCAGACAGCGGCAGTCTTTCCACCGGTAGTGCTGGGACTGCTACCGTTCATCATACTCTTACTGGTCGCTTACAATCAGCAGCAGGAAGAGGCTACCGGGTTAAAAAGAAGCGGTCCGGTTAACCCCTGGCAGCCGATTAGTCCGCCCCACTACGGGCAGGCGCAAGTTGATGGGGTTCAGGCGGTTAACGAGTTAAAACTAAGATTGAGTGTACTTAGAGAAGAGGAAGAACAACTCGAATTAGAAATCGAAAATTTGGATGAAATGGCTGAGAAGCGGCCAGTAGCAACGGCAGGCGCTGTAAGGTAGCTAGCGTATTAGCACAGGCTAGTTCTAGGTCTGGTACTTTCGCAAATCTTTGCTATTTAGCGGTATTAACGGGTGCTTCCGTAACGCCCCGAGAGCAGGGTTAGAAGCTGAGACAAACATAAACCAAACAGGACTAACGGATAGCTTTATTTATTCCATTGACTTAGCTTTTAGCGGTTGAAATTGAGCCAGTTTTTATAACTTAGAAGCGAGACTGCGCTAGTGGTTAGTCCTAAAGTAGCGATGAAGTAAAGACAGTCACAAGGAAAAGATATACGGCATGATCACTTCCCATAAGTGAACCATATACGACAGCCACGCCTGCCCGGGTATGCACTACTGGACTTTTTATGAATAGCTGAAAAGTTTTGAAAACCTCGGCTTAAGCCCTGCCCGGGCAAGCATCAGAAGAAAGAGAATAACCTCAATGCTTTCCTTTAATTTTTTCCCGACTAATCTTCCTGATCCTGGATTGAAAGTAGAAAGCAGGCGGACTCTTCAAAAGTGGGCAGCCTACCCTTACCTCCTGGCTTTCGCTTTAGTTAGCTCTCTGCTTTTGACGGCTTTTGCTCCTCTGTCAGTTATAGCAGCGGATAGCCCCAATCCGGCCATAAGCGCCCAGTTTGCGGACAGCCATTTTTATAGCGCCTGGGAGCGTACCGACTACCCGGTAGCTACTCAGCAGGCTAATCGCAGCTGGTACTGGGGACCGAAGCCCCTGGGCGGAGGTCTCCAGGAGCAGTACGCCGGGAGCGGGCCGTCCGGCAAGCGCCTGGTACAGTATTTTGATAAAGCCCGGATGGAGATAAACGACCCGGCCAGACCACAGAACGTTACTAACGGCCTTCTGGTAGTGGAACTTATTACCGGCAAGATGCAGCTGGGAGACGCAAGTTTTGAAAACACCGGGGCGGGGGCCGCTATCCCGGTGGCGGGGGATCTTAACAACAGCTGGCCCACTTACGCGGCGCTGTCAGCGGTTTTCAATTTACCCTCAGGCCTGAAGTTAGGTGAAGCGGTACAAACCTCCTTTACAAAAGAGGGTAAAAAGAGCCAGACGGCCTACCCCGGTGATGGTTTGACCAGGGTAGCCGTCATTCGGAATAACTTCGGTATACCGGCCGCTTTCTGGAACTTTCTTAACGGCAGCGGCACAGTTTACAGGGACGGCCAGTACGGCGAAGATACGGTCAGTGACTGGCTTTCAAGTACCGGGTTACCGGTTACGGAAGCTTACTGGACCAGGCTGAAAGTGGCCGGCCAGGAAAAAGATGTCATGTTCCAGGCCTTCGAGCGGCGTGTCCTTACCTACACCCCTTCCAACCCACAGGCTTTTAGAGTAGAAATGGGGAACGTAGGGGCGCACTATGTCAACTGGCGTTATCAGGGCAAGCTGCCCCCGCTGCCAGCCCCACCGATGGCTACTAACCCCGGCAACCCTGGCGCGGGTATCTTTGGTGGTTCCCAGCCGGAATGGTATGAGGTGACTGGCGATGTTTTAAACGTACGGACCGGACCGTCTACTTCTTTTCCTCCTCCTACCCGGACGCAAAACTTGCCCTACCTGACACAGCTGGTTAAAGGCAACCGCATCCAGGTGCTCAGGAAGGTAGAGGGTGAAGAACTGGAGGACGGCAATGCTACCTGGTACCAGTTTTACGAGAATCCCGACCTTTATGTCTACAGCGCTTATACTCAAAAATTAACCCTGCCCCAGATGCCCGTGCCGCCTCGCAGCTTTAATGGTCTGTGGGTGGCCGTTTCGCTGAGCCGGCAGATGATGGCGGTTTACGACGGTCCTAAGCTCCTTTACCGGACCTTGATCTCCAGCGGCGTCCCGAATGACCTGGACCCCACCAGAGATTACCGGACGCCAAAGGGGACTTTCAAGATTGACGGCAGCTACCGGCCCAAAAGCCAGACCATGGAGGGCGGTAGCCGGGCCAGCGCCAGCTACTACAAGCTGGAGCAAGTACGTAACGTTAGCTACTTTTACCAGGACTACAGTATTCACGGTACCTACTGGCACGCCCGTTTCGGCACTTACCCGCAAAGCCACGGCTGCGTTAACGCCACGGTTTATGACGCCGGGCTGATCTACCAGTTAAAAGCGGGCACTACCGTTTACGTCTATTAGCTATTCAAATGCCGCTTTAGCGGCTGCCAGCAGGCCGGGATAAGCACGTTACATTTCTCTTAACCGGTTGCCTGTTCGAAAGGTAGCCTATTTAAGGGCTCTTTCTCGAACAGTAACTCGCCCTGACTCGCCAGTAGTAGTTAGAGTGACGGGAGATCTTTTCTAAAAAATTTGGGAGAGAAAGAAGTTGACGGTATACTGGCCAGCTACTATAATTAATACAAATAGGGGGTAAGGGTATTACTTAAAAGGGTGATATAAATTTTATTTGAACAGGAAGAACCGGCAATGGCAGGCTATATAAAGAACAAAGAAAACGTGCAAAACCGTTTGAAGCGGATTGAGGGACAGGTGCGCGGCTTGCAGCGGATGGTGGATGAAGAAAAATACTGTATTGATATACTCACCCAGATCAACAGTGTCCAGGCCGCGCTCGAACAGGTTTCGCTCCTCCTGGCTGAAGACCATATCCTCCACTGCGTGGCTGGTGCTGCGCAGCAGGGCAATGCCGAGGAAAAGGTTGGCGAAATTATGGCAGTCTTGAAGCGCCACTCGAAATAAAGCGGGCTGTGCGGTCCGGTTTATACCGGAAAGTTTAAGTAAACTTTTTTATAAATTTTGCTAAAAATCTAGCCATTTGTGGGTATCTAAAGAGGTAGAAAGGGAGGCCGGAATGTCTGATAGAGTGAGGGAACAGCCAGCTCAACCTCAATCAAATCAAATAAGCTTAAAGCCGCAAAGCGGTAGCTCTGTTACCCTTGAAATCGAGGGCATGACCTGCGCCAGTTGTGTCAGCCGGATCGAGCGCAAGCTCAAGAAAACACCGGGAGTAGAGGAAGCTAACGTAAATCTGGCCACTGAAAAAGGGCTGGTCAAATTTGATTCAAGCCGGTTAGGCGTAGCGGAACTGGTCAAAGCGGTGGAGGCAGCGGGCTACCGTGCCACGCCTCTGCCGGAAGCTTTCGCATCCTCCCAGCCCGCGCCCGCGCCGGCCGCCAGGATCAATGTTCCAGCGCCTCAAGCGGTTATAAATAAGACTGTCCAGCTGGAAATTGAGGGCATGACCTGCGCCAGTTGTGTCAGCCGGATCGAACGCAAGCTCATGAAGGTGGAGGGTGTCCGGCAGGCGAACGTCAACCTGGCCACTGAAAGAGGCAGTATAAGCTATTTTCCGGATAAAGTAAGCCTCCCGCAGCTTATTAGCGCCGTGGAAGCGGCAGGCTACAAAGCCAGGCTTTTCTCGGATGGAGATGCGGTGAAAGAAAGTAGCGGGCAACCGGTTTTTAGCGAAACCGTAGAGGTCACCCCAAGTGAAATAGCTCTACCCGCCGCCGATGGTGCGCGGGAAGCGGCAGTTTTACCTGTCCCGGTTCCTCCCGCGAGCGATGAACCTCCCCTCGACCGCGCTAGCGCGCGGCGCAAGAAGGAGATTGTGCGCCGCCGCCGGTTGCTCATGCTGGGAGCGCTCCTGACGGTCCCGGTCTTTCTCATGGCGATGTTCGGTATGAACTGGTTTTCAGCTCAAATGCGCGACTGGCTGATGTTTGCTCTGACCACTCCGGTCTGGGCCGTGGTCGGCTGGGAATTCCACCGCAGCGCTCTCAAAAATGCCCGCCACCTTTCCGCCAACATGGATACCCTTATCTCGCTCGGTTCGACCGCGGCTTATCTTTTTAGTATCTGGCTCCTGGTGATTGGCAACCGCTATAACCTGGACGGCGGGATGAACCGGGGCCCAAACGGCGGCGAGGCGGTAACCTACTTTGAAACTGCCGCCCTGATTATCACCCTGATCTACCTGGGCAAGTTTCTGGAAGTGGTCGCCAAAGGGCGCACCAGCGAAGCCATTCGTAAGCTCATGAGCTTGCAGGCTAAAACTGCCCGGGTAGTACGTAACGGCCAGGAGCTGGACCTGCCCCTGGGCGAAGTAGTGGTAGGCGATCTGCTGGTGGTGCGGCCCGGCGAAAAAATTCCGACCGACGGGGTGGTCGAAGCCGGGCACAGCAGTGTGGACGAAAGTATGGTCACGGGCGAAAGCCTGCCGGTGGAGAAAACCGCCGGAGAAGAGGTGATCGGAGCGACGGTTAACCAGACCGGCCTATTGAGGGTAAGAGCCAACCGAGTAGGCAGCGAGACCATGCTGGCCCAGATTATCCGGCTGGTAGAGCAGGCCCAGGGCTCGAAAGCCCCCGTCCAACGCCTGGCCGATACTATTAGCGGCATTTTCGTTCCGGTAGTGATCGGGATCGCTATCCTGACTTTCGCGGGCTGGCTCCTCACAGGCAATAATTTCCAGGCCGCCCTGCTGCCTGCCGTGGCCGTGCTGGTGGTAGCCTGTCCCTGCGCCCTGGGCCTCGCCACCCCTACGGCTATTATGGTCGGCACGGGGGTTGGCGCAGAGCAGGGCATTTTAATCAAAGGAGGCGAAAGCCTGGAACGCGCCCGCCAGATTAAGGCTATTATCCTCGACAAAACCGGTACGCTTACCCGGGGCAAGCCGGATGTAACCGATGTGGTGAGCCTGGGAGAGCTGGACGAAGATAATCTCATGGAACTGGCGGCGCTGGTGGAGAAAGGCAGCGAACACCCGCTCGGCCAGGCAATCGTTAAAAGCGCGGAGGCCAGGGGGTTGCGCCTGGATGAGACTCGCCACCAGCCTCAGAATTTCGAAAGCTTTACCGGGCTGGGGGTGGCCGGGGAGATCGCAGACCACAAAGTCCAGGTCGGGACCCGCAAGCTCATGCAGCGGCAGGGCATTGTCCTGGAGCAGGCTACCGAGGATAAGCTGGCCAGGTTGGAAGGCCAGGGCAAAACGGTTATGCTGGTAGCCTCGAACGCCCGGCTGGCCGGGTTTATCGCGGTCGCCGATACCCTCAAGGCGAGCAGCGCCGAGGCGGTAGCGGAACTAAGGGCCCTGGGGATTGAGCCTGTTATGATGACCGGGGACAACCGGCGCACTGCCGAAGCAATTGCCCGGCAGGTCGGGATCGAGCGCGTGCTGGCCGAGGTGCGCCCCGAAGAGAAAGCCGCCATGGTGAAAAAGCTGCAAAGCGAAGGCAAGGTGGCGGCGATGGTCGGAGACGGTATCAACGATGCCCCGGCCCTGGCCCAGGCTGACGTGGGGCTGGCGATTGGCACCGGCACAGACATTGCCATGGAAGCGGCCGACATTACCCTCATGCACGGCGACGTGCGGGCCGCGGCGACCGCCATCGCCCTCTCCAAGGCCACCATGCGCAAGATCAAACAGAACCTCTTCTGGGCCTTTTTCTACAACGTGCTGTTGATCCCGCTGGCGATCCTGGGCCTGATTAACCCGATGCTGGCGGCGGGAGCCATGGCAATGAGCAGTGTTTCGGTAGTCTCGAATTCGCTCTTGCTGAACCGTTTCCGGGGTAAGCACAGCGGCCCGCTTACTCCTGCCGAAAAGCGGGCCCGCCGCAGGGCCCTGGTCTGGCAAGTTGGCCTGGTGGTCGCTATGCTGGGACTGGTGGCGCTGATCGTCTGGCAAATTTATGCTAATCTTACCCGCGCTGCCATGTAAGGCGGTTTTTCTCCGTCGGGAGTGGTAGCGCTGCAGTTAAGCCAGGAACCGGGAGTACTCATGCAGCCTTTCTTTATCAGAACTGAAAGGCTGCATGTTTGTAGTCTCCATATAGTATATAGATACAACCTCTAACTAACTAAAGAAGGAACTGTAAGGACGTGGATAGACCCAACAAAATTACACTCACTACCGGTCGGGTTAGAACGGTAAAGGTTCAGGCCCGTGACGAGCTCTTCAGGATTGTTCAGATGCGCGGAAATCTCTTTGTCTGTTCAAAAGCGCATGGTAACTGTTGCTGCGGCTGGACTGAAAAAGGCCGTGCCCCGGTTAACCTGGACCTCTACCAGGCGGAATGGGAACGCCGGCGCCTGCGCAACAAAGTACATCTAAGTTTTACCGGCTGTCTTGGCCCCTGTTCGGTCGGTAATAATGTCTTACTTCAGCTTTCGGGACGTTCTGTCTGGTTCAAAGACCTTAACGACGACAAATACATCCCTCTCATGTTTGATTACATCGAAGCCCTGTTAGAAAACTTAGCGGCTCCACCTCCCCTTGAACTGGCCGGCCACATTTTTGAAAGGTACTTGCCGCCTGAAGAAACCGGGCAGTTAACAGCACACATACCTGTGACTGCCGAGGCTGAAGCAGGCCAGAATGACCAGGACGAGAGCTGGAAGCCGCTTGATCCGGTTTGCCTGATGGAGGTAGATCCAGCCACCGCTCGCTGGAAGGCAGAATATGAGGGCCGGCAGTTCTATTTCTGTGCGCCTGCCTGTAAGAAGACCTTCGAAAGGGAGCCCCAGGCCTATCTCTAACCGGGCTATTTGCCCAGCCGGTAACCTGGCGGGGGAAAAGGTCTCAGGCCACGGGGATTAAACCCTCACTGCCCGGCTGAGTGGGGTAATGTTTGTTACCGGCCGGGCACTGAGGTTCCCGGGCTACCGCAGGCATGAAGTGACCGGGCTAAATTCTAACTTATCCTCTTTTTCACAAAGCAGGTGCTTCCGAACGGTACCGGTTTTCGTGCCTGAAAAAGCTGGCCCGAGAAGAGACTCCCTTTATTTTGGCGGCTCCCACTTCAGGGCTCAGGCGAAGCGCTTAAGCCCTGAATAGATCCCCCAAAGGAAGTAGAGCTTTAAATTATTGAAGCCGTACTTCCCGACAAAAGGCCACCACTTTAGCGTGCCACTTTGGGGGGTGGGGCATGCTTTCAAAAATACCCTGAGCCTCGTACCGGCAGAACGCTCAGTCAGGGTAGCGCCTTAATCGCCCACCGGCAGCGTGTGAATGCCGCCGGTGAAAAAGTTTGTACCGGCGGTAACCGGCCGGGTTATTTGAACTAGCTGGTTGTGCCGGAAGTGCCAGGAATAACTTCGACTTCAATATCATCAAATTTCTTCAATTTGTAAACCAGCGTAGAAAGGCCCCAGCTTAATACAAAAATCCCAATGATAAGGTAGCCTATTACCTCGAAATCGAGATTGCTTACCCAGCCCCAGATCTGGCCGGACAGATTAAACTCGTTGGCAAAAATACTGAGGGCTTCCATGGTGCCTATTACCAGGGCAATAAGGACCGAAACAAGCGTAATGTTGAAGTTATAGTAAAGCTTACGGATCGGTTTAACAAAGGCCCAGCCATAGGCCCCTAGCATCAAGATCGAGTCGGTAGTATCCACCAGGGTCATGCCGGCCATAAACAAGAACGGGAAAAGAAGCACCACATAGACCGGCGTGCCGCTCCCGGCGGTGGTAGCGGAAATACCGAGCAAGCCCACTTCTGTGGCCGTATCGAAGCCGAGGCCGAACAGAACCCCCAGGGGATACATTTTCCAGCTACGATCAATCGCCCTCATCAGGGGGCCAAAGAAGCGGTTCATCATGCCTCGCTGGGCCAGGAATTCTTCCAGAGTCTCTTCACTGTAACTCCCACCCTTAACCACCCGGCGTAACATCCGGAAAATGTCGATGAGTACCAGAAGATTAATGATCCCGATGACATAAAGAAAGAAAGCCGACACCCCGGTCCCAATAAGCCCGCCGACATTTTTGAGACCGTCAAAGCTATCCTGCACTACGGCTCCGATAATCGCAATAATTACGCTCAGGGCTACTACAATGGTAGAGTGCCCTAACGAGAAGAAAAGACCAACCGCTACCGGCCGCTTCTTCTCCTGCATCAACTTGCGAGTTACGTTATCAATGGCGGCGATATGGTCGGCATCAACTCCATGCCGTAAGCCAAAAGTGTATGCCAAGAGGGCGGTGCCCAGGACGAAACCGTACTGAGTCGAGACCAGCAAGGTAAGGCCCCACACTGCCAGGTTAAAAGTAATCAGCACCGTGTAAATGGCAAAAACTTTTCGCCGCACCTGAGGGGAACTATCGTTTAGAATACGTCCTAAAAAGCGAAGCATAAAGTAAACTTTACCTTTCCTAGAAATTAGCAGCTGAAATACCTTTGAACTGCTAAAGCTAAATCATGTTGGTAGTAAGAGCATTCACTGCTTGATTACCACCAAAATGCCATGCCAGGCCCCGCACTGGTTGTTGAAGGCCATACGAGAACATTGTTTTCTTCTATACGCTCTTCACCTGACTTTAGATTATTTGTAACTGCTAATATTTGCAACAAATAATTCTTTGCAGATTATAAGGCTTTGAAGAAAAAAAAAAGAAGTGGGATGGGGAAGGTTTCGAGCAGAAACGATATTAATTAAAAGGAAATTATCGGTTCGGGTAGGTTTTTAACCGGTTAGAATAAGGTGGCGACATAATAAACAGCCGGACACCTCAGGAGGAGTCAGCGGCCTCTCCTTCGGATGTCACCGGGTTAAAAGGCTTGCTGATATGAGTTTACATAACAAAAGTTCCTGCAATTCCTAAAGCCCCAGTTCCGGCAAAAAGCTTGAGATGATAGTGTTCGGGTTAACCGGGCTTCAGTCTCAGAGAGTCAGATCCAAAACCTCACAGGCCGGGTTTTGGGAGAAGCTAAAGAAAGCCTCCTTTAACTTTAGAGAAATTGATTACAGGCGTAAATTCCGAATAGATAGCTATGCAAATAGTAACTCACCAGGTTTGACACTGTGGTAACCGAAAGAAGGCTAGCCCCTTCGACTGGCTGGTTACACCTCCTAGCCGGAGTAACCAGCTTAGAAGAGGCCGGTAAAGGCGGTTACCCCGGTGAAAACACCGAAAGCGATTACCAGCAGGCAGAGGGTCCAGGTGAAGTATTTGTAGGCCCCTTTCATGCGATAGTGCCTGGGAAGCGCCACTCTTTCCAGGGCCAGCAGGAACCCGAGCACCAGGGGCAACAAAACGGCATTCATTACTTCGATATCCACCGCCAGGTTTACCAGCCCGATCCCGCTAAGCACCAGGGTAGCGCCTGCCAGATGTGAAAGGATATAGAGGGTATAAAAAGTTTTGGCTTTTCGTACCGGTAAGTTAAGGCTGTGCCTGACATAGAGCGCTTCTCCCATACCCCAGCTCTGGCCGCCAGCGAAACTACCAGAGCGGCCAGAAAAGCCGCCCCAGCCATACCCATGCCAAACAGGAGCAACATCCCGCCGTGGCCCAGCACCGGTTCCACGGTACCGGCTATATCCTGCACACTGTTCAGGCTCTTTCCCGCGGAATTTAACCTGTCTGCTCCAACCGCCACTGCCAGCACCACCGCGACCATCACCAGCTGGGTGATTACCGCTCCCGCCATAGTATCAATCCGGGCCGCTTTAAGCTCAGCTTTACCCATGTGCTTGTCCAGGACTGCTCCCTGCTGGTAAAAAATCATCCAGGGCATGATAACCGCACCTACATTTGCCGCCAGAAGGAAGAGAAAATCTCCTTTTAAGAGAGGGATGTTACTCGCGCCGGCTGTTACCTGCCCCCAGTCCGGGTGCGAAAGGAGGGCCGCCGGTATAAACAGCAGTTCCAACATGCCTACCGCCAGTCCGATGCGTTCCACCCGCTTGTAACTGCCCGTGAGCACAACCCCAATCAAAAGCGTGGCACAAACCAGCACGGTCAGCCAGGGCGGGAGCCCCACCAGCTGGCCAACTCCAGCGAGACCTACATACTCGGTGACAATCGCCCCAAAACAGGCTACGAAAAGGGTAATCACAGAAAAGAAGGCCCAGCCTCTGCCGAAGTGCTGGCTTATCAGTTCCCCGTGTCCTTTTTTTGTAACGATACCCAACCGGATGGTCATTTCCTGAACCACGTAAAGCACCGGAATTAAGGCCAGCTGGGGAAAAACCAGAGCATAACCCCACTGGGCCCCGGATTGAGCGGCCGTAATCAGGCTCCCGGCATCCGTATCCGCCAGCATGACCATCAGACCCGGCCCAAAGGAAAGAAGCCAGAACCACAGGCGGAAAGGGGGAATTTTAAAAGGATCTTTAAGGGGCAGAGTTTGTTCGAGAATAGCGGATTGTTCCAACTGGTTTTGTAAGAGCTGATTTTGTTCTTCGTCCATAAGCTTGCTCCGGGCTGGGTTAATAGATTATATTAGCACATATAGACTTGTAATATTAGTATAGATTAATATCAATACTGATGCAAGCCAGAGTTATGAATTCATAACAGGGTTACTGAGAAACCGGTGAAATTTCGGGCGGTTTGAATTGATAGTCCTTAAAAAATCTAAGCCCTATTAGTCCTGCAAACAGTAACAGGCTACCGCCCAGGTAATACACCACATTCACACCGAATTGGTCAGCCAACACCCCGGCAATGCCGAGGGAAAGAAGTTTCATTACATTCCACACCACATCGAACAGGGTGAACACCCGCCCCCGTACTTCGTCGGCTATTTCACTTTGCATCAGGGAGTTATAGACCACCATTCCCGTTGAGGTATTCAGCCCATAAATGAACATCAGCACGAGCGCCACCGGCAAAGGCGTAAATACCGCTATAAGCACATCCCCCACCCCACGAATTACATAGGGCATAAAGACCAGCGCTATATTGCGATAATTTTGAGTGAAGTATCCAAGAAACAGTGGGCCCAAAAGTGCTCCGAACCCGATTGCTCCAATCAAGGCGGCGAACCCGGCAGGTGGTTGTTTGAGATGTTTTTCATTTAACACCACTAGCAGTGCCGACGTACCCCCAACAGCCAGGGAGGCAAGCGCTTGCACAACTAGTATTCGAGATACAAAAAAATCGCGCCGGGCATATCGGAACCCGGCCTGTGTATCATTCCAAAACCCTTTTAACCCCCGTTTAGCGGTTGCGGCTACTTGCCCAGCGTGCGCAGGTATCTTCACGGCCAGGGCAATCAGGAGCGCCGAGACAATGAACGATGCGGCATTGAAGCCAAAAGCCCAGCCCGTACCGGCCCAGCTTACCAGCCCGCCCACCGTGGCCGCCGCGATAATCTGCACTAAGCGGCCCGTTGACCACGCCACCGAATTAGCCGCGAGCAGCGCCGAGCGTGGAACAATAGCCGGAATAGCGGCATTAAGCGCAGGACCAAAAAAGACTGAGGCACATGTAAGCAACGTAGTAATCAGGTAAATTTGCCAGAGCTGATTGGCGAAAATCAGTGTGGTCACCAGTACCGCCCGAATAAGGTCAGCCAGAACTAGCACAGTTTTGCGGCTGAAACGGTCAAGAATAACCCCGGCAATCGGGCCAAGCAGGATGTAAGGCAAGACCTCAAAGGCAACCAGGCCGGAGACAGCAACTCCTTGACCAGCCACCCGAAAAATTAGTACCACCAGGGCGATGTAATTCAGAGTATCCCCAAAATTAGAAACTAATTGACCAAACCAAAGCGGAAAGTAATTCGGGCTGCGCACGATTTCCAGATAAGCCCGTCCCACCTTTAATCTAGCTAACACAAGGCTTCTCTCTAAATATTATTCTAGTGACTAAAATTATTGGTAGTTGCGGTAGGGTTATACTACCAGTAACGCGCAAATATGCGTGGATAGCTGTTAAAAACAACAACCAACAATAATTATACCTCCCAAACCGCCCGAAATTTCAGCGGTTTCCCAGTAATCCCATAACAGTTCGGCCAGAAAAGGAATCCTCCGCAGTTTGCGGCAAAGGGAGTGGCTATTTCTAAAGATTTATTTGAGGAAATTAGACTGAACATATCTTGTTCTTCAGGCACTCCCCTGGCAAAAGAAACCAAAAATGGAGAGAGAGTGAGAGAGAACAGGCATTAGATTAAAGACCGTTTGATTTCGATTTCCCTGATAAAAAGGCTTTGGCATCGAGATTTGTTACCTCAGATTGAGGGTTTGAAACTGGAAGGAGGGGTCGTATCCAACTCAAAGCTGGTGGTTGGGCAGTGTTACCAATGAGCCCCGGCCAAGCCGAAAAGAATAAGAAGTTACAGGAAAACTTACCAGCTACTACTTTTGTCCAGCGGCTAAAGCGAAAGATTAGTCTTACAAAGTTCTTCCAATAGCTCTTCTGACTGAATCTGGCCGGTAAGAGCCGCGCAGGTCGGTATTAAAGCTATCCAGCAAAGAGGTTTGTAAAATGAATTCCTGGTGTTGTCGAGACTATTGGGCAAAAACTTTATCTTGTAAAGAGTCTGTAAGCAGGTAATCCAGAATATAGTGGTGGCCAGTGCAGGAGGCCTCCTTCAATCCGGCCAGGTCTTTCCGACCTCGTAACGATGGGGTTCTAAGTTGCAAGCCGGCCACGCAGCCTTCCGTCCACACTATTATTTCCCGAACAGGGTAATCAAGCAAGGTTCCCCCACAAAAGCCGAAGCATTTCAGCCGTTTCACCGGGGCTAATTTGATTATTCATGTCTCCTGATGTTCTATCAGGTAATTCACTTCAGCGTCATTCAGGCCCGCTTTTTCAACCGCTACCGGCTTTCGGTAGCCCGGCGCCGAAAGGTAATATTCTCCCTCTTTTTCGAGAACAAGACCTCCAGCGTCTAAAAACCGGTCTAAAGCTTTATGGCTCGCCCGGCTAATAAGAGCTATACGTACCTGACTGTCCATAGCTCTCTCTGAAACTCGCGCAATTGCCTCGGCTTGGGAGCGCGAGACTGCCACCATAGCGAAGGCCATAATTAGGATGACGAGCGTTACAAAAATTCCTACAACACCAATTGTAATGACAGTATTCATGGTACCAGGCGCAATTTGAAGGGAAAGGAGAACCGCCAGCACCGCTCCGAAAACCCCTACCATTAACTTGAAAATACCCTTTACCATTCCCTGCTCCTCCTCTCGCTTAACTCCTGGCTCTTCGCCACAGCCACTCCGGCAAAATAGCGCTGGGTACCGCCACCACGAGGCAGATACAGCTGGCCATATCAGGCCTGTCTCCCAGAGAGGTAAATTCCCAGGGCCAGTAAAGCCTGGGCACTGCCAGTAAATTCATCGTCCCGGCCAGGTTCACCCAGATATCGAAGGCGAAAATGACACCGAAGACGCACCACTCCACCGGTGAGTGGTTGCCCTTCCAGATCACGAACTCAACCGCGAAGAGGATGATCGAAAGCACCACTGTGGCCGCTACCGCTCCCAGGCTCACCGGCTGACCCCCTCGTACCCTGAAGGCAGGTACGAAATTGAGCATCACCAGGTAGTTGAGAAAAGCGCTCCAGCCAGTGGTGACGAAAGCGGCCAGGAGGAAGATAAAGCGGTCAGAGGGCGTAATAACATGCGAACTATTTCGCGAATGATTGCGCGCCCTGGTAAACCAGCTGACTGCACTTCCGATATCCCCGAAACCGCTTCCTACATTTCGCGATAGGGCTTTCACCCGGCTTTTCGCTATTTCGTAGTTTTCCTCCTCCACTCCCTCTTCTTCGGGAAGAGGGAGATCAGGCCCATTTTCCGCTTTACGCGGTTTCGCGATTTTGTACTCTCCGGGGTAACCGGTGCTCCTTGAATTTGCCATTAGGTCCTACCTCTTTTATGCGGTTACTAAGATGCTACTGCTCTTTACGCCCAAAACCTCACCAGCCTCACCACCTCACCTCAACCTCACCGTTTGAGGCTGTGAGGTTTGAAATTGAGGTCGAGAGCTACCTAAGAAGGGGAGGGGTTACGGCCGGGGTTAATCCTGGTGTGGTAGCCGCAGCCGGCTTTGTCCCAGTAACCCCGCTCCCCGGTGTAAAGCTCCACAGCCGTAAGGGCGTCACTGAATCCCAGAAGAACTTTGCGTTTGCCGCCCTTGTCCACCCCCGTTACCACTCCCGCCCGCTGCAAGTGGGGCATATAAGCCCGGTAGCGAGTGCGGTTGATGTAGACAAGGGCATCTCCCCTCTCTAATGCCGCCCACTGGTTCTCGCTCAGGAGGTTGCGGACGCAAACGCCGTAGATAAAGCCGTAGAACATCTCACGCTCCCGCCTGGCTTCACTCGGGATACCCTCCCCGGCCTCTTCCTCCTCCCCCTCTTCTTCATCTACTCCCACCAAACTTTCTACTTTCCGGTAACCAGTTTCGCTATTTTCTGAGGGCGAAAGAAAAGCGCGCCGTAGCCACAGAAGGCCCTCAACAAGAGTCATCAGGAAGAAGAGGAAGCAGGCCACGTCGGCGAAGGCCAGGCCCGGGAAACTGAGCGAAATCACGAACCCGAAAAAGCAGAAAGAGCTTGTCCACAGGAAAAGCATGGCAGTGCGTAGCTCCACCCCGTCGATAGCAGCCAGCCTGTTTCGCACTTTTTCCACTTGCGTACCTGCCTCTTTCTTTCCACTTCGCGAATTTCGCGAAAGTACGTAATCGCCCGCCAGTTTCGCGAAAAGGCGTACCTACCCTTCTTTGGCCCAGTTCTGGACGGTCTTCTCGCTCACCCGGTAGTAGGCCGCAATCTCCTTCCAGGTCTTCCTGGTCTCTCGCATCTGCCGTATCCGGGCGGCTCTACCGGCCGCAAACTCGATAGGCTCATCCAGCTCCGAGAGCGGCAACAGCTCCTCCACCTTCACAGGTTCGGCGGCTGGCCGCGAGGGTCTTACCTCCTGCATTCGCCTGTCAACTTCCCGCTCCACCACATCTGCTAACTCCCCCAGGGCGATATTCACCTGGCGCTGCATCGCAGTCAGGGCTTCGTGCAGCATCGGCATCGGGTCTACCACCTGTGGCCCGGGCTCGGGAAACTCTGCCTGCACCTGGCTCTCTTCACCGCCGGCAAGGTCCCGGTCAAGGAGACCAGCCAGGGCCGAGAGGAAGGCCACCAGGCCGGGCAGCACCCCGGCGTACCACCAGTCGGCGTCGATGCGGTAGCGGAAGTAGTGGTACTGGATCAGGCAGCTCGTCACAAAGCAACCCGTGCCGATCAGGAAGGCCACGAAGCGGGTGAGGCCTCCCCTGGTGTTGGGGTTGAAGCCCACGAAAAGGGCGATGGCGTTGCCACTCTCGATGGCGAAGGGAAAGCCGAAAGCCTTGATAAAAGCATAGAGCTGGGCCAGGAGGTCCGGGGACTGGCCGCCCTCGACGTTATAGAATAGCTCGGTGCCGTGGCCTATCAGGCCCACCAGAATGGCCGAGACCAGCACACTTATGGCGAAGGGCATCTTTCTGTACACTTAGCTGCACTCCTCTTGTTCTTTTCCTTTAGGGATGGCTTAACTTATAACCGGTGAAACGGAGCTAAACTTCTCCCTTCCGGCCACGCCAACTCTCTCGGGGCTGCGCCCACTTTTCTTAATACCTGCCGCCACCAGCCAGCTCTCGTAGAGGCGCCCCTGGCCCTGGCCGCTGTAGCTGTTAAGGCTAGCGGTCTCTCCCGCTCTGCCTGTCCCTCCTGCCCGGTAAGCCTCTCTTTGAGCCTGGGGATAGAGGGCAGGCGAGCCGGTGTGAGGGGGAATGCCATTCAGCACGGGCAAATTCCGCCCATTATTCCCCGCTACCGTACGATCCTCCCGCCATTCTTCGAGACCGGTTTTTGTACTACTGGGAACGCTGTCCATTACCGGGTAGTGAGAATAGCTCCTTCTACCGGCAGGCTCGTCCCTTTCCCTGCCTGTAAAGCTGGCAGGGGAGGATGCCAGAGGTCTCACTTGATAACTCTGGCCCTGGACCTCTGCTTTTAAGAGGCTTCTGAGAGTGGCGAAGAAATAAGGCATCCGGTTGCGCACCTGGCCGGGAGAAGGAGGGGTTTCACCGGGACGGAGAAGGGCGAAACTGCGCGTAAGCTCCCGCGCCCGGTACATCACTTCCGAGAAGCGGGAAGCGGAAAGGCCGCTTGCCTGCCAGAGGTTCCGGGTTTGAGCGTAATTGGAGGGGGTATGGGAGCTGTCGCCTAACTCCTGGGAGAAAGAGCGGTTGAGACTGGCCAGACTAGCGGGCAGATTGGCTTTCTGCTTTTTCGGTCGGGTTTCTTCTGTCCGGGAGAGGCCAGATAGCTCCTCTGCCTTACCGGCTGTAGACTGATGGGGAGCTTCAGCCGCATGGGCCAGGGTAGTCCGGTTTGCTGGAAAAGCGATACAGCCAGAGCCGCTGAGAGAGGCTGGGAGGTCCGGCTCGCTGGCAGGCGAAGGCGAAGAAGCCGGCACTTGCCCTGCCGTTTTCCGGTCTAATGGTGCCGGGAGAAAGAGAGGTTCTATCTGTGATTCTACTCTCTTACTGAAAAGACTCTCTGAACAGAGAAAAGTAGAATTATTAATTATAGAATCAGTCTTGCCAGGCTTCTTTCCGAACTGCTCGTTACCGGCTTTACCGGGTTTCTTTCCAGCTCGGTGGCTTTTCATGCTACCTTCATTATCAGTGGTAGGCTTTCCGGTAGAGTGCCAGTGCGGCTCTTCCCCGGTTACACGGTAACAGGCCCTGGCGCAATTGCCAGGAGCGGTACTGGTATGGAAAGAATACCTTTGAGCAGGTCCATCTGTTTTAGTATTTCTTTCTTCCCGGCTGCTACTCTCACTATTGCTGCCTTTCCCACTACCGGGTTCTTCTGATGGCTTAACACCTTTTACCGCCCTTCTCCAGTTGATGGCATAGCGGGAGCGGGAGTGGCCGTTCTCGCCGGAATGGACCAGCCGGAGATACCCGGCATCGAGCGCTCTTCTGAGGCCCTCGCCTATACTGGAATGGGCCAGGTTGAGGGCGCTCTCCAGTTCGGAGTAGCTGGCCGTTACTATTATCTCCTCGATCAGGGCGCCTTTTTCCAGTTCTTGGAGGCTCCGGCTGAGGAAGTACCAGACCAGGCGGGAGACGCTGGCCGGTTCCGTCATGAGCACTCGCTCGAAATAAGCGGCCGGTACCATAAGGCTGCCCTCATTTCCACCCGGTAGCTCGAACCCTTCAAATCTTTCAGAATGAATTTGCATATTGCCTTCCCCTTTCTCTTTAGCTGCTATTCCATTTCCGGCACAGATTTTCCCTGCCTTCTAACCGGACCACCATCCTCTACAGTTCACTCAAATGCTCAGGCGGCATTCCAGGGATCGCTGTCCGGGTCTTGAAAATCGTGCGGATCAGCATGAGGGCTGAGGCTGCCGGTAACCAGGGTAAAAGCGGCTTTGGCCAGGAGCCGGGCCGGGAAGAGCGGCGGCCGGTAGTGTTCTGGTAAAGGTTTGTGGTTGGAGTGATCCGAGGTGGAGGAGGAACTGTGTTGCCGTAAAAGCCTCATAACCGGGGAAAGGGAGACTGCATCCCGGGAGAGAGCTGAACATTCATTGCACCAGAGCTGGAGGGTATAGGCAAGATGTATCTGTTCTTCTGGCGCGATCAGCTTGTGGCAGTTGCGGCAGAGATAAATCCCGGTTAGATAGGCCATAACGGCCAGGAGTGGATCTTCCTGCCCCTGGTTACCTGAAGATTGATGGGGAATGCCTGGAGAAGCCGGGGCAGCAGAGGGTTTTCGCTCGACCGCCAGGCTGAAATAGCGGCTTTCACTGGTGGCATTTTCTGTACTGCCGTGGGCATTCTCCTCTCTCATTTCGCTTGCCTGGTGTTTTGAAAGATTGGTTGGCCAGCGAGTAGGAGTGGTCAGAAGGGCTTTTGTGCTGGCGGTGTAGAGAATGAAAGGGATTTCCAGGGGTGAGAGGCCCAGGGTGGCCAGTCTACCCGCCAGTTCCTGGGCTGATAAGTTCAGCTCTTCCCCACCGGAAAGAGAGTAGGAAGAGTGGTAACTCCAGTGAAATGGCGAAGCAAAAGGGTCGGGGGAAAGAGGACTTGAGATCAGTGGGTGGTTCGCCTCCATCACAATTACGGCAGGTTTGGTAGTCTCAATAAATGCTTCTATTTCGGTTTCCTCCTCTTCAAAGGTGGAAGTGTTAGCCGGGAAACCGGGGCTGAAAGTAGGCAGGGAGAGCGCCAGTAACGCCAGGTCCAGGCAAGCTGCTCTGCTGCTGTTAGCGCTTACCGGCAGCCAGCCTGCCCCTGCCAGTTCGAGAGCAGTGCTCATTCGAGCGGGAGTGGGATCGAGGAGCAACACAACGGGTGAGGGTGATTGACCTACTGTTGTATCAGGAGGTAAAAGGCCACCAAAGTGATAGCCGGCACCGAGGCCCGAGTTTTCAGGGTGCATAAAGTTAACCTCTTTTTTGTAAGGATGCTAGCGACAACTAGCATTGAAAAAGAGCAGGGCCGGGCTAAGAGAAAACTACCTCTGGTCGGGAGGAGGGTTTATGGCACCGGAAGCTGTTTAAAGAGGAGCCTGGTAATCCCTGCGCACCTTTTAATCCCTCTATCCGGTTCCCGACGAACCCTGAAAAAGGCATGTAAAGGGTGCTGTAAGAGTCTTTTCGCCTGCCAGGAAGCATAAGTAAAAGAACGAGCCTGAGTGTTGGTACAACAAAAACTGGCCCTATTGAAAATGAAGTTTTTTACTCCTGAGCAGGCATAACGAAAGAGGCTCGAAAAGCCTGGCCCTGCCTGTATTCGGTTGTTAGAACTGGTTGGAAAAATTAAAAGCAGCTACCCCGCAAGGAAATTCTGCCGGATTAGGCAGAAAGCAGGATAAGCTGCCAGAGGTTGGGTGGTTAGCAGACTGAAAATCGGCCTGCTTCATGGTAAACTCTACGCAGCCCTATCCTGGGCACAACAGGATTGGGGTCAGCGGTACGTGGATGCTCGCAACATCTGCGTATCGCGTCGCTACTATTAGCTTTTCCGTACTCCTTCATATTACCCCTATAGGGGGTTATTGTCAATAATTTCTATTCTTTTACTATATACTTTCGGGTATTTTTATATTCTTCCACCGCTGCCATAGTTGTAACCCAGTTTCTGGCAATTTTTTTGGCTCTAAGCCGTCCTGACTGTGCTATATCTCGTAAATAAAAATGACTAAATCCAGATTTCTTAGCAGCTTCAGCAAGTGAAATAAGCTCTCCAATTGTGAGAGGATCAGTTGAAGGTTCTTGGTCTTTTTCTTTAGACATGGGTTATAAAAGTAGAAATTAGTTAATATAGACACTTGCCCGCAAGATGATGCTGGGCATATAGTAGCATGTTATATTAATTAGAGCAATGAACTAGTAACACTAAAGTATGGTCAAGAACAGTACCGACCTTCATAAGTAAATAGTTTTTCTGCTTCTTATAATATAAATGGGAACTTTTTTGCTCCATCCCCAGAGTCTTAATTTACCTTTATAACTTTACTTCTTTTAGAAAAAGATAAAATCTATCTTTACAAATGCCTCAGTTTTCCTCTGCTGATTGCCTATATATTATGTAGAGATTGGATAACACATCTGGCACAAAATAGCATATTGTCGTAATATCTGACATAGTAAGGAGTATAGATCATTGAATAGTCCAAACCCCCACCCTGGCGATAAGCTTGAGCCACCGCCAGCTAATTTGAAAGTAGAAGAGCGCCGGCAGTCAGTGCAGCAGTGGATTAACGAGGTAAAAGAACTGGGCTTTAACAGCCCCGCTTTCTGGAGTCGTATCAGTTATAAATCCGAACCTCCTGTCGCTCCAGAAGTGCTTGTATGGACCTTTACTGAATTTGAAAAAGCCGGAGATCCAGACAGTGCCAGAAAAGTTATCGAAATCATATATGACCGCTACGACAGGATCATTCAGAAAAATGTAGCCGCTAATTGCTATGTAAAAAATAATAGCACTGATAAACGCAAAGAATTGGTAGCCGATATAACGCAGCATACCTGGACGGAGTTAATCGCACGTTTGCGGGAGGCTTCGCTCAATGACAAGCTCTTTATAGATTTCGAACGTACCCTTATTGTTGCCATAAAGACTTACTGTAGAAACGTGGTACGCCAGGCTGGTGGGCCGGTTCCGGATAAAGTTTATAAAGTGGAGAAGCTCGACGCCTCCGGTAAGCCTTACCAGACAGAGGAACGCAAATATCCGGCGCGACACAACCAGAGTTCATGGGATGCTCCGGTTGGTCAGCCGGGGTTTGAGGGTGAGGAACTTCATTTTGCCGATATTGTTGGGGATGCTAAATTTGACTCCGATCTGAGTTATGATGAATATCTTATTTCGCTTAAAACGAGGCTCGACCAGAATCAGCTAGAGATTCTAAAGATGAAGGCTGATGAACTGAGTAATGCTGAAATTGCACGGGTGCTAGGGCGTGACCGGGAGACGATTGCCAGGCATTGGGCTAAAATTGTACAGATTGCCCGGGAAGTATTACAGGAGTTTGATCTCAGCCGGTAGCCAGTTAATTTTAATTGTACGCCAAGTGGCGAGGAGTTTGGCACAACTATGGAGACTAACAATCCCACAAACCAGGAGCGAGAATACCAGCGTAAGCTTGAAGCGGTGACTCTGGACTATATAAAGCGTTTTGAAGCTGGCGAGAAACCCAGCCTGGCTGATTACCAATCGCGCTACCCGGATATGGCCGCTGACCTGGCCGCTAATATTGCTTACTACCAGTTAGAAGGTCGCCGGTTGCTTGAGGAGATCGAACAGGATGAGGCTACGCCGGGTTATGCCAGCCGCCTGCAAGCTGAAATAAGCCAGGACCCGGACTACTATTCTAAAAGAGATAGTCTGCTGGACAAATTTTTTGAGAAGTCCAGCGCTGCAACTATCGCGACATTATCCAGCTTTTCTGAGGCGGCTGATGCTCAAGATATGGGCCTGGATGAACTGGCCGAAGAGGCCGGTATCTCGCTTGATATAATGATGGCCTTCGAACAGCGCCTGGTTAAAATCAAAGGCCTGCCTCACAAACTGGTTAACCGCCTGGCTGAATTGCTGCAAGTATCCTCCGAGGTCATTCTGAATACTTTACGGCAGCCTCCGGTAGCGGCGGCCTTTCACTTCAACCAGGATGTGCCGCAGGAAGTTGAACTTCAGGATTTCGTCATGCTGGTTGAAAAAAGTATTCAACTGGATACAGCGCAAAAAGCCGAGTGGCTAAACGAAGCCAGGAACGACGCTTACACCGAGAATTAGTTTTTAAGAGATTAGCAAGCAGGTTCAGCCATGAATTCAACCCAGCTAATACGGGGCGCGGCTTTCCAGAAACTAACGGAAACGCTGCTCCTCCAGCCCGACCCGCAACGCGAAAATAGACCTGTTTTGACCCACCGGGGTAATTCCCTGGTTAAACAACTGGCCCGCAGCCTCAAGGTTATGCTAAATCCTTTAGCGGCTGACCATCCCCTTTTGCAGGGCAGCCTGGCTACTTTTCAGCCTGACCTGTCAGGTAGCCGGCGAGTTGGCACTCTTTCCTACAACGGGCAGTTAGACCAGGCCGAGCAAAATTTTGCGATTGCCCACGAACTGGCCCATCTTGTGCTGCATCGCGGCCAGGCGGTGGCCTGCCGTCACTCCGACTTCGAGAATACGGCCTCGGAAGAGTCTCCGCTGGCCGGACAGGTCGAGATTTACAATCCCCGGAACCAGCGCGAGCGCGAAGCGAGTATCTTCGCCCTGGAACTGCTGATGCCTACCTTTGAAATACGCCAGGAATATCTACGCTGTTATAAGGCCGATAGCGGCCCACAGGTGCTCGATCAATTGGCCGGGTATTTCGGGGTCAAGCGCGGCAGGGTGCTGCTGCAACTGCTTAACGTCTTTCTGGGTGCGCCCTTACCTGTTAATAAAATTCAGCCGGATAGGGCTACTGAAGCTAAAGCGGAACGTTCGCTGGATGCTGAACAACTTAAAGCGGCGCACCAGGCCGCCCCTGCCCAGGTATTGGCCGGGCCGGGTTCCGGCAAGACTACCACCCTGGTCGAGCGCGTCCGGCACCTGGTTAAAGACAGCGGGGTCGAACCGGCCCATCTGCTGGTCCTGACCTTTTCTAACAAAACCGCCCGGGAACTGCGCGAACGTCTTTCCGGCGCAGGCCTGCCCGCCCATGAGATGCTTATCACCACCTTCCACGCTTACGGGGCCGACTTTTTACGCCGTTATGCCGCTCTATGCCAGCTCCCGGCTGATTTCCGGCTGCTGGATAAAGCCCACGCTTACATGCTGCTGGAAGATTTGCTGGGTGAGTTGCCTTCCGGACACTATATCAATCAACACAACCCTGACGGGCGCTTCAAAGATATTTTGGAAGACATTTCGCGGGCCAAAGATTACCTTAACACGCCTGAGTCTTACCGGCAGGCGGTTGAGGCTATGGCGGCTTCAGAGCAGCCTGCTTATGACCCTTTTGATGTCCAGAAGGCCCAGGAGCGGGCCGACATCTATGCCGTCTACGAACGCCACAAGCAGGCGCGGGGAATGGTGGATTTTAGCGACCTGGTGATGAAGCCGGTTTTGCTGATGCGCGAGAACGCGCAGGTGCTCCAGGCCGAGCGCGACCGCTACCAGGAAATCCTGGTGGACGAGTACCAGGATATAAACTATGCCAGCGGTGAGTTGCTGCGCCTGCTGGCCAGCCCCGCTTCCGGCGGGCGCGGCAATCTCTGGGCGGTGGGTGATATTCACCAGTCCATCTACCGCTTCCGGGGAGCCTATCCGGCCCAGGCCGGCGCTGACCGCTTCGTGCAGGATTACCACTCAGAGCAGCGCCCGGCGGGAGTGCTGGAACTGCGCGCCAATTACCGTTCGCTTGAACCGGTTGTGCGGCTGGCCAGCCATTTGCGCCAGACCATGCCGGAGGGAGCTACCAGCCCGATGGTAGCCTCGCGTGGGAACGGCGCAGATGACCAGGCTATTCTGCATTACACCGAGTTCGAGAGTTCCGGCCAGGAAATGGCGGCTATTATCGCCAGTATTCAGACCCACCATAGCGCCGGCCAGCCTTACGCCTCCCATGCCATCCTGTGTCAGCGCCATAAACAGGCCGACGCTTTCGCCCTGGCGCTTACTCAGGCCGGTATTCCGGTTAATCGGGTAGACCAGTTCTTCAACCGCGACCAGATTCAGCAGTGTGTGGCGGTAGTAGCGGCGCTCTCCGGCCAGCTTCGCCCGGCTTTCTTCCGGTTAGGGCTGGGGCGCCTGCCCATGCTGAAGGTTTTCGGCCTGGCCGACCAGTTTCACCTGGCGCCCCGTCCCGCTCTGACGGATGCAAGGGTGCTGGATGAGCTAACACCGGCGGAGAGAGAAGCGGCTTTCAGGCTGAATTTGATGCTGGAAAGCCTGCATAGCTGGCGCAATATCTGGCGCTTGCTGGCCGAATATCTTTTTGGCTGGAGCGATTTAGTCCCGCAACTGGTTGAACGAGAAACCGGCGATTATTCCGCCCGGCAGAGCCTGCGTGCCCTCGGCCAGTTTATTCAGCTTGCTTACGCTTTTGACCAGGAAGAAGAAGCCTGGCTTATCAAGCAGGCCCGCCAGAGAGCCGGAACGCCGGAGCTAACTTTAGAACAGGAAATGGAAGCGCGCCGCCGCCTGAACAAAGATAGCCACCGCCGCAAGTTCATGCGCTATGTGCATGCCCTGGTTAACTCGGATGCCCGGCTTGAACCGGAGGTGGAGGCCCAGGAGGATGCCACGCAGCTTGATGCGGTCCATATCCTGACGGCTCACGCCAGCAAGGGCCTGGAATTTCCTTTCGTCTACCTGCCGGGCCTGCGCCACCGCAAAACCAACCCCGGCCCGGATACGCCGCCGCCCGGCCTTTATCATGGCCTCTACACCGGCCAGGCCGCCGACGAACCCTGCCTCTTTTATGTCTCGGCCACCAGGGCCAAAGATAAGCTCTTTCTAAGCTGGGCTTATGTTGATGCCGACAATGAAGCCGACTTTGCGGCTAAAGCGCCGCGCCGCCAGCGCATCAGCCCTATCCTGGAACCGGTCAGTGAGTTTATCAGCCGGCATCCGCAGCTCTGGCAAAGCCTTGCAGTGCCGCCCGATTGGGAGCAACCGGCTACCGCAGCGAAGCCGCCCGATAACGGCAGCGTGGGGGCAGCGCCGGTGATGGCCGGGCCCATGCCGGAATATGATTTCTGGCAGCTTCACACTTATTCAAAATGCCCGGCCCGCTATTACTACGAGCATGTGCAGCATTGTCGTGGCCGCCGGGACGATAATAAAAATCATTTTTACAAGGGCTTATCGCAGGCTCATATCAGGCTTAATAAGGCTCTGAACGAAACCGGCCAGTTACCCGAACTGGCGCAGTTGCAGGCCGCCTTTAACGAGGCCTGGCCGCCCGCTGACTCTACCGACCATACGGCTCGCGCTACTGAAGGCAGCCAGTCCGCTGCGGAAGCTGACGGCGAGCAGGCCCCCGACCGGGACACCCCGACCGATTATTACTATCAAACCGGCCAGTGCATGGTAGAGCGGATGCTGGAGCATTATCGCCAGTCGGTGGAGCAGTCCGGCGGTGCGGAGGTACGGGAAACCCAATTCAACCAGCCGGCCCAGGTAAAGCTGGCTAACTGCCGGGTCAATTTCCAGATTGATCGCCAGGAGCGCCTCTCCGATGGTACGCTGCGCCTGATTCGCTCCAGGGTCGGGAACCTGCCGGACCAGCAAAAACTGGACGATGACACCGATACTTACCGCTTGCTGACCCTGTATTTTATGGCCGGGGGCGAGTCGGCCCAGGTGGTGCTGGAAGCGCTTGGCCCGCACGGTGTGGGCCAGATTGTAGCCGATAAAGCCGCCACCAAAGCGGCTACTTACCGCAAAATCCTGGCGGGTAAGTCTAAGGGGAAGAATCTGCTGCAAGAACTGGAACGTAACGCCGATGGTATCCGGTCCGGCCTGTTTGTACCCAATCCTGGCCAGGACTGCCAGCGCTGCCCCTTCTATATCATGCTCTGCCCGACCCGGCTTGAGTAGTCTGAGAGCCTTTCATATTAGGGGTAGAGTAGCAGAAAACTCAACCGGAAATAAAATTTCCGGTCTAGTGTAATGAAATCTCTGCGAGATGGGCCAGTTAGGCTATGCATAAAAAATGCCCATTCCGCCGGAATTTGGTTGAAATAGCCCTGGAATTTTATTCCGGGGCGGTCGCACGCTTGGCACACCCTATTATGAAAGGCTCTCTAGTCTCACAAATATAATCCATAAAAAGCCCCTCTCTTGCCGAGAAGGGGCTTTTTGATTGCCCCAAAAATATTTCCAACCAATTTTGCAAATTCCTCAAAATTCGCTAAAAAGATGCCGCAGTTCTGCGCTCCTGGTTGCCTGTAATAAGTAGAGGATGTTACACCAGGATAAACAGCCAGAACGAGGAGAAACTACTATGACCCAGGAAATGGCCTTCCAGCATACTTTGTCCAACCACGCTCAAATGCGCTCGTGCCAGCGCAAATTCAGCCAGACCGAGATTGCCTACGTGCTTCAGCACGGCAGAGTGATACGCCGTACCGGCATTCGCTTCTGTTTTCTGGCCGCCCGGGATGTACCACCTGCTGACCGCCGCCTGCCCTGGGTAGAGCGCCTGGTTGGCACGACTATCCTGCTCAACCCGACCGAAGAGCAGGTTATCACCCTCTACAAGAACGCAAACGCTTTGCGCGATATCAAGAAAAAGCCCAAAAGCCGTATCGGCAAGGCTTAATCTTTACTCTGGACAATTATTTATAACCGGCAATTTACAGAATACGTTATAACAGGGAGATACACATAACATATGGAGATACATTTAACACCTTCGAAAGTCGAGATGCTGCAAAACTGCCCGCTGGCCTTCCAGCAAAAATATCTCAAGGGGCTGTCCGAGCCGTTCCGGCCTTCTCCCGCTTCGCAGTTAGGCATGAATGTGCATGCCGCGCTCTACGCTTTTTACCAGCGTGGCGCGCACAGCAATCACGACGTGAACGACCTGCTGCGCCTGCTGCACACCAAATGGGATAGCGCCGGTTTTAACAATGCGGAGGACGAAGAAGCCTTCCGCCAGGAAGCCCGCCAGATGCTCATAGACTTTTATCACGCCAGCAAGGAAGAGGCTCCCTGCCGCTCTCGAATGCTGGAAAAACCTTACCGCGCCGATAGAGCCTTCAGCCTCGGCCGTCATAAAATCTGGCTGGGAGGCCGCTTTGACCGGTTGGACCTGCTGGCCGATGGCAGCGTGGAAGTGCTGGACTACAAGACCGGCGCTCCACCCTCTACCGGCCTGCCCGATGAGCAGGAGATGGCCGAGCGCCTGGACAACCTTATATACTACCGCCTGGCAGCCGCGATTTATCCGAAGGCCAAAAATATTACGGTCAGCCGTTATTATCTCAAGAGCAAGCGTAAGGTCAGCGCGCTCTATACCGCCGAGCGCCTTCATGCTGCCCGCGACCTGCTGCTGGACCTGCTCGACCAGCTTGAGAGCGGTATTGTGTCGCCGGTGCAGAACGAGGGTTGTAGCTGGTGCCTGGTGCGCCGGCACGGCAAGTGCCCGACCTTTGCCGGAACCGATACCGGCGAGCTAATTCAATTCTAAAGAAATGAAAATCGTAATGATTTTGTGTTAAACTAACCTTGCTTTACTTCTCAGAGCAGGCCCAATAAGAAAGACTTATTAACAACCTATGACCAACGACCAACTAGCCGAAGCCTTTCCCGCCGGTACTATTATCACCCTGGAAGGCCGCATTCCCGAACCGGCTCGCCTGGAAGCCCCTCCCACTCGCATGGGAGCTTATATCAAGCTTAGATATGTAGTAGTAAATAAGGTCGGGTCGTACCGCTCGGTAGCGATTCCGCTGCAAGAATTTGATAAAGTTAAAGTAATAGCCCGGCCCGGCCAGCGTAACTTCGATGCCGACCCGGCCCGTTTCCGCCTGGCTATCGAAGCCGAACGCTTGCGCCTGGCTTATGCCTACGACCCCCACTTTGCGGTTTCGATCTCCAATATTGATGCCCTGCCGCACCAGATTGACGCAGTTTACCACCGTATGCTCAAGATGCCGCGAGTGAAATTCCTGCTGGCCGATGACCCCGGCGCTGGCAAGACTATCATGGCCGGGTTGCTGCTCAAGGAGCTAAAGTTCCGCAAGGTGGTACGGCGTGTCCTGATTGTTACTCCGGCGGCCCTGACTGAGCAGTGGAAGGGCGAAATGCTCGAAAAGTTCGGCGAGTCCTTCCGAGTGATCAGCGGCGGCACGGTCAACGATAACGTGGGCATTAACGTCTGGCAGGATTTCGACCAGGTAATTACCTCGATTGACTTCGCCAAGCAAGAGCGCGTAATGGCTTCGCTTGAAAACACCGAGTGGGACCTGGTAATCGTAGATGAAGCGCACAAGATGAGCGCCTACCGCAGTGGCCAGGATCGCAAGGCCAGCGAACGCTACAAACTGGGCCTGACTCTCTCTCACCAGACCAATCACCTTTTATTGATGACGGCCACGCCGCACCGGGGCGATCCTGATAATTTCAATTACCTGCTGCAACTGGTTGACCCGGATTTGTTCAACATAAGGCATGGTGAGAACGGCCAGCATGAGGATGAAGGCCGCCTGATTGACCGGGCTAAAACCGTGCTGGTGCGCCGCCTGAAAGAGCAACTCAAGGATTTTGAGGGCAAGCCTCTTTATCCGCCGCGCACCGTTACTACCGCGCGCTATGACCTCAGCCCTGCCGAGCGTACCCTTTACGATGCGGTTACGGACTACGTGGGTAAGGGTCTTTTTATGGCTGACCAGGTGAGCGACCGCAATACCGGGCTGGCCCTCACTACATTACAGCGGCGGTTGGCTTCCAGCCTGGAGGCGATTGACCTCTCACTCAAGCGCCGCCGGGATAAGCTGCAAAACAAACTTAATAATTTTCAGTCCGGCCAGATTGTCCCGGCCTACCAGTCCGCCGCCTACGACTATGATGAGGAGGAAGAGGACCTGGAAGAAGGCCTGCCCGCCGGCAGCGATGTGGAAGGCGCTACCACCGCCCGCACCCGCATAGCCCTGGAACATGAAATTCAGGAGCTGGACAAACTGATAGCCCTGACCGCTAAAGCTAAAGCCGCCGGAACCGAGGCCAAGCTAAATCGCCTGCGCGAAATCCTGGAAAACCCGGAACGCCGGGTCATCGGCGGGGATGAAAAGCTGCTTATCTTTACCGAAAACAAGGATACCCTCGATTACCTGGTGCGTGAGTTACGGCGCTGGGGGCTTTCCGTCACCAGTATTCACGGACAGATGAAGATGCAGGACCGTATAGCCGCCGAGAAGGAATTCAAAGGTCCCAATTGCCAGGTGATGGTGGCAACCGAAGCGGCGGGCGAAGGCATTAACCTGCATTTCTGCCGCCTGCTCATCAACTACGATATTCCCTGGAATCCTAACCGACTGGAACAGCGCATGGGCCGCGTACACCGCTATCTGCAAAAACGACCGGTCTACATCTACAACCTGGTGGCCAGTAAAACCCGCGAGGGTGATGTGCTGGGCCGTCTGCTGGATAAGCTGGACGCCATGCGCCTCGACCTGGAATCGGACAAGGTTTTTGATGTCATCGGCACGCTGCTGGAAGGGATGAACCTCAAGCTTGACCGCATTATTACGGATGCCATCAAGGACGATGACAAACGCATGGAAGCCATGAACGTGATAGACCAGGTTTTCGCCCAGCAGGCCCGCGACAGGCTGCGCGAAGCCACCGAAGAAGTGCTGGCTACCCCCTTCGTCAATACCGATTACCTGGCCGACGAGAAGGAGCGCAGCCGCCTGGCTCGCCTGGTTCCCGAATCGTCCGAGCGCTTCTTCAAGGAAGCCTGCCGGGTGCTGGGTATCCGGTTGGAGCAGCGGCCCTCAGATGGGCTATGGCGCATCCCGACCGTCCCGGCTTTCCTGCGCAACTGGGCGGCCGAAAGCGGCCTGACCAAGCCAGCCGAGGAATATAACAAATTTACCTTCTTCAAGCACGAGCGCAAGGACGACGAGACTATCCTGATGTCGGCCACGCATCCGCTCTTTGACGCTGTGGTAGAATTCATTCGCCACCGCTACGGCCCGCTGCTGACCGCCGGGACCTGTTTCCACGAACCGGGAGCGCCGGAAGCCGGGTCGCTCTGGTTCTTCCGGGGGCGCGTGACCGACGGTAATAACGCCGTGGTGGGCGAAAAGCTCTTTGCCGTGCGCCTGCCGCAAAATATCGCGGCCTTGCAGCCGGATAGCCCGGAGGAACAGGCTAAACTGGTCTATAACCCCTCGGCCCTGGCCGACCTGACCCTGCCGGAACAATCCCAGGCTTCCCCGGTGCCTTTGCCGGGTGAGATCCTGGACGGGCTGCTGGCCGGTGAGGAAATCGCCCTTAACAATATTATCGGCGAGCAGTTGCAGCCCTATTTGAACGAACTGGACGAGCGCCGGCGTAAGAATATCCAGACTATGCGCCGCTACATCGAGCGGAATTTCGACAAACTGATTGACGAGGCCAATAAAAAGATTTTTGAGCAGAAGATGCGCGGCGGGCAGGGCGAGAATATGGCCGTCGCTATCGCTACCACCCAGCGCCAGATTGATAGCCTGATTGAGCAAAAGCGACGGCGCCTGGCCGAACTGGAGCGCGAGAGCAGCCTGAATATGGAAGTGCCTGAACTGCTGGGTGTGGCCCTATCCCTGCCTGTGCCGGTTCCCTCGAACTTGCAGGACGTTATGCACAGCGACAAAGCGGTAGAAGTAGCCGCCGTAAACTTTGTGCGAGCTTATGAAGCCAGCTTCAACCGGGAAGTGACCAGCGTTGAAGAGCAGGATGTCGGTTATGACCTGGAAAGCCATCCAGTCGAGGCGGGCCATGACAAATCGCGCTATATCGAGGTCAAAGGCCGCGCCGGGGTGGGCAGGGTAGCCCTCACCCCTAACGAGTGGGATACAGCCCGCCGCATAGGGCCGGATTACTGGCTCTATATCGTGACGGATGCCACCGGTTCGCATCCGCAACTGCGCGCCATCCAGAATCCGGCCAACACTTTACAGGCCGTCGAAGAAGTAACTGTCACACGCTACATTGTCCCGGTAGAGGAGTACCGCCGGGCTGCCATTGAGGAGAAACTATGACCACTGAAACAGGTTTGACTAATCGCTTGATTGAACATGCTATGCCGTTGCGCGAGGTAAGCGCCCAGTCGGCCCGTGAGAAAAGTATCCGGCACGGTCATATCTCCACCCTGCACATCTGGTGGGCGCGCCGTCCCCTGGCGGCCTGCCGGGCTGCCGTCTACGCCGCTTTGCTGGACGACCCGGCCACTAAAGAGGAACGCGACCGGCTTTGCCAGGAAGTGGCCGAACTGAGCAACTGGGATATCGTGAACGGCAAGGACTACAAAGGGCTGCTGGAAACCGCTCGCGCCCGGATTCGCCAGCGTTTCCCCACCCCGCCGCGCATCCTCGATCCCTTCAGCGGCGGCGGGGCTATTCCGCTAGAAGCGCTGCGCCTGGGTTGCGAAGCCTACGCCAACGAATTGAACCCTGTGGCCTATATTGTGGAGCTTTGCACCCTGGTCTATCCCCAGCAGTACGGCAAGCCCGGCACTATCCCGCATCCCACCATGGGCCAGCTTGAAGTGCCGAATAAACTGGCCGAAGATGTAAAGCGCTGGGCCAATTGGGTGCTGCAAGAAGCCCGCACCGAACTGGCCGAGTTCTACCCGCCCGGCCCGAACGGCGCTACCCCGGTGGCCTACCTCTGGGCGCGCACCGTCAAATGCTCTAACCCGGCCTGCGGCACTGAAATCCCGCTGGTCCGCCAGACCTGGCTAGCCAAAAACCGGGGAATTGCCCTGGAAGTTGTGCCTGACAGGGTTAAGCGCTCTGTCAGCTTTAAGATTGTTACGGGTGTAAGCAATTTAGCTGACAGTGACACAGCACAGGATGATGGAGAAGGAACAACTCGTGCTGGTGGTGTTACCTGTCCTGTTTGTAATCAGAGTTCAGGGGCCGATTATATTCGTACCGAGGGTAAAGCTCAACGAATCGGGCACATGGCAATGGTTGTAGTTGAGTTACGGTCGGGAGAAGTTAAGAGTTACAGGGTAGCAACACAGGCTGACCAGCAATTACTGGAGAAAGCCAGAAAACGTGTAGCCACTCTCACCACTGAAAATGGTTTTTCCGTTATACCGGACGAAGCATTGCCTGAAAAAGGCACTCTGGGTTTTCGTGTACAAAATTATGGAGTTTTAAACTGGGGCCAACTCTTTAACCCGCGCCAGGGTTTAGCACTTGCCACCTTTGCTGCCCAGGTCCGCCGCGCTTACGACCTTATCCTGGCGGAAAGTGGCGACCCGGAATATGCCAGGGCTGTTACCACTTACCTGGCTCTGCTGGTTGACCGACAGGCTGATTATAATTCGGTAATTTGTAACTGGCATAATACAGGCGAAAAAGTAAATCATTCTTTTTCCAGACAAGCTGTACCAATGGTATGGGACTACACAGAGATAAACCCCTTTAGTAGTTCAAGTGGCAGCTATGAAGGGGCAGTAGAATGGATTTTACGAGTTATAGAGGCTAATTCTAACCTTGGTGAGCCTGCGGAGCATCGTTTAGGCTCGGCTACCCGCTTGCCCTTTGAGGATGGCTATTTTGACGCGGTTGTGACCGACCCGCCCTACTATGACGCCGTGCCTTACGCCGATCTGTCGGACTTTTTCTATGTCTGGATGCGGCGAACGATTGGGCCGCTCTACCCGCAGGTCTTCCGCACGCCGCTCACCCCCAAAGCCGCCGAAATTGTCCAGAATCCGTCTCGCCAGGGCGGCAACCAGCCGGCCAAAGAGTTTTTCGAGCGTGAAATGGGCAAAGCCTTTGCCGAGTCGGCCCGCGTGCTTAAAGATGACGGTATCGCCGTGATAGTCTTCGCTCACAAAAGCACCGAGGCCTGGGAAACCCTGATTAATAGCCTGCTCTCCGCCGGGCTGTACGTGACGGCAAGCTGGCCGATTAATACCGAAATGGGGGCGCGCCTGCGGGCGCAGGATAGCGCGGCCCTCGCCAGCAGCTTCTTTATCGTCTGCCGCAAGCGCCTGGCCGGCCAGGACGGCTATTATGACCTGGTGCTGCCCGAAATGCGCCAGAATATCCGCGAACGGCTGGCCGAGTTCTGGGAACAGGGTATCCGAGGCCCGGACTTTTTTATCAGCGCCATCGGCCCGGCCCTGCAAGCCTTTGGCCGCTACCGCCGGGTGCTGCTGCCCAACAGCGGCGAGGAAGTCCCGGCGGCCCAGTTCCTGAAGGACGTGCGCGGCGTGGTAGCCGAATTTGCCCTGGAACGCATCCTCAAGCTGGGGCATACCGGGGCGATTGACGAATTAAGCCGCTTCTACCTCTTCTGGCGCTGGAGCTTTGGCACGTCCGATACGCCTATTGACGAAGCCCGCAAGCTGGCCCAGGCGCTCGGTATCCACCTGGAAGAACTGCTGGGCAAGTCCAACGGCATCCTGCGCCAGAAAGGCGATAAGGCCCGCATCCGGGGCGTCCTGGACCGCAAAGAGAGCGAAGGGCTGGGCTTGCGCGGCTTTGCCGGGGGCGCGCCGGGCATGGTGGACATCCTGCACCGGGCCTGCCTGGAAGCCGAAAGTGGCGGCCCGGCGGCCTCTGCCGAATACCTGGCCCAGGCCGGTAAAGCCGAGAGCGAGGAGTTCTGGACTTACGCCCAGGCCCTCGGCGATATTCTGCCGGATGGCGATAAAGAAAAGAACATGATTCAGGTGCTGAACACCCTGCGCGGAGCTATCGAAAAAGGCGCGGCGGATTACCAGCAGCGCCAGCGCCCCCGGCCCAAACCGGGCGAAGGCCAGCTCATAATGCTTGGCTTTGAAGAAGAATAAAGCTTAGTTCCGCCCGTGAAGGATGAAGCGGTACAAACTTCATCCTTCATAATTAATTCCTGCAATCCTGACAATAGCGGAGGTTTTCCCGATGGCACAATCCTGGTGGGACGTCGTTCGACCCCACGTAGACGTAATAACTAACCTGTTATCGCCCGACTCATTCGGCGCCGACCTTGATGAAGTGGTTTCCGGCAAAGGCCAGGCCGATTACCGCGACCCGCAAACCTTCTTCCGGCGCACCTTTATGACCGCCCAACTGCGGACTCTGCTGGCCGACCTGCTGCGTCGCCTGGCCGGGCTGGGCGGCGTGGAGCCGATAGTGCAGCTTGCCACCCCTTTTGGCGGCGGTAAGACTCACACCCTGCTGGCCATCTACCACCTGATAAAAAGCGGTGGAGCGGTAGTCAATGATTCCGGGGTAAAGTCTGTGCTACAGCAGGCCGAACTGGTGGGCGTCCCGCAGGCCCGTATCGCGGCCCTGGTCGGCACGGCCCTGAATGTCGGTGGTCGCCACACCCCGGAAGGGTTTGTGGTGCATACCCTGTGGGGCGAGATTGCCTACCAGCTTGGCGGGCCTCAGCTCTACGAATTTATGCGCCAGGATGACGAAAGCCTGACCTCGCCCGGTGACGCCAAACTCAAAGAAATGCTGCGGCGGGCCGGGCCGAGCGTTATTCTGCTGGACGAAACCCTGCCCTACATGGAAAAGGCCGCCGCCAAAGTGATAGTGGGTGAATCTACCCTGGCCCGCCAGACCCTCGTTTTTATCCAGGAACTTCAGCAGGCCGTCAGCGCCAGCGAGCGTTGCGCCTTTTTCTATACTCTGCCGGGCAGCGAAACCGAGCAATACGGCGCGAAAGCCCAGGAAGCCTACCGCATTTTGACCCAGTTGCAACAGGTCGCCGGGCGATTAGAGGCTATCCGCGTACCGGTGCAGGGCGATGATATTTTCGAGGTAGTGCGCCGCCGCCTGTTCGAGGATTTGGGCGATAATCTCAGCCGCCAGCAGGCCGTAGACGAGTACGTAGAATACTACCAGCGTTATCATAGCGACCTGCCCGCCGAGGTACAGTCCAGCGAGTACCGGGCCAGGCTTGCCAAAGCCTATCCTTTCCATCCCCGCCTGATTGAAATCCTCTTCGAGCGCTGGGGAACCCTGCCGGGCTTTCAGCGCACCCGTGGCGTCCTGCAACTGCTGGCTCAGGTGGTAGGCTTGCTTTACACTGAAGGCCGTAACGGCAAGTTGAGCGCCGCCGGGTTTATCCTGCCCGCCGATTTGCCGCTGGCTAACCCAAATTTGCGCAGCCTGCTCACGCGCTATACCGGGACGGAGTTCGAGTCGGTGATTGCCTCGGATATTGTAGGCGGCTCAGAGTCCAAAGCGCAGCAAATAGACCGGGAACTGGGGACCGAGTTGCAAAAAATGCGTTACGCCCAGGGCATGGCAACCGCCATCTTCTTTTACAGCTTTGGCGGCGGCAACATCCTCACGCAGGGGGCCAGCGAGGCCGAATTGCGCCTGGCGGTCAGCCGCACAGCCGACCCGCCGATCTTTGGCGAGGTTCTGTCGCGTTTCGAGCGGCGCATGTGGTACTTATATAAGGAAGGCGAATTATACAAATACCGCAGCCAGCCCAACCTTAACAAAGTGATCAGCGAGGCGGAAGATAATATCAGCCGCCCGCAGCGCGTGGGCCTGCTTACCGACCAGTTAGCCTCCAACCTGACCCGTGATAAAGATGTCTTTCAGGCGCTCCATTTTAACCCGGCGGAAACCCGCGATGTGCCGGACGTGCCGGGATTGCGCCTGGTCGTAATGCCGCCGGATCTCTCCATGAGCGGCAATCCTGAGCAGGACGAGCCGGTTTACAAAGTCTTGCGGGAGTACAACGATAAAGCCGGTTTGCTGCACCGCACCAACAAAAATAGCCTGGTTTTCCTGTTAGCCGATAGCAACGGGCTGGATCTTACACTTCGGCAGGCCCAGCAGGTGCTGGCGCTGCGCAGCGTCGAGACGCGCCTGGGCAACAGCGATGAGCTAAATCGCCAGCAAAAGCGCGACCTGGGCGACCGCCGCAAGCTGGCCGAAGATACCTTCCCCCGGAATGTCCAGCAAGCCTACCGGCATGTAGTGGTCTTCGTGCAGGACATGAAGCCCAAAGCGCTTGACCTGGGCGGCAGCGCCCTGGCCGGTCAAAGCATGGCGCGCCGGGTGGCGGAACGTCTTAAACAGGATTACCTGCTACTCGACCAGTTGGACCTCAACCAGCAGTTTAATCGCTGGAATCTGTGGCCTGCCGAACAGGCCAGCCTCAACTTCAAGACTCTGGCCGGCTATTTCCACCAGTACACCTACCTGCCGCGCCTGACCGATGTCAATCGTGTATTACGCACATCTATTATGCAGGCCGTGCGGGATGGTCAATTTGGCCTGGCTACCGGCAGCAACGACGAGGCTTTCCAGCGCGTCTATCGCAACGAAGATACCAACCCGGCCTTTGAGGGCTACCCGCCAGAATCTATCTGGCTCATCCGGCAGGAGCGCGCCCTGGAACTTAAGCCACCCGTTCAGCCCCAGTCTCAACCGGTTGTTGAAGGGTCTAATCCGCCCAAACCAACAGGTAGCGATCTTAATGGTGGAGGAGTTGAAATAGGCGGCCAACCACCGGCAAACAACGGCAATCAAGGTAGTGGGCCGAAACCACCTGCGCCCGGCCGGCATGGCTATAGCACGGCCCGCTTTGATATAGCCATTTCCCCTGACAGGTATGGTGAGCAATTTATGGCTATCCTGGAAGTATTAGGCACGCTGAAAAACTCAGCCTCCAACGTCCGTATAAACCTGATCCTGGAAGCCGATAGCGGCCAGCTTGATGACTATGAAATAGCTCAAGAGCTGCTTTCACAGCACGGTATCAGGTATCGCCCACAGCAAGATTAGGTATATTTTCTAAACGAGTTTCTATTCAGAGTAACTATTCAGTGGTAGAAGACGCTACATCGCAGCACCGGAAAGTGTGGATGCGAGAAAAAGCTTTCCGGCGCTGCTGAGTAGTTACCGGCTAACCCCCTCATTGCTTAAGGTAGGGCTCTCCTACCAATTTATTATCGGTTTTATATACCGGCACAAAGTACGGTTATAGCAGCAACAGAGCAGTCCATTCGAGTAAGTAAAGAGTAAGTTAGAAAGGTGCTATCCATGAGCAATTCCGCCACCAATACCAGACCCCCTTTAATCGTCAAGATAACGCCAGGCAGTAAAGCTAAATTCTGGTGTGATTGCCATTGCGGCGGCTACATCTGCGTCGGGCTAAAACACGGCTGGGACGAAATGGGCGACCTGCGCCAGTATAAGGACTACGATGAATACCTTAGACGCTTTAGGAACCTCTACAGGGAAACCCTCAAACTTTACAATGAAGGTATAACCACACAGAAAGCCCGTGAACTCTGGACTTTGCGCGACCTGCGAGCCGGGGATATTGTGGTAGCATTCAAAGGAACTTCGCAGGTATTGGGAGTCGGCAAGGTGCTTGATGAGGGCTACCAGTGGCGCGATGAGCGCAACAGCCATAAACATACTGTCAAGGTAGAGTGGGGTCCGGCTCTATCCGGCCTGATTACGCCTCAAAAAGCCTGGGGCTTTGTCTCGCTTTGTGATGTGAACAAGACAGTCTATGATAATGAGATTGTGATGTTAAAGAAGTAACGTGGCAAAAAGGTGCTACTATGACCGAAAAACTACCTGATGATAACCAGTTGTAAAGGAGCTATAAAGGTATGTACGAGACTTTACAGAAATGGTTTGCCTACCAGGCTAAAACGGAAACTGAACTTCACGTAACTTTCAAGAAGCTGGAAGAAGCCGGCAATATACAGTTTCCTGCCTCCGCCAGAAAACACCCTGCCTGGTGGCTCGATAAGTCGCCTAATACCACCCACTCTCATGCGCGTGCCTGGCTTGAAACAGGCTGGCAGGTCGAGAGCCTTGATCTGAGCAAGGAAACAGTCAGCTTTAAGCGCGTTTGACACTTATTCAATACTTGTTAGTATTGAATAAGTGTCACAATCGAAATCAATCGAGTAGCTTGTTTTCCTGGCAATGATCTTTTTGACTTTTTTCCCCTGAAATAATGGCTGCTTTTTTGAAATTGATGCATGAAATGTGCAATAGCAGTAATAATTGCAGGAAATTTTTATGCTAAAAACAATTATCCTGTAATAGGACAAGAGTCAGACTTGGTTAATTAGAAGGACAATTTATTATAATTAAGGGGAAGGACGGAATTATGAATACTACAGACTGTCCTACGTTCGTTGAGGGTACCAAAATAGGGGATACTTTTACTCTTCTCTCCGATCTTCAGTGGCATTGCGGACGACACGAATTTCCCAGTAGCCAGCCCGCCGCCCTCGTTCGAGAACTAAGAAATCTGGGCTATGACATCGAGACCGGCAAAAACATGGAGTGCGAGGGAAGTTGCCAGGGAAGGGAAACCCACTGGCGGCTCAAATCCCTGGAACCCGCGAGACCTATTAAAATGCACCTACCATCTTCATTCAACGATAGTATTCTAAGAATTGTGTAAAAGTAAGGGGAGGTTGCAGCAGGCATAAGGACACGGTATTCTCTAGCAACACCTAAGAACAAACATGCTAAGGAGAATACCGTGTCTAATAAATATCGAGTTAAGTCTAACACAACGGATCAACTTGAACCAGCTCTGTCCCAGGCAGATTTCCACGAACTGCTTTATCAGCAAGTCCGGTTGGCTGTACGCACTGTCCTGGAACTGGTGATGAAAACCGAACTGAGTGAATTCCTGGTGGCAGGTTTCAAAGAGCGCACCGGCGAGCGGCAAGGCCAGCGCAATGGCTATTACCACCGCGATTTCAACACAGCCGTAGGCTCAATTCAAAAGTTGAAGGTACCAAGAGACCGGGCCGGTCAGTTCCATACCCAGGTCTTTGAACGCTATGAACGTAACGATGAGAGTGTGACGGCGGCAATTGCCCAGATGTTCTTTAGCGGGGTCAGCCAGGCTAAAGTTGGTGAAATCACTGAGCCGCTTATGGGCGTGCATCCCAGCCCTTCGACGGTCAGCCGTTTGGCCCACGACCTGGACAGCGAATGCGAAGAATGGCGCAACCGCCCTCTAAAAGAGCATTACCGGGTCATATATGCGGATGCGGTCTATTTTCCGATACTACACGAAAGCGGCCGAGACCAGAGCGCCCTTTTGGTGGCGCTCGGGGTAGATATGGATGGGGACAAAGAGGTGCTGGCGGTCAAAGTCGGTAACGAAGAAAGTCGCGCTAGCTGGGAAACTTTTCTTCTCGAGCTACAAAAGCGAGGGGTAGGGGAAGTAGATCTGGTAGTAACCGATGGTGATGCCGGTCTCATCGGGGCCATCAGTCGAGTTTGGCCCAGTGCAAAAAGGCAAAGATGCTTACTACATAAAATGAGAAATGTGCTGGCCCACATCCCGAAGCGCAAAAAGAAGGAGGTTGGGGAAGTCTTAAGCGGCATCTTTGCTTGTGAAGATGAAGCAGGCGCCAAAGAGCAACTAGCCGCTTTCAAATTTAGGTATGAGAAGGATTATCCAGAAGGGGTAAAAAGTCTGTTGGAAGATGAAGAGGCTTGTCTGACCTATTACCAGTTTGGCAAGGCGATGCGCCGTCACATCAGGACCACCAATCCTTTAGAAAGTTTATTTTCGACGGTGCGGCGGCGGACCAATTCGATGGGGGTATTTCAAACCGAACAGAGCTGCCTGCTGATGTTCTGGGCAGTGGTTAAGAGTACAAAATTGAAGAGAATACCGGTGGCCTAGCAGCCCTAGCTTTTACACAATAATTGACAAACTATGTCTTCAACCCATGCCCTCCTTTCCGCCAGATTGGAAGAACTGCAAAAGCTCGAAAAGCGGCGGGAGTTTCTTATTTCAGAGATAAATAAATTGGAGAAATCTGCTAATTACAACCAGCATTAAAGGTTTTGTAGAAAACTTTTCCGATTTCCGAGTGATTACATCTCAACTTTCTGTTGCGGTTGTGACACTGCCAGTCAGGCGAGGCCCTTTTGTCATATCAAGAATACATAGCCGGGTGCCGAAGGGATCTTTTATCACCGCACATTTCCCAATCGTAATATCGAAAGGGGCAACAAGAATCTCGCAACCCTCAGCCGTATATTTGGTCACGGCAGCAACCACGTCGTCCACCAGGTAGTGAACCTCCACAGGCGAGGGAAGGCCGGGGTCGGAGTGCAGCACAATTTCGGCATCGCTTTCGGGAAAGACGAGCCCAGCAGAGCCAGCTTCACGCCACTCTAGCCGCAGGCCGAAAACTTTCTCGTAGTAAGCGGTTGCCGCCTCCACATCGTCAACATGAATCATTACACAGTCAATTTTTCGTAACATTCTTATACTCCCTATCCTTTTTCCCCGGCATCATACCTCATTCTTATCATTCTAAGCACCTATCGCCCGCCTGTAATACTCTGTTAAATTTATCCTGGCTAATAGGCAACCTTAAAGGTAGAAAATCGGACGTGTCGCTTCACTATCGCTGTTACTACTGCTATCGGTACTTAACGGGAAGGGTTGGTTCAGGATTACCAGGTAATTATGCGAAACGGGTTGTATCCTTGAAAGGTTAAGCATCAGCGGAACCTGGCTGTTCCGGTTAAAATAGACCAGAAGCGAACTGCCATTTGCGCTTTCAAGATGGCAGAGCTCTTGCCAGAAGAATTGAGCCGCTTCTAGATGTCCTTGGTCGTACCAGAGCTTCGTCACCTGTGTACTGGCAAGGGAACCATTAGCCGGAACGAGTTTCAGAACACTATTCAATATCTTGACCACCGCAGGCATTTTTACCACTTTTACGTCGAAGAGCTTTGACTGGTAAAACACTCCGGCTCCAGCTACTGGTCTACCGTCCTTATCCACCAGTACGTAATAATCGGTCAGTTGTAGCGGCTTACCGTCAATTATTTTTGGCGCCAGCCACTCACCGAGACTAGCTGCTTCCTCCGGCCTGTAGAAGTCGTATTCGCTGTAAAACCTGTTCAGCCCATTAACAACGGCTTCGTAGTCGTTAGTAGTGGCTTTCCTTACATCGTAACCCGGAATTGGAGAGGAAGGATTGGCAGGTTGAGGCAGAGGGAGAGTTTTAGCCGGAGTTAAGAGAACTTCTCTCCCGGTAAACTTACCCCCTGCGCTATGAAACCAGGCTTTAGAAGCGACATTGCCTTTCTGGTAGTAACCGTAAACCAGCACCTCTTCTCCAAAGGTCGCTTTAATCCAGTGCTTCAATTCATTCCACAAAGCTTTGGCGATGCCCTGTTTTCTGTAATTGGGATGGACGGTCAACCTGTTCACCAAGACTGCCTGGACGGGTTCGCTATTGCCAGCGTAATAGACCAGGTGAGGCCAGCCGGCAATGGTACCTACAGGTACACTGGTTCCGGGCAAGTAGGCCAGCAAAGTCTGACTACCCGGCCGGTCCGCTTCGTAAGCATTATAGGCATCCTCTACCAGCACTTCAATCCTGGTCTGGATTACCCCTTCCTGAATTGCTATTTCCTGTAGCTCTTTCATGCCTAGACTATCAGCCGCGGTAGCCGCCTGTATTGTTAACATTCCGCTAGTACCTCTCACTGTATCAAGGCCTTTACTGCTCACTTTCATTTCGGCATTTTCTTTTTGCATTATTTACTCAGCCTCCCACACAAGAAACTTAACAGTAAGGAGTAACGCAGTAACACCCATCACGCTTAAAAAAAGCAGATCTAGAAAGAAGCTCTGATCGTAACTGCCCAATAAGCAGTGAGTTATAGCATCCGAAATATAGGTGGAAGGTAAAAGCCAGCCTAATAATTGTAGTGGTAGCGGTAGAAGACTTTTATCAATAAAAGTTGGGGATGCAAAAGCCATCAGAATGATAAAGGCATTACAGATGAGCGCAGCTAATTCATAAGATTTAATTAGCACACCTACAGTGGTTCCTACAGACACCAGCGAAAGTGCTCCTAATAGCATAACCACTGGAAGCCAGAGACTTACGTTCAAATTTAGATTGTATATTATGATCCCGCTAATTATTGGAGTAATCACGCTGGGTAGTAGGATAATAAGGCTTGAAAACAATAAAGCGAGAATGAATATTATCTTTTTTACCGGCAATGAGCTGTAATATAAAAGAATACCCTGAATCCGCATACGACAAAGTTTTTCTGCAAGAGTGGTCAATCCTACTGTTACAAGTGCAAATGTTACGGCTCCAGCTATAATTCGGATAAGTTGGTTGTTACCGGGTATATAGCCAGAGTAATGCCCCATTGCGAAAATAAGGCCAAAAGGTGCTACCGTTTGCATAAAGATGTAGTAAACAAAAGAACTTTTTATGGCTAGAAGTTGTTCAAGAAAAAGAATCTTAAAATCATTGAAATCCTTGCTGATGCCCTGCACTAATTCAAACTGTATTAGTACCGGCTCACCCTCTATAGATGCGTTATCTGTAGTCACCTTCACCCTCCTAAAAATCATCAAAGCTTTTTGTTCTTAACTATTTGCTATAGACGCTAAACAGAAGGTCTTATGAGAAACTAGATACCTGAAGCGGTTTCTATTCCTCAGAGTTTGATTAAGTTCAGATAAACGTCTTCTAATGAAGTCAAGGAAAGTTTAAAGTCATCAATATAAGGAAGCCCAAGCTCTTTTACCAATAATTCCAAAACTTGATTTGAATTTTCGAAAGGAAGATACAGGGCCCAGCGTAATAAATCATCGGATTGTGGTACGATTTTAACCGAAAAAGACAACTGTGCATTTTCGAATAAAGTTTTGAGAAGGAGGTGTAACTTCTCAGCCTTTGTGGAAGCAAAATTACTTTTAAAAGCAAGGTCTATTCTGGCCTTGTTCGAAATTTGTTGCTTTAGCTCACCAGGAGTGCCGACAGCTATAACTTTACCTTCGGAAATGATGGCTGTTCGGTCTAAAACGCTTTCTGCTTCCAGAACATTATGAGTAACTAAAATACAAGTTGTTTCTCGTTGCTTGTTTATTTTCTTAATAATTTCCCAAACCTGCTTTCTACGAACCGGATCCAGCTCATTTGTAGGCTCATCCAGTACTAACAATTTAGGATAACCCATTAGACCTATAGCTAGACCGACTACCCTGCGCATTCCTCCACTTAATGCTCGAATATAACGGTGGGCGACATCAGTTAGATCCAGGTCTTCTATAAGCTCTTTGGCCTGGGCCTGAGCATTTCTCCTTGACATGCCCTTAAGCTGACCTGCAAAAACAAGGGCTGTAAAAACTTCTACCGCGTCAAACGCTATTCCTCGCTGTGGAAGGTAAGAGGATATTGCTTTAACACCGGCAGGATTGCGAACAACATCAATAGTTTCAACCATGATTGACCCGGTGGTCGGTAAGCTCAAACCTAAAATCTGATTTATCAGAGTTGTTTTACCTGCTCCGTTTGGTCCCAGCAGGCCAAAAATTTCACCCCGGTTAATACTTAGAGAAATACCGTTGTTAGCTACTATAAATTTCTCTTCTCTGGTATTCCTGTCTGGTTTATCTGACCTGAAAATTTTGCTTAAGTCTGTGACGACCACACTCTGAGGAACTTTACTGACCTTGAAAGAGTGAATCCCTGGAATAGAGATTAAATTACTTCTTATTTCCATCCCTTGAAATGGCTCCCTTTATTTATCAGTTAAAATTAGTGACCCGGAAAGAAAACTGGAATTAAAGGTTGAAACTTTTTGCCCTTCGTCTAGAATTGATAAAGATGAACTCTCTAACTTACTCGTTATAGGAAGGTCATCTTCGTGAAGAGGTAGATAAAGCGCAATGGCTACCTGAAAGCCGGATCCCGGGGAAGAATAGAAATTAATCTGAGAGTTATATTTATCAGCATATTGATCAATCTGTTGTCTGATGATTTTGATACCCAGATGCCTTCCCTCTTCAAAATCCTCACTACTATCAGAAACTGTAGAGTTTAGACGATTGAGTAATTCTTTGCTAACACCAATCCCATTATCCACAACTTGTATCTCTAGAAGGTAAACTGACTCATAGCTATCATTATTCATTATGCGGCACGTTTGACTTAGTTCTAAACTTATATCAATAACCGATGCTTTGGAATGCTTGAGCGCGTTATTGATGGCCTCCTGGGTTGATCGAAAAAGGGATAATTTGAGTTGCTCATTTAAGACCAATTCGAATTTTGTTTCATCTTCATCGAGCTGCAAATCCAGGTTAATTTGTCGATCTGTATGTTTTGATTGGAAGGCGCTGATTAACCTTTTGATTGCATCAATAAAGGATTCGTTTTCTCCAAGCAGGCGAAGTTCGGCTGTTATAACTCTGAACTCCTTGATTGTGCTGTCAATACTGTAAATAAGTTGGTTTAATACAGAGAAATCAGGCTTTGTACTGTTTTCAAAGACTTGTTGTGTTTGTTCTAGTTTCTGTCGTAAAACAAAGAGTTCTTGCAAAGTCTCACCGTGCAAAGCTTCCGCTACACTTGATAACGTTTGCTGTCGAATTTGTTGTTCACGCCTAGTTCTGGCTTCTGAGTCTAAGCGTAGTTGTTTTTCCTTCTCGGCAAGAACATGAGCCTGAGCAAGTAAAGTTGAGGTATGCAGGGAAGCAGAAATTTGATTAGCTATTACTCTCAATTGCTCAAGTTCGTCACTTGGCGGTGGTGAATACTCGCTCTTTTTTTCACCCATCAGCAAAGCTCCGTACAGATCATCTCCGAGTAAAAGAGGAAAAGCCACTTCAATAGGAGTATTTTGAATACCTCGTAAATAAGCAGCTACTTCAATAGTCAGTTTCTCATCGCGCGCAAGCACCCATTCTTGGTGCTTTAAACTGCTCAGAAATTCAGTACTAACGTTTTTAATCTCTTTGCCATTTGAGCTAACTAGAATACATTCAATTAGGCTTTGATGTTGGGCAGAAGTAAAGTTAATACCTGAATAATCGGTATTTTGAAGCTGACCGATCAAAAGGCTAATTGTATCTGGCTGGCATAGCAAAAGCGATGTATTTTTGTAGTGATAATCCTCTGTTAACTGTTGAGTGATTTTAAGACACAACTCGTTAGGATCGTGAATTTTAGCAATTTCACGAATCCAGTACCTGTTAAGTGCTTGATGGTTTAAGGGATCTACACTAAATTTTTGATCCACAAATTTATGGACTCTGTTAAAAGTCAGGTGAACGAGTTCTGTAAGTACTACGAGAAATAAAATAGTGAAAAAAGAAATATTTTCTGATTGTTTCCCAATTCCAAACGGTAAGAGTAAGGTCAATCCTATACTAACGCTATAGTAGACAATGAATATTGTGGCCAAAACAATGGTATACGTTACTATACGCCTTATGGTTATTGTTACACCGAATAATCTGTTTTTAACCAACGCATAAGTAAAGAAAAGCGGAATCAAAAGAGAAGGTAAAAGAAGGAATGGGAATCTTTCTTCTATCCAATCCTGGAAGAGGCCGAAAAAAGCATTAAACACAAATCCCAGAAACGGTACAGAAACACTGAATGTTAGCGAGATAATCGCTAATCTTATACGAAGTTTCTCTTCATTTTTGCTTCTTACGTATTTTAAGCCTATTACAATTAGAGCAGTTCCAAACAGTACCGTAAAATCTCCAAATCGGCAAATTCTTGATAAGGTTCTTAATTCCGCAAAATCAGTTTGGTTAGTATTGAAAACATTTAGATATAACTCACTTGCAGTTATTAAACCCACAATAACGTAAGAGTAAGTAACAAATTTGATTCCTTTTCGGGAAAGAGGGTTACCGTCAGGAAAAAGTAAGACAAAATGCAGGAAGAAAACGGCTACTAATTGAAATGAAATTATTTGAACAATTATTTCAAGTTGTGAAAGATGGTAGTAAGTACTGTTGTGTACAAGAAGGGCTAAAGCAGAAGAATGTAAAAAAAGACTGTGAATAGCAATAACTTCACGATCTGAGCGGAGGATAAAGAAAAAAGAGCCGATAGCGCAGTATGATAGCGTTAAAAGGGTTAAGATTATTATCCCTATATAATCGTTGGAATAAAGTTTAAGCTGAGAAAGATTTAACTTTACTAAAGAGGCATTAGTATTCTTCGGGTCTATATTTAGATTATCTGTAGTTATAAAACAGGTTTGACATTGCAAAAGTTGTATCCTGTCAGAATTACTCAGCTGTTCTTTAACATTGGAACAACCCGATATATCGAAGGTTAAGGTTGTAGCATTTGTACTCCAAAACTGGACCCTCTGACCTTCTTTCAAAGATTGATCTATTGGAACTGTGAGGACATCTTCAAGGGAATTAACAAATATTGTCTGATCCGGATTTATCCTGTTACTGAGTAATTCCTTAACGGGTAAATCACCTATGGCCATTATGCGATCACACTCATTAAGATAGCCTTGCAAATAACCAGAGTTTGACCTCGTAGAAATAACCTGTAAGTAATCAGGTGACACACTAACACTAATACGTATCCTATTCCATGTAACTTCATACACAGTAAACCAGATGATTAAGCTTATTGTTATCACAGAGAATAAAAGTGGAATCCATCTTGAAGAATGGCTATTTAGCTGTTTTAAAAACGAGGAAGTCGCTTCGTAAATACTTTTTGCACCCTGATTGTTATTAATAAAATGGGCGAAATGATTTTGCATATAAACTCCAAGGATTCTTACAGAAGTTTATTCAGAAAACTTTAGCGCCTCTTGAAAAGAACTTTGTAATGGCTGCATAAATTGGTGGAGCATACTTATCATTACTTGATGTTCTTGATGCTCTAACAAGGGATCAACCTTCCTTAAAGTATTTTCGGCCAGAACGAGATAGTGGGCAATTTGTTCAATAGTGCGAGAAACAGCAACCGATTCCTTTAAGAACTCAGATATTTCCAAAAGCGGAATAGGCGTCATTTCTAGAAGCTGTGCGAAATGTCGCCTTTCCTCGTAGGATTTAGCCTGACAAGCATAAATAAATGGTAATGTTATTTTCCTTTGACCCAGGTCACGGCTACTATTACCTTGTTCACTTTTAATAAGAAGAAAATCTCCTAAATCACTTAGTAGTTGAGTTATCATTCCAAAAAGAAACCCAAATTCCCTGTAAATTTCAGAGGTGGAACCAGCACAGTTACCTGCTATAGCGCCTAACTCCGCCAGGTAACTAAACATTAAAGCAGCTTTTAATCCATTTTTGGACTCGAAATAAGAGGGAATAGTTAATTGTGTTTCTAACGGTAAGACATTTTCTTGCAAGTCTAGCAACTGTCCTCTAATCCCAAAAATGAGATTCTGAACAAGTTTATTAGGAAGTAAAAAAGGTTTTGAATTAGAAATTGTATCCTTAAAGTTTTTCTTGTGTACACCGGAATTTGTTAGTAACAGTTGTTCTAAAGTCTTATTAAGTTGTATCTGACCAAGTAGTAATAACAAAAGTCCTATGTTAAGGGCTTTTCCAGTACCCACTTTTGAAGATAGAGAGTACTTTTTATCCTGGTCTTGAATATCGTCGAAAATTCCTGCTGCACAGAAGATAAGATGAACAGAAACGGCAAGTTCTATTATCCTATCGGAAGTTCCTCCGCAAACGTTATAACTTAAGACAACTAAACTTGAAGCACGGTCAATAGTATTAACCGGTAATAATAATCTCGACTCTACGTCTACTACTCCCGCACCTGACAAGATTAGATGCAAAATATCAGCATCAGAATTTTCAATAAAACCTTCAAGGCCAATTAGACGGTCTACCTCTAATAAACCGTCTAATTTTATTGATTCGAAGCTGACAGTTAAATAATTTTTGACCGCTTGCTTAATCAGATGCGGTAAACCGGGGTACTCAACCATAGTTTTACAAATCTAACTAATTAGGCCCTGGACATTCTGGTCCAATCCAGCACATCAGTGGATCAACAAGTTCAATGTCTGTAAATAGAGGAGTACTGCTTCCAGGAGCCAAAAAAACTTGGTAAAGTTTTGCCAGTACCTGGCGCTCATCCAAGCTTATAGTGCCACATTTATCTTCGAGAGTTGTCCAAACATTTTCGCAATTAACTGCGAATTCAATAATTAAATCAGGATGCGTCGCCAAATAACCAAGAGCGTTTCTTGCTGAAGAGGAAAGTCCCGAAAATTCAGTCGGGAAATTATTGTTAAAGCATGAGTTAGGCTGTATTTTCTTGGTTTTTCTGTCAAAGTTAGCAATCATCTTCTTACACTGCTCCCTTCTTAGTTAACCAACAATTAATTACCGTTTATTTCGTTGAAGTTTGTGGATGCTGATTTTTGAACAAGTAGTGGAATGAGGGTTTTTTCTTTACGAATGTAATAAAGATAATCTATAAAAATCTATAAAGCACACGCTATTTGACTTAAATCTACGCGGATTTATAGCTATCTACTACGCATTACTACACAGAAATGCAAGGAAAGAAAACTCAGCTAATTTTTACGAAGTTGAGTTTCAAGTAAAAATTTGTTTTGAACAGCAAAAATAGCTGCGGCGGTTCTATTATTTAGCCTCAATTTACTGTATATGTTACGTAAGTGAGAACCAACGGTGCGGGTATCGACACATAACAGTTGCGCAATATCATTGTTACTTTTACCAGTAGTTAATGCAATAAGAACCTCAATTTCCCGGTTCGTAAGTTCTCTGATTGCTTCTTTACTTGATACTGTTTCATCCATTTCAGAAAAACTAATCTGAGACTCTTCAGAGTAATTCAAATACTCCGGTTTGGTATTTCGTACATATGGTTTATTGGAGCTTAGTTCTTCTAAAGCTTCGATTATAGAGCCAAAGGATGCAGTTTTATCTAAATATTTTGCGATATCTTTTTCCTCAAAAGTTTTAGCACTAACAAACGGATCGCCTGTTAGAACAACTATCTTTATGCCCAGCTTATCTTGCTGTAACTTGTAAATAACTTCAGTACCACTAGGCCCACCTCTTGGGAAGTTCAAATCTAATATAACTATATCCGGTTTGAGTTGTTTGCATAATTCGTAAGCCTCTGCTCCATCAGAAGCTTCTCCAACTATCTGATATTTGTCAGGATAAGTCTTTAAGAAACTGACAACACCTGCTCTATAACCTGGATGATCATCAGCAATTAATATCCTTATGAGTCTATTTGATGAATTATTTTCTTTCACTAAAGGGTCCATAAATACCTCATGCTAAAAGATGATAGTGACAAAGAGATGTGGGAAGTGAATGAGATTTGGTGAAGTGAAAATAGAGGTGCGGCTTTTTTACAGTAGTTAGATAATTAATATAGCACAAAAAATCATCAAAAGTACATTAAAGATTTGTGTCAAAAGTACTATTTATTTTGCGTATTTTATTGGATGTTTTTCGGAAGAATTTATTTTAACTTAAGAATGGTGAACAAACTTAGGGGGAAAGTTTTAGTCTACTCTTAAACATTCACGATATACAAATTCCCGACTTAAACCAAACTACTAAATGGCTTGAAACATATTAAGAGTGCAGACTTCCTCAACAATAGTTAGCAAAAACTGAGGCGGATTAGACTTACTTTAAAAAGAGGTATAACTCCTCTCTGCTGGAAATAAAGTGTATGACTCTCGAAGAAGCGCAACTTAATACTAAACAGTTGGACAAGTCGAATATATCAAGAAACAGGAGTATTTCTAGCGGCTCTAAAGAGTATAACCCGAACGCCAGCCTTAACAATGATGTATTGTTCCGGCTCAAAAAAGAGCGAGACTCACTTCATGCCGAGTGGGAGCAACTGGAAAAAGAGCGCCAGAACATTCTTAAAGGCCACTTCCAGCGCACCACCTCCAATGGAGGCGTGCTCGACTTTATGGCCGGAGGCGCTTTTTCAGAGCAGGCGAATGCGAGTGCACTTGAGAATGAAGAAGCTTTAGCCCCGGCTACGCCTGCCGGTTTCGACCAGCTCGAAGAAAACCTGCTCCGCTCCCTGGAAACAAATCCCCTGGTAGCCCGGATCTACCAGGCCTTCCAGGCCAGGCAGGAACTGGAAGAGGAGATGGTACTGGGCGGGGAACTCCCGGACTATTCAAGAGCTTCCTCACTCTCAAGGGCTGTCGTGGCCAACCACCGGCTGAACGTCAAAATCACGCGCAAAAGCCCTGCCCTGGGAGGAGTTATGGGTTCATCCTGGCTGCTCGCGGCAGGGCTGACCGCCTTCCTGCTCTTCTTTGCCGGTCTCCTCCTGCCCGCGTTGCCCAGGTACAACGGCAACAACAGCGGCAGTAGCAACAGTGGCACTACCAAAACCATAACTCCGGCTCGTTCCAGGACACCCGTATCTGGTACAGGAAGCCTTTCTGTCATCATTGCCACGCCAGGCCGGTCAAGCCAGCCTGTCCTGGACACGGCCAGGAACAGCGGAGCTGAGCTAATTTCTTTTAGCCGCCGTCTGCCTTTAGCCACATCCCAGAGCCAGGACACGCTGGTGGTACTGACGGAGGATACTCCTTCGCCTGCCACGAGCCCTGCCCCGGCAACGACTATTCCTGCTTCTGAAACACTCGAGCAGGAGGAGCAACCCCGGCCGGCCACACCGACGAACCAGGAGCAGAACGACCAGCAGCCAGTGAGAGTGGGCCAGCCTCCCCAGGCTGCCGGGGGATTTAACGGACCTCACGGCGCTTTTCTCGCTCCCAGCCACCTCAAAGTGAGCGCCCTGGGAATAGATGTGCCGATCCTTAAGGCGCTCGTGGAAGAACAGAGCACTCAACAAGAGAGCCCTGGCACTACCCTCGCTTCACCTGAGACAGCCTCGCCTTCGCCAGATCCTACCAGCGTTAGCGGCTCTACTGCCGTTCCTACTACTACTACCACTCCGGCGAAAGTCGACACTGCCAGCATTAGCTGGCCGCGTCCCGGCCTGGTGGTGCAGAGTGGAGCTTACCCCGGCGAGGTGGGCAACATGCTAATAATGGGCAATCTTTCGAGCCTGGCAGCCCTGCGCCGCCTCCAGCTGAACGACCTCATTACCATCACCGACCGCCAGGGCAGCACCTTCTACTACCGGGTAGTGCCTTTCAGCCCCCTCGGAGAGGCCGAGCGAGAAATCGACCCGGTCGTTGACAGCTGGGTCTTCGGCCAGGAAACGGGAGGGGCAGCTCTCCTTACCATCATTACCAACCTGCCCCGGCCTGCCGCTATTCCGCTTACAGCTACGCCCAACCCCAATCCCGACGCCACAACTCTCCTGTCGGAAGAAGCGCTCCTGGCCAAAGACGACTTTCTCTCCAGCCACAAACTGGCCTACCGGGCGGTCCTGGCAGTCTACGCCCCGGCTACTCCCACCCCGCAAGGCACGCTTGTGGAAGTTCCTGACTCGGTCTACCGGCTGCATCCTGCCGCCACCTCCACTCCGACCCTGCCAGCCTCGCTGTCTCACCTTCCCTCCCCGGCGGCAGGAGAGACAGCCGGACCCTCCTTACCGGCACCGGCTACCGTTACCGTTCCGGCTGCTGTTTCATCCACTCCTGCGGCCACAGCGCCTGCCCCAACCCCGGTCGTTCCCCTCAAGATGCCGGATACCGGGATGGGCGGAGCTGCTCCGCTTACTTCTTCACCCCAGGCAGCGCCGGGCGGTAATGGCCAGCCGGAAGTAACCACAAGAAGCGAAAAGGACCGCGGAAGGGGATACGAAATAGCACCGCGGAAGGGAGGAAGGAGGGCCGAGTAGCCGGGCTGAAAGTGTCAAAGGCCAAGGTGCATCTTTCCTTCACAGAAACCAGTCCAGGCTGTAGCAAGGCCGGAGAAATAAACAAATTTGGCTTTTGAAAAATAGAACCAACAGGATTAAAGCTGAATTCTTTAAGCACTAACAGTAATCAGTAAGGAGCACCCTTTTCTATGCTGAACTTTTACTCTCTATGTTCGCTCTACCGGCCAACACCGGCCACAAAGCCCCATCTCAAGGCCGTAACACTCCGGGCCAGCCATCTATTCTTCCGGTTCTTTTACGCAGCCCGGCTCATGGTGAGTTGCCCTGACCAACCGCTAGCGGGGATAAATGCCCGTCTTAAAAGGCTGGGGGAGAAGCAGCGCCAGGCCTTACTGCTCAGCCTGGCCCTTCTCACCGCCGTTCTCCTCGCCCTGGTGGCGCTCTCCCGGGAGGCCTACGCCCAGGTAGATGTCTCCAAGTTCAAGACCGCTTCCGACCAGATCGTCAAAGCCATCCAGTCCATTTCCGGCCCGGCGGTCTTCCTGCTCCTGGCAGCCGGTTTGGGGCTCCTTTTGTGGGGCGGTATCTCCGATACCATCCGCATCCGAGCTCTCAGGATCGTCTTTTTCGCCGTGGTGGGTGCAGGAGCTCTCTTCCTTTTCGCCCAGCCGCTGGGGGATTTTATCGTGGGAACCTTCCAGCCCGCCGCCTGACAGCGCTCCACTCATGCTACCTGGCACACACAATGTCACAAACGGCAGCCAGCTCTGGCGGCTGGACAGGTTAATGGTTAGAAGGGTAAGGGTAAACCTGTAAAGTAAGTAAAAAGAACCTGAAGGGGCTCTCCATGTCCTCGGGAATGGAAAGGAGGTGGTCGGAACAAGAAACGCTTGAGTAGTTCTGTAAAAAACTAACCAAAACTACGAGTCTACAGGGCTGGCCGGGAGGATTCCGTGCACCTAACCACACCTTCCAGCCGGGATCTCCCCGGCCAGCTTCTAAAAGAGGTCCCTACAAGTGAGTTTCCAGTAGCGGCTTTATGCCGGGAGGACCGCAGTACCAGACACCCGGCAACTAAAACCGCTCAGTCACAGCCATCTGGAGTAAGCCATGCCAGACAGACGAGCGGCCACGATCCGAAGCCAAAACAAAGAGGCCTGCCGAAGAAGTCAAAGAGAAGGAAACCGGAGTATGTCATATCAGGCCGGATGCCAGGTGAATAACAACCAGATAGCAACCGCAGAAGCAGGCAACCTCCTTTCACAAGAGGCCGAGACCGGTGCAGAAGTAAGCCTGCCGGTTTCAGGCGAAATTATCCCCCAGGAGAGTCCAAAAGGCACAAAAAGGCTTTCAGGGCTAAAGCTTCTCCTGGTGCCGCTGTGCCTGGTGCTCCTGGCGCTCCTCCTGACGGCCTGCGCCTATCCCGGCCAGACCCCGCCCTGCTCCGGTGAGAACGCCAACCAGCCCGGCTGCGTCAACCCAGTCTCGAAGGAGAGTATCGACCCTAAAAATGATGGGGCCGGGGAGTGGTTCATCGACTGGGCTTTCAAGATTCTGAGGCAGATGGTCTCCAGCTTCGCCATCGGCTGCGTCAAACTGGGCGTGAGCGTCTTCTGGTCACTCTTCAGCGGCCAGTCCTCCCTGGACTTCGCCTCGTGCGGCAACTCCCTCTCCAACGGCACCCCGCCGGGAGGACAATCCGTCCTCCGGGCTACCTGTGCCGCCAACGACGTCTTCCTCCAGATCAGGAATATCGCCTTCGCCTTCTTCGGCCTCCTGATCGCCTGGAAGTTCTTCAAGAGCTACTTCCTGGGAGCGGTGGTGGACGGCCTCTACGAAAGCGCCATCTCCTTTACCGGCAAGCTCCTCCTCGGAGCTTTCAGCCTGACCTTCCTGGCTCTGCTGGTGAGCGGGGCTTTTGGCCTCTCGAACGAGCTCTTCAGCGCCATCTCGGGCGGGCCGGAGGAACTGAACAGGATCGCCACCAACCTGGTGGGAGTAAACGGCCAGTCGGGAGTGGGCAGCCTGGGCAACATCAATAACCTGGGTTTACTGATCTTCCTGGCCCTGATCTGCCTCTTCGTAGCCCTGGAATTTATCGCCCTGGGAGTGATCTTCCTCCTCAGAACCATCCTGGTCTTCATCCTCTTCGCCTGCTCCCCCCTGGCGGTGGTAGCAGGCCTCAGCGAGGAAATGCGGCCCTGGTTCGACCGCTGGCTGGGAGCGCTCCAGGCCATGCTGATTGCCCCCATCCCGGTGGCCATCTCCCTCCGCATGGTCCAGGCCTTCAGCGACCCGGCTCTCCTATCGAGCGCCGACACCAACCCGCCCCAGTTTCTCTTGCAGCTGGTCTACCTGGCAAGCTTTCTCCTGATCGCCTGCCTCCTGATGTTCAAGATCGCGGGGAGCGTGGGCGGCTTCGTCTTCGGCCTGGCGGCGGGAGCTTTCGCGGCCCTGGGAGGAGCGGCGGTCGGCTATGCCATGGGCTCGGCCTCTGGTCTTAGCGCAGGGGCTGGCCGGGGTAAGGCGGGCGCTGCCGGCAGCGGAGGGGGCACAGGCGAAGGCAGTGGGGCAGGAGCAGGAGGAGGCGAAGGCAGTGAGGAGAATCCTTCAGGTGGCAGCCCCTTCGCGGGTGGAGGGGACAGCCCGCTTACCCCAGGAGCAGGCAGCCTCTACGGAAGCAGCCGGGCTCTGGGAGCGGAGCGCAGGAGCAGCTATGCCCTGCCCGCGCCTTCCGAAGCAGCCTCAAGAACTAACTCGACCGGCACTGGTGCAGGCTGGAGCAGCGACAGCGCAGCAGCGGCCGACCTGGGCAAGTCCTTACGAGCTCTCAACGAGAACCTGGCGGCTTTCTCAAGCAGCCGGACCACCAGCTCCAGCCTCTTTATGGGCGGCTGGCAGGGCCAGGGCTTTCCCGGTGGGTTTGGGCCGGTACCGGCTTACACGAGCCCGGCCGGTTACGAAGACGGCCCTAGCTACAGCCCGAAGTATGGCAGCGAAGGAACGAGTACAGGTGGAAGAGCGAGCGAAGGGGCAATCGCCGGTCAGGAAGCTGACCAGGAGAACGGGAAGCGCCGCTGGCAGTTCCACCACGGCACGGCCTACGGCCTGCACAACCTCGTCCTGTGGGCCGGAGAGGAAGCCGGCCTCAACGCTCCTTATGTCTCTTTCGCTCCCCTGCGCCGTTACGGAGGTACCTCCACCCCGACCTCGGTGCCGGTTACGAACGGCAGGGCCGAAGCGGGTACAGGCGGCCCAAATCCAGGCGCAAGCGCCGGAATCTTCATGGGTGGTGAGACCACTACGAGCGAAACGATTCTTTACTCTCCGGGTGGAGAAGGAAGAAGCGGATCAGGAGACTACGGCGGTTTCGGCACCGGTCCGGGAGGAGGTGGAAATGGCTGGGGTGGCAGCGGTGGAGGGGGAGGAGGTAGCCTGCTTCCGGAAGATCCCGGCTCACACACGGATTACGGCCAGGGTTCCGGCTACTACCGGGTAGAAGTTACACCGGGCAGTAACAAGGCAAATACGCCTTCAACCCCCGTGGTGGAACCCCCTTCTGGAAAACCTCCGCCAGGTTTACCTGTTGGCCAGCCTTCTAACTCTACGCCTAACCCTACAGGCCAGCAGAAAGAGACAGGAACAGTCGAGAACGGCGCTGTGGATGGAGGTGACCAGTCAGGTTTCAACCTCAACCCTCCTGTATCAGGTACCGGGCTGGCTGGGATAGGTCCAAACACCGGCAACTACCTGCCTGAAACAAATCCGGATTGGAGCATGCCACAGGAGGAACAGCAGGCCCAAGCGGGCAGCGCAGGCAAGCCGAACCTGAGTGGCGAGGATGAGAACAGCGGTGGTCCTACTGGCCCGGAGCAGGTTAATGGCATCTCGTTAGCAGGCCCAGCCGGGCAAAACCAGCAAAGTGAGGATTACGAGGACGAGGGCGAAGCAGACTATTACGGCTCGGGATGGTAGGTTTTGGATCAAATTGGCAGTGGTGGCAGCAGGCAGCCTGGCCGGGCTAGAGCTTAAACCGGGCAGGCCATAAAGAAGGGATAAACAGGTTATGGACTTCAAAGATAGCGATACGCTTGAAACACTCATTCCGGCGAAAGTGCTCACCAACCGCGACCCGGTGATTTTGGGCAAGCTTTCGATCCGGGAGTTTTTCCAGTGGCTCTTCTTCTTCGCCCTGATCTACTTGGTCTTCAATACCCTGCTCTTCCTGGACTTCACCTACCGCTTTATCGCCGGGGCCGTGATCTTCATGCTCGGACTGGCCTTCATCCACTCGCCCATCAATGGCCTGGCCGGTATCGAGTGGTTCTACGTCTACCTGCGTTACCTGGCCGAGAAGAGCAGGCACGACACCCTGCCCAGTATAGCGCCTGACGAGGATGACGAGTACAGCGCCAGCCATCCGCTTATCAGTCTCCAGTTGAGAGCACAGTCTCTCGACAGGCAGGAATGGTCCGACATCCATCTTGCTACGGCAGGCTCTATCAGGCTTAGATCTTTATCCTCTGACGAATTGGGCGACCACAAAGATTGACCCGTTGGAAAAAGGCAAACCTAACCGAGAAGTGGAAGGGGCAGAAATACCATGATGAGCGATACCAACATCAGCGTACTGAGCGGCAGGGTGATTTACGACCCGGAGATAGGGACGACCAGAAACGGCCTGCCCCAGGTTCGCTTCAGGCTGGCCTGCCACCACAACCGCCGGGCAGAGCAAGAGCCAGGCGGATGGCAGGAGGAGACTATCTATATACCCCTGGTAGCTTTTGGAGCCCTGGCCGAGCGGATCGGCCGGATCGTGCACAAAGGCGACCTGCTTACCATCACCGGCCGCATCAACACCTACAGTTACGAGACCCACGTGAGAATTCCCGGAGTTGGTACCGGCAGGAGAAACCTGTCCGGTCCTGGCGCTGTCGCAGGCCAGGCGCCTGGCGAGAATAGCCTGGCCGTGGAAAAGCACCACGGTTTCGAGGTAGTCGTGAGCAAGTGCAGCGTCCTGCTCAGGCCAGGTAACGGCTTTTCAGGCGAGAGTGCTAACGCAGAAGCCGGTTACAGCTCCGAAGATACCCTCTCGGAGTGCGAGATGGTGCTCACCGAAGAGGAAGAATTCCCTTTTTAGGTTTGGCCAGCTTCTTTAAGTTCAGCAAGGCCAGAGACTGCCATTGATCGCTGGCAAGACAGCAGGAGTAGTTGCCTAAAAATAGTAGTGTAGCGAGGAGTACTTGCAGCATGCCTTCCCAGGAAAAGCAGAAGTTAACAAGGGTTGAAAGGATCAAACTACTGGCTGAAGTTAATTCCACTTCTCTCCAGGAGCAAGGACAAGATGAGACAGCTCATGTTGATCCTAACTGCGAAGAAGAACCTTATGCCGGGTACGAGGATGGAGAAGACGGCCTTTTCAGCGCGATTGACCTTTACAACCGACAATACGATTGGGAACCGGAAGCGGGAGAGGCGGAGGAGCAAGCGGACTATTTCAGCCTGCCATACCCCCAGCTGGCAGGGGAAGAATTCGAGGCCGGTAAGAGCGAGGAGAGCGACGCTCACCTAATAGGCGCAAACAGCACGCCTCAAGCAACTGATGAAAATACCATCCCTAAGGAAACCGGCAGCGGTAGTAGCGATTACAGCTCCAGGCTGGACAGCTCTCAAAACGTGCCAGCCAAGGCTATCGCCAAGAGCGGGGTGATTGCCCTGCCTGACGGCCAATTCAGCGCGGTGGTGGAAGTACCGGGCCAGGACGTCAGGATGATGTCCCCTATCGAACAGTACAGCTTCATCAAGAGCTTTGCCCGCTACGCCAACACCCTTACCGCCTCTCTCTCGCTCTACGCTTCGGTAGAACCGGGTAGCGTGGAAGGCTATGTGGAAAGGCTCCAGCGGCATTCCTCTCAAGAGAAAAACCCCTATATGCGGATGCACTACTACAGCTGGATCGACTGGCTGCGCGAGATGCAGGCTACCAGCCAGCCGGCTCGCCGCCGCTTCTTCGTGGCCATCCAGTCCTCTCCCAGCGACCTGATCGCCGGGTCTGCCAGCCGTAAGCCGGGAGAGGAGGCAGGCTTTGCTGTTAGTAATTCAGCTACGGATGCTACACTCCTGAGCAGGCAAACCAGGCGTGATGAATTTGGCAGCCCAAGCGCCCCCAAGAACAGCGATAGCGCACAAAGCTTCAGCCCTGTAGAAAAGCATGAAGAAGACGGGGAGGAGGAGGAAGAACCGGGAGCTTTCAAACGGCCCACCTTCCTGAGCACCGTCTACAACCGCTTCCAGGTAGCTCTCCTGGGCAAAGACCCCGCGCTCCTCCAGCAGGACGAGGAAGGCCAGGCCCTGCTCAAGCTTAACGAAAACAGGCCTGTGAGAGTTTCCCTTCCCTTTAGCCGAGAGCAGGATAGGCAGGTAAACTCTGGTTTTGGCCAGCCGGGAAGAAAACAAGGCGCCCACTTTGACCGAGATCTACCGGGAGTAAGAGATACCAGAAAGAAGGAGGAGTATTTCGCCCGCAATCCCGACCTAATTATCCCGCCGGGAGTGGAGGACAACATGGCCTTCAGAGCCCAGCGCCTCTACGAAACCTTCAACGCCGTCCAGGCCTCCGGCTCGGGCGGTTACGGCCGCCCACAGTCCGGCCCGGATATCGAGGCGCTCCTGGCCGAGCTCTTCAACAGCGCCAGCCGTGCCAATCCTAAGATGACGGCAAGAACCCACCTCCAGGGTAAAAGAGAAGTGAACCCTGACAATACTCCCTGGCCTCCAGGCAAATCGCTTGAACCGGGTGCAGGTTCTAAAGCTAAATCGCATTCATCCGGCGCAGGCTTTTTCAACAAAAAGACCTGGAACGGCCTGTATGCCCTGGACCGGATCGGCCAGGTCAGGTTGAAGGAATTCCCCGATTATCTCCGGCTCTCCTCTCCCCTGGGCAAAGAGTACCTGGCTACCCTCTATCTCACCAATTACCCTACCTACTCCACTCCCGCCATGTTCGCAGATATCCTCAGCATCAAGGATGTGCGCTTTATGGCCGCCTTCCACTTCCGCCCCTGGAGCCACCGCCACGCCACCAACCAGCTGCGCAAACGCCAGTCCCTCAACCTGGCGGTCAAGGCTAACGACGGCTCCCTCACCGGCGACTTCGAGCGCGACTACCGGATCGAGTCGCTGGGCTCCCTCCGGAAGGTGCTGGCCCGTAAGCAGGACCGCCTCTTCCAGGTGGGGGTCAGGCTGACCGTCCGGGCCTCCTCTCTTGCCCGCTTGCAATCCGACCTGCGAAAGCTCTCGCAGCGCCTGGAGGAAATGGGCTTCGAGGTGGCGACTGCCACCAGGAACCAGAGAAGAGCCTTCTACTCCACCCTGCCCATTGGCTACGACCCCCTCGGAAGGGAGCAGTTCCTGGCCGACCGCACCCTCCACCCCAATATGACCAGCGCCAACGTGGCCTGCCTCATGCCCAACGTCCTGCCCAACTTCACCGACAGCCGTGGCATTATCCTGGGACGCAACAACGCCGACGGCTCCCTGATCACTTACCACCGCTGGCAAAGGGAAAGGGCCAACCCCCACAGCCTCTTCGTGGCTACCACCGGGGCGGGCAAGAGCTTTTCCATGATTTCGGAGGCCGCCCAGGAGATGATGCTCGACAACCAGCTGGAAGTCTTCATGATCGACCCCCAGGGCCGGGATTCGGCCGTGGTGAAGTTCGCCCACCTGGTGGGAGGCACCGAGATCGACATGGCAGGCCGCTCTATCCTCAACTGTATGGACCGCTACCGCTATGACGGCCGTGCCGACTCCTACGGCGAGCGGATCGACTACCTCCGCCCTCTCTTCGAACTGATGACCCGCTCGGTCCTGACGGCTTATGACCGGAACGCCATCGGCTGGGCTGTCAAGAGGCTCTACCACCACTTCGAGGACGGCGAGAGCTGCCTGGCGGTCCTGGCCCGTAACTTCGCCTCCCGCCCGGCTTACGAACCGCTCCGACCCTTCCTCTTCGACAATCCATTAACCAGGGAAGCCGGTATCATGACCCGCCTCTCCCGGATCTATGCCGAGCTGAGGGAGAAGTACAGGATCCCACCGAACGGCTGGGTAGCCGGTTACGACCGGGAAAAGCTCAGAGCAAGAGCAGGCCAGGGCCAGAACTCAGCGCTAAAGCTAGCGCCAGGGGTAAACCGGCCCATCTGCCACCTGGAAGAGGGGCGCTGGGTCTACCGGGGAGAGGGCATGCTTTCCACAGGTGAGGCTTTTACGGACGAAGCCGACAGAGTAACAGGTGAGAATAGCGGCCATCAAACAGGAGCGAATCAGGCAAACGGAGGTGAAGGAGCCGAAGTGGGAGGCAAAGCAGCCGGCCAGGGAGCGGCTGTGCCTTCCCCGGTCTGGTACCCCGCTCGCGAGTGGCGGGAAGCCCTGGCTAAAGAATTCAGAAAGAGGGTGCTGGAGGAAAGTTTGTTTAGCCCCCTCGATAAAACCGCCCGCGAACCGGCCATCCGCGACGCCTTCGTTGAATTGAAAGCCGGCATGCCCATCCTGGCCGACCTCCTGCCCTTCCTGGCGGCCGAGGGTGCCGGGGGATTGGCTGCCAACCTGGAGCAGTTCGTCGATCCCGAGATCTACGGCCCGCTCTTCAACGGCTTCACCAACATCCGCCTGATCGGCCAGTCCCGCTTCATCTGCTTCAACGTGCGGGATCTGCCGGAGGACCTCCTCAGGCCCATCCGCATGTTCGAGATCGTCAGCTACACCTGGAACATCGTGCGGAGCCTCAGAAAGAGGAGGATGTTCATCTGCGACGAGTTCGGCCTGCTCTCCCAGGCCGCTCCCGATGTCTGCTCCTATATGCGCCAGCTCTTCCAGCGCGGCCGTTTCTTCGGCCTGGCCATGACCATCATCGTCCAGAACATCACCAACATCCTGGACAACCGCGAGGCTCTCCAGTGCGCCGAGAACTGCGGCAGGCGCATCCTGATGAGGCAGACCAAGGAAGCGATCAACCGCCTGATGGACTACTACGACCTGACCCTCTCCCAGGCCGAGCTGCTCCTTTCGGCCCATCCGGGGGTCTCGCTCCAGCTGATCGCCGACCGCAAGATCCCGGTCACCTACCTGATGCCAGAGCAGTACCGGGTGGAACTCAACACCAACGTGCCCTCCCCTTCCGGCTACGAGAGTGATGATGAGCCGGATGGACAGGCTAACTCCAATCCGGCTGGAGATTACTTCAGGGCTTCCTAGCCGGAAGAATGAAAGAAAAGGAATGAGGGGTAACGAAGCATAAGCAATAAAGATAGGCGCTAACAACTTCAACATTAGTAAAAATGGTGGTAGTAAGGAGATGGACTAAAGGATGAGAGGCAGTAGCGGAAAAAGAAATAAAACGGTCGAGCGCACCCTCCTGGCGGCCCTGGGAGTGACCGGCCTGCCCTTCACCGGCTGCTTCCTGGTGGCGGTGCTCTTCATAGCAATCGTGGTGGGAGCGGCAGGCGGCATCCTGGGCTGGCTCTTCGGCGGGGGCGCTCCTTCCGGCACCGGTAACGCAGGGCAGGCTCCCGCAGCCGAGGTTCACTTCTGGACACCCACGCCCGTACCCTCGGACTGCTTTGTCACGCCTGTTCCGGTAGCCATTACCGTCCCGCCCGCTACTCCCGGCGACCCTCCCGGCACGGCCTACCTGCCCACTCCCACGCCCTGCCCCAGACCTAAAAACAACTGGGATACCCCTGATCCGCGCTGGACCCCCGTCCCTCCCGGCTACGGCCCCCACGGCTCGCCCTTCCACTCGAACTACGTGGTGACCCAGCCCTTCGGCTGCACCGACTTCCCCGAGTTCAGGGACCAGGCCTGTGCCCTGGCTACCGGAGGCTCCGCTCCCTGGTTCCACCGGGGCTACGACATGGTCAGCACCGGCAACAAGACGGTCTACGCCACCCTGGCGGGCCGCTGCATCTTTGCCGGTTTCGCCTCGGACGGCTTCGGCATCCGGGCCTATGTCCAGGCCGGCCAGTTCCTGGCGATCTACCCTCACCTCTCCCGGGTCTACCTGGCTGCCGGGCAAAATGTGGAGTGGGGCCAGCCGGTCGGGGAGGAGGGCAGTACCGGCTACTCGACCGGGGAACACCTCCACTACGAGATCCATATCAATGGAGCATGGGTTGACCCGGTTCCTTACCTCAACCGCTCCTGATCAAGGGTCAGGCTGAAGATCTACTGAGCTTTTGGGCTGTTGAAGCAGGATGGGAAAAATGAAAAGAGGTAGTAGAGGATGAAAGGCTTTAAGACAAACGACACTCCGAAAAGATTGGCTAACCAGACCGGCCTGGTGCTCATTAGCCTGGTGCTGCTCTGCCTGGCGCTGTCCCTCGCACCTGCTCAAAAGGCTCAAAGCAAGACCGGAGAAGGAGGAGTTCTGACCCTGGTGCTGAGAGATTACACGGGCCAGCCTATCCAATCGGCTCTCTGTGAGGTGCTCTCCTACGACTGGGGCAACCTCGAGGGCCAGCCCTTTACCGTGATCGCAAAAGGACTTACAGACATAAATGGGGCGGTGGCCTTCGATGTCTCGCGCTGGCCCTACTCCGGCTACCGCTTCCGCTTCACTAAAACCAAGAGTACCACTCCAGCTTCAGCCTTCTTTGAGAGCCCCGAAAACGCCAGCCTCCAGTACCGGGGTTACCCGGGAGCTCTAGCAGGGGGCAACCACACTCAGACCGAGTATTTCGTCCTGGCTTCGAACGGCCTCCTCTACAACGACCTTTCGGGCGGAGCGGGCAAGCCTTTCTACGAGAAAAACCCGGTGGGCGGCCTCCTACTCCCTCGCGTGACTATCATGCCGGGCCGGTCCTTCGTGGAGACCGCTGTGGCTGCTTCTGCCGAGGCCGAAGCGGCGGGTTACCCCACGCCGACCGTCCCTCCGCCTGCCTACCCCAGTCCCCGGCCGGGCGAAATCGAAACTGCCCGGTCCGTCACTCCTCAAAACCTGCTCACCCCTTCAAACTCCCAGGCCGCTACTCCACCAGCCCTTTCAACAGCACCGGTTGCAGCTACTAAAGAGGCCTCTGAGGGTAACGCCACAGCCAGTCCTCTCGCAGCAGAGCGCTCCCAAACGCAGCCTGTTAGAGGCGGGGAGGAGCATGCTGGCAGCCTTTTTAGCTCTGCGCTGCTGGCCGTACTGGGCCTTGTCTGCCTGGTGCTCTTCTGGAAATACCGCTTCAAAATTTATCCCTGGCTGGGAATAGAGGTGGTAGACCGAACCGGTCCTAATCGGAGGGGCAGCGGAAAGAGTTCATCCAGGGGACTTTCACCGGAGAAGAAAAGACGGGCTAGTTCCAGAGCTCCCCTGATCACCGGGATACGCCAGGGTAAAGAAAAAGTGCCGGAAAGAGATGAAGAAGAGGAGGAAACCACCAGCCATGCCTGACTCCTTGCTGAAAAGAATAAAACGGGCCAGCGACATGACCTCACCTGCAAAGCCTAAAGCAAAAGAAGGCGATAAGAGCACCCCAGCATCCCGGCAACCTGGAGCGTCCAGGCCTTCTGACAGCCAGAAGAAACAGGCTTCAAAACCAGGAGCCGGGAAGCGTGGACCGGGAGAGCGCACTCTTGAACTCCTGAGAGCTGCCAGCCTGGAAGATGTCCTGGCTCTCTACTACCCGGCTCTCTTCCACACCGCTCGCCTCCGGCTCATACAGATCGACCAGGCACAGGCCAGCCTGAATAAGAAAATGGCGCTCCTGGACAGCCGCATCCATGAGTTCGAGGAGATCGTAGAAATTAGCCGGGCAGAAGCTGAAGAGGGCCTTTATCAAAACGGGCAGGTGAGCGAGGCCGCCGCCATTGCCGGTCCTCACCCGCCGCCATCTAACCGGCCCTCCCCGGAACCAGAACTACCACACGCCGGGGAGAGCATGGAAGATTTGAACTATCAGGATAAGCAATAGCTAAACCAGGAGCACCGGATAACTGTAAAGATTAGGGGTTGATTGAGTTGCAGCACAAGCGGGAGTTATTGTAATTATGCTAAGTAAACCAGGTGAGAAGCATTACGGGCATAAAGAGAGGGCCAGGCATCCAGTAACAGGAATGCCGGCCAGGTCCAGTACAGCTAGATCAAGCGCAGGTAGAAGAAGAGGCTTTTCGCTCCTCCTATCTCTCCTGTCTTTGCTCGCCTTGCCCGGTTCCCTCCTGGGCCTCCCGCCTGCCTCGGTTCTGGGTGAGAGCCCTAATGGCTGGTCGGAACCGCAGCGCCTCCTGCCCTACGTGGCCATGACCCCCGCCCTCTGCCTCAACCCGGCCAACGGTAGCATCTCCTACCTGGCAGGCAGCGGGGCTTACGGCGTGGTGATGGGCAACGACTTCGATAACTGGACGAACTCCACCTATA
>DATAKM010000122.1:0-17314 GCA_036261665.1 Chloroflexia bacterium
ACAATCCGATTGCCCCGTTGAAGGGGACTGAAACAAACGGCCATAAGCGCTCTTGAGACCCTGGCTAAAGGCTACAATCCGATTGCCCCGTTGAAGGGGACTGAAACTTTGGCTTTACCAGCGTGTCCAACAGCACTACCGGCCGCTACAATCCGATTGCCCCGTTGAAGGGGACTGAAACCCTGTACCACCTGTACCTGTAGCCTCAAAATCAGGTTGCTACAATCCGATTGCCCCGTTGAAGGGGACTGAAACGGAGAAAATGCCTCTCCTGACAATGGACGAGCCCATGCTACAATCCGATTGCCCCGTTGAAGGGGACTGAAACTTCATAATAAGGTTTCATCGCGTAACGCTCGCTTAGTTGCTACAATCCGATTGTCCCGTTGAAGGGGACTGAAACTTAAGTACCTGATTATCAACAATGATTAAATACTGGTGCTACAATCCGATTGCCCCGTTGAAGGGGACTGAAACGTGGGTATGATCTGGAGGCCCCGGCCATCGAGGGTGAGCTACAATCCGATTGCCCCGTTGAAGGGGACTGAAACGGGCGATGGGGCTTCAGTCAACCCGTTTTATTGCAAGGCTACAATCCGATTGCCCCGTTGAAGGGGACTGAAACTCTCAGGGTCTGCAATCTTTCGGTTATCTACTAGCGGCTACAATCAGATCGTTCCGTTGAGGAGGACTTAAACAGCTCAACGTCTGTCTAAACCAAGGTATACACCGGGTGTAAACAAAAAAGCTGCCTATTTATACTAGGCAGCTTTTCTATTATAAATCTCCAAGATTAATTCCTAACATTGCCGTTAGCCGAACTACGGCAGGCAGAAGCAAGTCCTACCGCAAGTCAGCCGAGGGCCGCAAACCTTGCGGAGTAGAAATAGTCTGCCGGGCTGCCACGCCCCTTCCAAGCGCTATGTAAGCGGGAGAGAGAAAGGTGCTCAGCCAGCTTATCATGGTTGACCAGGCTAGTAAGGACTTATCACTCATTCGCGGCAATGTCACCATAGATCACAGCCACCACCAGTTCAGCCAGTGCCATCAGTCTCGTCATCCAGTATCCTGATCGCGCCGGTCAAGCACACTTTCTGGGTCCAACCGCTGTCGAACCACCAATAAACCACCTTACCAACAAATTTTCAATTTCATGGTTAAATAATCTAAAGTTATTGCAAAGCTTATGAAAATATGGCACTATAATATCAAATCGGTAATATACTTTTCTCAAAGGAATAATCATGCCTTTCGTCATAGACAAACCCGAGCCGCAGCGCGGTTTGGCCTTTCACCAACGCCTCCTAGAAAATGATCCTGTTGTTACAGTAGAAATAGCTGAAACCTATTTACCCCTGCTTTTAAAGCATCTGCAAAGGAAATACCCCAAAGTTGATCAGGATCTCCTCTCGGATGCCGCCACCGAAGCTTATTTTAATTACACCAATAACCCTCAGAGCTTTAAACCGGAACTAAACACCGGAAATTTACTTGAATACCTGAAAATGTCGGCTAACGGAGATGTCAAAAATGCGCTCGCCAGGCTTAAACGTGAGCAACGCCAATATATTCCGCCGGATGAAGTCGAACTTTCCCTCGTAGCCGGGAATATAAATATAGAAGAAGAAATTATCGGGCGAGAAGAAGTTACCTCACGCCTGATCGAGTTCAAGCAGAGACTATCCGGTGAATTTGAACTAATAACCGATAACGAGCTGGACCGCAAACTGCTGGCCTTAATGGAATTGAAAGAACGGCGCACTGCCGAGTACGCCCGTCTGCTGGGCATTGAACACTTGAGCCTCTCGGAACAGCAGAAAATTGTTAAACGGCACAAGGACCGGCTGAACTTACGCCGTAAACGCCAGCAACAGCGCGACAGCAAGGTAGAAGAGTCCGGCAGCAACAACCCGGAAGTCTCCCCTACAGAGGATACTTCACTATGAGCGATGAACAAAAACGACCTGAACCGGTTGACAAAATTGTGCAGGAGACCGCGCGGAAAGCGGCCAGTAATCCCCTCTTTTTAGCCTCCGCTCTGGAGAGCTACCGGCACGGAGCCGGGCTTGATGAGGCTGCCCTGGTAAAAGAACTGGGTATATTTGCCGAAGATTTACCGCGCCTGGCGCTCTGTCGCCGTCCTGATAGCGCTGATAGTATCGCTTTTCGCCGCGCTGTTGACGCCATTTGCAAACGGTTTAGCATCAAACCCGCCCAACTGGCCAATATATTAAGGAAGGCGGAAGCTTACGAAAAAATCACCCGGCGACCAGAGGCAGACCCCTACCTGCTGGCGGCCCGCGATTACGAAGAAGACCCTTTGGAACCACCTTCATCTGATGGGCCCCAGGAAAAAGACCATGAATGAGCTCTGGCTTCAAGAGACGGCAGAAACTTTCTGGCAGGCAGCGGGAGGCTTTTCAACTGATTTTGAATACGCCGCTCTTTGCGCCTTGCCTTTAAGTGTGGAACGCTTGCCAGGATTGAGCATAAAGTCGGCGCGCCGGTTCTTAACCCAACAGGGCTTTTCTGGTAATCAGACCTTCGGCAGATTGCCCGACCGGCCGCTGCGGGCTTGCCTGGCTACCCTTGATCAAGATTTGAGTTTTGTGCTGCTGGATGCCGGTGATAGCGCCGAGGAGCAAAATTTTAGCCTGGCACACGAGGTAGCCCACTACCTGCTGGACTACCGGGAGCCGCGCCATAAAGCGCTGAAATATTTTCCACCCGCTATTTTAGAAACCCTGGATGCCCGGAGATCCCCCACGCCTGAAGAACGCTGGCAAAGTGCACTGGGGAATATTTCGCTCCGGCCACATCTGCATTTGATGGAGCGCAGCGGCACGGGTGACATTTTAAGCGGCCAGACTTTGCGAGCCGAAGAACGGGCCGACCGTTTGGCCCTTGAATTACTCGCTCCGCAGGAAGAGGCCCTCGGTTTAGTAATACCGGCTATCCAGGGCCTTAAATCGTATCTGAGACGGCTGGCCGCCGCGCAAGAAATACTGGCAAATCATTTCCGGTTACCTTTGCCGGTAGCCCAGGAGTATGCCCGGCTCTTGCTGCCCGAAGCTGGAGCCCAGGAGAGTTTCCGGGAATGGCTGGGCCAGGATTTATAGTAAGGCAAAAGAGCGAGTCGAAGTTTTTCAAACAGAATGGGAATTAAAGATGTAAGGATTATTCCTGTTGGATTTCGGCAGGAGTAGTTAGTAGTGCTATGGCCAGGCGACCCGCCAACGAAATTAACAAGTGGTCTCCAAAATGAGGTATTTGAATGGCACTGTCTGAAAACGAGCCGTCCAGTACAGATCCGAAGGTAACCGCAACCGCTCACCTCGGCGAACCCATCGAGCAAGTGCTGGACTTCGACACCTGGGAGCAGGGGAACGACCTGGCCTCAACTTACGCTCGTATCGAGCAGGAAGTCCGCCAGGCGGTAGGGCAGGAAGAAAGAGTAGCGGAGGAGGTGCGCCAGCGCATCCTGCCCATGATCCGGCAGAGACCGGGAGCGCCCCCCGGTGCTGGCCTCTACGCCGTTACTCTTGACCAGTTGAAGTGGGCTCACAGTTACCTGCTTTTTAACGGCCTAACCATGGCCGCCGATGGTACGGTCGCTACACACGAAACCTTGCTCATGACCATGGCCCAGATCGGAGTTTGCACCGTAAGCTATGCCGGCGACCAGAGCGAATTCCGCAAGCAGCTTTTCCGGCGTGACATGCGCCTGGAAGAAGCCGACCCGGTGGAAGAGATGGCGAGCGTCCTGGAACAACGCCGCGAGCGTGCGGCTCTGGGCTATGAGGATACCTCGGATGAACTGAACCAGCTTCTCCGGCGCGGGTTAATGGAATATGCCGAGCGGGGCTTTTTACTGCGCGAGGGAAAGGGCCACTGGCTGATGGGGCACGGCAGTCCGGTGCCGAAGGAAATGCTGGTAGGAACCAGCACCCTGCAACTGGTGGAAGCCAGCCTGACCCTGCTGCGCGAACTTATTTTAGGGCACCGCAAATTCGTCTATGTGCCGAGTTCGCCACGTGACCTGGTGGCGATCACCCTCGGCAACGCTCTCAGCCCTTTGCAATTCATGATTGTAGATACCCTTTATGACCAGCTGGAGGGCTGGATTAGAAATGCCCGTTACCCGCAGAGCATGGGCCGGAAGGTCCGCGCTTTTGTGGAAGAGGTGGGGCCACAGGTGGTGCGCGGAGTCTACCGGGCAGCCTCAGGCAGTCCGCCTTACGTCTTCTATGCCCATGCCGACCACGCCCAGGAGGCGGCCCTGATTGCCCTGGCCGATAGCGTTTTGCAGGAGTACCGCGGCTTTCCCATGCTGCTCTCTATTGCCGACAATCTCTGCCGGGCCAGTTTTGAACCTGCTTCTTTTCAGAACCTGGTCCAGCAGAGCTACGCCGCTGCCGGGCAACCCTTCCGCTACCTGACAGAACGCGAAACAAGGAGGTAAGTAACTGTAATGGAGAAACCCAAAAATCAAGAGGCCTACCTGGCTGCGCCTTCGCCCTTCCCATCCGACCTGCCCCAGGCGCTTGATCCTTCTATCTTCGCCGGGTTGCAGGATGACGCGGAGCAGGCCGGAGGCCCCTGGAGTCCCGATTCCAGCCAGGAAGGCGCGATAGCATGGACCATGTTCGATAGCCCGTCCAGCGATGACAATACGATTACCATCCTGCTGGAACGCGAGAATTTGCGCCTGACCCCTTCGCAGTCGCTGGTGCGGATTGTCAGCCGGGACCAGAACGACGGCACTGCGCGCACTTACCTGGGGATTGTCACCAAAGGGCCCTTCGCCGAGCCGGATGGCCTGCGCGCTGACGCGCCTCTGGTAGTGACTACCACTATCAAGGGCATGGTTTTCACGCCCCAGTATCACGGGCGCTGCCAGGTAGAGTTGATGGGCGAACTGGTGGAAGGCCAGCTTATGCCGCCGCGCTTCCGACCCCTGCCCAAAAGCCCGGTCTGGGTGCTGGACGAGCAAGAAACGGCTCGCTACCTGCGGGTGGAAGGCGATATTCAACTGGGACGAGCCAGCGGCCATGAGAATATCCGGGTGGGTATTCCGAGCGACCGCAAGGCGGTCCTGCCGCGCCACACCGGCATACTGGGAACTACCGGCGGCGGCAAAAGTACGACGGTAGCGCGCCTGATTGCCGGAGCCCAGGAGGCCGGTTACGCCGTGATAGTGCTGGACGTCGAAGGCGAATATACCTACCTGGCCGAGCCGACCACCGACCCTGCCATGCTGGCCGCCCTCGCCAAGCGTGACCTTAAGCCAAAGGGTCTCGATAAACCTTACCTGCTGCACCTGGTAGGCCGCGAAACCGCCAACCCGGACTACCCGCTCAAGCGCGCCTTCAGCCTGCAATTCTCAAATCTCTCGCCCTACTTCCTGAAGGAAATTCTTGATCTGAACGAAGCCCAGGAGACTCGCTTCCGGCGCGCCTACGACTGGGCTAAACTCCTGCTGCGCGACCTCAAAATCTACCCGGCTACACAGGAGGAAGAACAGCAAGCTTTCAACCTGGATGAGTTTGAGACGGGCATACCGCGCCTGCGCCTGGAACATCTCATAGATGTGGCTAGTTTCTACCTGCACCAGTTGCGTTCGGGTAGCGCAGAAAAAGGGAAAAATAGAGAAACAGAAGCCGGTTCAGAGGAGGAAGTAAAACTTTATACTCCCGAATTTCGGGCCAACCGTAACAGACTGAAGGACCGCATTCGCAAGGAAGGGACCGATAACGAGGCAAGCTGGCTGGCCCTCCTGGGCCGTTTGCACCGCCTGCGCCGTCTGAACGTCTTTGACCGCGAGACTGAAAGCGGGTCGAAAATAGCTCCGCTCGACTATTCAAGGATGCTCGAACCGGGCCGGGTCTATATTGTGGACCTCTCCGACACGGACTCGCCTGAACTGAACAATCTGGTGATTACCGAAATTTTGCGCGGGCTACAACAGGAGCAGGACGCGGCCTACGAACGGCATGAGCGAGAGGGCACTCCACTCACCAAAGTGATGATAGTAATAGAAGAGGCTCACGAATTTTTGAGCGACAGCCGCATCGCCCGCATGCCTTTGCTCTTCCAGCAGGTGGCGCGGATTGCCAAGCGCGGGCGCAAACGCTGGCTCTCGCTGGTCTTCGTGACCCAGTTGCCGCAACACCTGCCCAGGGAGCTACTCGGCCTGATTAACAACTACATCCTGCACAAGATAAATGATGCAGCCACCATCGCCACCCTGCAAAAGACTATCGCAGGCATTGACGAGAGCCTGTGGCGGCGTTTGCCCGGCCTTGCACCCGGCCAGGCCATCTGCTCTTTTGGTCACCTGGCTCGCCCGCTGCTGGTCGCTATAGACCCGGCCCCGGCCCGGTTGCGCATGGTGGATTAGCTGAGTCGATGTTTTTAACGCTGACGGGAATAAAGAGTGTAGGCGTAAGAAGAAAGCATAGAGCTTGATAGGTGATAGACATGCCACTTATTGATAAGGATAGCTTACGGGAGGCTTTCAGGCAGATTTTTAAGCTTGAGGCTTATGATTTCCAGATAAAGGTTGCTCAGCATTTGCTGAATGGTAAAAGTGTGGTGTTGCAGGCTCCCACGGGTGCGGGTAAGACCAATACTGCCCTTTTTCCGTTCTTTTACGCTTTCCAGTATTTAGAAGCGCCTGCTTTTCCACGCAAAATGATCTACTCGGTAGAGCGGAAAATTCTGGTTAACAACTTTTACGCTGATGTGCAAAAGACCCTGCAAGAAGAAGCTTTACGCGAGACACTTAGTCAGCGAAATCAAAAGCTGGAAGCCAGCGTTTTGACCGGCGAACGCCCTGAAGACCCGGAATTGCGCCAGAATGTTGTTTTCACCACCATTGACCAGACCCTGAGCAGCTTCCTGATGGTCCCTTACTCGCTCTCGCAACGTGCCGCTAACCTTAATGCCGGAGCGATTGCCTCTTCTTATCTGGTTTTCGATGAAGCCCATCTCTTTGACCCTGAGACGGCTTTGCCCACCTTGATGTGGATGTTGCAGCGTTTCAAGGGCGTTACGCCCTCACTGTTAATGACAGCCACTTTCTCGGAACCTGTGCTGAAAAAGTTAGCCGAGATTACCGGAGGCGAAATTGTTACCGTATCTCCGGAGGAATTAAAGCAAATACCGGCCCAGGCTACCAAGAAGCGCTGTTTTGTATCTGTAGATAGCCAGCTAACCGGCAAAGCTGTTCTTGAAAAACACGTTAGCCGTTCCATAGTGGTTTGTAACACGGTAGACCGTGCGCAAAAACTTTATGATGAACTGGCCGCTTTGACTGCCGGTACTGATACACGCCTGTTGATGCTGCACGCTCGTTATTTCCAGTCCGACCGGCAGGCAAAAGAAAAGGAACTGCTAAAACTATTCGGCAAGCGTAAAAACAATCATTACCAGGACAATCCTGACACTGATACTTCCGGCAGCGCCATTTTGATTGCCACGCAGGTAATTGAAGTAGGCGTTGATATAACCTCTGAAAATTTACACAGTGAGCTAGCCCCGGCCAATACCATCTTGCAACGGGCCGGACGCTGCGCCCGGCATCCTGACGAGGAAGGTACGGTCTATGTTTATCAGGTAGAAAAGAAACTGCCCTACAAAGAAAGTGAAGCTCTCTTTGAACCTACCTTCCAGAACATTCAAGCTTTCGGGCAAATGCCGGTCACTTTCGAGAAGGAACAGGCTTTAATTAACGCTGTCCATACCGTTCAAGATGAGGCAGGCCTGGAGCGGATTAAAGCCAATGCCAGCCAACATGCAAATAAGATTGAGCAAACCCTTAACTCACTGGAACCGAATTACAGGCGCGAGCTTATCCGTGACGCTGACTCGCGCTCGATTCTGGTTCACCCTGAACCGTCAGAAATTACTGACCCCTACGCCTATGAAAGCTTTTCGATTTTTGACGGCAGCTTCATGGGTAAAATGAACCAACTTCAGCAACAGGCTGTTGAACTGGACTGTTGGGCCGTTCGCTATCCGGTATATATCGAAAACGAAGCGGCAAAAGAACAGATAGAGCGCCGACCGGGCAGCTACAAATGGGTGGATATTAAGCCCGGAGATGATGCAAGCTGGCAGCCGCTGGTGGTGGTCAACCCACGCCTGGTAAGCTACGATAGCGAGCGCGGTTTCCGTTTCGAGCTAAACCAGGGCGCAGATTTTCAATCTAAGGTGGTGGTAAAAGTAGAAAAAGAACGGGAACACTATAGCTACCGGCTTGAGAGCTATGCCGAACACATCCGCAACGTTAACTGGGCTTACGGCTATTTCAAGTTTGAAGATGAGATTGCGTTTGCCGCTTCTCGCCTGCAAGAGAGACTAGGCCCGGCTACTCCGGCTGGCCTGATTGATCGGGCTATCCGGCTCTCCTTCGTTTTCCACGACGCCGGGAAGTTGACTCAGGACTGGCAGCGGGCAGTACATGGCTGGCAGCGCTTTGCCAACAAAACTGTGGCTGCCGCCTCAACTATGCTAGCCCACACCGATTACGACTGGCAGTACGACCGTGAGTTGGAGCGCCAGTATCAGCAGCAAGGCGGCAAACGCCCTCCTCATGCGGTAGAAGGGGCGGCTATCGTTCAGAAATTCTTAAAACTGGAGTTAGGGGAAATGGCCCGTCCGGTGGTAAGCGCGATTGCCCGTCATCACGCTCCAACCGCAAAAGATTTGAATGTTTTTAAGCTACATAGCGCGGCATATCAGGCTTTGAACGAAGCTCTTGCCACTATCTGGACCGGTCAGCCCTGGAATTTACAACCCGGCCAATTAATGGCAGCCTGCCCGCAAGCAGTTACGTTACCTGAGAACTTACTGACTAAGGCCAGTAATCAGAATGAGCATTTGCTTTTTATGCTTATCATTCGGGTTTTGAGGTTAGCCGACCAAAATTCATTTAAGTATTACGAAGCCCATTCTGCAAATTAAGCAAAGGAGGGATTGAGTGTACCAATCCACTTACTACGTTGATAAAGCCAGCGGTACGCCGGGTGATATTCTGGCGGCCTATGGCCTGGCGCGCTTACTCCGCTATATCTTGAACGCACCGAATTACTACAGCGCTAAAGAGGTCAAGATAAAGGATGCTGGCGATAAATACGTTATTACCCTACCAGTATCACTGACCCGGGAGATGGTAGAAAAGGTAGACTTTTTCGCCCCTATTGAATTTATCCTGACGGCTAAAAATGCAACCAAACGTCCGGCTAAAACAACAGCGCTGGATTACGAGAAGACCAAAGCGGATGTAAATACTTACTATGAGCGACGCCAGAATTTACCGATGGAAGCTCTTAAAGACCCTCTTCATCCGGCCTGGCAGAATCTAGACCCACCTAGACCGGAGTGGGCCACTTTTCAGGCTATTAACCAGATGTCGGCAATTATCGGCTACAACGAAATTATCAATCGCTGGGAGGAAAATGAAAAGGATTTTCCGGCACTGTTTGAATTACTACTTTTTATGACAAGCAGTTCGCCCAATCAGGTTGAGGAGGCGCAGGCGCAATGGAATGCCGGAATAAAGCAGGGCCATTTTAAGGGCAAATCGGAGGCTACCGCTTCGCAGCTATTCAACCCTGCTTCCGGTAAAGGTCAAAATTCCTCCAAATCGAGCGCGTTAGCTATGGGCAACCTTAACAATTTCTGGCTGCTAGAATTTCTGAAGGCGGTAGGCGCCTTTGAATGCGCTGCTCCGCGCATGATTAGAAATCCTAAAAATCCCAGGGCAAAAGACCGCAAGCTTTATGTACTGGACCCGCGCCAGATTGATTTAGAGCTAAACCGGGGAATCTGGGATGAATTTCAAACTTCTTTCCGGTCGTCTACTTCGGTATTGATGGATATTCGAGCTGCACTTGATTACACCAGAACCTTTTTAAATCGTAGCGAAACGATGGCAAGGCAAATAGTTAGCCTGTTCGAGGACGAAGGAGGAGAACCGGAAAACTACATTAATGGACTCTGGTCGGTTTTTTACAAAGACCTGGGCAGCAGCGCGGCTGTCATGAATATCTCTTTTATCGGTTTACCCGGCTGGGTAAGACAGATTGATACGCCTGAACAGGTGCAACAGTATTTGGATGTGATTGCAGAGCATGAGGCATTACTCAAAAATCTCGATGAAGGCCGGGCTGAAGAATACGACTTACTTTTAACTTATCGCAATTTCCTGAGTGGACACGATTTAGAGGCTCTATGTGATTTTTGTGCCGGTTACAGCCGCTTTTACATGAGCGTAACCGAACGCGAATGGGATAGACGCGGGCGTTTTCTACGCCTGCACACTATTAATAATCTGGAGGTGATTATGACCAATCAAACCAAGAACCGCAATCCTGACCTGACCACTATCATCCAGGACGAAGGTTTCTTGCGAGTGGCTTATGCCCTGAGGCAAAGTACCGTAATACCACAGCGCAACAAGGCGCGCGGTGGAGACCGGCTTTACGAACCCAAATACGGCTTGATTCAGGAATTAAAGCGCAAGGGCCAATATAAGGACGAATTTATTACCGCTTTAACCGATTTCGTTTCTTCATACAATCTTGAAACGGAACAGGTGTATGAGAACAAGAAGGGCTTCAGTAACCCAGCCGATGCGCACTTGCGCCAGTTGCAGCGCTCCAGGGTAGAGCGTAGCCACCTCGATTCGGTAATGCGACTGGTGGAGGAAAATGGCTCTAGCCTGATTTGTAATCTGCTGGCAGCTTATGGTTCAGCGGAAGACCGCAAAACTAAAGAAGAGCGACAGCCAGAGGAGGAACAAGAACCAGCAGGGATTCTCAAATAAGTATAATCCTGATTACTATTACTATTACTATTACAGGAAAGGATGAACTAGAGTTATGGCTTTTCAAATTTACTCGCTGGCTATCAGTGGACAGGCAACCTTAAATCTCCATTCGCTCAATAATGAAGGTGGCGAAGGCAACCAGATTGCGACTCGTATGGTTAATGTGCTGGACAGCGACTACGAACTACGCCAGGTAAACGCGATTTCGGGTGATATGTACAAGCATATTCAGGCGGAACACTTACAGCGTATCGCTAAACAGCGCGGCTTGCCGCTTTGCAAGGGCTGTGAGGAGTTTAATGCCAATCGCATCCTGTTTGACCAGGAGTTTACCGGCAGTTTCAGCAAACAGACCCCCGACCGGGACGTAATTGATAAAATGCTGGCCCGTTGCACCCTGGACGACATGGAAGGTATTTTAATCACAGCTAATAACAAAGCGCTGGGCCGCAAATCAGTGGTAGAGTTCGGCTGGGTAGCAGGGGTACCGGAAAAGGTCAAAACTGAAAGTTATTTCCACGTCAAGTATGTGGCGGATAGCGGCAAGCTAGGCGAAAATACGGCCAAAGACGAAGCGAACCTGGGACAGAATATTTTCCACCGCCCCGCCAGCAGCGGTAGCTATGCGGTAGTAGTAACGCTGGAAGCGGCGCGTATCGGGTTTAACGATATTCGGCAGGAATACGGCATTAGTAACGAGGAACGCCGTAGTCGTTTCGCCGCTATGATGGAAAGTCTCTTATATACTTTCGTACAGCCAAACGGCGCTATGCGCAACACCCAGAATCCGCACATCGCTAATTTTGAGGGAGTGGTAACCCTAACCAGCGACGTGCTGCCAGCCCCTACCATTAGCCCGTTAAACAGCAAGTACAAAGAGGAACTGACCCGGATTGCCGGAAGTTTCAATAACTTACGGGGTGGTGAAGTAGTGCAATTGCGGCCCTTCAACAGTATGGCCGATTTTGCCGAGATTATGACCGATTTAATCCTTAAAGCCGAACCTTACAAGCTGAACTACGGGCGGCAATAACAGGAGGAAGCTATGTGGGTTATCGCCGAGTACGAGGCCACTACCCTGTTCTCCCTGAAAAGTAGCCTTGCCACCAGTTCTGCCGGTAAGACGCTGCTGGTTCCGACGCCTTTTACTCTCAAAATGGCCTTGCTTGATGCAGCCATACGTACCAGGGGGCTGGCACAGGGAAGGCAGGATTTTGAATGGTTGCGCGATTTAAGGGTAGCTATTCGCCCGGCAGAGCAGGCGGTCGTAACTAATCTCTTTGCTAAAATCCAGAAGCCAAAACGCACCGACAAGGACTCAAAGAAGGCAGAGGGAGTGAACAATGAAGCCGAGCCGGAAATCGAGGTAGAGGATAGCGGCGGTCCTTTTGGACCAACTATCGCTTACCGGGAATACGTACACTTTCAGGGCCGGATTGGCTTTGCCTTTGAGGTTCAGCCGACTTTGTTAACCGGCGAAGCTACCCAGGTGTTGAGCGAATTGTTGCTGCACGTTAATTACCTGGGTAAGCGCGGCGGGTTCTTCCAGCTTGTAGCACTACCGTTTCAAACCAATAGTTTGCCGGAAGACTTTGTACCGCTGAATGTCGAAAACGGTCCAATTCGGTTTAACGGTATTTTGCAAACCCTTGATGATTGCGGGCCGGACTTGACTTTTGATAAAGCTGATATTTATTCTGATAAAAAAGTAAAGCTTGGCAAAGAACGATTATTGCGCTCGATTGTCGTTCCATACCGGTTAGAGCGTTCCAGTCGCAGTTACAGCCTGTACCGGCGATTGGATTAAGGGAGAAGTTATGGCAACAGCTACAAAAGTATTTACAGCTCAGACTTTCGAGTTCCGGTGTGAGGTGGCGGAGGGGGCGCCGGTGACACTGAACCAGCACAAAGGCTCGGCCCTGCGCGGGGCGCTTTTCAACAGCCTGCGTAAGGTGGGATGCAGCCGCCAGGAATTAAGCAGTTGCAGACCCTGTTCGCTGGTCGAGGTCTGCCCGGTGTCGTTCCTGCTGGCAACGGTGGACGAGGAGGGCAAGCGCGGTGGAGACGTGCCGCGCCCCTTTGCCATTCGCCCTCCGGTTGGTTCACAAAATATCTTCCAGCCTGGCGACCGCCTGGATTGGGGCCTGACCCTCTTTGCCGGGTCGGTTGGGTTCCTCCCCTACCTGATTGTGGGCCTGCAAGAGCTTGAGCGCGACGGGTTGGGAGCTAAAAGCGAGTACCGGCCAGGTCGCTGGGGACGCGGCCGGTTGCGTGTGCGAGAGATTATAGCGCGCAATCCTCTTTCAGGAGAGACGCAGAGTCTTTTTGAGATTGGCAAAAAGAGCGTGCTGCCGCCAGAGATACCGGTTACACCCGATCAGGTAGCAGCGCTCTGCCAGGGCGCGCCCGATACCATTTACAGGTTATGCTTTACCTTCCACACCCCGATGCGCCTGGTGGCGGAAGGTAAGCCGCTGGCCTACCCGCAGTTTCCAGTGCTGGCGCAACGCCTGATTGAGCGCCTCAGCAGTCTTTCGGCTACTTTTGGCGGGTCGGAACTGTCGCTGGATTTCGAGATGCTCATGGCGGAGGCTTGCGCGGTGGTGGAAGTGGAGCGGCGGGTTAAGTGGGAAGCGGTGCGCGGTTACAGCAATCGCCAGCATCAGGACCTTTCGCTGGGGGGGTTTGTCGGCGAGGCTACTTTTATGGGAAAGGTGCCGAATCTGCTGCCGCTGCTGGTCTGGGGGCAGCTTACCCATGCCGGGAAGGACGCGACCAAAGGCAATGGCTGGTACTCGCTCGATTCTACTCCACTGGCGGAATAAAGCTGCGGAGTGCTGTTGCGGGCGAACTAAGGTTCGCCCTTTTTTTATGCCCTGACGAGTCGCACTTTTCGCATTACAGCGGGAATAACTCATGACAGCAAAAGTTTATCTCCTTATTGAGCAGTAAAGTTATACAAGGTGCGAAAGGCGGGTAGTTATGGTGAAGAAGAGCGCGGTGGAGCCGGTGGCAGTGGATATGATGCTGGATGAGGAAACTCAGATGGTCCTCAAAAATCCGGCAGAGTTAATTGTAGACGAGTGGGGCGCCTATATCGGCAAGCATAGCGAGCGGCTGCGGGTCAGCCGCAAAGGGGAGACTTTGCAAGAAGTGCCCCTGGTGGAGCTAAAGCAAGTACTGATTACAAGTGGAGGTGTCAGTCTCAGCAGCGATGTGGTAGAGGAATGTGCCCGGCGCGGCATTGCCATTCACTTTCTGGACTTTGGTGGGCGGGCCTATGCCAGTCTCTTTTCCAGCCAGCTTTCTGGCACGGTTAAAACCCGGCGCGAACAGCTTCTCGCCTATACCGACCGGCGAGGCCTGATTCTCGGTAAAACTTTCGCTGCCGGTAAAATCCGCAACCAGGTGAATACCCTGCGCTATCTCAACAAGAATCGCGCTCAGAAGATGCCGGAACTGTATGCCGAGGTGCGGCAGGCTGCCATCGATCTGGAAGGGATGGCCGATGAACTGGCGCGCCTGGAAGGGCCAAACATTGAGGAGGTACGCGGGCAACTGCTGGCGCAAGAGGGGCAGGCCGCCAAACTTTACTGGGAGCAGTTCAAAAAGTTGCTGCTGGCAGACTACGAATGGCCGGGCCGTGAAGGGCAGGGCGCAACCGATCTGATTAACAGCTTGCTTAATTACGGCTATGGGGTGCTGTATAGCCGGGTAGAGCAGGCCCTGGTGCTGGCAGGATTAGACCCATTTGCCGGATTTGTGCATACCGACCGTCCCGGTAAACCCAGCCTGGTGTTCGATCTTGTCGAGGAGTTCCGCCAGCCGGTAGTAGACCGGGTAGTAGTATCTTTGCTCAATCTAAAAACCGAGTTAGTTCAGGATGAACAGGGCCGCCTGACTGCCGAAACTCGCAAGCTGTTGGCTCGCAAGATTATGGAGCGGTTGAACGAGAGTCGCGAACGCTACGAGAAAAAGCGTCAGACGCTGCAATATATTCTCTACAGCCAGGCCCGGCATATCGCTACTTACGTGCGGGGCGATTTAGGCCAGGATTACCAGCCTTTTATCTGTGGCTGGTAACTAGCAGGAGGTAACTATGGTAACGCTTTTCGTCTACGACATCAGTAACGACCGGGTGCGCACTAAAGTAGCTCAAATTTGCCAGGATTACGGTCTGACACGCATCCAGTATTCAGCTTTTTTAGGTAATCTCTCGCCCAACCGTCAGGAGGAGTTGTGGCTGAAATGCAAGCGGCGGCTGGGCAATGCAGAAGGCAACTTGCAGTTATTTGTGCTAACGCCCCAGGATTTGGCCCGCTCGCGTAAATATGTTAAAGCGGGAGCAGCACCGGACCAGGCCGAGAAAGGAGTTATCGCCTCATGAGCATACAGTTAACGGTTAGCGATCTGCGCCAGTATGAATATTGCGCTCGCATTCCCTATTTTACTCATGTACTGGGCCTGCGGCGGGTACGGCCTACTACCTTCAAGATGGCGGAAGGCTTGCTTGAACATGAACACGTAGCAGACCTAGAGGAACGTCGGAGCCTGAGAAGTTACGGCCTGCAACGGGGCGAACGGCTATTCAATGTGGCTTTAAACTCGAATTCCTTACATTTAACCGGGCTGCTCGACATGCTAATCTTGAGCGACGGTGAAGCTATTCCGGTAGAATTCAAAAACGACCTTCACAACCGGATTGGATCGAATCATCTACGCCAGCTAGCGGCTTATTCCTTGATGGTTGAAGAAAAATGGAAGGTGCCGGTACGGCGAGTATTTGTACATTTTATTCCTACCCGAAAATCCTGCGAGGTAGCTATGACCGAGGAAATTAAGGCTAAGTTTCTGACCCAGTTACAACGGGCTCGTCAAATGATAGAGCGGGAAGCTTTGCCTGATGCTACAAGCGTACATGGGCGCTGCCAGGACTGTGAGTTTCGCAATTTCTGTCCCGATATCTGGTAATCGCTATTCGTTCTAGGGTTTGATATAATGATGGTGAAGCTGTAGATGGTCCCTAAAGGTTTCTTTCTCAAACCTCCTGATGAGTAACCATGAAAGTGGCAAATTATCAGGCAAATCCGGTCTTTCGAGCCGGATTTAAGGGAAGAAACAATTTCTCAAACCCCTGCCGTATGCATGGCAAAAAGGGGTTTGAGAAAATTGGTCGAAAATGAGGTGAGATGGTCACTTTTAGAGACAAAAATGACTTTATGAGAAGCTCTACTAGCCGCTTGATTACGACTGGGGAGTTAAAATATCATCTACTCTTTTTCAAATCGTGAGCGGCTTCATTCTAATCGCCCCGTCGAAGGGGACTGAAACCTCTTCAAATGGACGTCACAAAATAACAAGAGTTTTGCTTCATTCTAATCGCCCCGTCGAAGGGGACTGAAACAGTATCGAAAGCAACCCGTTCGCCGCCGCCGTGTAGGCTTCATTCTAATCGCCCCGTCGAAGGGGACTGAAACGTTCATACTGGATGGTCACTAGTGCTTCGAATAGGGGCTTCATTCTAATCGCCCCGTCGAAGGGGACTGAAACCAATACTGCTAATGGGCGCTAGCACGCCCGGCCAGCGCTTCATTCTAATCGCCCCGTCGAAGGGGACTGAAACTCTTAGCCCAGAAGGACGCGCTGCTAGCCCAGCTACGCTTCATTCTAATCGCCCCGTCGAAGGGGACTGAAACATGTTCATGCCACAGGCAACAGGTTTGACGCTTAGGCTTCATTCTAATCGCCCCGTCGAAGGGGACTGAAACCTGTTCTCATCGGGGGTGTTCACTCGCACCAGCAACGGGCTTCATTCTAATCGCCCCGTCGAAGGGGACTGAAACAAAAGCCACAATCGGAAATCCGGCATGGAGCAAAGGCTTCATTCTAATCGCCCCGTCGAAGGGGACTGAAACGGCAGGTACACCGGTCGCACCGCCTACCAGCAGATTGCTTCATTCTAATCGCCCCGTCGAAGGGGACTGAAACTGGAAGAGCAAGCCAGGTCCGCTATAGAAGTTGCGGCTTCATTCTAATCGCCCCGTCGAAGGGGACTGAAACTTCCCCTTCCCGTTAAACCTCCCTCAAACCTAAGAAGCTTCATTCTAATCGCCCCGTCGAAGGGGACTGAAACATATGAGCGCCAGGTCAGACCCCGCACCGCCCGCCGGCTTCATTCTAATCGCCCCGTCGAAGGGGACTGAAACTCCTGGGGGCATTACGGTTGACCTGCCAACAATGGCGCTTCATTCTAATCGCCCCGTCGAAGGGGACTGAAACAAAGTACCCTTTGAGCCGATCCCAGTTCTTGAAACGGGCTTCATTCTAATCGCCCCGTCGAAGGGGACTGAAACTCGATGAGGGCGCGATGAAATACGCCATTTACCCGGGCTTCATTCTAATCGCCCCGTCGAAGGGGACTGAAACCACCCCAACCGGCAAGCAAGGGAGAGGGGTGATGGGCTTCATTCTAATCGCCCC
>DATAKM010000126.1:0-9791 GCA_036261665.1 Chloroflexia bacterium
ACCGGAAGGCTCCCTTAAAAAGTCCAATTTCGATTACCGGGCCTTCTCAAACCTGGACTTCTACTGCTACGATCCGGTCTATGACCTGGCAGGGTTGGCCACCGAGCTGGAACTGGCCAGCATCAAAGCCAACCTCCCGGCAAACCTGGCGGCCCGGCAGCTAAAAAAAGAGTATGAAGCTCTTACCGGGGAAGCGGTGAGTGAGGAGCGCTGGTTGCTTTATAGCTGGGTTTCTTATCTTGCCAGAAATCATAACCCGGCTCTGGAGAAACAAAGCCCTGAAATGACCCGGGGCCTGGCGCGTTCTTTTCAGACTTACTACGCCAGCGTCTATTTCGCGGACCTGGAACCCGGCACAAGCGCGAAAGGGACTTTATGTGCGCTTGACGTTGACGGAGTACTGGAAACAGGGAAATTCGGTTTTCCGGCACTTTCCCCGGCCAGCGCTTCAGCGCTTCGGGCGCTAATTCGGCACGGCTACCGTCCGGTACTGGTTACCGGGCGCAGCCTGGCCGAGGTGCGGGAACGCTGTTACAATTACCGGTTAAGCGGCGGGGTGGCAGAGTATGGCGGTGTTATTTATAACCACCGGACTGGTGAAACACACGAACTTTTGAATGAGAGCGAAAGAGCGAGCTTGCAGGAATTGCGCCATGTGCTAAGTACGATGGAAGGTGTCTATCTGGACTCCGATTACCGGGTCGCAGTCAGAGCTTACCATTTGCGCCCTTCCGGCAGGCGGCACGGTTTATCGTCGGAAGAGGTGAATACTGCGCTGGATCGGTCCGGGACTACCGGCCTGATTCGCTCGATACCCGGCTATAATCAAACCGACTTTATGGTGGTGGGCATTGACAAGGGGACCGGATTGCGAGAAATGCTGGCCGCATTTGAGCCGGAGGCTCGAACCGGAGAGCAACCGGCGGTTGCCTTTGCAGTTGGGGATACGCTGGCGGATCTGCCAATGTTACGGATGGCCTCCCAAGCCTGGGCTCCCGGCCACGCAGCGGCAAACATGAAAAACGAACCGGTTAGAGTTACCCGACAAGCCTTTCAGGCCGGACTGAAACAGGCTACGGCTGAATTGCTGGGACACCAGCCCGGTCACTGTGCCATTTGCCGGGTGGTGCCCCACTCGGATGAAACCCAGCAGCTACTGGGTTTGCTTGAAGTCATGGACAGCAGCAAGGCCGGAAAAGCCCGGCATGCCCTATTACAGTTACTCAGATTGGATAGTTCAGCTAAGTACAACAGGTAAAAGACCAGGGTTTAGGGATCATCACACAATAGCGACCGGGTGGGCTTTGCGCACCGGGCCGGTTTGCGTACATTTTCACGGTTTTACTCCACGATAATGATAGCCTGGATGAGGGGAGGGCGAGCAGATAATGTTTACGGAACCACGTTCTGAAATAAACCAACCAGTTGTGCAGTCTCGCCAGGTACTGCAAAGAAGATCAAAGTCCGTTTCAGAGTCAGAAGGATCGGATTTCGTCACCAACCGGTTAACTGACCGGCTTTTGCTGGAGGTCGCCAGTAAAGTTTTACAGAGTTCCACGCTGGAGCTTTTAACCTGGCATCTAACCCGATTGCACGGTCTTCTCAATCTTTCAGTTTCAAATGGAATTTTTAGAATATCCGGCACCGTGCGTCAGACTGAGCAGGTACGGGAGTGGTCAGTGGTCCTGAAAATACTGGCTCGACCGGCAGATCGCGGACGGAAGCCCGGTGACTGGACCTACTGGAAAAGGGAGGCTTTAGCCTACAAAACCGGGCTGCTGGGTAGCTGGTCGGACGGAATTGTGACACCGCGCTGTTACAAGGTAGAAGAGCTACCTGAGAAGCAACAGGTCTGGTTGTGGCTGGAAGATATCCATGATATTGCGGTTTCAGACTGGACCCTGGAACGTTACCGGAAGGTCGCCTGTGCCCTCGGTACTTTTAACGGGACTTACCTGGCAAGTCACCGGCCCTTACCGGACTATCCCTGGTTAAGCCGCCGCAAATCGTTGACCTGGGTCAATACGCTTTATTCAAGTATTGATGCCGGCTATGGTGGAACCTCTCTCAGGTCATGGGTCATTAACCGTACAGTTCGCCCGGTGCTGAAGCGAGTAGCTCCCAAAATCCTGGCACGAGGAGTCGAGGTTCTTATAGGGCGTAGTCTTACTCTCTTAAATGATGAGGCAATCTGGGAGCAGCCCCTGGTTCGTTCGGCCTTTCCGGAGCCTCTCACGGAGCGCGTTTACAGGCTGTGGGATAATCACCGGAAGCTGGTTGAGGCACTGGAGCGACTGCCACGCAGCCTATGCCATCTTGATGTCTGGAACCCGAACATTTTTGAGGTCGTTGGCATAGACGGCCAGCCAAAAACGCTGCTGCTGGACTGGGAATATACCGGTTACGGAGCAATTGGCGAAGAGCTGGTCCAACTGATCTGGTGTAATCTGTTGTATTTCGAATTAGAATTAGAGCAGATGCAGCAGGTGGAGCAGGTTATTTTCGAGGGCTATCTGGAGGGCTTGCGCCAGGCGGGCTGGCAGGGCGACCCGCGCCTGGTGCGGTTGGGCTATGCCGCATCGGCAGTTCTCCGCTGGGGAGTATCGGTGCCGGGACTTGCCCTGGCCCTTAACCCGGTACAGCACGCCCGTGAGGAGCAGCGCTGGGGCCGCCCGATTGAATCTATTGTCAGGCGACGGGCGGCAGCGGCCTACCGGTTATTGGACCTGGCAGACGAAGCTTTCGCGCTGCTGGAGGCCGACCTGTTACCCGGCTAAGTATCCCTGGAGTGACTGGGGAATGAGAGCGAACGACTTAACTCTCAAGCAGTTTGGCGACTTGCTTGAGAGTTAAGTCCTGAACCTGCTGTTGATTATGCTGGATTACGATTTCAACTAAATCAGCATCTGGCATGGCAACCAAAAACAGCCTGAAAGCCGGAAGAAGTTATTTGTTACGCTCACTCCTCACAAAAATATAGGTTCCTGCCAGGATAAAAAGGACAGTCATACCCGCTACCACCACTAAGTTAAACAGAGGAGACTCTAGTACGACCAAATTATATTCAGGTTTACCTGAGTAAAAAAGGCCACGTCCTAAATCCACCGCATAACGTAGCGGGTCAAGGTGAGAAAGAATAGCAAGAGGGAGCGCCAGATCCCGTACAGGGCTAAAGACACCTCCCAGGAAAAACAGCGGGAAAATTATCAGCGGTAGAATCTGGGCGGCACCGCGCTGATTATTGAAAAGCGAAATCAGAATAATCCCGAAACCACCTCCCAACAGGCATACCAGCAGCAACACCGGGGAGGTTGCCAGTAAAGGTCCGATTTCGAGCGGTACTCCGGTGATGAGCCCCACAATTGATACAATTATAAACTGTGGAATTATCTGTAAGGTCCCGCCCACAATCTTACCCAGAATAATGGCGTACCGAGAGACCGGCGCTACGAAAATTTCCTGGGTAAAATCGTTTTCTCTATCTTCAAGCAGCGTCATCATAGTCTCGGCAGTTACCGAGAAAGCGGTTTGCATTAATACTCCGATAAAGGTATAGGTAAGAAAATTAAAGCCAGCCGCCTGCCCCAGATTCTGCTGAAAGCTGCTGCCCAGTACCCCTACAAAAAGGGCTGGAAAGAAAAATGAAAAGATCATCTGCACAGGCTCCCGCACAAACTTCAGCAAATCACGGTAAGCCAGGGTAAGGACGGCGTTTAGATTACGCATTGGTGTTCCTCACTATCTCTAAATAAGCTTCTTCCAGCGAAGGATTATAGGTTTCAATATGTGACAGGGGTGTAGTAATTCTCCGAAGTAGCTCGTGTACCATGCGCGCATCCTCTACCCATAATTTGAGGGGTGAGTGCCCATCGAATGGAATTTGCAACCGGTCCAACTCGGTTCGCAAGGCCTGCCTGTCATGGGCCTCGATGGTCAGATAGTTGTTGATCAATTGGGTTTTAAGCTGCGCGGGAGAACCCTGTGCCACTATTTTCCCCTGGTTAATAATGCATACGTCATCCGCCAGTTCGGCCTCTTCCAGGTAGTGGGTGGTCAGAAAAACGGTAGTACCGTGCTCATCACGTACCTTTTGCAAATACTCCCATAAATTGCGGCGACTGTCGGCATCCAGACCGGCAGTTGGCTCATCCAGAAACAGCACCTTTGGCCGGTGCAACAGGCTTCGCATAATTTCCAGCTTACGCTGCATACCTCCTGAAAAGGTTTTAACCTTCTTATGCAGTAGATGCTCCATACCGACTATCTGGGCGAGTTCCAGCACTTGCTTCTGGTAACTTTTAGGCATGAGGTTAAAAGAGGGTCGGAATGGATAAATCCCGTAGAGCATGGCGTGAAAGCGAATATTTTCCTCGGCTGTCAGGTGCAGATCAAGACTCGGTTTCTGGAAAATAATACCCAGTTCGTCACGAACTTTATTAGGCTCATTTTCCAGGTCGTATCCTGCGATGCTTACTCTGCCCGAGGTAGGTAAAAGGGTAGTAGTCAGTATCGAAATAGTAGTGGTTTTACCCGCGCCGTTTGGCCCCAGCAGCGCAAAAAAGGAACCAGGCTGGACGCTAAAGGAAATATCATCCACAGCGTTATTCGTGGCTTTTTTGTAATGTTTTACCAGCCGCTCTACCGTTATCACCGGAGCGCCGGTTTTTTCTTTTTCAATTATTACCGGGTAATATGTATTTAAATCAGCGGTCATGCGAGAAGTACCTCCCTATTTTATTTAATGTTCCGTTTTTGGCCACAACCGGTTCTCAATCTTTTCTTCTATCAACTTTCAGGCAAAAAACTCTTTCAATTCGCTGGCAACTACTTCAGGTGCGTTTTGGTCAGGTGAGTTGTGGTCCAGTTTGGGCAATTCAATCAACCAGCTTTGCGGTATTATCTTCGCCAGTGTGCGGATTCCTTGCCTTAGATAATCTGGGCTACGAGCGCCCCCGAATAACAAAGTTTTGGCGGTAATATTTTGGTATCTCTCGTAGCTCAACCCGGAACGTTGAAACTCTTTAACCTCTCGAACAAAAGTGGGTAGCAGATCAATTAACTCCTGACCCTCTTCACCACGTAAGATGATTCGCACAAACGGGGAAAGTATCCAGTCCGGCACCCGGCTTAAACTGTTCAGACTCAAACCTTTAAAGAAAATAACAACTGCCGTGACATAATCTTTGCGACCCAGCGCTGCTTCAAATCGCGGAAGCCAGCCCAGGGGTAGTGAACCATTGATTGAAACGGCCGGTTCATATAAAACCAGCTTAGTGATAGGTACTTTGAGAGTTACAGCGGCTTCTAGCGCGAAAAAACCACCAGCGCTATGCCCAAATATGAATTGAGCGCCAGTCTGTTCTAGAAGCGCACTCACGTCTTCCAGTTCTTTTTGTAAACTGTAATTCTCTCCGGCAGGACCACTCAGGCCACGACCGCGACGGTCCGGAAGGTAGACAGTAAAAGCATCAGCAAGGGCCTGAGCCAGCCTCACATAATGATGGCCTGCACGTGCGCCACCGTGGAGTACCAGCAAACCAGGCCCAATACCAATCTGCCGGTAGCCAATGATGGTGCCATCCGCTGAAGTCACCTGGCCGGTGCTAAACCGGGAGGAGTATTCCTTTTTCTCTCGGATGGTTTGTGGATTAATTGTACTTTCCATTGTTTTTGCTCCTTTGTTGAAATTTATCTTTAACTCCGGTATTTACCTGCTTTCCAGTCCGTAGTATTTACGGTACTTCTTTAAGATACTGCCGCTTTGTAAACCCAATTTAAACTGAGCCTACCTGCTAACCAGATACGACCTAAAAAGCAGGCAAATCTATGCCTGCTCTGGATTGAAAGCCTTATTTATTCATGCGGGTTGGATTTGCAGAATACAGCTAAAAGGGAGAAATTAAAAAGTGGCAAACAACCGTGGCCGGTAGGAGGAAAGACTGATTGTGAGATGGTTGAATTATTGAAAGGAGGGCAGGACTAACGGACAGGTAGAGAGACCCTGAAGATCGTTCCCTGCTCTAGCTGGCTTTCGACCGCGATGGTACCTTTGTGCAATTCCACGATTTTTTTGGTGATGGAAAGACCCAGCCCGCTGCCTCCGGCTAAACCCGTCCGCGATTTGTCGGCTTTGTAGAAACGCTCAAAAATATGGGCCTGATCTTCCTCTGAAATGCCTATGCCCGTATCGGCAATCTTGAACTCGATTTTGTCTGAGTTTTGGCTCAAGCCAATACAGATTTTGCCGCCGTGAGGGGTAAATTTAATACTGTTGTGCAGCAAATTAAGCCAGACCTGATTGAGCAGGTCTTCATCGGCTATCACGGTAACTTCCGCCAGTGCAATATCCATCTCAAGAGCTTTGCTCAACCATTGCGGTTCGCAGGCCAGGATCAGGTGGCGAAGTTGGCGATCAAGCCGGTAAGGTTTGGGCTCGTACTTCATCTGCTCCGCTTCCAGCGAAGCCAGTTTCAGCAAATTATCGCTTAACCTGGAGAGTCTGGTACTTTCAGCTTCAATAATAGTAAGGTAGTGCTGGCGGTCTTCGAGGGCCAGCGTCTCACTTTGCAAAGCCTGCGTAAACCCATGGATAGAAGTCAAGGGAGTTTGAATTTCGTGGGATACGTTAGAAATAAACTCCTGGCGCATAGTTTCAAGCTGGTTTAACTCGGCCGCCATTCTATTTACACTGTCTACCAGTTCCCCGATCATCCTGTTTTCGTTCCGGTCAACCTTATTTTCTACGCTGACGCTGAAATCTCCCTTGGCAATTCTTTCAAGCGCATCTATGATCGGCCCGTAAATCAACCTCTCACCCGCCAGCATCCGCGACCTGAAAGTGCGGGTTAACGCGGTTATTATCAGGCCAAAAATAAATAACCCTCCCAGGGAGTTTATTAACTGTTTCCAGACAGCCGGAATGGTAAGGCCGGCCAGGTCATAAAGCCAGCCGGTCAGAAAAAAAGTGGCAGTAAAAATAACAGCCAGGCCAAGCATCAGGCCGATAAAAAAGAGGGTGGCTTGAAGTTTCGGATGGAGCTTCATCCCAGCACCTCCAACCGGTAGCCTAGCCCGCGCACGGTTGTGATGCGAAAGGAGTGTTGTTGTTCGGGGAAGCGCTCGCGTAAGCGGTTGATATGAACATCCAGGGTACGCTCATTTCCTTCAAAATCATAACCCCAGATGTCTTCGATTAGCTGGTCGCGTGATAAGGTCTTTCCCTGGTAGCTTGCCAGCTTAAATAAGAGTTCAAACTCCTTGAGAGGTAAAGTTAAATTATCACCCCCAATCATAATCTCATATGTTTTATGATTCATGAAGAGGCTACCCAGTTGAACCGTCTGTGAAGTGGCAATGCGATTGCGCCTGAGCAAAGCCTTTACCCGCATCACCAGTTCAGCCGGTTCAAAGGGTTTTACCAGGTAATCATCCGTTCCCAGTTGGAAACCTTGAATTTTGTCACTGGTTTCACCTTTAGCGGTAAGCATCAGTAGAGGAAAATCGTAATATTCTCTGATCTGGCGACACAGTTCCCATCCATCCATGTTAGGCATCATAATGTCAAGGATAACAAGTTCTACTTTAACCATCTCAAGTTGGGCGAGGGCTTCTACTCCATCCGCGGCTTCCAGCACGTCAAAGCTATCTTTTTGCAAGAAAATCCTGGCCAGTTCCCGAATATGAGGATCATCGTCCACAACTAGTATTCTACTCATGCTATTTGATTGTCCCTTAAATGATTTAATCGATTCTACTTTTGCTTGTATGAGAAATTGTACTATGAAAGACAAAGCTAACCAGAGCTTCTGCAATAATAATAGCAGCCTTATTTAAACTCAATATAAATCAAGTTTAGCCATGACATAAATAGTGGGTAATATTAGGTTTGAGTATTTTCGGTAAAGATTGCTGATAACGGCTACTTCGATCATACCGGTGGAATGCCAATAATTTAGGATGGTATAGCCTTTCAGGCAGGGGAGTAACTATCCTGCTTGAAAGACTCAAATACAAACATGCGGTAAATCAAATTACACCGGGTCTTTCATTGCGCGCCAGATGATCTCAGGCCGGTGAACCTGGCCCGCTGCCTGCTCCTTACAGGCAATCTCAAGAAAACCGCTACCGCAAGTAATATTACGGTAACGAGGCTTATTATGTTACTAACCAAATCGGGACTGAGCAGGCCGAGTTCATTATAGTAATGTAGCGCCTGGTCATTCTCTCCCGGTACACCACTTCTGCCAATTCTGTCACCTCGGGCCGCTCGCTTGCCGGAGGTTTCTGGTCTGGGTATGGTTGGAAGGAGTGGGCCCTTTGTCGCCGAGTTCCAGCGAGAAAGCCCGGTTCTGACTGGCAGCATGCCCAGGGATGCTGCTCATGCGCGCACCTGTCTTTGCGGGGCTCGCTGGAGATTCACTGTCGAGCAAAGATAAAGATATTGCAATTATCAGGTAAAGAGTAAGAATTTTATCATTTCAGGCTTCGCTACGCTCGGCATAACCGGCCAGACGGATGGCACGCTGACGTAGGAGGTTACGCAATTCAGCAGGGCTACGTATGATAAAAGGCACAGTGAGCATGGCGAGATGGCTCTCTATCCAATCCAGTTCTTCGGTTTCGCCGCGCAGGATTACGCCGTTGTCCCCTACTTCAAAATAGGGTTCCGATATTTGCAACTGGCGCTGGGCTTCTTCTAAGCTAGTTTCAAGCCATACTTCAACCTGCCAGACGCTCGGTACAGTAGCCAGCGCTCGCTGCACTTCCGCCAGTGCATTGAAATCTGCCGGAGGGACAAAGGTTCCTTCCAGCCCCTCGACCTGTACAATCCGGTCCAGCCGGAAAAGGCGCTGCCCCTGTCGTAAATGGCAGTAGCCCACGGTATACCACAGCCCGGCATGGTAAACCACTCCATAGGGGTCAAAGACACGCTCCGTCACTTCAGCACGGGCCGAGCGATAGTGCAGGCGTACACTATGAGCGGCCTGCACAGCGGTGCTTAGCACCATCACAGCCAGGGCGGAAGGTGTTGCGCCGAGACTCTTAGGCGGCTCGAAGACTACAGTCTGCCCGACCGCCTGAATGCGCTCGCGGGTGGTATCGGGCAATACCCTTTCAACCTTTGCCAAGAGACTCTCGAAGGCCGGTGTAGTCCTTGCCAGGCCCGCCTGCCGCCCTATTAACAGGCTGAGCGTGAGGGCCATCGCTTCGTCCTCACTAAATATCAAGGGTGGAAGCTTGAAGCCGGGTCGCAGGTAGTAGGCGCCATAACGGCCTCGCTCGGCCTCCACCGGAATGCCCAGGTCTTGCAGCATCTCTACGTAATGCCGGATCGTCCGAATATCTACTTCCAGCCGCCGGGCAAGGTCAGCCCCGGTCAGGCGACCGTGCGACTGTAATAACTCCAGGACGGTCAGAACACGAGCGGTCGGGCGATAAACCAATTTCTTTCTCCTGCGTCAAAGTGGCTTTAATCAGGAACGATTTTATCCTATTTGACGATTATAATCAATGCAGGAAGTAACTTAAAGAAAGCACTTAAATAGTAGCTGAAAAGCGCTCGAAAAGCTGACATCAAGGAGGAAATTCAACATGTTAAGAGGATTGACGACCGTCCGGTATCACACCCCCGATCTGGAAGCAGCGAAGGGCTGGTACACTGAATTGCTGGGTATTGAGCCCTATTTCAACCGGCCCGAATATGTCGAATTCCGCATTGGCGATTACCAGCATGAACTGGGCCTGCTCAGCAGCAAGCATATCGAGGAACTGGGCGGGTCAGGCAGCGCGAC
>DATAKM010000143.1:0-4041 GCA_036261665.1 Chloroflexia bacterium
CCTGATACAACGAGGCATACAGTTAGTGTCAGGCGCATAGAGGTAGGGGTATACCCCTGGATACGTGTAGTGATGGATTTTGAATAGATGAGTTCTTTCTCATTTGAAAACAGGCTTCGTTTAGCGGCTACGAAGCAGGCATGGCCTTTTAGCCTTCCACAGGTAGTCGGTGTGGCAGGACTGGTAGGTCTGGCAGCCCTTTTGCTGGCTCAACAACCTTTTGTGGTAATTGGGCTGGTTATTGGCGTAGCTGCTTTTGTCCTGGTAACGCGCCACCCGGAATGGGGCCTCTACCTGATGGTCCTGTCGGTACCGGGCCAGTCGGACGCCAGTATTGGCCTCGGCGGGTCGCGTTTGACCCTCACACAGGCGACCATTTTCCTGGCTTTAGCCGGTTGGATTGGTAGCAGGGTGCTTTACAAATTGCCCTTTATTCCCCGACCCTTACCGCGCCTGTTGCCCTTCTACGCGCTATATCTCTTTACCATGTTTTTGTCGTTGACCGTGGCGCAGAGTACCAGCGAAAGTTTTAACGAAATTTACCGCTGGGCTGTTACAGCCTTCGCCTACTGGCTGGCCTGTAGCGTAGTACAAACGCGCCGCCAGATCTGGATTTTAGTTTTCTGTCTGTGCGCCGGGCCGGTTTTTGAAGGCGCTCTCGGTATCTATCAAAGCACTCACCGGCTTGGGCCGGAAAGTTACGCCATTAATGGCAGCCTTTCGCGGGCTTTTGGCACTTTCGTGATGCCCAATTCCTATGCCGGGTATCTCGAAATGGCTATACCGTTGCTGGCAATGCTGTTGTTGAGGCTCTGGTTAAAGCGCAACGAAGCAACCCGCCAGTGGATGCGGTTGGAAGGAAAACCCCGCGAAACAGAAAGAAAGACCCTCTTAACCACTTATCTCTGGTTGGTAGTCGCCTTAGCGGCCACGGGAACGGTAGTGCTGGGCAACTTGCTCAGTTTCTCACGCGGTGGCTGGTTAGGGTTGGCGGTAGCTACCCTTGTGCTGCTGCTGGTGAACTACCGGAAAACTATGCCGGTGCTGGTTATTGGTGGCGGTCTGGTGCTGTTTCTGGTGCTGGGTTTACAAACCGGAGCTATCCCAGAATCCACTTTTGGCCGGATAACCTCGGCGGCAGACGATTTCCGGGTCTTTGATGTCCGGGATGTAAAGGTAAATTCCGCCAATTTCGCGATAGTCGAGCGCATGGCCATGTGGCAGGCGGGCGGCAACATGTTCCTATCCAATCCCTGGCTGGGTGTAGGTATCGGAAACTACAACGTGCGCTATCCCGATTTCAACACGCCTTTCTGGCCCGACTCGCGCGGCCACGCCCATAACTACTACATTCAGGCTGCTGCCGAAACCGGGCTGATTGGGGCTACAGCCTACATGCTGCTGTTGCTATCCGGTATTTTCCAGGGATTTAGCCGGGCGGTCAGGACACGTGACTCGGCCTGGCGTTTTGTAATCTGGGGCGCTTTCGGAGTGATAATCGCGGTTGCCATGCACAACTTAGTTGAGGATTTGCACGTTCTTAATATGGGCATTCAGTGGAGCTCTTTGTTGGCCCTCTTTTATATCGTTGATAGGTTTGAGCAAAAGGAAGGTACATCTTTACAGATACCCGCTCAAATTTGAATGGAGTTGGAAAGAATTTGAAAATTTTGCTGACCGGCGCAGCCGGCTTTATAGGCAGTAATCTGGCGGAAAATTTACTTGAACGTGGTGATGAAGTTTGCGCTATAGATAACTTTAACGATTACTACAACCCAGCCCGCAAAGAACTTAATATTCAGCAGGCCAGCAGACATCCTGATTATACCCTTTACCGGGCCGATATTCGTGACTATGCCGCCATGCAGGACATCTTTGAGAAGGAAAAGCCCGATAAAATTTGCCACCTGGCAGCTATGGCCAATGTGCGCTACTCGGTAAATCATCCTTTACTCTTTGAGGAAGTCAATGTCAAAGGCACATTGAATCTGTTGGAACTGGCCCGTCTGAACAAGATCGAACATTTTGTTTTTGCCAGTTCTTCCTCGGTCTATGGAGGACGTCCCAACAACGGTGTCCCTTTCAGCGAAGAAGACCGGGTAGACGCGCCAATTTCACCGTATGCTGCCACTAAACGCAGCACTGAATTGCTGGCCCATACCTACCACTATCTATTTGGCCTTAAAATCAGCGCCTTGCGCTTTTTCACGGTCTATGGACCACGCAACCGGCCTGATATGGCTGTTTATCTCTTTACCAGGGCAATAGATCGCGGCGAACCGTTAAAGCTTTTTGGTGACGGTTCGGCTCGCCGGGACTGGACTTTTATCAATGATACTGTGCGTGGTGTAATAGCCACGTTAGACCGGCCTTTTGATTTCGAAATTCTTAACCTCGGCAATAGTAATACTCAATCCGAGATGGATCTGATTCGGGCAGCGGAAAGAGCCCTGGGCAAACAGGCCAATATTGTTTACCTGGAGCGGCCTTCTACCGAAGCGGCTGTAACCTTTGCCGACATTTCAAAAGCCCGCAGACTGTTGGATTTTGAACCGGCTACTCCTTTTGAAGAGGGCTATGCCCGGTTTTTTGAATGGTACAAACGAGAAGGGCGCGAATAATGGCAGTTGAAAATGTAATGCGCGAAGAAGAAGACGAAAATTCCGCTGCTGAGCTGTTTGTATTGCCCGGAAAGGTTTCCGGCAAGCGACCTCTCAGCGCACCTCTGGCCGACTCGGGTGAGCCACTCGATGATCTGGAATTCGAGACTCCGGCAGAAGCTGAAAGCGAGGCAGAGGTGGATGTACCTGCTCTCTCGCTCAAAGCCCGCCTGTTCGACCTCAAAACCATCGCCGGTTTTGTACTGAGTCTTGGAATTATTGTCTTCTTCGTAATGAGCGCCAAAATCAACTTTGGCGAAATCTGGAATAATATTTTGCGGGTGCAACCGCTCTGGATGCTGGGAGCCTTTGCGATTTATTATGCCGCTTTCCTGGCGCGTGGTATGCGCTGGCGCATGTTATTACGCAACGCCGGTTTCGAGAAAGAGCACAATGTGCGGTTGCCGGGCCTGCCTACCCTGATTGAAATTATTTTTCTTTCCTGGTTTGTAAACTGCCTGGTTCCGGCCAAACTAGGTGACGCCTATCGCGGCTACCTTTTGAAGAAAAATGCCAACGCCAGTTTCAGCCGCACTCTCGGTACCATCTTTGCCGAGCGTATCGCCGATGTGCTGGTGCTATTCGGCTTACTCTGTCTGGGCGGCCTGGTAGCCTTCTCCAATGTTGAAAGTAAGATGAGCAGCATTTCGCTGGTATTCATCTTTGGCCTGGTACTGGTCGCCGCCATCATTTTCGGCCTGATAGCCCTGCGTTTCTGGAGTCATCAGATAGAGAAGATTATTCCGGCCCGCTTCCGGACGGTCTTCCATCATTTCCGGCAGGGCACCGTCAGTTCATTCCACCGCAGCACTCAGCTTGAGCTTTACGCCTTCACCCTGATTATATGGGTATGCGAGGGAGCGCGGCTCTATATGGTGCTACAGGGCCTGAATATTGTGTTGCCTTTGTCGGTGGTAATCTTCATCGCGCTGGCCAGTTCCCTGCTGACCACTATTCCGTTTACGCCCGCCGGTCTGGGAGCGGTAGAAGGTACTATGGTCTTTGTGCTAACCACTTTCGCCGTGGAAAAAAACCTGGCCGGTTCGGTTGCCATTCTCGACCGCGTTATCAGTTACTGGAGTATCATAGTCTTCGGCGCTCTCTTATACATTTTCAGCAAGAAAAAGTGAAGCCTGTTATCCGAATAACAGGCTCTAAAACAGGAATTAACTGTGGTTGCAAAAGATGTGGCTTGCCTCTTCAGGCAGCCACATTTCTACTTGGAGTTGTATGTCCTTCCGATTGACTCTTATTGTGGCTGTTCTCGTGACGACGGGTACAAATGCGCTGAAATTCGACCTGTAGTTCCTTCATTTCATCATCGCTCAAGTCTTCCAGGTCAATCATGTCATTGCGCGCACCTTTGGCGGCCCGAATAAGC
>DATAKM010000147.1:0-44710 GCA_036261665.1 Chloroflexia bacterium
GCTTATCCTGATGAGCCTTTAAGAAAAGTGGTTTACCGCATGGCCGAGTCAAATCTAACCCGCTTACCGGTAGTGGACCGCCAGAATCCGGCAAAATTGCTGGGAATGATTTCGCTAACCGACCTGCTTAAAGCGAGAACACGCAACCTGGAAGAAGAACGTCACCGCGAGCGTGTTTTAAATCTAAGACCTTTCTTTCCCAAAGAGAGAACCCAGTCGGAAAATTTAATAGAGACCGGCCAGGGCTAGTAAAAGCGATAGCAATTCAAGTTTTACTCACCTTAAAATTTCCTTGCCTGTAGTGATATAAGCAAGAGCCTGCCTTAACTAAAAGGGCAGGCTCTTTGATGCTCAAATCAGTTTTTTGTCATATTCAAATTAATAACGTTATGCATTGACAGCTAAACTAAACTTTGTTATAAATTGCCGCAGTAGATCACCAAGAAAAGACTGGATTACATAGTGTGCTGGCTTCAGAGTTGAGTGTTAGCTACATATTAGTTTTTTGTAATTACTGCTCGGAGTGATCGCTTCTGTAATACAAGTTATCCAGCAAAAAACTGCTCAAATCAGGTAAGTAGGGTAGCTTACCTGAATTTTAGACTTAATATCATATCAAGCTAAAATCTAAAAATGAGCTGTTCCGCAACATAGGTCGTCAGGGGTAGGGCGGCCTGTTAGAACTATTTGCAAACCATAAGTTAAAACCGTACCTGTTGGGCTGTTTTAAGGTCGGCAAAACTCAGCTAGATCTGTACTAATCTATGTTGTTACTGGTATAGACAGGTTGGGTAATCTTCTGTTTAGAGGTAATTTTGGCATACCTCTAAAGAGCTGTGAATACTGATGTATCTCGCAAAATCCTCAGTTAACTTTATTGGGGTTATGATCCGATTGGGAGGAAAGATTAACATGACTTCGTTTATTAAGAGGGGCCGCCGTTATCCTGCGCTTGCGCTGGTGGTCATGTTGCTGGCTATGCTGGCGCTGACGGCCTGCGGTGATAACACCGCTACTCCGGCTTCTTCGGCTACCACGGCCGCCGCGACAACGGCTGCTGCCACCACTGCCGCTGCAACCACCGCCGCGACAACGGCTGCTGCTACCACTGCGGCGGCTACTACTGCTGCCGCGACAACGGCCGCTGCCACCACGGCTGCCGCTGGTGCTACTACTGCCGCTGTGAGCGGCACGACCGGCGGGACCCTTGTAGTTGGTACGGTCTTTACCAGCAAAGGTTTTGACCCGGCCCGCGAATATACTCAAACCGCTTTTACCGTCTTTCACTCGGTCTACCAGACCCTGGTAACCAATAAAGGCGGCGATGTAACTAAAGTAGTACCCGACCTGGCTGATAGCTGGACCATTAGCCCTGACGGCAAGAGCTATACCTTCAAGCTCAAATCTGGTCTAAAGTTTGTTAGCGGCAATCCTGTAACTGCGGATGATGTAGTCTTTTCGTACAACCGCCTCAAAAATGTCAAAGGGCAATCAGCTTTCGTGACTGATAACATGGACAAGTTCGAGGCGAAAGACCCTTCGACTGTAGTTATCACTCTGAAGAACGTATCGCCCGATACTCTCTCGCTGCTCACCACGCCTTCCTTTGCGGTGCTGGACAGCAAGACCGCCAAGAGCAATGGCGCGACTGATGCGGCTGACGCGGATAAGTCTGATAAGGCCGATACCTTCTTGAACAACCAGTCCATTGGTTCGGGCCCTTATGTTCTGAAGAGCTTCAAGCCTGAAACCGAAGTTGACCTGGAGAAAAATCCTAACTACTCAAGTACTGTTTCATACGATAAGATTATTATCAAGAACCAGCCGGACGTAAATATTCAGAAAGCTTCCCTTGAAAAAGGCGATGTAGATTTTGCGTTTGACCTTGGCCCCGAACAGGCTGCCGGTTTGAATGGCAAAAGCGGCGTTACGATCAAGCAGGCTACTTCTCTGACTATTTTCTTCCTCTTGATGAATGCCGACCCCACCGTTTCCCAGCCGACCTCCAAGCCGGAAGTCCGCCAGGCTATCAAGTATGCTATCAACTACAAAGATTATCTTGACCTGGGTGGCCCTGGCTCTGTGCAACCGCCTTCGATTATCCCGATTGGTTTGGCTGGCGCTCTTACCAAGTCTGACGCGTTGCCGACTGACCTGGCCAAAGCTAAAGACCTGATGGCGAAAGCCGGCTATGCCAACGGTTTCACCATTAAGATGTCTTATCCCAGCGACCTTACTCAGAACGGTGTGAAGTTCGAGACTATGGCGCAGAAGATGCAGGCGGACCTGGCCCAGATCAATATTACCGCCGAACTTGATCCCAAGACCATTCAGGTCTGGTTGGATGAGTACCGCGCCGGTAAGCAGCCGATGACCCTTTCGCTGTGGAGCCCGGACTACAACGATCCTTCCGACTACCTGACTTTCACTCCTGGCCAGAAGCTGGGTTTGCGGGCCGGGTGGAAAGCGGGCGCTGATGCTGCAATTGAAGACCTGGCTAAAAAGGCCGCTGTCGAACTGGATGAAACCAAGCGTCTGGACGAGTACCAGCAGATGCAGAAGTTGATGAACCAGAGTGGGCCTTTCGCGCCTTTCATGCAACCGACTCAGGTGCTGGGTTATCGCTCTAACCTGAACGGTGTAGAGTTCAACCCGGTCTGGGTAGTGGCTTTCAACGAAACCACTAAAAAGTAGTTAAGGATAAAGGCGCTCGCTAAGGAGCTGCCGGAATCCAGCTCAGGAGCAATCTACCGGCGGTAGATTGCTCCTACGGTTTACTGCTTGACCATCAATAATAAAGAGAAATCAAAACTTCGGTTTTCAGGATTGGCCTAAAGAATGTCACGTTTCATTATTCGGCGGCTGCTATTTATCCCTTTCATGTTGATAGGTATCAGCCTGATTGCATTTATACTATCGCATAGTGTCCCGGCAGACCCGGTAAATGCGGCGCTGGGCGAAGGAGCGGTGGGCAACCCGGAGTTGGTACGCGCTTACAAGGAACACTGGGGTTTGGACAAGTCTCTGCCCGAACAATACCTGGTCTACCTGGCTAACCTGGCGCACGGCGATATGGGAAACAGTATTATTTCCCGGCGTTCGGTGAGCGCTGACTTGGGCGATGCCTTACCTGCCACTTTCGAACTGGCTACGGCTGCCATTATTATAAGTCTGCTCGGTGTACCGCTGGGTATAATCGCGGCGATTAAACACCGTAAAATGCCGGACGCAGTAGTGCGCGTCTTTTCCCTGGTCGGTTCGTCAGTCCCGGTCTTCTGGCTGGCCTATATCGCCATCTTTGTTTTCTACACCAAACTTTCGTGGTTTCCGGCTACCGACCGGCTCGATACCGGAATTACTCCACCCAACCGTATAACCGGCTTTTATACCATCGACTCACTGGTCAGCGGGCGCTGGGATGCTCTCGGTTCGAGTCTACACCATCTTTTATTACCAGCCCTGGTGCTCTCACTGACTACTATCGGCACTATTATCAGGGTTAGCCGCTCAATTACCCTGGATGTACTGCACCAGGAGTATTTAAGAACGGCTCATTCCAAAGGATTGAAGGGAAGTGCGGTCATTCGGCGGCATGCTCTGCCCAATATTCTGGTTCCGGTCGTAACGGTTATTAGCCTTTCTTACGGCAACCTGTTATCCGGCACGGTTCTCACCGAAACCATTTTTGCATGGCCGGGCCTGGGGCGTTACGCTTTCCAGAGTGCCACAAAGCTAGATTTCCCCGGTATTATGGGAGTGAGTATAGTAGTAGCCCTGATTTATATCACTATTAACCTGATTGTGGACTTGCTATACGCGGTACTTGATCCCAGAATCAGAACGAAAGCAGCCTAACCGTTATGAAGCTGGAAGTAAATGAAACAAATACCGGCCCTGCCGGTCAGAGTCAAGCTGAAACATTATTAGCGGTAGCAGAACCGGCCCTGCCAAAGAGATCAAGGGTGCGCAGTGCCCTGGCTAATACCTGGAAATTCCTGCTGCGGAATCCTCTCACCTTGATCGGAGCAGTTGTCCTGACTGCCTGGATATTGGTCGCATTATTGGCTCCGGTCCTGGCTCCCTATAGTCCGACCGCCCAGGCTTTTAAGGAACGTAACCAGGCTCCCAGCGCTCAGCATCTTTTTGGAACGGATGAACTGGGCCGCGATATTTTCAGCCGGGTGCTCTATGGGGCTCAACTTTCCCTGCCGGTAGGTTTTATTTTGATTGCCCTGGCCAGTTTGATAGGCACAGTGGTAGGCCTGGTCAGTGGTTACCTGGGCGGCTGGGTAGATGAAGCCATGATGCGCTTTACTGACCTGATTTTCGCCTTTCCCACTATTATCCTGGCTATGACCATTGCCGCCGCCCTGGGGCGCAGCCTGATAAACTCGGTTGTCGCTATCCTGGTGGTCTGGTGGCCGGCCTATGCACGCACCGTGCGCAGTATAGTGCTAACTATCAAATCGCAGGACTTTATCCTGGCCGCCCGCGCAATCGGGGCAACTCCTGTGCGCATAATGTGGCGGCAAATCTTCCCGAATATTCTCGGACCGGTACTGGTTATCACTTTCATTGACATTGGTAACGGTATTCTGATCTTCTCCGGCCTTTCATTTTTAGGCCTGGGACCAAAACCAACCGATGCCGAATGGGGCGTTATGACGGCGGCAGGGGTTAGTAACCTGGACGCCTGGTGGCGTACTACTTTCCCCGGTCTGGCAATTGCTTCGGTCGTACTGGCTTTCAACTTTATTGGCGACGGTTTACGCGATTTACTGGACCCGCGCTTTAAACAAACAGAGCATTAGAAGTAAGAAGGAGTGGCAACCAGCAAAACTGGTTGCTACTTTTTATTTTGAGAAAATTATCCGGCTAAAAAGGAGAATGCTATGCGTGTTTCTCGCGAGGAATTACTTAAAAGCTTTGAGCAAACTCTGCCTACCTTGCAAACGCTGGTGGCGGGAAAAGATGATGCCACGCTTGATTTTCTCACAGGTACTGAGCGCTGGAGTATACGTGAAATTTTAGCTCACCTGGTGGATGATGAAATGTATGTTATGCGCACCAGGATGGAGCGAATGATCAAAGAAGATTGCCCGACTCTGGCTCCCCACGATGAGCAGAAGTGGTTCGCCCAGCGCAATACCAGCCGCGACGGTTTAGACCAGTTGCTCGAAGATTTTGCGCTTCAACGGAATGCCAGCCTGGGAATGCTTAAAATGCTGCGGGAAAGTGACTGGCAACGCCCGGGCCACCAGCCTGAATATGGCTACTTTTCGGCTGAAGAGTGGCTGGGAAACTGGGTTGAGCATGACAGGGTTCATATCAGGCAAATTGAGGAGAATCTCAAAGAGTACGAGAGTACCAGGTAAAACTACGAACAGGCTGAATTTGACCTGTACTTTCTATAAAAAACAAAAGGCTAACCCGGCAAGCGGCTTGCCGGGTTAGCCTTATTATAAATACCCTAGAAACTTAAAGTCACAACTTTTACTCTTTTGAAGTTTCCTGGGCCGCCCAGGCTTCAAACAGCTCATCCCTGCTTTTAAGGCCAAATACCGGCAGGGCGTGATTGGCGACATAGTTACCTGCCGCGTGACGGTTTTCCCACATAGCCTGGTGCGCTTCGGGCATCTCCTCAAACGGCACTACCAGCGGGTCGGTCACTTCCAGCAGCCCGGCATCAATCTGATCGTTCATGAGAGTAACCTCATAAGCGTTGCAGAGGTGCGTACCCCAGATATTGGCGGACGGCAGGTAAATCCGGCGCTGGCGCATCCAGACCTGCGGTGCGTAGAAGCTGTAACGCCGCCCAGCCATATCCTCGGCATACACTACCCGTCCGGTGTAGGGCTTGACCAGGGCTGTGCTGACCGAAAGCGCATCATGCCCGGCACGCTCGAAAATCAGGTCGGGGTAGCCCCGCGGATTATCGAGCGTGCGGAGATAGCCGCCCACGGCTGCCCCCAGCGGTTTAAAGATGCGGTCGTTGAAAAGGCGTACCGCTTCTTTAAAAGCTTCCGTTTCCGTTTTCGGGTCGGGGAGATCCGGCATACCGCCTTCCAACATTGGCCAGTCGAACTCATCGCCTTCGCGCCGCTTGATGGATTGCAGGCTGACCACTCCCTTTACCAGTTCGCCAAAGCCGAGCGAAAGCACAAATTCGCGTTGAGCATCGGTATAAGTAACCACCACACAGCGACCCCCCATGTGACGCGCCGCCTCTATCGCTTCCAGCCCAAGCGGGTCTACGATGCCACTTTCATCTACCGAGACAGGCGTGCCGTAGTAAAGCAAGATCGCTTCGCCTGCCCGCAGGCGCGCCCGTTCGAACATTTCGTGAGGAGAGGCCATGCCTCTCTTACCCATAAAAGTGAAATGATAGCCGGTAGAGGCCCCAAAGAAAGTGAGCGTGCCGCCTTGCTCAAGCAACTGGAAGGAGCGAGCAAAGGTTTGCTCCCCGGCGTGGCTGACGACATAGTCAGCCAGCCTGCCTCCGTTCTGGTTGCGGTAGTCCGCCAGTAATTTGCTTCCCGCCTCTTCCCACTCGGCCCATTTCTCCAGTTCACGAGGAGTCCGAGTCCAGATACCAGTGTTGTAACTCTTGCGATTGAGGGCTCCGACCGCGCCCATTTTATGCACCGAATCGGCCCGTTCCTGGCTGCTGACTAACCCGGTTACTTTTAAGCCGTTGCGTGCTGCCGCTTTAACTACCTCCATCCCTGTGCCAGTGGCGGCCCCTTCCACAAAAAGGGTTTTACCCGGTTCGATCTGAAGGATGGTGAAAAGCGCCCGGTAAACTGTTCCCAGGTTGAGTATGTAAGAACCGGCCGCTTCCAGGGTCAGGTTAGCAGGTTTTGGATGGAGTTGAGGGCCCTGGGCCAGCAGGAATTGCTGGTGGCTGCCATCTGTGCCATCGTAACCCTGGATGTGAAACTCGGCAAACATGGGGTCGTTACCCTGGACCGGAGAAAGCAGTTCGCTCTCGCCTGAGTAGACTACTACCATATCGCCGACTTTAACCCGGCCTTCGCGTTTTAGTTCACCGCCGACCGCCGCTACCAGGGCAATTCCACCGCTACCTGTGATGTGCCAGTCCCGTTCGCGGCCCTCAAACTGGCTAACCGGGATGCCGGTGATGGCCCAGATATCGTTGTAGTTGATCTCGCTGGTGAGCATGTAGAGCAGGGCCTGGTTCGGTCCTGGTTTCTCGACCGGCACTATTATCTTTTTCTCGGCCTGGGCCGGATCGCCGTGGACCGGTTCGCCGGTAGCCGGGTCTTTGACAACCGCCGAGGCATACTGGAAACGTGGCAACGGTGTGAAGCCGGGATAGAACGGGGCGTTTACCGGTAGCAAATTACCTTCTGCCAGAATACGCTGCTCTTCTTCCGGCGCGTAGATAAATTTATCTTTGACCGGCAGGGCTGCGCTTTTCTTATCGAGAAAGGCCTGGATACCGCGCTTGCCACCTTGCGGGTCAATTACAGCCCGGGCGAAGAGCTCAGCTTCGTGCTGCAAACCCCTCGTAAATCCGTTTTCCCAGCCGTAGCTGATGGCTTCTAAGGCCCGCTCCACCGCCTCTTTGCGCCCGGCAGACTCGGCCTGTTTGAGAATAGCCGCTATTTCCGGCTGATTGGTGATAGTATCCTGTGACCAATCAGCCGGTTTTTCCCACGCTGCCAGTAACTCCTGGCGCTCTTTCCACCAGTGATTTAACCTGGATTTATCAGAGCTGGCATTAAGAATAAATTCGCGAGCGAGCCCCGAGGCGAAGGACAGGACATCATCTTCTTCGCAAATTGCGTGGATTAAGCCAGTAGCTAAAGCGGCGCTTGCTTCTAGCTGCCGCCCGCTTAAGATCAGCCGGGTAGCTGTAACTACTGCTTTTGTACCAGAATTTTCTCGGATCAAGCGCGGCAATCTCTGGGTGCCACCATAACCCGGTAAAAGGTTAAGGTTGATTTCAGGTTGCCCGAAGATGGCTGTCGGCTCCGCCACCCGTACATGGCAGGCCAGGGCGAATTCCAGACCTCCACCGAGAGCGACACCGTTGATAGCGGCGATACAGGGTTTGTTCATTGTCTCGATTTTGCGGAAGGCCAGGTGCGCATTGTTGGGCAGAGCGATAGCGTCCTCGTAAGTGTTCATTTCTTCGAGTAGCTGCTTGATATCCGCACCGGCTACAAAGCTTTTGGAGCCTTGCCCGGTAAAGATAACCACCTTTACATCTTCGCGCCGGGCCAGGTGGTCCACCACGGTAATTAGCTCATCCAGGGCTCGTTCATTAAGAGCGTTAACGGGTGGGTTGGTTACGGTTACAGTGGCCACCCGCGCTCCGGGCCAGACCTCGTTATACTGAATACGAAAGTAGCGGTAAATCTCAAAGATCTTCTGCTCTTCCTCGCGCGCCATTTTGCGCTTCCAATCCGCGATTTTGTGTCGAATTTCTAACAGGCTCTCCGGGTTGCGCAGGGTGGTAGTATCTCCCAGGTCTTCATCATTAATAATATTCTTGAGGAAACGGCGCATATACTTCCCGGAACGAGTCTCGGGAAAAGCGCTCACCTCAATAAAGTCACTCGGAACGGCTACCGCACCCTTCTCATTGCGGACCAGTTCGGCCAGGCGGCGCTGGTCCTCAACTGTCAGGCGGCGACCGGGCGCTGTCAGCACGAAAGCTACCGGAGTGAGGCCTTTTTCGCGGTGCGGCGCGCCTACTACAATCACATTCCCGACCGGGCTTTCCGGGTTAATCTGCTTATCGCGCAGGATGGCCCCTTCGATTTCTTCCGTACCCATGCGGTGGCCACTGACGTTAATCACGTCATCTGAGCGACCATGCAGGCTGAAAGAGCCATCAGCGTACTTCATGGCGAAGTCGCCCTGGGTATAGGCCCAGGTGTCTTTCCAGCGTCCCCAGTAGGTTTGCTTATAGCGTTCAAAATCGCCTTTCCAGCCCGGCAGCCCAAAGTTTGCCGCATCTCCCCAGATGGTTCGAGCCAGGTAAGGATAAGGCGCGGTAATCACAATTTCGCCCTTCTCTTCCAGTTCCGCCGGGCGATAAGACTGACCTTTACCTGCTTCAACCTCACCTTCCGGTATCCAGACATCCCCCATGACCCAGGGAAGCGGGTAAGTATGCGCGTCCGGGCGCAAGGGGAAATCCTGGTTGCCGAAGAAATGCGTCCAGACAATCCCGCCGTGTTCGGTAGCCCAGTAGCTGTTGATATATTGAGGCGTCATCAATTGCATACCGAACTGCTGGACCGCCGGGCTACAGGGCTCCGCGCAAAAGGTGGCGACGCGCAGGCTGTCCATTTGATAGCCCTGCACATCGACTATATTTTGCGGGTCGGTCATTACGCTCTTTAAGAAGGTAACACCCGCCTTAAAAATATTGACTTTGTAACGCTCAATAATGGAGGAGAAGCGCCCTGCGCTGGGGAAGACCGGGGAACCTTCTATTATCACCCCCGTCAGGCGCGCTGCCAGGGTAGCGCAAATCATATAGGATTGCCCGGTAATCCAGCCGGGGTCGGCGACTACAAAGATAACATCGCCCGGCAGCGCATCGAAAGCTACTTTAGTGGAAAAGGCCAGCCCGGCAACATATCCCCCGTGGGTGTGAACCACCCCTTTAGGCTTGCCGGTCGAGCCACTGGTATAGATAAAGAAAAGTGGAAATTCGGCATCTACCGGCAGCGGCTTGCTGCTGGCCCAGATGGCCCTCACAAACTCAGTATCGGGTAGTGCCAGTAACTCTTCTTCGCTGTTTACGCCAAAACCCGCGCTTCGTGCAGCCGCCAGGATTTCAGTCGAAGCGACTTCAAGTAATTCATGGCTCCAGCGGTCGCGACTACGCCAGTTGAGATCAGGCTGACGGCTATGTTTAACGACAATTACCGCTTCAACCCGCTCCGGCGCTTCCACCAATCCCAGGGCAATAGCGGTGCGGATACGGCTTTTAAAAGCGGTGTCCACCTGGCGGTACTTGTCGAGGCTCAAGGTTTGCCCCACTGCCCGCATCACATCGGCTCGCTCCACCGTAATTTCGCTTTTAATGGAGTCGCGCACATGAGTAATGATATCTTCTGTCAGATGCGGTCCGGCATCAATTTCTTCCAGTTTATCCGCCACAATCTTCAAGGCGCTTTCTACCGGTATAAAATTATCAAGCGCTTTATCGGTATAAATTTCCTTGTACGAAACAATCTGAGCGTTACGGTATCCGCCATCAGAGGTTATCACTACCCTGGCCCCGGCGTTATGAATGCGGTCGGAAAGAGTTTTATCGGAGAAACCGCCGAAAACAGGAGTATAAATAATACCCAGCCGCTTGGCCGCTTCAGTGTAATAAATCTGCTCCATAATGTTAGGCATATTAAGAGCGATACGGTCGCCCTGTTTCAGGCCCAGGTTCTGAAGCGCCCGGGCCGCTTTAGCGGTTTCAAGCAGCAATTTTTTGCGGGTGATAGGATAACTGACCACTGGCCCGCCCCGCCCGGTGTTCTTGGACTGGTCCCAGCGATCTCCCTCGAACCAGAAGGCTACTTCATCGCCATGCCCCAGCAAAATATGCCGATCCACTTCGTTAAAGCAGGCGTTGGTCAAACCGCCGGCGAACCAGCGGTAAAAAGGAGCTTCGCTCTGGTCGAAAGCCAGGGCCCACGGTTCGTGATCAGGCCCGTAGGAAGGAGCAGCCTGTTCTCGCCCGGTCGTTGCATCCAGAGCAGTCCAGCGATTCCGGTTGTCGTCATAGCAAATCCAGGCATTCAGTTCAGGATCGAACCAGTGAATTTCACGTTTGGCGATATTGCCATGAAAAAGGCCGGGGTTGGCCTGCGCTTCCGCCCGCATGCGTTCCCAGTTAGCGCGGTCTCGCACCGGGTTGACGCGAATTTCGAACGGCGGTGTTCTGGTCTCGGGGGCTGCAACAGTCATTTCTTCTTTACTCCTCGTCGATTCTGACAGTCAAACAATCACTTAAGAAGGGGTCGTAAGTCTTCTAACTTATCAAACAGATGCCAGATGTAATTAACTGCTCCTTTTTCTCGATGTGGATGCAGGTCGGCCAGTGCTGGATCATCCAGGTAGCTCTGAAAAGCCGCTCGCGACTCCCACTCTACCAGGATTAAGACCTTACGCGGTTGAATATCGCCCAGTTGCGCTTCCCGGAACTTGCCTAAAGCGACTACTTTGCCTCCGTGAGCCTGGACGGCACGGGCTGACCGGCGGGAATAGGCCAGGTACTCTTCGCGATCACCTACATCGAAAAGATTCAAAGCGTAGACCGGTCCGTTGCTGGTTTCTGTACTCATCACTCACCTCGGTTTCTTTTGCTCTACTTCTGGATAAAAGATAGAAGCTGGCAGTTACATTTAGAGCGGTAAGTTGACTGCCCGGTGAGTGAAGATTGTAGTATATAGAGAAGCTCTCCGAAAGCCTCTGACTTTGTACTAGCCGACCAGCACCGGGTCTTCCTCCCAGACACCAATAGTGCGGTATTTCTGGTAGCGCCGTGCCAGCAAGTCTTCTGTCGCAGTTTCAGGATCACCGGATGCCAGTAAAGATTCCAGTTCTTGTAAATTGCGCCGGAAGGCTTCTCGGACTGCTTCGGCGGCAGCACTATGGTCGGTGTGGGCTCCTCCCGGCGGTTCCGGCACAATCTCATCAATAATGCCAAAGCCATAAAGATCCTGGGCGGTAATCTTCATACTGGCGGCGGCGACTGGCGCTTTGCTGGAATCCCGCCATAAGATAGAAGCGCTGGCTTCCGGGCTGGCTACGCTGTAAACCGAATTTTCCAGCATTAACATGCGATCACCCACCCCGATAGCTAAGGCACCGCCGCTGCCTCCCTCACCAATCACCAGTGTGATGATAGGGATACGCAACTGCGACAATGTCACCAGATTTTCGGCGATTGCCTGGGCCACGCCTCGCTCCTCACTCTGTAAGCCGGGATAAGCGCCGGGAGTGTCGATAAAGCAGAAGAGAGGAAAGCCGAATTTTTCAGCCTGCTGCATTAGCCGCAAAGCTTTACGGTAGCCTTCAGGGGTGGGCATACCAAAATTCCGCGCAATGTTCTCTTTGGTGTCTCGTCCTTTCTGCTGGCCGATAACCATGACACTCCGCCCGTCAAATTCGGCCAAACCACCAACGATAGCCTGATCGTCCCCGTATCGGCGGTCGCCGCGCATCTCAACGAAATCGGTAAAAAGGCGCTTGATATAATCGAGGGCGTGGGGCCTTTCAGGATGACGGGCCAGTTGTACTTTTGCCCAGGCTACCTGTGTATTGAGGGTGGGCTCTTCAGGTTTCTCGGTTGGCTTAACCGGGCTGACCAGCGGTAAGACCGCTTCCTCCACCTTGACGCCTGGGCCACGTTTTCGAGACCGCGCAAAAACGCCTGCTCTGATAGATCCTCTACTCTTAACTGGCATTGCGCAACTCCTCAACCTGGCTATGATTCCCAATCTTCATACTGAACAGCACCGGTTGGTTGTTTGCCGTAAGCGTGCTGCGCCGGTAAAGCCGTAGCAGGCTGGAAAGGGTTGTCCTCAGTTCTTTACGCTCAACCACCTGGTCTATCATGCCGTGTTCGAGCAGAAATTCAGCCGTCTGAAAGCCGGCAGGTAACTTCTGGCGAGTAGTCTGTTCAATCACGCGAGGGCCTGCGAACCCAATCATGGCGCCTGGTTCAGCCAGAATCATATCCGCTACCATTGAATAAGAAGCGGTAACTCCCCCATAGCAGGGGTCAGTTAAAAGGGAGATATGCGGCAGCCGGGCTTTTGAGAGCAAGCCGAGGGCCGCGGTAGTTTTAGCCATTTGCATTAAGGATAGCAAACCTTCGTGCATGCGCGCCCCACCGCTGGCTGAGACGGTCAAAAGCGGCATACGCTGTTCGATACACAGTTCAATCAGTCTGACCAGTTTCTCGCCAAAGACACTCCCCATTGAGGCTCCCAGGAAAGCGAAGTCTACCACGGCAACCGCCAGGGGCAGACCTTCCACCGTACCGTAACCAGTAATCAGAGCTTCATTCAGGCCGGTACGCGCCCGAGTACGGGAGATCTTTTCTGGATAACTCTCGCCCTCGTTGCTGAAGTGTAGCGGGTCGGACGTTTTGATGCCGGCGTTTACTTCAACCCAGCTTCCCTCATCTAAAATAGTAGCCAGCCTCTCCCGCCAGTTGAGCCGAAAGTGATACTTACATTTCTGGCAGACCTTGTGATTGCGGAAGTGCTCTTTAGTGTAGGCCAGTTCGTGGCAGGACGGACATTTTACCCAGATACCGGGAGCATGATTACTGCCATGCCGCTGCATGACCGGTTTACTGCTGATCGTTTTGCGCTGAAAAAAGTGATGATCTTTACCCTTGTGATTAAATGTTGTCGTGTTTTCGCTGGCTAATTTCATGCCTTGCACCTCCCCTTTTCGTTACTGCAGGTATACTCGCCTGAATTCTACTTTTTGTCAGATTTCTTAAACTGCGCTCTTCTACTATCCGCATATTGTTTCGTATTTTGTTTCATGCTTGCCAGGACTAACTGTGACAAGTTTCACAGACTTGTAGCATTATTGAACCATAAAAAAACGCTCATTCAAGCGGTTAACTAGTGAGGGTTCTAAAGCGACAGGTAAATGGTTGTTTTCGACTGGTAAACGGAGGACGTCATAAAAATTTCCTTTGATATTTCTAATTTCAATTAAAATCTCTTATAACGAAATAGCAGGCTGCAAAAATCATTAAAGGAATATCACTCGGCAGAAGATTTTTTTATTTCCTTAGTGTATAATTAAATGTAGCAATACGATATAAAAGGGCCTATCTCTAGGCTACCAAAACCAATCGGCAACAATAACATTCGGCTTATAAAATGGAGTAGTAACAGGTACTGTCATCATGATGAGAAAAGAAGCTAAATTAAAATCTGTCACCAAAGAAGAATATGAGTATCTCTCCAGTTTTCGTTATGCTTTGCGGCGCTTTTTGCATTTCAGCGAAGAAGCGGCCTCTCAGGTGGGGCTGTCACCTCAACAGTATCAGGCTCTGGTAGTGATAGCGGGTTTTCCGGGAAGAGATAAAGTTACAGTAGGGGAGCTTGCCGAACGACTGCTGATCCGACCCCATACTGCCGCTGAACTGGTTAACCGGCTTGAAGCGCAAAGCCTGGTAGAGCGTGAGCCTGGCGAAACAGATCGTCGCCAGGTTTTTGTAAAGCTGACTGACTATAGCGCACGTATGTTGAATGAACTGGCGGCGGCTCACCGTGAAGAGTTACGGCAAATCGGCCCACAACTGAACCGTATGCTGACTCAGTTGTTGGCAGAAAGAAACGAAGAAGAACATTATCCTGTTAATTCTGAGATCAGTCAGTAGAAGTTTTTGACTTTCCGTTTAGTCAATTTTGTCTAACTCAATATAATTAATAAACCTTTAAACTTAAAAGGCCCAATAGCTTATTTTATGGCACTTATTTTGCCTTTATTTACCAGTAGCTAGCCTTTGCTAGATTTCGGATTACAGGCCTGGTTAATTTTAAGTTACCTGGTTAAGAAAAGGTTTTATTACAAAACTAGTTTTTAGGGCAGTTATGGACTTCAAACCTGAATCTATTATTTTGCGCGAGCGCGAACCTGATAATAAAAATAAACCAACCGGATGGCTGGTTATCCTATGTGGTCTGTCTAGAGAGCGAGAGCTTTTGGCCATCTTTACCTGTGAAGTGGGCCTGGATAACGTACGCCAGTTTACCGAGTTATTGACGAAAAAGTATCATGTGCTGGTAAGGGAAGAGCTTCCCAGTTACCATAGAAATTATCAGTCAGAGGAATATCACTCTCACTATTAAAATGCTTCTCTTAAAAGTTCGGGTAAAAAAACTGGCATAACCTGATGCCGGTTTTTTGTATGCTACTTGACTCGTTTTATTAGTTTTCAGCCTCAGGAATTAGATTATGATTGGTCCCAACCCTGGCTGCTCTCAAGTTGTTTATTCTGATACGTCTCAGCCTCATTCTTAAATTGACTATGCCAATACCTGTTGCTACCAGTATTCCTCCTAGAACCTGATTTAAACCGAGACTTTCTCCCAGGATCAGCACTCCACTGATTACCCCACAGACAGGACTTAAAAAGAGAAAAATACTGATTTGACTGGCACTATAGCGACTGAGAAGTTTGTACCAGAGCCACCAGGCAAAACTGGTAGCTATCAAAGCGGCATACGCTGTCCAGAAGATAAAGGTGAAATTTAAGTCAATCGGTTTTTGCTCAAAAGTAAAGCCAAGCGCCAGCAAAGGCAGTGAACCGAAGAAAGTTTGCCAGGCAGTCAGGCTGATCATATCCTTAAACTGAAATTTCTTGACCAGTATTGAGCTGAAGCCCCAGGCAACCGCTCCTAAAAGTATCAATAAGGGCCAGTATAAGGCAACCTCTCCTACTCCTTTACCTCCTAGCACCAGAATACAAACGCCGCTAAAGCCGACCAGCAATCCGGCTACTTTCTGGGGAGTAAGTTTATCACCGGAAATCATAAAATGAGCCAGAATTGCTACGAAGAAAGGATTGGTGTTAAGAATTATTGAGCTAAGCCCGGCAGAAACATGAGTTAGAGCAAAGAAATTAATCCCAAACACCAGAGTAGTCTGGAAGAATCCCAGCAGCATCAGCTTTCCAAAGTCAGCTAATTTCAAAAGCCGCAGACGTTTGGGCTGAAGTGCCAGGAACACTAAAGGTAAAGAGCCTAGAAAGAACCGTAATCCGGCTGCCGTAATAGGCGGTGCGTAATTCACCATCTGTTTCATTCCGGTGAAAGCCACTCCCCAGCTACAGACTACACAACACACCAGGAGTAGATCTTTCAAACTCAGGGCATGATGGCTAGAACCAGTTATAGTGGTTGAGGGAGTTATCTTTTTCTTTACAGTACGCATTCTTTTATCCAGCTTTATCTTTAAGGTTTTTACTATAAAAGGTTTTTACTACCTGATACTAAAGCGCATTTCATAATATGAAATATACTTTCATAATATGAAAGTATTGTAAATTATCTTTTGCATACTGTCAAGCCCGCTTTAATTGCGGGCAAATTTCTACTGGTAGAAAACTTGCTGTAAAATGACTTGAATGAAAACAGGAAAAAAGAACTAACTGAAAGTTAGTATGAATGTTACAGTCTGGAAGGCAATTAGAGAATGATAAAGAGGCTGAAGCTTCCTTTTAAAAAATTTGATCATGAAGATATCGGTCGAAAAGTTCAGGTAATGACCCTCGATTGCAAATTACTCTCACTGGCAGAAGATGGCTCATTTGAAATCGAATTTGATAGCCTTTACCTGGCTAGAATGAATGATAAAACCAGGTCGCTTTTTGAAGAAGTAATGAAGGATTACGAGATTACACCCGCAGGTGACAACAACAGTCTGGATACCGATGATGAAGTCTATGATCTTTTACTTCAAAGGTTGCAGTATTTAGGGCCGTTGGATATTTTTTAGGTTAAACTGCTAGCAGCAATCAAGCTGTAATCGAGAAGTAACACGGTTGTAATAAGTCATTCACAGGTCTGTAACCTGTGCTGCTTATAATCTTTAAAGATTAGTCTGATAACTTTAGATTAATCGGGTAACTTTTACAACTCATAATTTACAGCCTGGTTATAGTTTAACCAGGCTTTTGTATATGGTGCTCATTCACAGGTAAGAGGATTTACCTCGACTGGTTATTGAACAAGTTCGAGTTGTTCAAAGTGTTTGGTTTCGCCGTTTCCCTCGCCAAAACCCTGGGCAATAAATAGAGCCACTTCATCTTTCCAGGCCTGAGAATTACGTGCCGTTAGCATCGCCTCAGCACTTTCCCATCTGGAAAGCATGTTATATTCAACTTCTTTCTGATCATCCCCCGTAGTGGGACGTAGTCGCAACAATTCTACGCTCAGGCATCCGGGCTGCCCTTTTACCATTGGAAGGCCGACCCTGCGCTCAAACTCTTCAAAACGCTCGGCATGTTCAACTAAAGTACGGTAAATCCATAACCGGATAATCATAAAAGCTCCCTTTATTTACTACTGATATTAGTTTCAATTACTAAAGCTAACCCTAAGAAGGCCAAGTCTAGGTTAGCTGTATAAATGTGTCAACTTTTGTCGTTGGAATTTAGTGAATGTAAAGTTAGCTTTTTGCTTCCTGATGGCTTTTTACTTCGTCCGGCGAAGCAGGTGGTGGTATCTTTAGAGAGCTGCTGGTAGGAACTGCTACCGGTAGTTTAACCGTAAACTTGCTGCCTTCGCCCACCAGGCTCTCTACTGTAATAGTCCCGCCCATGGCTTCTACCAGGGCTTTAACAATTGCCAGACCCAGACCTGCCCCGCCGGTATTGCGCGAACGACTGGCATCACTACGATAGAATCGTTCGAAAATCAAATCGAGTTCCTGCGCGGGAATGCCAACTCCCGTATCTGCTACCCATACCGCTACCTGGTCCGGGCCATCTAAAGCCGCGCCAATCGAAACTATGCCGCCGGTTGGCGTATAGTTGATCGCGTTGCGGGTAAGATTGGTAATAACCTGGCTGAGGCGAGTTGGGTCTGCCAGCACCGGAGGTAAATCTGGCGTGAGGTCGGTGGTTAGAACAATCTTTCGCTCACGTTGCGCTATCGGTCCCAGGGCTTGCTTGATTTCGCTTACCAGTTCGGTCTCTCGCACCGCTTCCAGTTTGACCGACAAACTGGACTCGATGCGGGAGAGGTCCAGCAAGTCTTCGATCATGGCGCTCAGGCGTTCCGTCTCACGCCCTATAATATCTAGATACTGGTAAAGCTCAGACTCGTTCTCGTTCGAATTAGCACTTCCGGCGTCTGCCGCGCTGTGATCGCGCCGCTGTTCAGCCGTCATGAGCAACCAATCCACATGACCACGAATGGTAGAAACGGGCGTACGCAACTCATGCGATACGTTTGCTACCAGTTCGCGTTTGGTCTGAAGGGCCTTTTCAGCTTTAGCCTTTTCACGCGCCAGGTTATCCTGGCTTTCTTCCAATCGTTGCGCCATGAGATTGAAACGGGCCGCCAGGCGTCCAATTTCGTCCTGCGCTTCGAGGCGTGCTCGCATTTTAAGATTGCCTGCGGCCAGCGCATCGGCGGCTAACGCCAGCGAATCAAGGTGCTTTAAGAGGCGGCGCGACTGAAAGTAGCCAAAAGCCAGGGCTATCAACAGGCTGAAAATAGAAATAAAGAAGACTGCTCCTCCTACCGCGATACTTACCGCTACCAATCCTAACAGGGTTGTGGTGGAACTAAGAAAAGCTACTTCATTCTTTTCGCTCACCAGCACTACCTGGTCGACCGCTCCACCGGCAGACTTAACCGCGTAAGCCCCGGCAATCAGCATACCATCTTTTACCTGGGAGGCTGCCAGTTGCCGGGCCCTGGTTTCGCCATCCCCGGCGCGAGTCAGAAGTCTTTTCCATTCTTCAATATGGCCGGAATCAAGATTCTGACTTAGAAAAAGCTGGCCACTGCTAAAGCGCTGCTGATTGGAACTGGTAATGATGCGCCCTTCCCGGTCTGTTATAACCACAAAATCCAGGATAGACTCAGGATTTTGTGGCAATTTACTTTTCAGCGCTAACCCGCCAGGTGTGGTTTTCGCATCACTCGCTCCCCTGGTAATTAGCTGCAAGAAACTTTCAAGGTCTGCCTGGTTGATAGAAGCGCCCGCTTTTTGTTGATCGGCGATTGTTTGCGCGATTTCCCTGGCCTGGCGTACCGGAATAAGTTCGGGTGAGAGTAGTTCGGACTGGTTATTGGAGTTGCTGGAATTAAGGGCAATAATCAGCAAGGTATAACAGACCACCGCCGTAAAGATAGTCGCTACCACTACCCAGAAGTGCGAGAAGGTCAGTCGCCAGATCAAACTTAACTGGGTTTGCCGGTAAATAATGCGACCGGGCAAGACCAGGATACCTACGATGCTGCGTACTAACAGATAGAAAAACGCCAGTTCGAGTGTACAGACCAGCAGGCGCACCACCAGCACCAGGGCCGGAGAAAAGACCGGGCTGAAATCGTGCGGCCAGAAAAAGAGGTTATTGATAAGATTAAAGATGTCGCGCGCAGTGGGATTGCCGGTAGAATTATCGTAAATAGTGGATTGCACCGGGTATGCCAGGTCACTCAGGGGGAACTTTACCAGCGTAAGAAGAAAGGCCACGAAGACTATACAGGCCGAGATGATCAGGCCATCCGCGGCAGTCAAGACAGTAAGGCGCAACCGGCGTCTGGTATGATATTGTCCCGGTGGCGCAACTTTACGCAGGCGCGGGGCCGCCCAGCTAAGAGCCAGTAAAGCGCCGGGCAGGTAGTTTATGGCAATAAAACGGTAGTCGGCTACAACCACTCCATTGGAGATGGTAAAGATAGCCAGGGCAAGCAAGATGGCTTCCAGGAGCATGCGCGGAAGCGACGCTCCAAAGAAGAAACGGCCACTGCCCTTAACAAGGCGCAAAAGACTCTGCGTCCATTCTTTCACTCGGCTGTTTAACCACCAGTTGCCCAGGCCAATAAATCCGGCCCGTACAGTGGACTGATATTTATATTTAGCCTTCCCGAGCAAAGCGATAGCCTACTCCCCAGACTGTGCTGACGCGATCTCCCAGCGAACCCAGTTTTTTACGCAAACGTAAAATATGGGTATCGACTGTCCGGTCGAATCCGTCATATTCATATCCCCAGATATTTTCGAGCAAATATTCACGGCTGAAAGCTCTTCCCGGATTAGAGGCCATCAATTTCAGCAGTTCATATTCTTTGGGGGTCAGTTCCAGTTCTTCTCCGGCGATAAAGACCTGGCGTTCTTCCGGCAACAGGCGTAGCTCTCCAATCTCAATAACTGCATCATGGGTAGCAACAGATGCTGCGGCTTTGCTACTGCTTTCATTTGTGAAAGCGGTGGTACCCGGGGCGGAAGGGTTATTAAAGCCCCGGCTGTCCATTTCCACTCGACGAAGGGTGGCGCGTACCCTGGCGGTCAATTCTCGCAGGCTTACCGGTTTTACCAGGTAATCATCCGCGCCTACTTCGAGGCCCAGCACCCGGTCAATTTCGTCGGAGCGTGCGGTCATCATCAGGATCGGAGTCAGCAGAGTCTGGCGCAGGGTGCGGCAAACAGTTAATCCATCCATCCCCGGCAACATCCAGTCCAGGATAATCAGGTCAGGCCGGTTAGACATAGCCAGGGTAAGCCCGTCAGGGCCGGTGAAAGCTTGTAAGACCTGATGGCCTTCCGCTTCCAGCGACTTACGTACCAGATTAGAAAAGTCAGACTCGTCTTCTACCAGTAAAATTAAAGCCATGCCTGTTTCCGCTCCCTTGTTATTCGTTTAAGACCTGATGATTACATTTTACCAGAAGGTTCTTTTAACACGGTAGTAACATGGTAGGCTTTTCAAAGCTGAAATGGAATTGGACTTTATACCGATATGTTTGGCCTTGTGTTTGTTATTTTAGCTTCAGCAAAGTGTTTTTCTCTCAAATAAAAGCGCCTCTTTTTTGAGGCGCTTTGCTAATTGGCTATGAACGATACAGTACTAGCTCAGGCCCAGGAGCATTCCGCCCCAGTAGACTATCGCTGTAAAGCTGAAACCGATTACGATGGCAATGGCCATATTTCGCCAGGCCCATTTCCAGCCGACCTCTTTTACCAGGGCTGTAATAGTGCCGAGGCAGGGAGAATAGAGCGTCAGGAAAATCAGGAAGGATAGCGCCTGTAGAGGCGTCCAGGCCGCGTGCAGGGCGTTTAGCAAGCCGCTTTCGTCTACTCCGCCGTAGGTCAGGCCCAGGTAAAGCAACGACAACTCTTTGGCCGGATAGGTAAAAAGGAAGGCCGTCATATCTTTGCCACCCAGGCCAATCATGCCGCCTATAGGATTGAGAAAGCTGCCCACCTGTGCGCCCCATGTATCAACAGGTGCAGCGCCCGCCGGGAAATTAAAGAGCACCCAGATTAGCACCGCGAAAGGTGGGAAATAGTAGAGCGCCTTCTTCATGGCGCCTATGGTCCGCTCGGTGGTAGTACGTAGCACATTAGAGAGGGCGGGTAAACGGTAATCCGGTAGTTCCAGCACCAGGCTCGATGGGCTATTCTTGAAAGCGGTTCTGCGCAGTAAGCGAGCGACCAGCGCCACGGTCAGAATACTTAAACTGAAGATGAAAAGGGTGATAAGCGTAGCCTGCCAGCCAAAGCCGAAGAAGACCGGCACTAAAGCTGTAATCACGGCAATGCGAGCCGCGCACGGTATGAAAGGAGTGACTACGGCGGCGATTACCCGCTCATGCTCATCGTCAATTATGCGGGTTCCCATTACGCCGGGAATATTACAGCCGTAGCTGGCAAAAAGAGTCATAAAGGCCTTGCCGGGTAAACCTATCCAGCTAAGTATCCGGTCCAGCACGAAGGCACCCCGCGCCAGGTACCCTACATCTTCCAGCAAACCATAGATGAAGAAAAAGACTACCAGCACCGCGAACAAAAAGACAAAGACTTGCTGGATACCCAGCAACACGCCATCTACCAGTAGCCCGCGTAGCCACCAGGGTGCCCCTACCAGTAAATTATTGGCCTGTTGCGCCACCCACTGAAAACCCTGCTCAATTACAGTGCTGATCGGATTGGAGATATTGTAAATAGCCCAGAGGGTAAAAGCGGCGGTAATACCCAGAACTGGCAGGCCGAAAACACGATGAGTAACTATCCGGTCTATCTTTTCGGTTCTGCTTTCAACATGAGGGTCGCGCCTGATAGCCGTCTGGGCTATTTCGGTTATTCGCTCAAATCGTTTTTCAGCAATCAAAATTTCCAAAAACTCTTCTGTCTCTGCTGCCAGCATCTCGGCTCGTTGGATGGCTTCTTTCTTCCCGTCGGTCTGTAGCAACTCGATTACTGCCGGGTCTTTTTCCAGCAGTTTAATAGCGAGCCAGCGCGCCGGGTAGTCGCTTTTTCCAATCAGACTTGCCAGTTCGGAAAGATAGCTTTCGACTTCCGGTCCGTAATCCAGAGAAGCAGGTTGAGTTTGTAGTTTACCGGCCTGTACCTGCTCCACCGTGGCGATAAGTTCAGGAATGCCCTTCTTCTTTAAAGCTACCGTTGAGACTACCGGGATGCCAAGTTGTTCTGATAGGGCTACCTGATTGATTTCCATGCCTTTGTTCTTTAGCTGGTCAATCATATTCAGGTTGAGAATAGCGCGTGGGGTCAGTTCCAGCACCTGTACAACCAGGTAAAGATTGCGCTCCAGGTTAGTAGCATCGGCATTTATGACTACAATATCCGGCTTATCCCTGACGATGAAATCCCTGGCTACAATCTCTTCCGCAGATACGGCTGTCAGGCTATAGGTTCCGGGCAAGTCCACCACTTTAACTTTCTCAGCCCCTAAGCTGAATTCGCCCTCTTTCTTTTCAATAGTCTTGCCAGGCCAGTTGCCTGTGTGCTGGTGCAGACCTGTAAGGGCGTTGAACAGGGAGCTTTTACCGGTATTAGGATTTCCTGCGATAGCGATTGTAGGCATATAGCCCTATTCTCCTCTAGCTGAGTGTTACCAGCACTAATTCGGCATCGGTTTTACGAAGGGAGACAGACGATCCTTTTAATTTGAACTGAATGGGGTCCTGTAGAGGAGCTTTCCTGACCAGCGTTACTTCCGAACCACGTATAAAGCCCATAGCCAGCAAGCGCTGTAAAAGTGGTCCGGTGGCTTTAAGTTCTACAATCCGGCCTGATACGCCCGGTTTAAGCTGATGTAAAGGCTGGAAATCTTCAATGCTTTTCATAGTGCACCTGTTAGAGATTGGTTCTAAACTGACTAATTCTCTTTAAGAGTAAAAGCGCGTGGGATTTTAGCGATAAAGCTACAATTTTGCGGGCCGTGACAGGCGGAGCCACAACCGCCCTTAGAACAGGCGGCTTCAGGACTACTGATGAACTGCTTGTTATCCTGCAAGCGCCCCTGGCGTACCCAGTACTCCAGCATCATTTCCAGCATATTTTGCTCGATGCCAAGCTTGCGGCTGAGAGCAGTGACACTCATCGGGGTTTCCGCTTTTTCCAGTTCTGCTAATACTTGCCTCAACATGGAACTTGTCCCTTTCTGATAGGAACTTATCCTGATTAGTATATGCTAATACCAAAGATTTGCTATATCTAATGTAGCATATTCGCTGAACCTAGTCAATAGATTTGTTACTTATTTCACTAAACTGGACTTAGCCTTTTCTTAACGTAGATTTAATAGTTTAATGCTATAAATGGTCTTAAATTTGATTAAAGGAGTTAGGTAAGATTTATTACTGTCAACATTCTGGCATAGTCATACTCCGAACAAAAATTGGATAACAAAAGGTAACAAGAGGATAAGTATTAAGAATGTAGTAGGGAGCTAACCGGTTAGTTTCTGCTTAATCTGGTTACATAAAAAGGATAAATGTAACTATCTTTAGCGGAAACCGCCCGGTCCGCAAGTACATTAAAAAGGTAATTTAATATGAGCAACTTAAAAATGAAAAAGTTGGCTTTATTAAGCCTGGGATTATGGCTTGGGCTATTTTTCACAGCCCTGGCTCTACCTGCTTCTGCCAGAGCGGCGAGTATTCCCGATAGAGTAGTGCTGGATAACCTTCCTTATTACTACCAGCAGCGCAACCTCAGTTGCGAATATGCTGCCGCTCACACTATCACCCTCTTCTGGAACAAGCCTGTCAGCGAAGGAGATTTTATCAATGCAATTGGCTACAATGCGAACCCTCATATCGGCTTCCGGGGTAACATTGATGGTCCATTCGGCGGAACAAGGGATTATGGTATTTATGCTGAGCCAATCGCGCGTGCCCTAAGCGAAAAGGGCTTTCAAACTAAACTGCTGGCGGGCGGCGCTGATGCGCTCAAGCAGGAACTAGCCCTGGGCCGCCCGGTGCAGGTCTGGACTATAGCCGGCTTGGGCTGGGGCAGCCCTTTCCAGACACAGATTGATGGCGCAACTGTTACGCTGGTAGCCGGTGAACATAGTATGGTCATCTACGGCTACGATCAGAACGGGGTCTATATTTCTGATCCGTCAGGTGGGCATTACCAGGCTTCGTGGGGTAGTTTTCTGCGCTCCTGGTCCTACTTTAACTACATGGCCCTCTCTTTCTGGCCAGACTCTCCAGAGGCACAGCAAGGAGGTACTACAGGAATCTCACCGTACTTCTACGCATACTGGCTCAACCACGGGGATATTCCAATTTTAGGCTTGCCTTTAGAGAATGCCAAAACTGAGAACGGTAAGGTAGTACAGTATTTCGAGCGCGCTCGCCTGGAATGGAACCCGAAAAGTCCGTCCAACCAGGTCGTCACCGCCGGGCTTTTAGGGCGCGAACTGACTGCTTCCCGCAGCCAGGAGCAGCCTTTCAAACCTGTAACTGCTTCTACTGATTCCAATACCCTTTATTTTCCACAGACAGGCCACACCGTGGCTAATGGTTTCCGCACTTTCTGGGAGAATAATGGTGGCTTACAGGTTTTTGGTTACCCGATTAGCCAGGAGTTCGATGAGGGCGGCAAGGTGGTGCAGTACTTTGAACGCGCTCGGCTGGAATACCATCTTGAGAACCCTGAGCCGACTAAGATTTTGCTGGGCCTCTTAGGGGTCGAGCGACTTTATCAGCAGAATCACTAACCATACAAGTATATGAACAATTAAAAAGAGTAGTTCTGGGGTTTAAAGACCTCAGAACTACTCTTTTTATCACTGCTAAATATTATTTTTGCCCTTTTCGGTTTCTAAGGTTTACCCTGCACTACCCGGTATATCTCGAACTGGCCCTGCGGGTCTTTGTAGGCCAGCGGGAAACGGGTATTATCGGGTGATTGTAACAATTGCGGGTAGCGGCCAAAGTTGCCGGTGACGATGATATAGCGGGCCTGGTAGCGGTCTGCCACGCGCTGCACTACGTCTAACGGTTCATCAGAAGGCAGGCGCAGGGCCGGTAAGCCCGTAGCGTAGTTGAAACTGGAAGGTTCATCGGCAATCACCGCTTGTCCGGCGGGATTGGCTTTCAACCACTGGTCCAGTCGCGCATAGACTTCCCGGTCAGTGTTATGGACACTGCTGGTCGCCGGTAAGGTCACGGCAAGCTGGAATATTTCGAATAAACACAGCACGCCAATCAGTAGCGGGAAGATTGAAAGACGGCCTTTTCTTCCCTGGCGGTACCACTCGTTCAAACGCCACAGCAGATAGACATACCCAATCGCCACTACCGGAGCCATGCTACCGGAAGAATGGTAAAAACTACCGGTAGAACTGGCCGCTACAAAAATCAGAGGCAGGCCCAGGCTTAGTAGCAGGCAGTAAAGGATGGCAGGTCCCAGTATACGCGTCTTTCGCCACAGTAAGCCCAGTCCAATAGCGGGCAACAAAACCGTCGGGAAGAACATTACTCCCAAAACTTCGACCCAGGCGTTGAAGAGAGCTATTCCCCGCGCTTCCAGAATTTTACCCGGTCCTAAAGCAAGAAAGGTATTAAAGTTAATCGGAGTTTCAACATTGAAGAGCGTGGCATAGTCATAAATCAGGGCGCTTTCCAACCCTGCCGGAGAGTTAATAAATTTGAAAGTCAGCCAGGTTCGCAAGACCCAGGGACCGGCCACCAGGGCCAGACCAGCGATGGTAAGAATCGCTCTTATTAATACCTCTTTTCTTTGGCCGCGCCGCCGCCACAGTTGCCAGAGCGCTACGCCAAACCAGGCCAATCCCAGAAAAACGGCGTGGCTGCGGGTGATATAAGCCAGGCCAAGCAGCAGACCAAACAGGAATGCTCTCCGCAGGCTTTCTCCACCTATCCAGACCAATAACGCACCACCCACCAACGCGGCATAGATCATCTGGCTGTCCGGGACGGCTGACTGGTAACATAAAAGCGGATTGATGGCAATGTATAACCCGGACAGACTACTGAGAATCAGGCGATTGCGTTCGGCAGGTACGACCCGGGCCAGGGCCCGTTGCGCCAGGTAAAAAGTCAGGGTGGCCAGTAGAGCCCCGCAGATTACGCTGGGTAACTGCGAGGCCAGCATAGTATCGCCAAAGAGGGTAAAACTGGCGGCGATCAGAAAGGAAGTCATGGGCATCCAAAAATCGAAACCGAGATGCATGACGGCTGCCGGCATGGGATGATAATTCCAGACAATCGCCATTTCAAATGGATGGCCTTCCCGGATGCTTCGCGCTCCCTGGACATAGTATGCCGGGTCATCGAGGGGTGGAAAGGTGATTTGAGCGGCGTAGAGCAAGCGTATAACCAGGGCCAGAGTAAACAGCCCTAACGGTATGATCCAGGTTTTTCGAGAGATGCTTGTTTTCTCTTCTGCTACAGTGGTAAGACCTGCCATTAATAATCCAGACTTGTGTTTTTTTCTATATTTGATTTAGAAGTTATAACAGGCTGCTGTGGACTGAAACTAAGCGCCAGCAGGCAAATAACCAGGGCCTGGCTGTAAAACCAGCGATAATCAGCGCTAAGGGGCTGGATTGCAAAAAGTAAGGCCAGTGTTCCGCCTCGTATTAAGGCTCCCCGGTAATTCTCGGCCTTCCAGTCGCGGCGGATATGCTCCAGTATCACAAAGACCGCCAGCAGCAAAGGTGGGAAATCGTAGATATGCGAATAGGGCGTAATAGCTAAAGTTAAAGCCAGCGCAATCGCCATAAATTCCGGCAAGCTAAACCGCCACTGCCATAACCGGTATATACCCAGGGCTAACAGGCTTCCGAGCACCACGATTGAAGCAATGGCAATCCAGGGTTGGCCCGCTCTGGTCAGGAATTCAAAAAAACTGGGAAAGATAGACTTATAGTATTCAAGGTAAGTACCATCCGCCTGCAATTCACCCTGGGTCTGGGCCGGGTTGAATGTGTGAGCATAGCGGGCGAGCCAGTCTGGTTGTACCAGCAGGCTCACTACTAATATGGCTAACGTGCCCGCTAATGCTCCACCCAACCAGCGCCATACAGGGCGACTTCTAAAAGCCCGGCGTAACCAGTTTGGCTCAAAATTTTCTCTTTCTTCGATTTCTTGCGGCTTATAGAATAGAAGGACTATCAAAGCTAACCCGGCCAGAAACGAGAGTTGCGGCTTGATAAGCAAAACAAACGCGGGTAGTCCGGCCCAGAAATAACGACCATGTCGGATCAGCAGAGCACTACCCGCCAGGGCGGTCAGGGTTATGATTGTGGTGTGCCCGGTTATAACCGCATTAGAACAGAGGGCCAGCGCCAGGCAGTAGAGCGGTAACAGCCAGCGGGCACCCAGTGCAGGCAAGAAAGCGCGCCACCCCAGGATGACTGCGCCAAAAAGGATCATCAGATTTACAACTGCCCAGGCGTGCAGGGCAACCTCGTGATCTAACCGGGCAAAGGGCAGGTAGAAAAAAACTACCCAGAATTGGTAGATGAAGGGTAAATCGCCCTGGTAGGGGGTCTGGCCATCCAGCACAAGCTGGCCGAATTTCAGAAAGAGATTCAGGTCGTTCTTGGGATGCTGATTATAGGAAATAATCAGGTTATAAGCCAGGAGAATTTGAAAAATCGTAAGAACACTGGAGGCCAGTAACAATCCGGCCATGCCCGCGCTAATCCGGCCAGAACCTGACTTTTGAGAGGAAGGGGTGCTCGGCGGTTTTGTGTCAGTGCCGGGGGTTATCGGCGAAACGTTGTGCAAAGCGAGTCTCCTGGCAAGCGGCAGTAAAAAGAAATTCTTAAAAAAGGGAATGATCTCTGCTGAATTATACCTTATCTCAAGCTAACAAAAAATAGGAAGTAAATCTTAGCTAGTTAAAGTCATAAATGGGACTAGAGGACTTTAAGATTACTCATTATTATTTTCGTTAAGCACAATCCGGCGATACACTCGCTCAATATGCGGCAAAAGCTCCGCCGCAGATTGCTCCAGCGCCAGCATAGCGGCAAAAGCTGCCGCTCCTGCGCCTACTCCTTCTTTGACATACCCCTCTTCGTAGAGGCGCATTGGAGGATAACTGGCGTAGCTAAAATCGAGATTGGCGGAGAGATAGGGAATTGACTGTATTCCGAAGCGTTGCTCTATCTCTGCTCCTAACCCGGCAAGGTCAGCCGTAGGATCTGCTGACACCCAGCGTGTGGTAACCAGGGCGATATTTTCGGGCCGGGCCTTTTGTAGCTTTTCTTGCAGGCCTGCCGGTGGGTAACGGCGCAACGCTGCCAGCAAAGCTACTACAGCCGCCATCTGGGTTCCACCACCCAGCACTACCGGGCAATAAGCCGAAGCTGCCAGGGCCATACCGGTTACTGCCGGTTGCATAGGGTCGCCAACCGCCGCGACGGCCATCAGAGGCCGCTCGGCAAAGCTACCTTTAGCGCCACCTGCCGCTTTTAAGCCGCCCAGGGCGGCTTGCAGTTTCAGCCCGTGGGCGTTCTCGGGCATCGAACTGCTCACTCGTTGCTCGGCATCCAGTCCCAACGCCAGCAGCAGCCCAAGCGCGGTAGTTGTACCACCCGGTACACTTTCAGCTAAAATCAGGTAACCCTCTTTCGCCTGTTTCCGCCCCAGCCGTTCGCCTGCCTCCCAGCCAGACAGAAAGAGTTGCAAGGCCCGGTCTTCATTCTTACCCAGGGCTTTGCCGGAGTCAAGGGGAAGGGCGGGTCCGGCGCCTTCCAGGGTAAACAGGTCCGGTACATCCGCTTTAATTTTAAGACCGGCGTCTACGCAGATAAAAGGCATAGCAGGCAGCAGATCAAAGGCTGCCCGGGTGATGATCGAGGGACCAGGGGCCCCGGTGGGATTGGAAGGCACTCCATTTGGCAGGCAGCGAGCCCGGCCGTGCGCCATAATCTCAGCATCGGCAGGCGCGGTTAATTCCCGCATTTCGGCATTTATCCCTGCTCCACTGACCCCCGGTAGTTGAACAGTGCCAGTATAGGCCACAGTCAAGGCGAATAAAGGTTGGCGGTTTCGGACTAGATAAATAAACGCTTCCGACTCTACTGGTCTGAAAACTCTCAGAATATCCCGGTCTAATTCCCACATATAGGCGATTTACTCAAGTGACACTAAAATTAGAAGAAATTGTTAAGCTATTTTCTCAAACGACCATTTTTGTGTTAAAATATTGTTGAAACAGTTCAGGTACTAATGTTAATTAAACATAAGTTTATTAGTGTTAAATTAAAACTTTTAGCAAAATGAAGTTATTACCTCAAAAGGAGTAAAACCTAGTGCTAAAAGTATGGAAACAGGCTCAAACTCTACCCGGGAAACAATGTAGCATGCAGGGTGAGCTTTAGCAGATTTCGGACACTGCAAGTAATTATAGCATAGTAGGATTCTTCTCTACGATAGGATGTTTAATTCAATCAGGATGCGTTTTTGGGAGACCTAATTATGGAGTCTTTGCCACTTGGTGAGCGAATAAGAGCCGCCCGGCTCGAAAGAAAAATGACACAGGATGAGTTAGCGCGCGATACTTTTTCTAAAAGCTATGTGTCAGCGGTTGAACTGGGTAAAATTCACCCTTCAATTAAAGCGTTAAGAATACTGGCGCGTCGCTTACAACTACCCGCTTCGCATTTTTTAGAGTCACTGGAGCCAGATATCGAAACTCAGCAAGCGCAACTGGCGCTTGCTCGTGCTCGGCTACTGGTAACTATCGGCGGGCGTGACCAGGAAGCTTTTGATCTACTTTCAGGGCTTGATCACGACCGGTTGAGTGAACAGGAGTCGGCAGAGGCAATTTATCTGGAAGGTCGCGTACTGATCGGGCTTGACCGGGCAAATGAAGCCCTGATCAAGCTTCAGCAAGCGCAACTTGCCTGGGAAGAGATCGAAAATTTCACCTGGGTCGAAAGAGTGCGCAATCTTGTGGGTGAACTTTACCTGCGCCAGCACAAATATATGCTGGCCCTTGAGCAACACAAACAGGGACGGGATGCCATTCAAAAAGGTTTAGTACGTGACCCGAATTTGAAACTCACTATTTATGCCAACCTGGCCCGAGTATACAGTGCCCTTGATATGCATGATGCCGCCCGTGGCCTTTCAGAGGAAGCCAGCACCTCCGCTGATGAAGCTGCCACTCCTGAAGCTCTCTTTAAAACGCTCTGGAATATTGCTGCTGAGTATGAAGCAGAAAAGAATTATTCTGCCGCACGTAATAGCGTTCTACAGGCTTGTAGTGCTCTTGATAGTGCCGAAACTTCACGGCTGGTGACCCATCTACACCTCGTTTTTGGCTCCGTCTATCTGGCCGGGCATAACTGGAAAGAGGCCGAGAAATCTTTTCTTACCGCGCTTGAAACTGCCAGTCCCCCTTTACCTGCCGCTGCTCGAATCGCGGCCTATAACAGCCTGGCCAATCTCTATCTGCGCCAGCAACGCCTGGATGAAGCCCTCAATGCTGCCGATAAAGCCTATCATACTTTGCAGCAGGAGGATGGCAGTATCAGTATGAGTAATTCCTTCTCGGTGGATGGCACCTTTGCCAATACCCAACTGGCTTCGGGCGAAGTACTGTTGACGCTTGCGCGTATCAGCGAAATGAAAGGCAATCGCGAGGAAGCTGATCGCTACTTTGAAGAGGCTATTAATCAGTTGAAGCAGGGCGGACAACCGGAACAACTCAGCGCCGCTTATTTCTCTTACGGCGAAATCCTGCTGGAAAGAGGCGACTCGGTGCGAGGCGCCCATTATCTTAAAATCGCCTACGAGGAAAAAAGCCGCGTAGTATAGGCAAACCTATAATTCCCACGAAAGACCGGCTGAAAAAGCCGGTCTTTTTAAGTACTTAAAGTAACTACAAAGTTAACTCCCCGTAATCCTGAACAGCTTTTGTCCTTCTGGCCGTAACTATCGATTTTGAATCAACTTCGCTGGAAAGTGTGAACCAGCCTTTTACCTGATTTTTACCTTCTGCCACCTGATTTTTTACTAAAGTAGAGTAAAATCCACAGGGTGTACTTATCTGCTGCTCAGTTCAACATGCCTGCTACAACGGCAAGTTTAATGGAAACTTGAACCTCAGGGGGAAAGTTAAGAGCCAAATTGTACCTTTGTAGTGCCGCCTGTAACACAAATAGCAAGCTAAAAATAAAATAAAGCAAGAAAAGGTGTAGTTTCAGCCTATCTTTCTGGAGAGAAGATGACAGAAAAAGATTTTGGAAACGCCGCTCCTGATTCTTACGCGCAGTCGGTCCCTGTAGCTATTATCGGTATGGCCTCACTGTTTCCCGGCGCAACTAATCTACAGGAATACTGGGATACTATCCTTAACAAAGTTGATTGCATTACCGACGTTCCACCTTCCCGCTGGAACATTGAAGACTACTACGACCCGGACCCTAAAACCCCCGACAAAAGCTACTGCAAACGTGGCGGATTTATTCCCGATATAGATTTCGACCCGGCGGAATTCGGTCTTCCCCCTAATATTCTTGAAGCAACCGATGTTTCACAACTGCTCTCGTTACAGATAGCTAAAACCGCCCTGAAAGATGCCGGTTATGCCGAAGCCCTTCCCACCGTTCGAGAGCGTACCGGAATCATCCTGGGAACAGTAGTCGGGCAGCAACTGATGCGCCCCCTGATGAACCGCTTGCAATACCCGGTCTGGCAGAAGGTTTTGAAGAGTAGCGGGCTTTCGGATGAAGATACTGCGCGAGTGATTGAAAAGCTTAAAGCGGCCTATGCTCGCTGGGAGGAAAACTCTTTCCCCGGCTTTCTCAGCAATGTAATAGCAGGCCGTATCGCGAATCGTCTCGACCTGGGAGGCGTTAATTGCGTGGTGGATGCCGCCTGCGCCAGTTCTCTTAGCGCGGTAAACATGGCTGTCAACGAACTCGCCGCTCACCATACCGACATGATGATTACCGGAGGGGTAGATATTGATAACTCTATCCTGACCTATATGTGTTTCAGCAAGACGCCGGCTTTTTCAAAACAGGAAAATGTGCGGCCTTTCGATACCGCTTCCGATGGCATGATGGTAGGCGAAGGCCTCGGTATGCTGGTTTTGAAACGGCTGGCCGATGCTGAACGTGATGGGGACAGAATATACGCGGTTATCAAAAGTGTCGGTGCTTCCAGCGATGGACGTTCCAAGAGCATCTATGCTCCTCACCCCGATGGGCAAGTCAAAGCTTTGCAGCGGGCTTACCAGTTAGCCGGAGTTACACCCCAAAGCATCGGGCTGCTGGAAGCACATGGTACGGGAACGGTGGCGGGTGACATCTGCGAAGTAACTGCTCTCACCAAGGTATTTGTTTCGGAGCAATCTGAAACGCCGCAAATTGCGCTGGGCAGCGTTAAATCACAAATCGGTCATACCAAGGCGGCTGCCGGGGCGGCCAGCCTGATTAAAACGGCCCTTGCCCTGCACCACAAAGTTTTACCGCCGACTATTAACATTACTGAACCTAATCCGAAATTAAAACTGGAACAGACTCCTTTCTACCTGAACACCGAAACTCGTCCCTGGCTGCGGTCTGAAAAAGATACCCCTCGCCGGGCCGGGGTCAGTTCCTTTGGCTTTGGTGGTACCAACTACCACGTCGTGCTGGAAGAGTACCAGGCGGAGCATCAGCAGTCCTACCGTCTGAATAAGGTTGCCCAATCTATTTTGCTGCAAGGAACCACTCCTGAGCAATTGCTGGCTACCTGCGAGGAATACATCTTAAAACTGCATTCCTCGGAAATTCCATTCCACTATAACGAACTGGTCCAAAATTCAAGAAAGCTGGAAATACCCGCTTCAGCCGCCCGCCTGGGCTTCCTGGCGCGTAACAGGGCCGAAGCGCTCGAATTGCTCGAACTGAGCGTATCGCTCTTAAAGGCCAAACCGCAGGAAGAAGCCTGGGAACATCCGCGCGGGATTTTTTACCGCCGCCGGGCGTTGAAACCGGATGGCAAAGTAGTAGCGCTCTTTTCAGGACAGGGGTCACAATATCTGGAGATGGGCCGGGAGTTAGCCGTTAATTTTCCGCCTGTGCGCGAAAGTTTTGAAGCGCTCGATAAGCTTTTCCTGTCCGACGGGCTTCCGCCGCTTTCCGGCGTGGTTTTCCCGCCGCCTGTTTTTGATAAAACCATTAAAGCCGAGCAGTCTACCACTTTGCAGCGTACCGATAATGCTCAACCGGCTATCGGCGCGATTAGCAGAGGTCTTTATCGTATTATGAGCCAGGCCGGTTTCCGGCCGGATTTTGTGGCCGGGCATAGCTTCGGCGAACTGACTGCTCTACTGGCGGCAGGTGTCCTGGACGAAGCCGCTTACTACAGGCTGGTGAAAGCCAGGGGCAAGGCAATGGCCGCTCCTAGCGGAGATGCCACTTTTGATCCCGGCACCATGCTGGCGGTTTCCGGCGACCTGAGCGGTCTGGCGGAAATTCTGCAAAACTTCCCCGCAGTTACCGTTGCAAACCTGAATTCACCCGGTCAGGTAGTGCTGGCTGGGCCTAAAGCGGCTATCGCCAGTGTGCAACCTTTCCTCAAAGAAAAGGCCTATTCGGTGGTATTGCTACCGGTTTCGGCGGCTTTCCACACGCCTCTGGTAGCGCACGCCCAGCAGCCCTTCCAGCAGGCCATCCAGGCCGAAACTTTCAACAGTCCAAAGCTTCCGGTTTTTTCTAACTCTACCGCCCGACCTTACCCTGCGGACCCGGCTACTATCCAGCAGATGCTAGGGGAACATATTCTCAAGCCGGTCTTATTCAAGGACCAGATCGAGAATATTTACAACGAAGGTGGCTTCTTCTTTATCGAGTTCGGTCCGCGTGACATTCTGACCAACCTTGTCAAAAATATTCTGGGAGATAAGCCGCACCTGGCAGTGGCGCTGAATGCCAGCCGCCAGAAAGACAGCGATAGCCAGTTGCGCCGGGCCACTTTGCAACTGCGGGTAGCCGGTATCTCCTTGCAGGATATCGATCCTTATCAGCAGGAACTGACAGAATCTAAACCTGCTAAAAAGAGTGTCTTGAACGTGCGCCTTAACGGTAGCCCTTATGTCAGCGAAGCCAGCAAGCAGCTCTTCCAGAAAGCCCTGGATGATGGTTATGAGGTAACAATGCCTGTGAATAAGTCAACTGATAATTTTGTAAAAGAAGCGTCTGCCACGGCGGCTACTGAATCTGATACAACTACAACTGTTCAGGAACAGCCTGTACACCCGGCAATTACACCCCAGCATGAGCAGGTTATCGAAGAGGTTTCACCTTCGTTCGCTTCTGATTATAGCTCGGCAGGGACAATCCTTGAGGCAAAATTGAACCAGTTCAGCAACTACCAGAACGCCACTCTGCAAGTTCACGAACAGTATTTGAACAACCAGGCGGAGTACACCCGGGGCTTTTTCCAGCTTATGCAACAGCAGCAATCTATGTTATTAAGCGGTGAAGTAACCCCTGCGCCAGGTGTAGTGGAAAGCCTGGAACGTAACATGATGCGGTTCCACGATTACCAGTCTGAAACCCTGCGGGTGCATGACCAGTATTTACGTAGCGAGGCCGAATACTCGCGCCAGGTGTTCCAGGTGATAGCCCGGCAACCGCTGGAAGAACTGCCTGCTCCCGCCCGTGCTTACGCGCCACCCACTCGTTCTCTACCGGCTTCGAGGGTTGAACAGCCGCCCTTAGAGACCAGAGTTGCACCTCCGCCGCCAGCGCCAACGCCTCCGGTTAAGGAGGTGGTGAGCGAGAAGTTACCTGCTGTAGCCGCCACCCGGCCTGTTGAGGTACCGCAGCCGGTCGCAAAAACCGTAGAAGTAGCGCTACCGAAAGAGGAAACACCTGCCGTACCCGTTGTGACTGCTGCTGAGCTAACTCGCCAGTTATTGCAGGTGGTCAGCGAAAAAACGGGTTATCCGGTAGAAATGCTCGACCTCGAAATGAATATGGAAGCAGACCTGGGGATTGACTCAATCAAACGGGTAGAAATCCTGGGAACTATGCAGGATAGTTTCCCGGCTTTGCCGCGCCTGAATGCGGACGAACTGGCCGAAATGCAAACCCTCGGCCAGATAGTTAAATTTATGCTGGCGCACACCCTCGGTGATGCGCCAGTCGCGACCCTGGTTCCTTCAGAGCAGCAGAACTCATCCCCTGAAAAGGCCCAGGCGGTTACAGCGCCAGCCATTGCTACAAACAAGTCTGAAAATGTCACGACTACTCTGCTACAGATAGTCAGTGAGAAGACCGGCTATCCGGTAGAAATGCTGGCGCTTGACATGGATATGGAAGCGGACCTGGGGATAGACTCAATCAAACGGGTTGAGATACTGGGAGCGATGCAAGATTACTTCCCGGAACTACCCAAGCCGGACCCCGATGCTCTGGCCGATTTGCACACCCTCGGCCATATTATTGAAAGCATGAGCGGTGCGGCTCCATCCATAGAAACACCAGTAGAAGAAACTCCTTCTACCGCTGAAAATTCACCGTTTGAACTAGCAGGGGGAATAGTGCGCCTGAAGCAGCTATCGGAACCGGATTATCTGGAAGTGACGCCCCCGGCCAACCACGTCTGCCTCATTACCGATGATGGCAGCAGCGCTCCCGGCAAGCTGGCCGAAGCGCTCTCTAAAGAAGGCTGGCATTCTGTCATACTTGGACTGCCTTCCACAGTTAAACAGGCCGGTAAAGCTCTCAAAGAAGGGGTAGAGCGGGTAGTGCTGGAGGATTTGAGCGAAGCCCGCCTGGAGCAGACCTTAAAGAGTATTTCTGAAAAATATGGGCCAATTGGCGGCTTTATTCACCTCAATCCGCCCGCCCAAATCACCCATTCAGATGGCCTGCCTTTTGAGGAGTCTGAAAATCAGGCTATCAAGCAGGTTTTCTTGCTGGCCAAACATCTCAAGAAATCTCTGAATGAGGCTGCTAACAAAGGCCGGGCCTGCTTTATGACCGTAGCGCGGCTCGATGGCAAGCTTGGCCTGGGTCAGAAACTCGATTTTGGGGTTATCGGCGGCGGGCTGTTCGGCCTGACCAAGAGCTTGAAGCAAGAATGGGATAAAGTTTACTGCCGCGCCCTCGATTTATCGCCCGAACTCGACACTGAGCAGGTGGTTCGCTCTATTATCGGCGAGTTGCACGACCCTAACCGCTTGCTGGTAGAGGTCGGTTACAGCCCTGAAGGGCGCGTGACCCTGGTCAGCGAGGAGGCCCTTACAAAATAATGAACAACCGGATAGATTCTTCCTCGGTCTTTGTAGTCAGCGGCGGTGGTAGAGGTATCACCGCTCGCTGCGTCATCAGGTTGGCCCGGCAGTATCACTGTAAATTTGTCCTGCTTGGTCGCACTAATTTGCAAGAGCCCGAACCGGAATGGGCGGCTCTTGCTACAGAAGAAAGCCAGTTAAAAAAGTGCCTGATTGAGACCCTTTTAGCAAAAGGTGAAAAGCCTGCACCGGCTAAAGTGCAAAAAGCGGTAGATACGCTACTGGCCCGGCGCGAGATAGAACAGACCTTGCGCGAAATTAAAGCGGTGGGCGGTCAGGCGGAATACTATAGCGTTGACATTACCGATTTGCAGGCTCTAGCTGCCAGCTTAAAAAGCGCTGCCGAAAAACTCGGCAAAATTACAGGCATCATTCACGGGGCTGGCAACCTGGCGGATAAGCTGATTGAAAACAAAACTGTTGCCGATTTCGAGACAGTCTACACTGCCAAAGTAAAGGGTCTTGAAAATCTGCTGAAGTGTCTGCCTCCGGGAGAGCTTCAACACCTGATTCTTTTCTCCTCGGTGGCGGGCTTTTATGGCAATAGTGGCCAGACTGATTATGCCCTGGCAAATGAAATTCTCAATAAAGTCGCTTATACGGTTAAACGCCAGAATCCGGCCTGCCGGGTCTTGTCGCTTAACTGGGGACCGTGGGATGGCGGTATGGTTACACCGGCCCTCAAAGAATTTTTTGCCCAGCGCCAGATAGAGGTTATCCCGGTCGAAGCGGGTACGCAACGCCTGGTAGACGAACTGGAAACAGCCCGACCTGAAACTGTCCAGGTAGTAATAGGCAGCCCTCTCAAAAATCCGCCAGTTACGCCCGGCAGGGAGTTGAAAACCTATCGCCTGCGCCGCAAACTGAGACTGGAAGCTAACCCCTTCCTGCTCGACCATGTTATCGGCGGCAACCCGGTCTTACCGGCTATCTGCGCGATAGATTGGGTGGCTAACGCCTGCGAACAACTCTACCCCGGTTACACTTTCTTTCAGGCGGAAGAAAATAAGGTCCTGAAGGGCATTGTTTTCGATGATACTCTGGCTGCCGAATATACTCTTGAATTGAAAGAACTGGCCAGAGAAACCCCCGAAGAAGTTACTTTTGCAGCCACGGTCCTGAGCCAGAAAAGTAATAATCGGCCACAATACCATTACAGCTCGCGCATTACCCTTAAAAGGCAAATTCCGGCTGCCCCTGTATATAACGGGTCAGCTATGGAAGGCGTCCAACCTCTTGAAGGTGCTACCTTCTATCAAAACGGCACACTCTTTCACGGCCCCTCTTTTCAGGGGGTGAAGCGAGTGCTGGAAATCAGCCCCGAAAGATTGCGGCTGGAATGTTACCTGCCGTCCGTTTCGGAAAGGCAGCAGGGCCAGTTCCCGGTGCAAAACTTCAACCCTTACGCCGTGGACGTGCAGCTACAGGGCTTGCTGGTCTGGTCGCGTCATTTTTACGGAGCGGCCAGCCTGCCCTTGAGTATCCAGAAGATTGAGCAGTACCGGCCCATGCCTTTTAACAAAATTTATTACGCCACGATGGAAGTTCAAACCAGCAGCGAGACGGGTCTGGTAGCCACCGTCACGGCTTTTGATAGCACCGGGCAGATCCTGTCTATTGTGACAGGGGCTGAAGTGACTATAAGCAAGCGGCTTAACAGTTTATTCCAGGCGGCTGATGCCCGGCCTCTGCAAACCGTTTAATCAGGGCAGTGTGGTGGAGTTTTTAGACTGACATGACCTTCAAATCTAGAGAAAATATTAGCGGGGATAAAGATATTTCTGGCGAGGTTTACCTTTTGCCGTTGGCTGCTGCTGACCTGGCGGGGTTTTCAAGCCGGCTTGCAAAATTACGGGCGGCTCTGGATAGCGGGCAATCATTACCCGATTTAGCCCGGCAGTACTATGCACGGTATCTGAACGAAAAATCCTTTCCCTACGTCCTGAGCCTGATTGGGCATAACAGCGCGGAACTGCTGCGGGAGCTTGAGAAAGCCTCTAGCGCCCTGGCAACTTCTTTTGTGAAAGGCCGGGAGTGGCAATCCCCCAACGGTAGTTATTTCACGCCCCAACCGCTGGGTGAAAGGGGTGAGATAGCTTTCGTCTATCCGGGCGCTTTCAATTCTTACATCGGGTTGGGACAGGAATTATTCGAGCGCTTTCCAAAAGTGTACGAGCGGTTTAGCCAGAAATGTTCCAACCCGGACCTGGCCCTGGGCGAACACTTACTGCGCTCTCGCAGCTCTCAGCGCTTTTCGAAAGAGGAGAGCGCCCGGCTAGAAGCCCGGCTGGCTGAGGATGCCGGCGGCATGATTTTGTCCGGGTCAGGTTTCGCTACCCTTTTCACTACGCTAATGCGGGAGTATTTTGGGCTAAAACCGGCGGCGGCGTTTGGGTACAGCCTGGGCGAAACCAGTATGCTCTGGGCTACGGAAGCCTGGAATGATATTGACCGGGGAGTGGAAGCTATCTCGCAGTCGCCGCTCTTCCGCTCGCGCCTGACCGGGCCGAAAGAAACCATTCGAGAGCAGTGGCACGTTCCCGCGAATGAGCAGGATGAAGCCTTCTGGAGCACCTATTTCATTCTGGCGCCCGTGGATAAGCTCAAAGAAGCGCTGCTGGCCGAGAAAAAGGTCTTTTTAACTCAGGTCAATACTGGCGAGGAAGCGGTTATCAGCGGTGATAGTGAGGGCTGCCGCCGGGTGATTGAGCGTTTAAAGTGCCACTTCCTGCGGCGAGTGCCCAGTTCTGTGTTGCATTGTGAACCGGCCAGGCAAGAATATAATGACTTTCTTAAAATCCATTCCTACCCTACCAGAGAAGTGCCGGGCGTACACTTTTATTCAGCAGCGGATTATAGCTTGCTCAAACTAGATCAAGCCGAACTGGCCCATAAACTCAGCACTATGGCCTGCCAGACAGTTGATTTTCCGCGCCTGGTAGAGCGGGTTTATCGGGATGGAGCGCGGCTATTTATCGAACTCGGGCCGGGCAACACCTGTACGCGCTGGATTAACAAAATCCTCAAGGATAAAACTCACATGGCGGCGAACATCAGCCAGAAAGGGGTAGGTGATTATCTTACCCTGGTACGTCTACTGGCTAAGCTGGTCAGCCACCGCGTTCCGCTTAACCTGGCTCAACTCTACCAAGAAGAGGATGGCAAATCACAATATCACACGGTGGTATTGAATCCCAGCCTGGAAAAAATGCACGCCAACGCTACCAAGTTAGCCGAGGTTCAAGCTACTTTCCTGGATATGCGCAAGGAAGGACTGGGGCAACTACGCGAGCTTATCGGTGCCTCTATGAGTCTGATGGGGCAGCAGAGTTCGAGCGCACCGGTTAAAGTTGCCAACCGGGTAGCGTTACCCCCGGAAACGACAATAATTCCTCAAGCTTTACCACTGAAAACCCAGGTGGCTAAAAAGTTTCCCCGGCCTCTTTTTGATGAAGGGCAAATTGAAGAGTTTGCTACAGGCTCGGTCTCAAAGTGCTTTGGCCCGAAATTCGCCGCCTGTGAAGGGCGCCGGGTACCTCGTATCCCTAACGGCGATTTGAAGTTGATGAGCCGGATTACATCTATAACGGATAGTGGCTCCGGTTTTGAAGGTATTTCCAGTATTGTTGCAGAATATGATGTGCCGGAGAACCCCTGGTTCTATAGCCAGAATACTTATCCTTACACTCCTTATTCGATTTACATGGAAATTGCCCTGCAACCATGCGGCTTTCTTTCGGCTTACAAAGGTAGTTTCCTGCTTTTTCCCGGCAAAGACCTCTATTTCCGCAACCTGGACGGACAGGCCAACCTGGTGAAAGATTTGGACCTGCGCGGAAAAACAGTGGTGACAAAAGCCCGATTACTTTCAACAGCGGTATTTGAAGGTACCATTATTCAGCGCTTTGAATTTGAGTGTTCTTGCGAAGAGACGGTTTTATACAGGGGCAGTTCCGCCTTTGGCTTCTTTACCAGGGAAGCCATGCTGAAACAGGTTGGGCTGGATTCAGGCAAAGAGGTTGCGCCCTGGCTGGAGCAAAGTAAACTCAAGGCTACCCGGTTGGATTTAACTTCTCCTGCCCTTCGCTCGCTCTATTACCAGCCATCCTCTGGTAGTAAGCGTTATTACAGGCTGGCTACCGGTCAGCTAGATCTACTGGATGAGGTAGTACTGCTACCGGGCGGAGGTCGCAACGGTAAAGGTTATATTTATGCCAGCCGGGCGATTAATCCGTCTGACTGGTTCTACAAATGCCATTTTTACCAGGACGCCGTGATGCCTGGGTCGCTTGGGATAGAGGCTATTTTACAGGCTATGCAGGCTTACGCGCTTGAGCAAAACCTGGCAGGACATTTGAAATCTCCCCGCTTCGGGCAGTTGAATAACCATGCGTTTACCTGGAAATATCGTGGCCAGATTACGCCTGATAACCAGAAGATGTCCCTGGAAGTTCACATAGACCGGGTAGAGATTGGGGATAAACAGGTCGTAGTTACCGGAGAGGCCAGTTTATGGAAAGACCAGCTCAGAATTTATGAAGTAAAGCCGGTAGCGCTGGCCATTTATGAGGCCCAGGTGACCAGAGACTCCAATTCAAGATAAGGAACGGAAAAGAAAAGAATGCTAACTGCTGATACTGTTATTCGACTAAAAGGCGCCACAGTCAGGTCCGGCCAATTCTGGCAAGGCTCACTTTCTTCACTGGCATTCGACCACGCCGGAATCCGGGCCTGTTTGCTCAACCTGGCAAAGCCTGTTTATGTGGTGCGGGCAGGTGAGCGAATTGGTCTTAGCAATGAAGGAGAGCAAACTTCTAACGCCTCTCAATTTGAGTTGTTGGCCCAATTGCCATGCTTACCACCTGAAAGCCTGGGCGACCCGGCCTTTAAAGAATTCTTTGGCCTCAAATATAACTATACCGCTGGCGCTATGGCTCAGGGCATTGCCTCGGAAGAACTGGTAATAGCGCTGGGGCGGGCCGGTATGCTTGGTTCTTTCGGCGCTGCCGGTCTGGGTCCGGCTCGCCTGGAAGCCGCTATTAAAACTATCCAGCAGGCCTTACCGGATGGACCTTACGCCTTTAACCTGATTCATAGTCCCACCGAAGAAGCGATTGAGCGCAAAGCGGTAGAGCTTTATCTCAGATACGGAGTACATACGGTCGAGGCTTCCGCCTTCATGGATCTAACTCCCGCAATCGTGCAGTACCGGGTGGCAGGACTGGGCCTGGACAGCCGAGGGCAGCTTGAAATAAAAAATAAAGTGATTGCCAAGCTTTCAAGACGCGAAGTAGCTGCTAAATTTATGCAGCCTGCCTCGGAAAAGCTTTTAAGGCCTCTCGTAGAGAGTGGGTTGATTACCGCTCAACAGGCTGCTTTAGCCGAGCGGGTGCCCATGGCTGACAGTATTACGGTCGAAGCGGACTCGGGCGGTCACACTGATAACCGCCCCCTGGTGTGCCTCCTACCCTCTATCCTCGAACTACGTGACGAGATGCAGGCTCGTTATAACTACGAGCGTGAGATTATGGTGGGAGCGGGCGGTGGTATAGGCACGCCTGCTGCGGCCCTGGCCGCTTTTACCCTCGGCGCGGCTTATCTTGTGACGGGCTCGGTCAATTCCTCCTGCGTGGAGGCTGGTACTTCAGAGCATACTAAAAAGCTGCTTTCCCAGGCGGAAATGGCCGATGTAATAATGGCGCCCTCGGCAGACATGTTTGAAATGGGTGTCAAAGTGCAGTTGCTCAAGCGCGGCACGCTCTTCCCTATGCGCTCTCAAAAACTCTATGAGCTGTACAAGAAATACGAGGCGCTTGAGGAAATTCCCGCTGTCGAAATTGCCACGCTGGAGAAGCAAATTTTTAGAAAAAGCCTGGATGAAGTCTGGCAAGAAACGGTACGCTTTTTCCAGGAGCGCGATCCTGAACAGCTTGAGCGAGCCGTTAAGAACCCAAAGCGCAAGATGGCTCTCATTTTCCGCTGGTACCTGGGGCTCTCCTCGCGCTGGTCGAATAGCGGTGAAAAAGGACGCGAGATGGATTATCAAATCTGGTGCGGGCCTGCTATGGGCGCCTTTAACGATTGGGTCAGAGGTTCTTACCTGGAGGCCCCGACCAACCGGCAAGTAACGGAAATTGCCATGCAGTTATTAAATGGAGCGGCTTTTCTAGAGCGCATTCAATCGCTCAGGTTGCAAGGTATCTATTTGCCTGCTCAGTTAGGAAAGTATTCTCCTGTTTAGCACTGTTCGCCTGTTGATTAATTATTCAGTAGCGTATTAGCGAAAGTATAAGATAATCTGGAAAGAGGACTCGCCGGAGTCCTCTTTTTGATACAGTATATTCCTTCATGACCTCATAATTTGGCCTATAAACTCTGGCAAATTTCACTCTAATGTGACCTTCATCACAAGCTTAGCCTTCTAAGGTTTTGACTGGTACTGCTTATGCTATAATTTTTAGTGTGATCAGGAGTAGTCAAATGGGTTTTTGATCATTGTAATACTATACTCAATCTTGGGTTAAGTATAGCGCGTGCTAAATTATAGACCATGTATATTATAGAACAGGTATAATGAATAAAGATTATAATCATAACGAGCCCTATAACCCTAATAATTACCAGTATCCGGTAGCCCCTTACCAATCGTACTATCTACCGCCGGAGGAATTACCGGTCCATAATGTGCGAGTTGAAATAAATCAAGAGAAACCGCGTAGAAACTGGTTTCAAACCCTTATGCGCTATGCCCTGGTCTGGTTAGGTGTATTTTTGCTGGTCAAGTTTATCATTCCTTCTTATGATGTTCAGGGAGCCAGCATGGAACCAACTTATCAGGTTTCCGGCGACCGGGTACTGACTGACCAGGTTTTCTTTAAAGTTTTCGACGATATTAATCGTGGAGATATTGTGGTTATTAATGATAAGAGTGTCAGCAAAGATGCCCTGATAAAACGCGTAATTGGTTTACCGGGAGAAACTATCGAAATAAAACAGGGAACCGTTTACATTAATGGCGCTGCTCTCGATGAGCCATACATCAAGTTTAAAGCCCATTATAACTATCCCGCTACTAAAGTCCCACCGGATAGTTATTTTGTGCTGGGAGATAACCGCCCGGTAAGTCTTGACTCGCACTATTTTGGACCGGTTACAAAAGATCAGATAGTAGCGAAAGTTTTACTTACTTATCCCTGGCACCCTTAGGAGCTAACCGAGAATTCAATTAATACCGGCTCTGCGCTATTAAATTATTCTAATCATTTAATATTATTAAAAGGTACTACTGACCTCTGGTAGTTTCTGTGTAAGAGAACCGCCAGAGGCTCTTACTTTTATACAAAACCGCTATATAATACACCTCTTTTAGGACGTATTCTTTTCAGAGCTTATTTCATAAATGTGAAGCAAAGTAATAAGTCAGGAAAGTCAGTTGAAAGGAGTGGGGATAAAGGGTAAGCTTTTGGTATGCACATTGAAAAGAAAACCTACCCTGCAGACCTCTCCGAAGCGGAGTGGCAACTGATTATCCCACATCTACCACCAGTTAGTCTAGTCGGTAGACCGCGCCACTACTCCTGGCGCTCGATCATCAACGGCATTTGCTACGTTTTACGCACGGGCTGCCAGTGGCGTTACGTGCCTAAAGAATATGGCAGTTGGCAAGCGGTCTATCGTGGTTTTACCAAGCTCGGTCTAGCCTTCTTCCAACAGCTAAACGAGTGGTTAGCGGTGGAAGTACCCCTGGAAGCCGGGCGGGAAGCGCAGCCGAGTGCAGCTGTAATTGATGCTCAGACCATCAAGGCTAGCCCAACAGGTAGCTTTCACGGCTATGACGCTGGAAAAAAGACCAAGGCAGCATGCGCCATATTCTAGTAGACACGCTCGGCTTACTGATCAGCGTGGTAGTACATTGTGCCAGCACGGTGGATTGCCTGGGAGCCAAGCAGGTCTTTGATCAGGCCGCTCAGAGTGAGCAGACCAAGCGTTTAGAGCAGATCTGGGCTGACGGTGGTTACGACCGCCTAACCAGTTATGCTGCGGCTAACGACCACGCCTGGCACTTGGAAGTACTCCAACGACCGGAGGACAGCAAGAGCTTTGTCGTGATTAAAAAACGTTGGGTAGTAGAGCGCACCTTTAGCTGGTTAGTCGCTAATCGGCGGCTAGCTCGGGACTACGAGCGCAAAAGTGAGCACTCTGAAGCCTTTATTTACCTGGCCATGTGCCGTTTGATGCTTACTCGTCTTACCAAATAATACTTTGCTTTTCACTTATGAAACAGCTTCTTATAGCAATTTGCAAAGTGGCTGAACCAATGAGATACTGTGAGAATGAATGCATACTCACAAGATCTCAGAAAAAGAATAGTTAAAGCCGTTGAAACTAGCGGCAACCAAACCCAAGTGGCAATCACCTTTCAGGTTAG
>DATAKM010000040.1:0-34522 GCA_036261665.1 Chloroflexia bacterium
AGTAAGTGTAAGAAAGAAGCAAGCTAGGGAAAGAAGGATTGGAAAGCCGAGATACAAGGAAACCTGTAAGTCCGGTTTGGAGGCGAGGGCAGTGAAACCTAAAACAGCAATGTTTCAAGGCGCACGGCCCTTAGCCTACAGTATTTGTGACTGCCACTGCCGAGCACCAGGCAGTGTTAATAGATGAAGCTTCCCTGAAAGTAATTACCCGCCTGCCTGCCGGCGACTACCCGGATGGCCTGGCCTACGATCCCTCCGACCACAAGCTCTATATTTCGGATGAGGGCGGCAAGGCTGAACCGGTCATAGATACCATTTCTAACAAGGCCTTGCCTTCCATTCCACTGGGCGGGGAAGCCGGCAATACGCAGTATGACCCGGTTTCCGGGCATATCTTTGTGGATGTGCAGAGCCAGAACGAACTGGTAGAGATCGACCCTAAAACCGATAGGATAGCTGCGCACTACCAGCTCACGGGCTGCCAGAACGACCACAGCCTGCAACTTGACCCGGCGCAGCACCTGGCTTACATCACCTGTGATGCTAACGCCACTCTCCTGGTACTCGACATGCAGCAGGGCATGAAACAGCTCTCACTACAAACTGTAGGAGCTTCGCCGGATGTCCTGGCTCTGGATAGTGACGTAAACCTGCTGTATGTGGCCTGTGAAAGCGGTAGTGTCTCAATCTTCAAGGTCAGCCGTTCCGGGATCCTGAAAATCGGGGAAGGCTTTGTGGCTGCGGACGCGCATACAATCGCGGTAGACCCCGGGACCCACCGGCTTTACCTGCCGATACCAGGGGCGGGCGATAAACCGGTCCTGCGGATTATGGAACTGCACCTTCCCTAAGAAGAGCGATCAAACCGTTTGGCATTTAAATTAGTTTGTGATGGGTAAAGAAGGGTAATCGGAATGCCTTCAATCTTTCCAATATGGTGGATCGCTCTTACAGCAGGGGTGGCCCTGGTAGCAAGCCTTTTACTTCTGACCTGGCGCTATAAAGAAATTCCGCTCTGGGAAAGGCTAGTAATTTCAAGCCTGGTGGGCCTGTCGATTTTCCTGTGGCGGTTATCCGGTAATATCAAAGAGCTAAACGATGATCCGCTACCTCCCTTCAGCCCTAATGACTGGCTGTGTCCCGCTGTTACGTATATCTGGCTGCGCCTTTATGGCGCTTTTCGTCGCCCTGTAGAGCTAGAGCCAAAAGGCTGGGAAGAGGCCTGTGCCTTTCTAACCATAGTTTCTTTCGTAGTTAATGTACTGGTGATTTGAACTGGAGCGTTAAAAAGAGATTTATATTACATTATGCTGATACCACGGAAGGATGTCTTTCCGGTGGCAGGCTTGGCCGGTATTATAACTCTGGTGTTGTTAGTTATGTATCGCCTGCTGAAAAAGAAATGAGCTTAGCTTACTCTCTTGGCCTGGCCCTGGTCTGCGGGTTTGGCTTTTTACTCTGGTTTGCTCTTTTTAACGGTTTCTCGCTTGGTGGTCTTAACTAGGACTGGCCAATCCCGCTTTTTCCTGCCAGTCCGGAAGGTATCGGTTGTGGCATTACTGTTCTGAGGCTAACTTTTCTTTATGGATTGTCAGTAGCCGTTTTAAACAAGAACAGGCGAGCTAAAAATAGCTGGCGAGATTTTGGAGTAATTGCCTGGTTGCTCCCGGCTTTAGTGGCCCTGGAAATTGATGTCTATCTTATCTAACAAGGAGTGTTCAAGGAACGGGCATGGACTTCAAAAAACCAGGCCAGGCCCGGAGTAAGGCCGTGTATTTTTACCCTCCATACGGGCTGGTTCTGGTTCAGCCGGACGCTGTCCGGTTCTGGGAGGGTATTTAACTTTATCCCGGTTTTCAGGGTAGGAGTAGGGCATGACTTGAGAAACTTCCTTTTCAGTTCCAGTCCACTCTCCGTTTTCGTGGGCTTAATTCAACCTTCCCCTCTCAGATTGATACTGAGCGCCACCAGAGCTTGCCGGGCTACTTTTGCTGTTTACATCCTCGGAAAAGTAGCCATATGCATTGGAGGCAAGTGCTGCTTCTTCCAGCTGCGCCTTCATCTGCCTGAAGCGTTCCAGCCTGAGAGTGAACACCAGGCGGTCACGCTCGGAGTAAGCATGAAGGAGGTTATCCTCTTCTCTTTAGTTGATAGAACTTAGCTTTGACTAGCTATCTCTTAGCATAGCGCCAGCTTACCTCAAACTGGTACTGCTGAAACCTAGCCTGTAGCTTGCCTAAGTACCCTAACCACTGTATAGTAGTATCACAATACATCACCAACTTCATCACCAACACCAACACACCTGAAAGGGTAGGTATTGACATGGTGCGCACGAGCACGACCGCACGAGTGGATGGAGACAGGTTGGTTCTCAACGACACACCAGAGCGCCTCATCAAATTGGAGACGCCTGAGTGGTTTGAGTGGCTGGAGAGCGCCAAGACTTTCACGTTTACCGGCTCCTCCGGCAGTTTCATTGCCCGCAAAGAGGCCCGATCCCGAGGTGGTTGGTACTGGAAAGCCTATCACACGGCCCACGGCACTTTGCATAGAGCCTATCTCGGCCGCTCCTCCGATCTCACGCTCGACCGCCTGAATAGGGCGGCGGCAAAGCTGGCTGCCGCCGCCTCTGTAAGTGCCCACAAAGATTCAACCATTCAAACACAAAAATCGCCCTCAGCCTCAGCGCCAGGTCCGGAATCAACCTCAGCCCTGCCTGCCAACCTGCTCGCCACCAAATTGATTATCCCACCTGCCCGCGCTCAGTTGGTGGCCCGCCCACGCCTGTTCGAACGGCTAGAGGCCGGGTTGCAGAGCAAACTTACCCTGATTGCGGCCCCAGCCGGCTTCGGCAAGACCACTCTGTTAAGTAGTTGGCGCACGACCGCAGCCCCAGACAATGCGCCACCTCTCGCCTGGGTTTCGCTCGACTCTGGAGATAATGACCCGCTCCTGTTTTGGAGTTATGTTCTTGCCGCTATTGACGCGGTAGTTTCAGGCATCGGTAATTCGGCCCTGACCTTACTCCAATCGCCGCAACCACCATTGATTGAACACATTCTGACCCACTTCCTGAATGGCTTCACCAGATACTCAGCCGCTAAAGAGGGACACAATCTCTTCTTGGTTCTCGAGGATTACCATGTCATTACTAACCCGGCTATTCATGCAGCCCTGGCCTGGCTGCTCGACTGCCTACCGGCTACAATGCACTTAATTATTGTTACCCGGGTAGACCCGCCGCTGCCCCTTGCTCGCCTCAGGGTAAACGGAGATTTGACAGAACTGCACGCGGACGACCTTCGCTTCACTCCAGAGGAAACCACCGCCTTTCTAAACCAGATTATGGGACTGGCCCTAACTTCTGATGACCTGGCTGCCCTGGAGGATCGTACCGAGGGATGGATCGCCGGGTTGCAACTGGCCGCGCTGGCCCTGCGTGATCACCGTGACCGCACCGACTTTATCCGCACCTTTAGCGGCAACAACCGCTATATCGTTGATTACCTGGTTAGCGAGGTATTAGAACGCCAACCCGCCCATCTCCAGTCCTTCTTACTCCACACCTCTATTCTCGACCGCATGTGTGGCCCTTTGTGTGATACCCTCCTGGGTTTATCCACACCACCTTCATCTTCATCTCAATCTCCCCTTAGTGGGCAAGCTGCCGACGCCAAAGTAGACCCTAACACATTATCCGCTTTACAAGCATTGGAATCGGCAGGCGATGTATCAGGCCAGAGTATGTTAGAGGAATTGGAGCGGGCTAATTTATTCGTTATATCGCTTGATGAAGACCGCCACTGGTATCGTTACCATCATCTTTTTGCCACCGTGTTGCGGCAGCGCCTGGCCCGTAGTGTGACTGCCACAGCTACTACGGATGCGCTGCATGAAAGCGCTAGTCGCTGGTTTGAGCAGCAAGGTTTGGTTGCCGAAGCAATCCACCACGCCCTGATGATAGCAGATGGCGTTCAGGCAGCCCGGTTAATCGAGCGACACGGCCTGAGTACTATCGTGGGCGGGCAGGTGCAAACCGGGCTTGGCTGGCTGAGCCGGCTCCCTCAAGACCTGCTCAGTACCCGCCCCTTGCTATGCATCTTTTACTCGCTCGCGCTCCTGTTTACAAATGACCTGAGCGCCGCTGAAAAACGCCTCCAGGATGCCGAACACAGTATTGGCCCGGATACTCCAGCTGCCGATGCTCATTTTACGCAGGGTTATGCGGCAGCCATTCGGGCTAACATCGCCACGTACACCGGCGACCTGGCAGCCTGTGCCTCTTATGGCGAGCAGGTGCTGTGTTTGCTGCCGGATACCGAGGTGATTGCCCGGACGATGGCCCGGTTGCATATAGCCCGTGCCTCCAGAGTGACCGGAGATGTGACGGTTGCCTCGCTGCAGCGTGCTATAGCGGCTATTGACCCGATACGAGCCTCGGGAAATCTACTGGGTACCCTGACATCAATCATCAATGTGGCCCGGCTGCAGGAACTGCAAGGCCGGTTACGGGCGGCCGCAGAGACTTACCAGCAACTTGTCCAGATCTCCAACGGGCTCGAAGAACTGCGTGGACTGCACGGTGGGGGTCTGCCCTATTATGTTGGCATGGGAGACTTACACCGCGAGTGGAATGATCTGAACACCGCAGGTGATTATCTAGCCCAGGCCCTGGAGCTACAGGCCGGTATGGGAACAGTGGACGCAGAATACGTGACGCGTGGTTATCTGGCTCTGGCACGATTGCAGCATGCCAGCGGTGAACACGCCAGGGTCGAGGAGACTCTGTCCGCCTTAAAGAACCTGGCCCAACGGCGGAGCTTTGTCCCCCACCTGGTTACGCGGGCCAGGGCACTACAGGCCCAGCTCGCTCTCGCGACCGGTAACTTACCGGCCGCCATAAGCTGGGCGGAGGCAAGCGGATTACACTGGGATGATGACATCTCGTTTCCAAGAGAAGGGGAGTACCTGGTCTTTGCCAGGGTCTTAATCGCCCGGGCAGGCAGCGCCTCTGGCAGCGCCTTCCTGTCGCAGGCCCTTCACCTTTTGGACCGGCTCATGGCAGACGCTATCCAGAAGGGCCGCGGGTCCAGCGAGCTGGAAATCCTGCTTGTGCGAGCCCTGGCGCTCCGGGCGCAAGGAAATAGTTCGGCCGCCCGAGCCGCTCTCATAGATGCGCTGGAACTGGCCGCCCCGGAGGGCTATGTCCGCCGCTTTGTAGACGAAGGACCAGAGGTGCGAGCCCTGCTCCAGACAGTAAATCCTGGAGCCGTCACAGGCGCACCCGGCTATATTCCGCTTCTGCTGGCTGCTTTTGCCGGTGAGCAAGGTCCCAGGTCTGGTGTTGGGTTACCAGGCGCTGTCCAGTTCGTTCCAACGCCACCGGTAGTGTCTTCTCCTCCACCCGGTCTACGCACAGGGCTGGGGCTTGAGGAACCTCTCACTGAGCGGGAACTGGAGGTACTGCGCCTGATCGCTTCCGGGCAGTCCAATGCGGAGATCGCACAATCCCTGGTGATAGCTCTCAGTACCGTTAAGACCCACACCAACAGTATTTTTGGTAAGCTCGGGGCCGTCAGCCGTACTCAGGCGGTTTCACGAGCGCGTGACCTGCAACTGCTCTAGCCCACCTCGCTCCTCACCTGATTGTCTTTACATACCCAAACCACCTGGCCAATGCAAAATATTCTCCACCCTCCGACCCACCTTTTGGTGGATACGCTCTTCCTGCTCGTCCGCTATGCTGAACGTGTCGAATAGTGAATGATACTAAACAGAAAAGAGCGGAGCGGAACTGGCAATGGCCCTACACTATCAAATCACCCTCAAAGAATATCTAGATGAAGGCTGGTCAAGTTGGTTTGACAGCCTGACAATTACCCATGCCCCGAACGGGGCTACCACCCTGGCGGGAGCGGTGCGCGACCAGACTGCTCTTTTCGGTCTCATCGCAAAAATACGCGACCTGGGCCTAACCTTGGTGGCCGTTGAGCCCGGCTATTCACCCCCGGAGGTAGCTATACCTCCGGAGGTCGCGCCTTAAGCATAAGCGTACTCATTCTTTCACCCGCGAAGTTGTAATTAAATGAAATTTCTAAACTAAACAGGAAGGAAATGACTATGGAAGCTACGACTAATAAAACTCTGGACAATCCGGTGCCGGTTCGTGGGGCTCGCCGAGGAAAGCGAGTAATGCGCCGCATCGCCCTCGGGTTTGGGATAGTAATCTGCCTTATTGCGAGCCTGGCCCTGGCCGGGACTGGATACGAAGCAATTGCCGCCGGTGGTGATGCAAAAGCTTATCCACCTCCCGGCCAGCTTGTTGATGTAGGCGGTTACCGCCTGCATATCCAGTGTATGGGTTCGGGAAGCCCGACCGTGGTGCTAGACGCCGGGCTAGGGGGCTCATCACTCGACTGGAACCTGGTTCAAGGTAACCTTAGCCAGACGAGCAGGGTGTGCGCCTACGACCGGGCCGGGATGGGCTGGAGCGACGCCGGACCCCAGCCCCGCACTCCTGATCACATAGCTCGCGAGCTTTACACCCTGCTCACCAACGCCCATATCGAAGGGCCCTATGTACTGGTAGGGCATTCCCTTGGCGGCAAGAATATTCGCATGTTTGCCCTGCAGCACCCGGATCTGGTCGCCGGGATGGTGCTGGTCGACGCGCGGAGTGAGTATGTTGACGAGCACACCTCGCCGTCTGAAGCCACGGCTTTCCAGCAGGGAATCGCTACACAGGGGAACCTGTATGGAGTGACGCGCCACCTGGGCCTCATTCGTCTCTTTGGGGCTGGTATGTGGGGTAATTCAACCATACCGGAAAAGATACGTACAGAAATGGCCCTTTTAAGCACGACACAGCGCAGTATTGACACTCAGACTGCCGAAGCCGCAGGGCGGGCGGAAGACGATACCAAACTGGATGCGGCACCATCACTGGGTAACTTGCCGCTGTTTGTCCTGGCCTCTGAGCAGAACATGACGGGCATGCCAGCCTGGCCCGAAGCTCAGAAACGGCAGGCGGCGCTCAGTACGAACAGCCACTTGATCGTTGCCAAAGGCAGCGGGCACTACATTCAATTAGACCAGCCAGCGGTGGTTCTTGACGCGGTGCGGCAGGTGGTGGTCGAGGCTCGTAGCCACTAACTAATTGAGCCTGGAGAGGCCCTATCTATCCTGGCTACCGGTATTCAAACTTATCAAATTGGAAATAGCACAACCGCCTTTTTTACAAGATGATGTAATGCCGGGAAAGATCAACTGGTTTTAACACAAGCAATTATTAAAGCAACCCAAAGAGAAAGTGAAAGTGAGAAACAAGTGGCAAAGGCAAAGAAAACGCTGGCCTTCGTAGTTTACCCTGGCATATCCCTGTTGGAACTGGTAGGCAACCGGACCCTGCTGGGGGACATTATGAAGCTAAGAGCCGGTTATGAACCGGTGGTAGTCGGCGCCCGGTTAGAGGCAATTCCCACCGATACGCCGCTTTCAATCATCCCGCAGAAAACCTTCGCCGAGGTTCCACACCCGGACGGCCTGGTTGTAATTGGTGGCGGAGCTGGCACTATTGCCGCCCTGGATAATTCTGAACTGCTCACTTATGTGCGGCGTAGCGGGCAGAATGCTCGGTGGGTGGCCTCGACCAGCACCGGTTCTCTCCTGCTGGCCGCCGCCGGGCTGCTGGAAGGACGCGAGGCCACGACGCATTGGGCCTATCAAGAACGCCTGGAGAAGTTTGGAGCTCGCTACAAGGCTGAAGGTTGGATAACGGACGGAAAATTCACAACGGCGGCCGGGGTATCAGATGCTATTGATATGGCGATTGGGTTGGGTGCCAAAATGACCAACCGAGCCACCGCCCAGCTAGCCCAGCTTATGATCGAGTACGATCCTGACCCGCCTTTGGGTCGGCTTGACTGGAAAACTTTTGACCGGCAAACCCTTGCACCGCTAATGACCCTGGAAAGGGCTCCTGATAATTCCACCAGTGAGCAGACCATCGCCTTTGTCCTCTACCCCGGCCTGACGGTTTTCGACTTGGCCGGTCCCTTACAGGTCTTCTCAGCTTTGAGTCGCCTTGCGCCCCACATCCGCCCCCAGGTAGTGGCCGAACAGGTCGGTCCGGTCAAAACCGATATCGGGGTTATGATGGTGCCGAACTGCACCTTTGCAGATTTGCCCCACCCTTATGCTTTCTTCGTGCCCGGTGGCGACACGGCTACTCTTAAGGCTATGTCCAACCCGGCAATCCGCTCTTATATCCAGACAGCCGCCCAGGATGCCACATGGATCGTTTCGGTCTGCACCGGGGCCCTGATCCTGGCCGGGGTCGGGCTGTTGGAAGGACGAGATGTCACTACCCATTGGGCCTATGTGCGAATTCTGAAGCAACTGGGCGCTAAATATGTCCAGAAGCGCTGGACGGCCAACGGAAACATTGTCAATTCGGCCGGGGTCTCGGCCGGGATCGATATGGCTCTGTATATGGCTTCTAAACTAACGGATGAAGAGACAGCCCGCCAGGTGCAGTGGTTGATCCAATATGACCCCCGGCCGCCCTTTGGTGGGATCGACTATTCTCACTATAAGTTGCTGCCCCGGTTAGTCCGGTTTATAAGCGGCCTCAGGGCTTACCTCTATACCCCTAAGGTCCGCCGATTGACCAGACAGGAGGCTTTCCTCCATACGGTTCCTTCCACCTCGTGGTCTGGCCCTGAGCACCAGATTACTTCAGAAAAGTAGGTTAAGGCCAATTTACTACTTCTGAGGCAGGTCAAATTGACATTATCGGGAATAGCCCTTTTAACTTACCAGGTTGTAATGAAAGAGGTATAGCAAATGACAAGCAAGGAACACTTATTACCCACTGAGTTGGCAGCCGACTCCGCGAGCTCTCACTTTTCAACTGATCCGACCGGGCTGCCAGGGGTGACGCCTACCCAGGTAGTTGAGTTGCAGGATGGGGATGTCTTTGCCCTCCGCCCCTTCAGTGTAGCCAAGCAAATTGGCGAGGCGACATTGCGGATGCTCGCCTACAACGGTTCGATCCCTGGCCCCATGCTGCATGTAAAACAGGGTTCTGAGATAACCGTGCAGGCGACCAATGATGGCGATATTGAGGCGACCATCCACTGGCACGGCCTGCGTTTAGATAACCGTTATGATGGCGCTCCCTACGACACCCAGGCCCCCATACCTATAGGCGGAACCTTCGACTACAAGCTCCGGTTCCCTGACCCCGGTCTCTACTGGTACCACCCCTACCTGAGGGAAGACTACGCCATGGAGCTAGGGCTGTACGGGACAATCGTCGTCGAGCCGGCCGATCCCGCCTACTGGTCGCCCGTGGACCGGCAACTGGTCCTGACCTTAGACGACTTGCTGGTAGAAGACGGGCAAATCGCTCCTTTCAGCCGGTCCGAGCCGAACTTCACCGCCATGGGCCGGTTCGGTAATGTCTTACTAATCAACGGTGAGACCAGCTTTTCCAGTGAGGCAATTCTGGGTGAGGTGGTACGTCTATACCTAGTCAATACGGCGAATACCCGGATCTTCAACTTCGCGGTGCGAGGCGCTCGGATGAAGCTGGTCGGCGGTGATAGCGGCCGATACGAACAGGAGACTTTCGTCAATGAGGTGCTGCTTTCACCTTCGGAGCGGGTCGTGGTTGACGTGCTATTCGACACGGCCAGGGAAGTGCGGCTGGAACACCGCACTCCTGACCGCGTATACGACCTCGGCTCATTTTCGGTAATAGCGAGCAGCCCTACCGGCAGATCTTTCGAGGCGCTGCGCACCGACCCGCAACTCGCCGCCATTCATCAATCGATCAAGCCCGACCTTGAGCGTGAGCCGGATAAAACCCTGGCGTTCGTCTCAGCCATGCCTCTTCTATATGGAGGGAACTACCTGCCAGTAACCGAGTACGAGTGTCCCATGCATCATGACATCACGACAGCAGAACCCGGAATTTGTCCGAAATGTGGGATGAACCTCTTACCGGTACACCAGGAGCAGGAGCTACTGCCTCCAACTTCTTACGTCTGTCCCATGCACCCCGAAGTTACCGCAACTGAGCAGGAAACCTGCCCGAAATGCGGGATGAAGCTGGTGCCTGAGCACCCCGAAATATTGGCTCCTACAACTTATGCCTGTCCCATGCACCCGCATAATACAGCTAAAGAGCCCACAAGGTGTCCTGAGTGTGGGATGAAACTGATATCCCAACAGCAGGAGATAGCGGCCCCGGCTGCTTACGTTTGCCCAATGCATCCTGAGATTATTGCGGCCGAACCTTCAAAGTGTCCTGAATGTGGGATGAAATTAGTGCCATCTGCTGCCCCGGCCCTGGCGGCACCTGCTCAAGCGGAGCTACATCAGAGCCACCCGCATAGCTGCCATGAACAGGGAGGTGACGGCCTCGAATGGGAGGACCTGATGCCGGAGATTAACCGGGCTTCGAACCCCACCAACATGATCTGGAATCTCATAGACCGGGAAGCTGGAACCATGAACGGGGCCATCTCCTGGGAATTCAGAGTGGGCGACCGGGTGAAAATTCGGGTAGTTAACGAGATGGAGTCGGATCCCCCATGCACCACCCTTTTCACATACATGGTGCCGGACGCTTCCTGATCCTGGCAATGGACGGCCGGCCTGAGCTCAACCTGGTATGGAAAGACACGGTTCTGGTACGGGCGGGACAGACGGTGGACATTCTGCTGGACGTTACTAACCCAGGACTATGGATGGCTCATTGTCATATTGCCGAACACATTGAGAGTGGAATGATGTTCAGCTTCAAGGTCTTAGAAGCCCTACCCTTTGGAGAAGGTAACCAGAATTAGGGCGGCGAAACGGATAGAAAATAGTTGACCTGAACCGGTTAGGGAAGATGGGCTCAGTCCCTGCTGTGGCTGTATGGACCTGGTGGTATCGGGTGGAGGCTGAATCCCGAAGAGTGCAGTTGCGCGGTGGTTATAAACTCTCACAAGTAAACGGGCAATTCCGGTCTCTGAGGGCACAGTGGTATAAAAGTCTTATGAGAAGGAAAAGATTATGGCTACCAGTACTAAATTAGATGTTCTGATCATTGGCGCAGGGCAGGCTGGCCTTGCACTCGGCTATTATCTTCAGAAAACACCTCTAAGCTTTCAACTGGTAGAGGGTAACAATCGGATTGGTGACAGTTGGCGCAAGCGCTATGACTCGCTGGTTTTGTTTACACCAAGGGCCTATAGCGCCCTGCCCGGTCTGACCCTGCCGGGGGAACAGGCAGGCTTTGCCGGCAAGGATGAAGTGGCCGATTACCTGGAAACATATGCCCTCCACTTTAAACTGCCGGTAATAACCGGGACAGCAATTCAATCGCTCGAACACCAAAACAATGGAAGCTACCTTGCTAAAACCACCACTGGCTCAAACATTGAGGCGCGGGCGGTAGTACTGGCGACCGGAGCATTTCAGAAGCAGACCATTCCGTGCCTTGCTAACGATTTAGCGGAGAGGGTCTGGCAGTTCAGTTCGGAGGAGTATAAGAATTCCAGGCAAATACGACCCGGCCCCGTCCTGGTGGTTGGTGATGGCCCTACCGGGCGGGATATTGCCCGCGATTTATATGCCAGCCATACGGTAATCCTCGCCACCGGACACCCTCGCAAGCTCTTGCCAGCGCACATTTTTGGCAAAAGTAGCTGGTGGTGGCTGGATAAATTGGGCCTCTTGCGTTTGTCAGGCGAGACATTTTTAGGACGTAAGCTTAAGAAAGGCGACGCTTTTCCCGGCCGGAACAATACCCTAAAACAACTTAAAGACCAGGGAGTACATATAATGCCCCGGCTAGTAAGCGCGGAGGGAAACCGTGTCACCTTTTCAAATGGGAAATTTTACCAAATTACAACCGTTATATGGGCTACCGGCTTCCGCGATAACAGCGATTGGGTGGCTATAAGTGAGGTCAAAGACGAACAGGGTAATTTTGTTCACCGGCAGGGTATTTCGCCTGTGCCAAACCTGTATTTTATCGGGCGGCCATGGCAGCGATCCCGCAGTTCAGCTCTTATTATGGGAGTGGGTCGGGACAGCCAATACCTCGCAGCACACCTGGTAAAAAATCTCCTCACCTTAGACACACAAAATAAGCCTTCTGGAGAAATTTCGGCCCTGGTTTGATTTTTTGATAATAACAATTTTCTTAATCAGGTAATTATGATAAACGGGAACAATGACTAATAACGACGTAGGGTAATTTACCCCTGGTGGCTACTTCCCTCGTCCAAAGCAAATTGAGACGGACGGACAAAGTAGCCTCCAGGGGGATTGGCAAACTGTCCGAGCATATTTGAAACCCTCAAATTTCCTGCCTTAAAAACATTTTTGCTCGATCTCGATAGCTTCAAATGTTAGATTTTACGAGCTAACACTCCCAACCATTCGGCGTTTGGATCATAAGGTGCTCCGGTCAGATCGCTCCATTTCTCCTCGATTTCAAAACCGAACTTTCCCAGTAAAATTTGTAGTTTTTCCAGATTATATAAACGGTTCCAGATACGATAGTCAGTGACCGTACCACTTTCCTCAATGACAACATGACGGTCAAGATAAACCTCTTCCTCACCGTAATCAAACTTCTGGTTAAGTACCAGATAAGGACCTGGCCGCCAGAAACCCTCTTTTTCTGCAGCCCAACTGGATAATTCCTGATATCGAAAGTGATAAACCGGGGTCATTACATCAAAAGCGAAAAAACCGCCAGGCTTTAAAGCTTCATAAATCCGGCTCAGCACAATATCACGGGCAGCATCGGTCAAAGTGCAAAAGTCGCCGTATATCAGGACAACCGCTTCAAACCGGTTCGAATAATTTAGCTCCTGGTAATTACGATAAATGTATTCAATCGGCTGGTCATGTTGTGTGACCTGTTGTTGAGCGTAATTAATCGAGCGGCGCGAGTAATCAATACCAACCACCTGTAAGCCCAGCTCAGCAAAGCGTGTGGCAACATGCCAGGAGTTGAGCGAGAGAAGCAGGGAATGTTAAAGGGCTTTTTCAGGTTGCTGGTAGGGATCTTCGAAGTAGTGCTGGCGGTGCTGCTTTCAATGCAAATAGCACCGGGCACCATGATTACAGTCGTGCTTATAGGAGTGACTGGCTTTTTTGTGGTGCTGGTTATCCTGATAATGGCGGGGGCAATGGTAGTGTCTTCCCGTAACCAGGCCGAGGCTCTGGTGAGAATTTCGGAGCAAGCGCTGGAAAGCCAGGTGGGTCAACCGGGCAAGCCGGGAGGCTTTGGACCGGTTCTTAGAGGCAGGTGGCCTAGTACTTGAAAAAGAGGGAGAATATTACCTGACAGCACCGCGCTACCAAAAGCCGGTGCCGGTGGAAGAAGCCGGCCTGAATGAGGAAGAGGTGGACTACCTGATCGAAAACCAGGAAGCATGAGGGCATAAAAAATTGGCTCACTATTCGAGTATTTGTTACACTGAGACAATATATGCTTGCTTACCTGGTGGTATAAATTGATCCAGAAAACAGCCGGTACCTGTTGATAGACCACCATGCCTACCCAGGAGTGGCCCGACTCTTTTCCCAGAGGGATGAATTATGTAACTATTTCAAGCCATTATGGCTACTTCCCATGTCCGAATGAGAGGAAAATTTACGGGAGGGGCAGGCAGGCTAAGAAGGGAGATGACCGGGCGATAGCTGGTAGGGCGGGCTGGTGCAGGGCGGCAGGACTGGTTACCCTCTTAGAAGCTTGAAACCAGGTAGCAACTGGTGTTATTCTCAGGCACTTTTTGTACTATTTTGAAATTATCTTAAAATGACAAGTGGAATAATGCTCTAGCCAGCACCTCTCAGGTAAGCTGGTAAGGAGAAGAATGGTTAAATTACATATTACTTTTAGAGCCGAACTGTGGATATCTAACGATGTTAAAGGAATACTAATAGATGGAAGGCAATTCATCCAGACCCTCGGTTCCCAAACTTGAAAGCACGGTCATAGAGTGGCTGCTTGATTCTGACCCTTCGATCCGCTGGCAGGTGATGCAGGACCTGCTCCACGCATCCCCCCAAGAGGTGGCAGCCGAACGGGCGCGGGTCGCCACGGAGGGCCAGGGTGAGACGCTGCTCGCTCTCCAGGCGCCCGATGGGCAGTGGGGCGGGGCGGCCTGGAACCACGGCTGGAACTCGACCATGCACGTCCTGATGCTACTGCGGGAAATGGGTCTTGATCCTTGTGCGGAGCGGGCCAGAGTAGCGGTAGCTCTGGTGCGTGAGCGGGTGAGGTGGAGTGGTGACCCGGCCTTTGAGGGCAACCCCTTCTTTGCGGGCGAGGTGGAACCCTGTATCAACGGGCAGGTCGGAGCAACCGGAGCTTACTTCGGCCAGGATGTGCGCGGCATTATCGACCGCTTGCTCGGCGAGCAGTTGCCGGACGGCGGTTGGAACTGCGAGGCCGAAAACGGCTCGACCAACTCATCTTTCAACACCACGATCTGTGTGCTTGAGGCCTTGCTTGAATATGAACAGTCCTCCTTTGGATCCAGCCCGGACGTAACAAAGGCCCGGCTCCGAGGGCAGGAGTATCTCCTTGAGCGCCACCTCTTCCGCAGGCGATCTACGGGCGAGGTAATCGAGCGAGATCGCAAGGGCGGCGGGGAATGGACGCGCTTTGCCTTTCCTACCTGGTGGCACTACGACGTGCTAAGGGGGCTGGAATACCTGCGGCGTGCCGGGGTGGCGCCCGATGAGCGGGTAGCAGAAGCTATCAGGCTGGTCGAGTTGAAGCGGGACAGGGAGGGCTGCTGGAAGCTTGAGACCTTGTATCCTGGCCGGATGCCGGTCGAGCTATACGAAGGGGAGGGGGAGCCGAGCCGGTGGAACACGCTGAGGGCCTTACGAGTGCTAAAGTGGTACCAGGGAGAAAAATAAGCTGTGGTGAGTAGATAACCTGTCCGCTTCAATTCAAAAGTGAAGCCGGATGAACAAAGTACCCATTTATAGGTGAGTCACAATAAATATGAGGGATAAGCTAATGGGAAAAGTAATTGTTGGTATGACCATGTCTTTGGACGGGTTTATTAATGACCGTAACGGAAGGGCAGAAAAACTTAGTCCAGATTTTTCTGAGCTCCTTGAGAGTCCTTCTTTCAAAGAAATGACCCAAAACACCGGTGCTGTCATTATGGGGAAAAATGTGTATGAGATGGCAGACCCATTTATGTGGGCAAACGATGAATACGAATTCCAGGTTCCTATTTTTGTCCTGACACATACACCTCCAGCAAAGTACCCCGAAGGAAATGACAAACTTAGCTTTAGATTTGTAACTGATGGTATTGAGAGCGCTATTGCCCAGGCAAAGAAAGCAGCGGGTGACAAAGTTGTTCAGGTAATCGGTGGCGCAAACACCATTCAACAATGCCTTAATTCAGGGCTATGCGATGAATTGCAGATAGATATTATGCCTGTGCTCCTCGGAAAAGGACTAAGACTATTTGAAAATATAGACACAGATCAGCTAAAGCTTGAAAGAGCTAAAGTAGAAGAAACTACCCCTGTTAGAACAAGTATTACATTAAGGGTTACGAAGACGAACCCTGATGTATAGAAATTACTAAAATATTTTTGGAGAATGTCAATAAGGTGGTGGCCAAAAAAGTGTCTGGAACGCTATCGTCAAGCCAGACTACTATGTGCCTGCCTTTGGAGGGCCCCATTTCGTTCAAATTCGGCTTGGGCCAGATAGGTGCGAGCTGCCGAACTTCTTAACCGCGCCCTCACTACTCCAGACGATGAAAGCCTCGCTCTAAGTACGCGGTCTACCTGTGCCGGAAGGGGGCGAGGGAAAAATCTGCACTTTCCGGTATGAAGAATACTTTGTTCGCCCGGCCTTGGAATAGCAGACCTGTCTAAAGAGGCTAAAGGGAACACTGCTACAGAGCTAGCTGGGTTATCTGGCAAGAGCACTAACTCTTATTAGCGGAATACGGCTCAGCCAGATTCTGGAGAGTGATTTCGCTGCCACTGCTGGTCCCCGTGGTGGCTAACTGCCTTATCTCGCCCAAATTACTTCGGATATTGTAGGTAGCCCCCTCAGTGATCTACGGGCTACTATTTCAACAATATTACTACTTTAAGCCACTTGAGCCTTCTTTCCTGACAAAACCTTTCTGAACAACAAAAGCTCTAACAGTTACTGACATAACTCGGCAGACTGTTAGAGCTTTCTAAGCAATTACCCGGTAAGATTTTCCTGAAGCCGACTAAGCGATCGGATTATCAGGATTGTTTACATAGATGGTAGTACTATATTCACTGTAACCGCCATCCTTATCTTTAATCTTACCCTTAACCGTATAGATACCTTCGTTGCTGTAGCTACAGACGTTATCCGATGAATAACCAAAGCCCAATCCACAATCATATGTAAGAGTGAGACCGGCATTGGTGTCAGCACTTGACGGATCGCTGGGATTATTCAAGTTTAAAGTCACGCTATTACCCTGGTCAATAATCTGATTACTGACCGAGAAAGAAGCGCTGGGATTAACGTTGTTAACCTTCACGATCGTACTATACTCCGAAAAACCGCCGTCTTTATCGCTAATTTTACCTTTAACGGTGTAAGTGCCGTTATCGGCAAAGCTACAGACGTTACTGGCGGTATACCCCTGACCCTGACCACAATCATAAGCAAGAGTGAAGCCCGCTTTGGTATCCACCGGCGAGGGGTCATAAGGATTTGTCAGGCTCAAGGTAACGCTCCCACCTTCATTAACGCTTTGCGACGAAGCGCTAAAAGTGGCGGTCGGGTTTGCACTGGTGATTGTGACAGAAGCGGTCGAGATGCCACAAGCCCCCTTGTTATCACAGACCTGCACGATTACCGTCTGGATGTACGGTCCATCTGTAGCGGTGTAAGTGACGTTCTGGCCCGGCGTGTCAAAGCTACCCTGATCATATTTTAAGTTCCAGGTATAGGTAAGCGGGTCACCGTCCTCGTCGTAACCCCACCCGGTAAGCTGGACTGACCCACCTTCGACTACGGTATACGGTCCCATCGCACTCGGTACCGGAGTATGGTTCAACTCCTGCCAATCTACACTGGCTGTATTTGAAGTTTGCGTATCGCCGGTGCTATCCACGTAGGTTGCTACAACAGTATCCGTTCCAGGCTGGTTACCGGTGTAAGTAAAGGTTGCCACTCCATTTTGATCGGTGTACCGGGTATCGGTGGTATAACTGTTCGGCCCGCTCTGGACGTTGAAAAGGACCCCTTTGCCATTGGCCGGCTGATTGTTCTCTTTCACGATAGCGGTAAAAGTATAGGCATTCCCAATCGTGGCCGAACCGCTGACCGGGCTAAGGGTGATTTCGCTTGTATAGACCCCGTTACCCGACAGATCAACTGTTACGTGAGTGGTAGAAGCATTGCTGTAAATACTGAACTGGGCCGTCCGCTGATCGCGCCCCGTGGGCTGGAAATACAAACCGATTTGAGTGCTTGATCCTACCGGGATGGTAACCGGAAAACCCGGAGAGTAGCTGTAGCTAAAGTCGCTTGGATCGTTACCTGCCAGGGCGACCTGGTTAATCTTCAAGGCAGTGGTACTGGTTGCAGGATTGGTAATGGTTAAACGCTGAACCGGGCTTTTGGTAAAGGCGTTCTGATCCGCGAAAGTAAAAGAAGTCGTATCGAGACTAAGGTTTACCGACAGCGGCAAGATCACCAGGCTATGTGCACCGCCGCTTACAATTGTTCTGACGTTTTGAATACCCTGAATTTGCAACGGTAGCGAGCTATTGGTATTAGTATTGTTACCAAGCTGGCCAAAGGCATTGTAGCCCCAGGCCCAGACCGTACCATCGGTTTTGAGGGCTAGAGTATGGTCCGCACCGGCTGAAATAGAGGCTACCGAGGCAAGATTCCCCTGTGCTTGTTGAGGAGTTTTGGTAGAATTAAAAACACTGCCGAGGCCCAGTTGCCCACGGTCGTTCTGTCCCCAGCTCCACACGGTACCATCTATTTTAAGGACTACACTGAAAGCAGAACCGGCCGCAACCGCTTTGACCCCGGATAAGCCAGGAACCTGCGCAGGCCCTTTGGGGCTTGATGAATCATAGCCTAGCTGCTGCTGGTTATTTGAACCCCAGCTCCAGACGGTGCCATCCGATTTTAGGGCTAAAACATGGAAACTACCCGCTGCAAGGGCTGTAATATTGCTAAGCGTAGTAACCTGGATGGGTACGTGGCTATCTCCAATGGTACCTGTGCCAAGATAATAGACCAGCCCCCAGGCCCAGACTGTACCATCCGATTTAAGGGCATAGCTATTATTGTTACTGACCGCTATGGCTGTGACCTGGCTAAGTCCTGTTACCTGCACCGGGGTATTGCGATTGGTGGTAGTGCCATCGCCCAGTTCACCGTAACTATTACCACCCCAGGCCCAAACGGTGCCGTCATTGCGCAGTGCCAGGACATGTTCCCCGTTAACTCCCCCGGCTACCGCTTTGATCTGGGTTAAATTAGATACTTTAACGGGAACCTGGCTATCAGTGAAAGTGCCGTTTCCTAGTTGCCCGGCTTCATTTAAACCACAAGTCCAGACGGTCCCATCATCTTTTATAAAGATTGTGCTGTGAAAAGCACCAACTACTTGCTTAACACCTGTTAGATTGAGATCTGCGGGCCGGGTTTTCTGGCTGTTTGTACCATTACAAAGATCACCGTAGCTACCGTCTCCCCAACCCCATACCACGCCAGGAGGTGGGGCTGTCTGGGCGTAAGTTGGGGGAACAAGCAAACCTTGCCCGGCTAATAAACTGAGTAGCATTAAGCCGGCTAGCAGGATTAGTTTGTATCCTCTAGTCATTTTTATTCCTTTCATAAATTTTATTTTGTGTTTTACAGAATTAGCTGCCTGGCCCTTTAATCAGGTTTTTGTACTGATAAGCCTTGCTTCTTTTTTGAAGCTTCCTTATACAATGCAAGCTTTGTTTTTATTTTCATGCTATGGCCTCCTCCCATATACCGGTATGAGGCTCACATACCGCAATCATTCTATAGTAGAAAGCTATTGCAAACATCCATCTTAAGCAGTATCGAATTGCGGTACTATTAAGAGAAAAATAATACCCACCTATCCTCAAATTAAGCCCCAGTACTGTAAAAAATGTTATAGACATCCTTGTATAAGCTATACAATATCTGTAAATAAGAGGTTAACATAACCTTTGAGAATTGGCGATGGACAGCCGTATATCGAAAATTCATCTGTCGGACAGGCTGAATAGTCAGGCCCTGGCCGAATAATTTCCTGAATTTTCTACGGGCAAGAGTGAGGAAGAGGGAGGAGCTATTATTAGGTAGCAAAGAAGTGTGTCCTGTTTACCAGCCTCGACACCCAGCCCAGTTCGTTTTAACCTGAGATCCTCCACCTTTCCATTGAAAACAAGCTCTACCAGCTTCCAGTTAGTTTACCTAAGATATTCCTAGCCGTGTTGTCTAGTAGTGCAAGGAGTATCTGTTATGCAACAAACTCAACTGCAATGGGTGGCTGACCGGGCGCAGCTTCGAATATTAAGGCTCCAAAACCCGACCCTTTCCATCGCTCAACTGATCAAAGCTACCGGCCATTGCCGTAACTGGGTCAAAAAGTCGCTGGCCCGCTTCAAGCTGGCTGCCTCTGAGGATCAAACTGTCCTCTGGGACCGCTCGCCTCTCCATCCCCTGATTGTCGAACGGATCCTGGCTATTCGCCACGACCCTCCAGCTAATCTCAAAAGGATCCCTGGCCCTAAAACGATTGCTTACTACCTCCAAAAGGACCCGCTGCTGCTTGAACACGGGCTCAAACCACCCAGCTCTACCAGCACCATCTGACGAATCCTGGTCATGAATGGCTGTATTGCCCGCCCCGGTCTGGTCAAACATGAACCCTTGTAACTCCCAGGACCACTGGAGTGTATCGCCAGGGATTTCAAGGATTCCTCGCTTGAACAGATTGAGCCGGATGGTAAAAAACAGCACCTGGTCGAGGTTCTCAATTTTGTAGATAAGGGTACTTCGGTTCTTTGGGAAGCGGAAGACTTCAATGCTGAGACGGTGCTGGAAACCTTACTGGCCGTCTTTGAACGGCAAGGTTGTCCCCCCGCGTCTGCGCTTTGACCGAGATACCCGGTTTGTAGGTGCTAGCCAGCCGCGACTTTCCGAGTGCGCTGGTCCGAATGCTGCACGTCCTCCAGATCCAGCCCTGTATCTCGCCTCCCCAGCGTCCCGATAAAAATCCTTTTGTAGAGCGCTACAATGGTTCTTACAAACGAGAATGCTTAAAGGTACGAAAGCCAGGCAGTCCAGGAGAGGTTAAGGAGGTGACCGTCGAATACAAGGAGCATTACAATTATGAAAGTCCGCATCAGGGACGGAGTTGTAAAACTAAACCGCCGCGGGTGGCCTTTCCCGAGTTGCCGGCCTTGTCGGCTTTACCGCTCTTAGTGGACCCGGACCGGTGGCTAAGAGCCATCGAGGGCGAACACTTCACCCGCAAAGTGAAAAGCGATGGTTCTGTGCTAGTTGACAAGTATGCCTACTATGTGGGGCGGGAGTTAGCCGGAGAATATGTCGTAATCAGGGTAGACGGGAGCAAACGAGAATTATCAGTACAGCATCACAAAAAGGAGCTCAAGCACTTGCCGATCAAGGGGCTTTATTGTAAGGAGATGAGCCTGGAAGATTACCAGCAGGCCATTACAGCGGAAGCGCGCTCCGAAAAGCGGGGATGGCGGACCGGGTCCAATTAAGAACGAGGCTGGCCAGCCCAATCCTGGAAAGGAGGGAAGGCCACCCATCAACCAGTAAAAGCAAATTAAATAATGAAAACAACCTAACTGCAAAAGAAGCACGAAGGGTTGGGTTTATTAGAGTTTGAAAGGAAATAAACCACTCCGGTGCCACCATTTTGAGTAGGCACAGGCTAAAACGAACCGGACTGGGTGTCGAGGCTGGTAAACAGGCCACCTACTACAGTTCGTTTCTACTTGTGACCACTTTATATTAAAAGTTATTACAAAAAGCAATTTAAAGATGTGGTCATAGGGTAAATCCAACAGGCCAGGCTACGAGGTAGTTAAACAGGACACACTTCTTTGCTACTTAATAATAGCTCCTTTTGCTATTTCAAAGTTGGCTCGTGACAGCTAATACCGTATCTTTCCGAATACTGTTAATTCAGTCCGATTATGCACCTGGTGACCCTGGTAACCAGGATGACCATCAAAAAGGATAACCTGGCTCGCATGAAAGTTATCCTTTTTCACGATTGTATCTTTCTATTTATTAGATCCGCCGCAGACCGTAAATTAACCGGCCATCGCAACCGGTGTTTTATTGACGAAAGGGCTGGCTTGTTTAAGCCGCAGGCTTACCAGGCGATAGACAAAAGGGTTAAAGACAAGCGCGCAATGGGTGCCTATAACCTCGAAATTGTCTTCAGGGTGGTCCGTAACGCAGACCCGCCAATCCACAATTCCGTCGGTTTTGGTATAAATGGCTGTTTCCATTATGTCACTATCATCAATACCGCAGCGCAGAGCTTGCCCGGCAGAGCAGTTACACTGCCCGGTCATGCAATTGGGCCTGGGTGTTTGCTCCAATTTCTTTTCGAATTGTAGGCGTTGCTGAACCACCTTTGATGTCTGCAAGACAAGCGGGTGAGAGCTAATACCGCGGAAAGGTGAAGCCAAGGTGATAACCGAGGCGACCAGTTCAGGCGAACGGGCTGCCAAAGCCCGCGATAGAACACCACCCAGGCTGTGACCGATAAGGTGGACTTTGCCGCCTGTTTCACGGTAGGCTTTTTCGACTGTCACCTGCAATCTGTCTACCAGGGTATCAAGGCAATTGGCGTTCCGGCCGATATTTGAAAGATAAGCCCTGTAGCCGATACGAGTAAGCCAGCACTTCATTTCAATTAAATAGGTGTCAGTTGCCATAAAACCGGGCACCAGTACCACGGCCGAGCCGTTTCCTCGTGGTATACCCCAGCCGTAATAGACCGGGCTGTAGCGCAAAGCCAGCCAATCGCCGCCAGAAAGCAGCTCCCGGTAAATAGGCGTCCTCACGGGGTGTTGCTCTGTACTAAAAAAAGGTTGTTTTTTTGCCATTTAAATCTCCTTGAAAAGCTGAGCAGAATAAAATCCGAATATTTATTTGCTCAACCAGGCAAATCAATATGCAAACTTTATACCCTCAATACTACTATTTTATAAATAACATCCTATCAAGGGTCCAAACATAAGTGGCTTTCAGCTCAACCAGTTGTATTAAAAAAGTATTAGAACGCTCCTTCTGGAGTAGAAGACTATAAAATTGGGCTGAGCAGAGCAGTTAAATCCACTGACTGAATCAAACAGATATTCAATCAGTGGATTAAGGGATGCGTTAACTGGCTAATTACCTAAACCAAGGAATTAGCCAGAAGTCATACCGGATAGTGCTCTGGTGATGGATTAATTTAGCTCATCACTCTTACAACCTGGGCCTGGCAATACAACGGGGCTTCATAAGTGGTAAGGCTTAGCTTAAAAGTTTACCTGGATTTTTACTTGTGGATGTTATAAAGAAAGAATATTTAGCAGTAGCAAAGCTGCAAATTAAGCTCATTTTCCCCAGATGCGTTTGTCTACAAACACGAGTTATCCCGAAAATTGAACCTGAACAGTTTCAAGGGTAAAAAATAACCTGATCGTAATTCTTAGCCCTGGCTTCCACCCTCAAATAGGTCAACCACCAGTAGGCTAAAGCACTGCCGATCAGTAAGTGTGCAAGCCGCTGTGGATCTACTAAATGATTCTGTTCCAGGCGAAAACCACGCGTCTTATAATCTGAAAATAAACTCTCAATTCTAAACCACCGCCTGTAATAGTCAGTGGCCTTAAACAGGCTGGTAAAGCCAGTGACTAGATAAATTAGCTCTTGCCAGCCTAACTTCCACCAGCCTATTGGCAGTGACAAGGCTCTACTATCCCTGGGAGTTTACCCCACTGGGTGATAGGCATGACATAGCGAGTTGTATCTGCCTGGTGGTGGCTGTGCTCAGTGCCATTCAGCAAGAGTGGCTCTGGCGAAGGGCCAGGGGTTAGGGAGAGGAGCAGGGAATGGTAAGGAACTTTTTCAGGCTTTTGGTAGGGTCTTCGGTGCGGTGCTGGCGGTGCTGCTTTCGCTGCAAATAGCGCCCGGCACCATGAATACTGTGGTGATTATCGGGGTGGCAGGTTTTTTTGTGGTGCTGGTTATCCTGATAATAGCCTGGGCGATGGTGCTATCTTCCCGCAACCAGGCCGAAGCGCTGGTGAGGATTTCGGAGCAAGCGCTGGAGAGCCAGGTGCGTACTGTTCCTATCCGCCGGGCTGGTCGTTCACAACTGGACCGGTTTCTGGAGGCGGGAGGGCTGGTGCTGGAAAAAGAGGAAAGCTATTACCTGGCCGGACCTGGATACAAAAAGCCATTGCCAGTGACAGAAAGCGGACTTACTGAGGAAGAGGTGGATTATCTGATAGAAAATCAGCAGTCGCAACAACAGTAGCTTACAGCTTTGCTGGGTATAGTGGCTACTTCCATTATCCGAAACTTATATGATTCAAACGGATGAAGAAAGTAGCCAGAAAGGGTCTGGATTTTCACGGCCATGTTCGTGGGGTGAGGTGGGTCCATCACTCATCCGACCTAATCAACTCTAAGCTGCACGCTCATACCGATGATGTAACCCTCCCATTACTGGAAAACTTATTACCTTTCCCTCTGAGTTTGATCTATAGCAAGTGGTGTTAGTACGTTCCCAGGCTATTGCTTTACTGAGGGAGTGTGGTGAGGATTTTCAGAGTTCCAGCCTCTTTACTGTACTCATGTTCGTTACTACGAATATTGGCACCAGTTTGTCTTATACTTTTAAGAAAACTTCTAATCATTTAAAATTACAAAAACTATGCTTAAAAGGACAAACAAGCGTCTGCTTCCACCCTAACCTGTCCTTTTTTCATGGATGGCATCCTTTTACCTGGAAATCATTTTCATAAATTGGAATTATTCAACGGAAGGGATTCAAAACACCTGTTTTCTGGCAATGATATACCACAAGGTTCTTTGCTTATGCCTCCTGAAATGTCTTGACAAAAGAAGAAATTGCTATTTTAATTAAGCATAACAGGCAAGATTAAATGGTGACGGCCTTTATTGTAAAACTATCCGCTAACTGATAAAAGCGCGCTCCCTTTATGAAAACGTTTTATCAAATCCGGCGTTCCCGGCAATTAAGTAGGTTTGGCCGATAACGCCAAACTTTGCCAGATCAAACAAATGTAGCCTTATTGGCTAAAATGTTTTCCATTGGAAAGACAGCAAGCTAGCTTTTCGAACATCCGTTTAATATACAAACAATTACGAGCAAGAGAGGTCAATCCAGGCTATGGCGAACATACAGGACGTTGCAAAACTGGCTGGTGTGTCTATTTCCACCGTTTCTCGAGTACTCAACGGCACTGCTAAAGTCAACGGTGAACTCAGGCAGCGAGTCGAAGAAGCTATGGAAACCCTGGCCTACCAACCTAATCCAGCCGCCCGTTCGCTTCGCACTAACCGCTCACGCATCATAGGGCTATTAATTCCTGACTTTCAAAACCCCTTTTTCATGAAGCTGATTCAGGGGGTAGAGGATGAAGCTCACCTCCACGATTACAGCCTGTTGTTGTACAACTCGAACGAAGATATCAAAAGAGAACAACGGAATTTGCAAGTTTTATATAACGAGCGGGTTGCCGGGGCAATTATTGTGCCAACCAAAGAGCAGATGGGAACAGCAACTCTCAAGAAGTTTCGTGAACGCGATATCGCGCTGGTGGCGGTAGACCGCCGAATAACGGATAACAGCATTGATGCGGTCCTGGTCGATAACATAAGAGGCTCGCGAGAGGCGGTTGGGCATCTGATAGCAAATGGCTACCGTCGGATTGGGGTGATCACGGGGCCAACCAATCTGACCACAGGACGGGAGCGTCTCGAAGGATATCAGCAGGCTTTGCAAGAAGCAGGTATTTCGCTTGATGCCGAGCTCGTGCGCAGCGGTCCTTTTACTTTTGAGAGCGGGCAGAAACTGGCCGAGGAACTTCTAAATCTAAACCCTGTCATAGAGGCAATTTTTGCCTGTAATAATGTGTTAACCCTGGGTGCTGTGGATGCGGTCCAGAATCGTAACCTGCGCATCCCGGATGATATGGCGCTGGTTGGTTTCGATGATGTTGGGTGGGCGGCCCTGGGTTCGATCTCACTATCTACCGTCATTCAACCTGCCTATGAACTTGGCAAAACCGCCGCTCAGCGGTTATTTCATCACCTGCAAAATCCAGGTATCCAGACAAGGCAGGAGATAATTCTGGCTCCCTCCCTGGTTATACGCGGCTCATCCCAGCCCAGAAATGACCTGATACTTAAACGTGCTGGAACTTAAAATTCGATTTGTCCTCAAAATCCTGAAAATGTTTTCTAACGTGCCTGCCCTTTTTGGCCTTTTCTGGTTCTGAGTGTAGCTTTATTAACCGCGTTTCAAGCTTGTAAAGCTTTGCAAAAGATCAAAATCGATTTAAGGTATTGACAAACTCTGGTAGTTACGATAAGATCAAATCAGCCTTTTGAAAATGATTTCACAAAATTTTTTTAGAAATAAGTACCTGGGTTCCAAAAGCTATCCCTGTTACTGAAGTTTGGTATGGCTGGATTAAAGCCGTGCGCTCTTTTTGTTTTGCCAGGTATTCTGCTCCTATCTTTTCAGGCATGGTTTGCCAGAGATGCCGGTTGCAAAAGCAGCCCTGGCTAAGTGTTCTAATACCTCAGAGGATACGACTGTGAAAGATGTCATAGTTCTAATGGAGGGTATTGAGAAAAGTTTCCCTGGTGTTCAGGCAATCAGTGAGGGCTACTTCGAGTTGTGTGCCGGGGAAATTCACTGTCTGCTGGGCGAAAACGGGGCAGGCAAATCTACCATGATGAAAATCCTTTCCGGTATTTACCCCAAAGATGCCGGACGAATCCTGTACAAAGGTAAAGAGGTAAATATTCCTAATCCTCGCGCGGCTCAAGACCTTGGCATCAGTATTGTTCATCAGGAATTAAACCTGATGCCTCATCTGACGGTCGCCCAGAATATCTTTATTGGCCGTGAACCCCGTAGGGGATTACCTTTCTGGTTGGACGAAACCCGCATCAATCAACAGGCCCAGGAGCTTTTTGAAAGTCTCCATCTCAAACTGGACCCTCGTACCAAAGTAGCTGATTTAACCGTAGCCAAGCAACAAATGGTCGAAATAGCCAAAGCTCTGTCTTTCAATTCTCAGGTCTTGATTATGGATGAGCCAACCGCCGCCCTGACTGATACGGAAATCGAGGATCTTTTCCGCATTTTACGCCAGTTGCGTGAGAAAGGGGTAGGTATCGTTCATATTTCCCACCGCCTGGAAGAACTTCGGTTGATTGCTAACCGGGCCACTATTATGCGGGATGGTAGCTATATCGATACCGTCAATATTGAAGACGTCACGATCAATGATATTATCAGCATGATGGTGGGTAGAACGGTTTACGAGTCTACTCCGGAAGTACCAGAGAATGCCAGCCAGGAAGTAGTTCTGGAAGTTAAAAACCTTAATCAGGGTAACACTCTTAAGAATATCAACTTCCAGTTAAAATGTGGTGAAATTCTGGGTTTTGCCGGGCTGATTGGAGCAGGGCGTACCGAAGTAGCCCGCGCTATCTTTGGGGCTGATCCAATTGATTCGGGTGAGATATATATCAAAGGTAAGCGCAGCCATATTCACAGCCCGAGTGATGCCGTGCGCCTGGGTATTGGATATCTTTCCGAAGATCGCAAGCGCTATGGTGTAGTGCTGGGTATGGATGTTGAAACCAACGTCGTCTTGAGCGCCTTTCACAGATTCCTGCGGATGATGGGTTGGGTGGACGATAGCAAGATCCGCTCTGCGGCGCAGAATTATGTAGAGGCCCTTTCAATAAAAACCCCAGGTTTGAAGCAGAAGGTCAGGAATCTCTCGGGCGGAAATCAGCAGAAGGTCATTATTGGAAAGTGGTTAAATGCTGATACCGATATATTGATTTTTGATGAGCCCACCCGCGGCATTGATGTGGGAGCTAAAAGCGAAATCTACAGGCTCCTCAACGATCTGGCACACCAGGGCAAGTCTATCATAATGATATCTTCAGAGTTACCCGAGATTTTACGTATGAGCCACCGTGTAATTGTAATGTGCGAAGGACGCATCACGGCAGAGCTTCCCATCGAGGAAGCCAACCAGGAAAAAATAATGCAGTACGCCACGCAGCGCGAGGCTTACGTCTGAGTAAGTTTTATTCTTTTACGCTCACCTGAACCAAAGGAGGGATAGGAGAGGGACATGGCTGTTACAGTCACTCAAAGAAGACCAATAGTGCGATCAGACGCATTGCAGCGAGTACTCGCGTTTGGAGCCTTAATTGTTTTAATTGCGGTGTTTTCTCTGGCCTCGCCAAACTTTCTGCAATTTAGCAATATCGTAGGTATTTTGCTCGCTACCGCTGTCAATGGCGTGCTGGCTGTTGGTGTCACCTTCGTAATTATCACCGGCGGGATTGATCTTTCCATCGGAACCGTGATGACTCTGGCGGCGGTTATCACCGGCATATGCGTCACTAACTGGCATATGCCGGTCGTGCTGGGAGTTTTAGGTGGTTTGCTTGCGGGAGGTGCGGCCGGATTTGTCAACGGCGTGATTATTTCCCGGCTTAAAGTACCCCCTTTTATCGCTACCCTGGGCATGTTAAACGTAGCTAAAGGTTTGGCCCTGGTGTTATCCGGCCTCAAACCGATCTACTTCAATGACACACCTGAATTTAATAATATTGCGATGGGCACGATTCCCGGCGCGTTTATCTCCGGTTTTGATATTCCAAATGCCGTACTGATTATGTTCGGGGCAGCGATTATAGCCAGCCTGATACTTAACCGAACTATTCTGGGCCGTTATACCTTCGCTCTGGGTAGTAACGAAGAAGCTACCCGGCTTTCCGGCGTGAACGTCAACTCCTGGAAAATCGCTGTCTACTCTCTGACCGGGCTCTTCAGTGGACTGGCCGGGGTGCTGATCGCTTCCCGTCTGAATTCAGCCCAACCCGCCCTCGGTCAAGGCTATGAATTGGATGCAATTGCGGCAGCCGTCATTGGCGGCACCTCATTAAGTGGCGGTGAAGGCTCGATCCTGGGGACAATTATTGGTGCTTTTATTATCAGCACTCTGACCAATGGCTTACGTATCCTTTCGGTGCCACAAGAGTGGCAAACCGTGGTAACCGGCTCTATTGTGATTGTCGCAGTCTACCTCGATATTGTACGCCGTCGGCAGAATAAAAAGTAGCTGCAACCTGGCTGTATCTTTTCCGGCTCGATCAAGAGCTGATTGCTCCTGGCAAAACATCGTAGTTGTCAACTAAACGTCGTAGTTTTTAGAAGGAGAGAGTTATGAAATTTAAGCGATTGTACGCTTTGGTATCAGTTCTGCTCCTGGCAGTACTGCTGGCCGCCTGTGGAGACGCAACCGCCACACCCGTTCCGGTAGCTACTACCGCCGCTGCCGGCAGTGCTACTACTGCCGCTGCTGCCAGTTCGGGCAGCCAGCCTTATATTCCGGTTATTTCGAAAGGTTTCCAGCACCAGTTCTGGCAGGCCGTTAAATCAGGCGCGGAGAAGGGTGCCAAAGATTTTAACGCCAAAATAACCTTTGAAGGCCCTGAAACCGAGTCCCAGGTTGATAAGCAAATCGAAATGCTGCAAGCAGCCCTGGATAAAAAACCCCAGGCTATCTGCTTCGCTGCTCTCGACAGCAAAGCCGCTATCCCGCTACTCGAAAAAGCCAAAGCTGCTAATATCCCGGTTATCGGTTTCGACTCTGGTGTTGATAGCGACATTCCAGTCACTACCGCTGCTACCGATAACATCGCCGCTGCCGGTATGGCCGCTGACAAAATGGCCCAATTGATCGGGGATAAAGGCGAAGTCGCTCTGGTAGTTCACGATCAGACCAGCCGAACCGGTGTTGATCGTCGTGACGGTTTCGTGAACCGGATCAAGGAGAAGCACCCGAATATTCAGATCGTTGATATTCAGTATGGTGGTGGCGACCAGCTTAAGTCGACTGACCTGGCTAAGGCTATTATTCAGGCTCACCCCAATCTTAAAGGCATGTTCGGTGCCAATGAAGGCTCGATCATCGGCGTGCTGAATGCCGTCAAAGAATTGAACAAGACCGGTCAAATCACGGTTATCGGTTATGACTCCGGCAAACAGCAGATTGATGCTATCAAGAGCGGCGCGGAAGCCGGAGCAATCACCCAGGACCCGATTGGTATCGGTTACAAGTGCGTGGAAGCCGCAACCAAAGCTCTCAAGGGCGAAAAGCTACCCAAGACGATTGATACCGGTTTCCACTGGTACGATAAGACCAATGTAGATTCGGATGAGATCAAACCGTTGCTGTACCAGTAAATACTGATACTTTTTGAAGCTAAAAGGGGTTGTCTGGTTTGTGAGACAGCCCTTTTTGTTTACAGAAAGTTACTGATCTGTTACCTCCATTACTGTTCCGAGCGTTCACAGGTAAAGACGCATACCCTGTAATGGGTACTTTCGTCATCGATGGTCTGTACACAAATGATAAGTGCGACACGAAGTCGCATCGGCTGAGTGGGCAAGGGTAGTAATACTCTACGTCCAGGTAGTGTCCACAACCTGTTTCCAATCCCTACTGGCTTTGTTAGTAATGACGTGGTCACAAGCTAGGGATAACTGTAAGGGCTACCACTCAATCCGAGGTATAATAATGGCTGAGTTAGAACAATGTTAGTGGGGTATAGGTAAGGGTATATTTAAATTGCGAGTTCCAGGTATCTTAAATAGGGGCAGCGCAGGCGATTATGGGTTGGATACTTTTAGGGAAGGAAGAAATAGAGCAGTTGGAACAGGCGGTCAAATTCTACTACCGCCTGGGGGACCTCTATTCGGCCAGCGCTCTTGCAGCCCTGGACGGAGAGTTGCGCTATATGCGCTACCACGCCGACCTGTCTGAACCGGCCAGAGCAATCCGCCCGATGGCCTACTGGTTTGGCTTCCAACTTGCCGCGTTCGGCTGGCGCTGGGCCGAAGATCCTTCCGGCGCTATCGCCGTTATTTCCCCGGAGGGTAGAACGGCTTGTCGCCTGCTCCAGCTCCTCAAAACTTTGTTTGACGACGATCGGGCGCCCTACTTTTCGGAGCTTACCGCTAGCATGGCAGCCGGGGAGTTGGTCGAGCTAGATGGTATAGTTAAAAATCTGGAAGTAAAAGCTGATGAGTTCAATTGAATATTCCTGCCGCCTGGCCGTCATCTTTCTGGCCCGGCAGGCTGCTACCGCCGTTATTTTAAGAAAGGGTCCGAGCCGCTGGGTGGGGATAGTCCTGTGATATAGGTCTCGCCACATATCAGACAAAGCCCCTAAATAATCTACAAATATCAGCAAAGCCGGATGGAGTTAGCGAGAGCTTCTAAATACATTTTCTTTTGAAACACATTGCAAATTTAGGTAAACTCACTTCCTTATTTTATAATTTCTATTTTAATAGGATGGTATGATTTTACGAGATGACTCGCCCACATCGTTCCTAACTTAAAATCGCTAATCGTTCCAGACTAACCACTCACGGTTACAAGACTTTCTTCTGCAGTGATTCTCCCAATAGCCCCACAAAGAGAGGGGAGTGCAGCGCCAGCACACCCGGTAGCACTCATAGTACTGGCTCATCTAGAAGTACAGTGACATTTGAACCGTTAGGAGAACATATTCTGGCCGCAGGTATCCAGCCTTTCACAGTATGTGATGAACACTACTTCATGGATCTAAGGTCCGATGCTGATATTAACCAATTCTGAACACGGCACACAACCGGATGGCTGGACCCGTTTGGAGGGTCAGGGTCGGGTCTATTTGCTTACTCCTGGCCATAACCTGGCAGTCTGGCAGCATTCAGACTACCAGGCGCTAATCCAGCATGCTCTAACCTGGGCCTGTCAGGCTTAATTACCAGAAAACTTCCCTGAACTATATCAGTCATGCGGCTGTAGCCGGAGTGGAGTAATGATCGTTAGTTGCGCTTGATTGCCACAATTTCGACCTGGGCTTCGTAACTGGCCTGTCCACCGGGCAAGCCCAGCCACTCGGTTAACTCTGAAGCCAGCGTAGAGAGAGCCGCTCGCCCGCTGGTTAGCCGGTTAATGCCCACCCAACCGTCGCGCATCCAGACCATCCCTGGCAAAACATCCTCGGTTACTCTTGCTACAGCTTCCATTTTGCCGCGCTCATTGTAAATTAGAACCGCCTGCCCGGTCTCAATACCGCGGCTTTCTGCCTCCACCGGGTGCAACCAGACTTGGGGAAAGGGATTAGCTTTTGCCAGGCTGGGTAGAGCCTGTCCCTCATCATAGAAGGAGTGGAAGGCGGTCAAGCTTCTCCCCTGCCGAAACGTCAGGGGATACTCCAAAGTTTTAACCCCCTCAACAGCAGGAGAGGTATAGCCGGGCAACGGGTCAAGACCAACCTGAGCGGCTCTTTCGCTATAAAATTCAATTTTGCCGGAGGGAGTATGAAACTTACGATCGGGATAAGCAATGTGCGAGAGACCGCTTTTTTGCCAGTAGCCACCCAGTTCTCGTAATTTTGCGACGGTCAGGGTTTGACCGTCCTCATCGTGCTGGGGCTGGAGCAAAGCGTTCAGGTAAGCTTCGTGGTCTTGCCAGGGGTAATAGCCTTCCAGCTTGAGTCGTCGGGCTAATTCCCTTAATATTTCAGGAATTGAAAGGGCTTCCCCGGCTCTGGGTAGCGCCTGGTCCATCAAATAAATATGACTGGCGGTATCCTTAATACCGATTTCTTCCAACCAGATGGTACCAGGCAACACCAGGTCAGCCTGGCGCCGAATAGTTTCGTTCATGAAAATATCACAGGCTACCACCAAATTGACCTTATCTAATCCCTGCTCTAACTGGCCAGCTTCGGAAAAAGAGGAAAGCATATTGGTTCCCAGCAGAAAGAGTACGTCTAGCTTTCCATCCACCAGAGCCTTCAGCATGGACGGCATATGGCTCGGAATGTAATGACCGGGAGGCCGGCTCTCACGTGCCTGTAAATTGGCAAAGCTATCGGCGCGGGTAAAAGAACGGTGGCGCGGTCCGAAACCACCCCCGGCAATCCCCAGTTGTCCGGTCAGGCCCGCCAAGCAGGCAATCGCCCGGCTGGCTTCCCAGCCCTGCCGGTGCTTGAACATGGAACTACCGCCCATTACGATCATCGCGGGGGTTTGAGTGCCATAGAGCCGGGCCAGTTCCACAATTTTGTAAGCGGGAAGGCCGGTGATGGCCTCGGCCCATTGTGGGGTAAATTGCTGAAGGCGCTCGGCAAACTCCTTATAGCCCACCGTATAGTCCCGTATAAAGTCAGGCGCGGTCAAACTTTCGGTTACGATCACATGGGCCATAGCCAGGGCCAGCGCTGCATCGGTAGTCGGTTTAATAAGCAGCACTTCGTCGGCCTGTCCGGCGGTTTCGGTCTTGCGACAGTCTATCAGCACTACTTTTGCGCCGCGTTTGCGAGCCTCTACCAGGTGCGGGGCAGTGGTAGGCTGACTTGCCAGGTTAGCTCCCCACAAAATAATGGTACTGGCATTAGCCGCCATATCTTCTTTGGTGTGGGCTTCCAGTACACCGGTCAGAGCCAGACCGTAAGCGCCCAGCGCCCAGCAGACTATCGCCGGGTTCCAGACCTGAAAGCCACCCAGATAACCAAGGCGCATCATCAAGGGACGGGTGACACCCGTAACTCCGCTGCCGTGTCCCGCCCAGATGCCTACTCTTTCCCGGCTGGTCTGGCTAATAGCACCGGTGATAAGTGAGAGCGCTTCTTCCCAGCTAACTGGCTTCCATTGACCTTCCCCTTCCCCTCGCCGTCCTACCCGGCGTAAAGGGTGGAGCAAGCGCCTGGGATTACCGACAATTTCATGCACTGCCCGGCCCCGCATACACAAAAAGCCCTTGCTATCAGGATTAGCCGGGTCGCCCTTGATGGCTACCAGGCGCTCTCCTTCTACTTCCACCTGCATGCCACAGTAGGTAGGGTGGCAATTCATCGGGCACATAGTAGTCATAGTTCGGCGACCGCTCATATCGTTCCTCTTCTGGATTGCCCAGGGCAAGCTATATCATTAATCAGTGTCAGAACCTGGTTAGGAATAACTGATGGGATAAATCAGAAATTAACTGCCTCGATTATACCAGCAATTTTTGTATTATTCTCACAGGGCAAGGTTCTCCCCCAATTTATGAGAAGGTATAAGAGCATTGCAGCCAAGAGTTCAAATTAGAGGAAATGAGTAGAATAACCAATACCCAGGTTCTAACAACTGCCTGGTAGAAGATCCGTGCATTTAAAATCCCAGGGCTGTTGTTAGAACCTGGCGATACGAGGCGCTAGCAGAGTACTTTTATACCACTTTCTTAAATTTTTTGATAAAGATCTTTACAGTCAATACCCGCATCTGGATACTTTACACATTCGGATGACTAAAGTACCCATTACGAGCGTGATTTGTATTCCGCTTGGCTGGCTTCCCATGTTGACCTCGAAACTCATGTCCTGTCGGTTACCCGGTGTGTTGAATAATGGGCAGGTGTGGAAGTGCGCCTGGGGGCAGTAGAGGGGGAGTTATTTCCCCGAAGCATGGGCCTTGCTACCCGTGCCGGAGCGCGTCTGCCCGAAAGTCTTATTCCCGCTGGCGCTAAGAACCTTGCCTTGCAAGGCAGTGGCGTTATCAAAGAATAGAACCGCCAGCTTTAGCTGTGCGGAGCTTCAGCAGAAGATGAAATCCATCTCCAACACATAATTCCTCGAAACTCAGGCGGTAAGGAAGAACTAACCAATCTTCAAGCCGTCCATGCCTGGTGTCATAATCAATACCATCAACGAAGTGGTTACAAGGTACTCAAGGCTTGAGCCGGATGAAGACCAATCCTCATGTCCGGTTCTTAGGGGCTGGGTGACATTACTGCCACCTGGCTACCCGGTGGGGAGTAATCACTATCGGGAAAACCGAAACAGGTCGGGCAACGATCTTGGTGTTGAATCTCAACCGACCCGAGTTAGTGCGAGGGAGACGGGTATAGGTTAGAGCAGGGTGGCATCCCCCTATTAATAAGTTCAAGGGGTTAGGCTACCTTGTAAATCCTCATAATCAAAATGGTGTAGCTACTTAACTTTCGTACCAAAATAGGCTTGAACCAATTTTCAGTCTAGCACCTTAACAATTCGTTCAGCTAAACAAAACCAAAGTAAAGGCCCTTTTTAGGTTAAGATACGGTTCCCACACCAACCTTAAGCCTAGAAAGA
>DATAKM010000151.1:0-22296 GCA_036261665.1 Chloroflexia bacterium
CAAAAAGATTATCTGGTAATCGGGTTGGGCCGGTTCGGCAGGGCAGTCTGTGAAAGCCTGGTAAAGCGCGGACAATCGGTGCTGGGGGTGGATATTGATCCCAAGCTGGTGCAGGAAGCCTCTAACTGGTTAACTCAGGCGGTAATCCTGGACTCCACCGACCGCGAGGCTCTCGAAGAAATTGAGGCTCAGCAGTTCAGTACCGCTATCGTGGCGATTGGCGCTAATTTTGAAGCCAGTATTCTAACCACCATTGTCCTGAAAGATCTGGGTATTCCGCGTGTGATTTCGAAGGCCCTTACTACTCTGCACGAACGCGTGTTGCTGAAAGTAGGAGCGGACGAAGTAATCTTTCCTGAGCGGCAGGCCGGTTATGCCCTGGGCGAGAAATTATCTTCCTGATAAATCTCAACAGAGAGTTTAAGCTGAAAATACTGGACAGCCAGGTATGCCGGGTAATTGAGAGGCTTCTGAAACATTAGAAAGTTAAGTTGTGTCAAACTAATTGTGTACTTTTACGTAGAGTAGAAGTATCATCTGAATCACGGACACCCGGCCTGCCTTCGCCCCGTAAGGCTGGCTGTAAAGCTTGAAAGGATGGGGAGATTTAAATGACTAATCCTGCTCAAAATGAAAACGCGGCTTATAGTGACAGCCCTGCCAATATTTCTGAATGGTACGATGATTTGCCACCCGCTTCTAACGCCCGCTTTAATTCTTTTCGCTCTATGTTAACCTCGCTACTTTTGAATGAAGTCCAAAACACCTTACTGGAAGTAAATCGTGCCCTGGCTATGCTGGAAGAAATCGAGAAAAAGACGGCTACTCGCCAGGCTATCAGCGGCGAAACCCTTCCCTCGCCTTTAACCGAAGGCTTTATTCAAATGATCAAGCGGAGCGGCCTGGATGAAACGGTGCGCGAGCAGTTAAACCGCTTGCAAGACTCGGCTTTTCGGGCAAACCTGGAAGCTACTCTGCGGCAGTACTGGCAGGACTTACGCGCCCAGAGCAATCGCCTGCGCACTATGATTAAAGAGCAGGGTAAACAGACTGTTTTTAAGCCGGAAGAATACAGTGGCGAAGAAACCACTACAGCCACTCCAGAGGCTAAAACCGCTCCCTCGCAACCGCTAGAAGTAGCCGTTGCGGAAGCTCCGGCCCGTGAATTGCTGGTAGACCTTTTTGATGAGCCCACTACCGGCGAGATCGTGCTGGTGGCGGAGCATCCCAGTCTGCAAGTCAACTCAATTCATGTGGCCCTCCATCACGATATTCTGCTGTTGACTGCTACTGACCTGAACGGCCAGAGTTATAGCAAAGAGTGCTTGCTGCCAGGCCCGGTGGAACCGAACTCGCTGGCTCAGAAGTACCGTAACGGCGTCCTCGAAGTGCGCCTTACTCGTCTTACTCCATTAGGCTAATATTTAATAGAGTTACTTACCTCGGAGCCGCCGGATTTTAGCTGCTTACCAGTAATTCGGCGGCTTCTGTGGACATTTATGTATGGGAGCAAGCCCATCTTCTGGAAAGAGAAGTAAATGCAGGTAGAAGAACTTTTGCTATTGAGGGTTGTTGAGGCCAGTCCACGTGATGTAGGCCGGACCATAGTACGCCTCGACCCGGCCGATTTGCAGGCGCTTGGCGCTAATGTAGGCGATGTAGTTGAAATTAAGGGAGAAGGTGGCCTGACCGCCGCTAAAGTTTTACCCGCTTTTGTGGAAGACCGGGGCAAACGCCAGGTACAGATGGATGGTATTTTGCGAACCAACTGTGGGGCCTCGCTGGAAGGTGAGGTGCAGGTGCGCCTGGTTTCGGCTTTGCCCGCCCGCTCTCTGACCATCTCGCCGCTGGGTAACGGCTCGAACTGGCAGCAGTTCAGCTCCAACCGCCATTCGCTCTACTTCAAGCGCATGTTTGAAGGCATGGTTTTGCTGCCGGGTAATATAGTCAGGGTCAACCTTTTTGGCAGCGCCTACCAGGAATTTATGGTAGAAGAAGCGCAGCCTGCCGGGTCGCCCCTGGTTGTAAGCCCCAGCACTAACCTGCGCCTGCGTGATGTCAAACCGGAAGCGGCGGCTCGCCCGCGCCTGCGCCGGAATGGTTCGGTCATTACCTACGAGGATATTGGCGGACTTTCCCGCGAATTAGGGCGTATCCGCGAGATGATCGAGTTGCCCCTGAAGCACCCGGAAGTCTTTGAGCGGCTGGGGATTGAAGCTCCCAAAGGAGTCTTACTCTACGGCCCGCCGGGTACCGGCAAGACCATGATCGCCCGGGCGGTTGCCGGGGAAGCCAACGCTTATTTCATCAGCGTCAACGGCCCTGAGATCGCGCATAGTCTTTACGGGCAAAGCGAAGCGCACCTGCGCAAGATTTTCCAGGAAGCCCAGAGCCGCGCTCCCAGCATTATTTTCCTGGATGAAATAGATGCTATCGCTCCTAAACGTTCTGAGGCTTTCCATGAAATAGACCGCCGGATTGTGGCCCAACTGCTGGCCCTGATGGACGGCTTGCAGGCGCGTGGCAAAGTCGTGGTAATCGGTGCCACAAACCTGCCGGATAATTTAGACCCCGCTTTGCGCCGCCCGGGTCGTTTCGACCGTGAAATCAGCATCAAAGTGCCGGACCGCAACGGGCGGCGCGAGATTCTCGATATTTACACTCGCGGGATGCCTCTCTCCGACGCTTTCGACCTGGATCACCTCGCTGATATTACTCATGGTTTCGTCGGGGCAGATTTAGCGGCCCTTTGCCGGGAAGCGGCCCTGGCCTCCCTCCGGCGGCTTTTCCCTGATTTCGAGTTCGTGCAGGGCGCTTTCTCTTTCGACCAGTTGCTCAGCCTGCGGGTCGATATGGTGGACTTTAAGACGGCCCTGGCCGAGATTGAGCCGAGCGCCTTGCGCGAAGTCTATACCGAAGTGCCGAATGTCACCTGGGAGCAGGTTGGCGGCCTGGATAACGTCAAGAAGACTTTGCAGGAAGCGGTGGAGTGGCCTTTGCGCTACGGTCATTTGTTGAAACAGGTCGGGGCGCGTGCTCCAAAAGGGGTCTTGCTTTACGGCCCGCCGGGTACCGGCAAGACGCTGGTAGCCCAGGCCATTGCCAGCCAGGGCGGCATTAACTTTATTACGGTGCGCGGCCCGGAACTGCTTTCCAAGTGGGTCGGGGAGTCGGAGAAAGCGGTGCGCGAAATCTTCAAGAAAGCGCGCGCGGCTGCTCCCTGCATTGTCTTCCTGGACGAACTGGACTCGCTGGCTCCTTTGCGCGGCCAGAACGCGCTCGACCCGGTAGGAGAGCGTGTAGTGGCTCAACTGCTGACTGAAATGGATGGCGTTGCCTCCTCGGAAGGAGTGATCGTGATTGGGGCGACTAACCGGCCTGATATGCTTGACCCGGCCCTGCTGCGGCCCGGCCGTTTCGATACCAAAATCGAACTGGGCCTGCCCGATGATCAGACCCGCCTGCAAATTCTGAGAGTGCATATGAGCGGCAAGCCTCTGGCTAATCCTGAGCTTATCACTCAACTGGTCGAGGAAACGGAAGGCTGGTCCGGCGCGGACATTGAAGTCTTTTGTAACCGGGCAGCTCTCAATGCCCTGGGTCGCCTGATAACCGCTACTTCTGGCGATGAGCAAGCTTTAGCTCAAACACCGGTAATCACCCGCCAGGACCTCGATGATGCGCTGGATACCATCGAATCTCAGCGTTATAGCCAGGTAGTTTCATCTGCCGGGGTTAATGCAGCTAGCGCTAGCGAGGATGAAGAAGAGTAATCTAGTTTAAGAAAAACCCCCGGCCAATTTTCGGCCGGGGGTTTTTCTTAAATCGCTCCCTTTATTAAGCTGGTGGCTTCTGAAGAAGCAGGCTGACAGCGTGAGAGGGCACTGAGCGCCGGAAGTACGAAACGCTCGTGGTAGCGCCGGGCAGTCTGGGCGTTTCGAGCAGCCTCCTGATCGCCGCGTTTCAGGCTAAAGTTTGCTTCACTGGCCAGCATGGCCGCGCTGTAAAGGGCCGCCATTGTCTCGGCCAGTTGCGGTGAGGCGATTTCCTGTGCATCTCTGCTGACTGTTGCAATGCGGGCCACTTCTGCCTGGAGCGCCAGTAAACTCTGGCGCAATTGTGCGACAGTTTCTTGCAACTCAGCCGAGTCTACTTCAGCCAGTTCTTTTTCGAGCGTATTTCTGAAGACTGTCCAGGCGTTTTCGCGTTCCATAGCTCGCAGCACATCAAAAGAAACCATATTAACGCCGCCTTCCCAGATGATCTGCACATAGGCATCGCGCAACAGGCGAGCGTTAGGCCAGTCTTCTATATACCCGTTGCCTCCCCGGATTTCCAGGGCTGTCTGCGCTCCCTTGACGCCGTGCGAAGTAGCGTAGCGCTTCAAGAGCGAGATGAGCAGGCGGGAAAGGGTACGCGCTTCCAGATTGGTCGGGTCGGCATCGGCTTTATCGAGGGCGTTGGCGGTTGCCAGCATCAGCGAGGTAGCGGCGGCGCTATCTACGATCAGGTCGGCCAGTTGTTCGGCCATCAGAGGCTGCTCGGCCAGCGGGCGACCAAAAGCCATTCTCTCGCGAGCGTGCTGTACCGCTTCGACCACCGAGCGCCGCAAAGCGGCCGCTCCCGCCACCCCGCTGTGCAGGCGCGTGCCGTTGACCATCTCCATCATCATGACAAAGCCTCGTTCGAGCGGTTCAATCAAGTAGGCTTTGGCGTTATTGAGAGTAACTTCGCCGCTGGCCATAGCCCGCGTACCCAGTTTATCTTTTAAGCGGTTGATCGAATAAGAGTTGCGGGTGCCATCCGGTAAGAGACGGGGCACCAGGAAAAGACCCAGGCCACGCGTGCCGGCAGGGCCACCTTCGGGCCGGGCCAGGGTAAGAATGAGATCAGCTCCCACATTCGAGCAGAACCATTTGTCTCCGCTCAGTTCCCAGAATTCTCCGGTGGGCCGCGCAACGGTGGTGGTAGCTCCCACGTCCGAGCCGCCTACTTTCTCGGTCATAAACATTGCGCCGGTGTATAAAGTTTCGTAATCGGTGCTGGTCAGGCGCGGCACATAGCGTTCAATCAGGGCGCGGCTGGCGTATTTATTTAACACACGGGCCATAATATCGGTCATGGAGAGAGGGCAGCCCACGCTACCGTCAGATTGAGTAAACTCGTACATGGCGGCAAATTTAACCAGGTGCGAGGCCGGGTGCGTCAGACCGCGAAAACCGGGACGGTTGGACATGGCGGCAATGCCTGCTCCATAAGCCAGTTTACCAATTTCATGGTAAGCCGGGTGAAAAATAAGTTCATCCACGCGTTCACCACGCCGGTCATATTGTTTCAAAGCCGGGATGTTACGGTCGGCGGTCACACAGAGCGGCTCGACCTGTTGAGCGCAAATTCCACCCCACTCTCGGAGGTACTGGTCTGCCCAACCCCAGGCTGCACTGTCGGCTTGAAGGTACCGTGAAAGGGCCAGTTGCAGAGGTTGGTCGGCTTCATAATAGTTTTCCAGGGGCTGAGGGTCGGGGATGGGATGAGGTTTAGAAGTAGCCCGGGTGACTGGCTCCTCTTTGAGCAAATTGGCACTCATAGTAGTTTTCCCTTTCTGGACTCATGCAAATAGTTCACTTCTAAAGCTATGGGTAGCGGTTCCGGCTTCTACTAATTCAGTTAACCAGTCCAATGATTATCTTCACTGTATTATAAGCTGGCTCAAACGGCACGACAAATAAAAGCGGAAAAAGCCTGACTCGGATGAGGGTGTTAAGCGTCTAAAATTGAGCGTACTTTACGGGCAAGCGCAGCCGGTGAAAAAGGTTTTTCAATATAAGCGGAGGTTTCTTGTATCAGGCCCTGATTGATAATCGCCAGGTCTGTGTAGCCGGACATAAATAAAGTCTTAATTGCAGGACGTTGTTTGATAACCTGCTCTCTTAGTTCCGGTCCGCTCAGGCGCGGCATAATCATATCGCTCAAAAGTAAGTCAATCTGGCCGGAGTACTGTTTGCTCAAACGTATCGCCTCTTCGACCGTATTCGCCTCCAGGACGGTATAGCCGTACATCTTCAACACCTGCTGAATCAGTTGTAGCACTATAATCTCGTCTTCCACTACCAGAACGGTTTCTGTGCCATGGACCGCTGCGGAAGGACGGATACTGGTGGCGGGTTGTTCCATTTCGCTTTGAGCTACCGGCAAGTAAATCTTAAAGCTGGTGCCTACTCCCGGCTCGCTATAAACCCAGATAGTTCCCTCAAATTGTTTTACTATGCTGTAGACGGTGGACAACCCCAGGCCTGTACCTTTACTCTGTCCTTTAGTAGTAAAGAAAGGCTCAAAGATGTGTGATTGAGTCTCCTGGTCCATACCATGCCCGTTATCGCTTACTCCCAGCATGACATAATGGCCCGGCTTAACGAATAAATGGTCGAGGGTGTAATCGTCTTCAAGCTCTACTTTGTTGGTCTCGATAGTTAGCTTGCCGCCATTTGGCATGGCGTCCCGGGCGTTCAGGACAAGGTTGAGAATAACTTGCTGAACTCTACCGGAGTCGGCGTAAATAGAAGGTAGATCAGACTCAAAGGAGGTTAGAACTTCAATATCTTCCCCGATCAGACGTTTCATCATCTGGAACATTTCACAGACTACATCATTGAGCTTTACCAGCTTGAGTTCCAGTTGCTCCTTGCGGCTCAGGATCAACAACTGGCGAGTAATCATAGTGGCTTGCTCGGCGGCACGTTTAATTTCGCCGATGTCGTCATGAATTTCATCTTCTTCCGGTACAGTTTCCAGCAGTAACTCACAATATCCGTTAATAGCGGTTAAGACGTTGTTGAAATCGTGGGCCACTCCACCGGCCAGGCGGCCAACCGCATCCATTTTCTGGGCCTGGCGGAATTGTTCTTCGCTGCGCTGTAAGGCTTCTTCGGTCCGTTTTTTCTCAGTAACATCAGCCGACATATCGCACATGGCGTAAGGTTCGCCAGTCGCATCCAGGAGCGGGAATTTATAGGAGAGAAATAGATGAGGACCGTCTTCCAGTAGAACCTGTTCTTCAATTTCTAACGGTGTACGGCTTTCCAGAACTTTGAGGTCGCTTGAGAAATAGAGTTCAGCCATGTCTGCCGGGAAAATATCATGAGCGGTCTTGCCGATAATTTCATTTTTACTTAAATTAACCAGCGCTTCAAAGGGCCGGTTGACCAGCATAAACTGGCCTTCCCGGTTTTTGACATAAATTACATAACTGGCATTGTCGAGAATAGCTCTTAAAATTGCTTCGTTCCGATAGGCCTCGTCCAGGTGTTTTTCGCGTTTGGCCTGGTTTTCTTCTAATTCGTTGATTCGTTTTCTTAAAAATTCTATTTCCTGGAGTAAAGCTTCTCTACTTTTGCTGTTGTCCAATTAATTACCCCTCCACCGCTATTATAACGATTAACAGCCGATAAGACCAGTATGTTTTGTTAGGAATAGACTAAACATACTATTTTTATTAAAAAATTAAAACCAGGGTGGTATATCAGGTGGGTAAAAGGTATCTAAAAAAGAAGGCCGGACAAGAGTGTCCGGCCTTCTTCTTAGTTCTAAGCGCTAATTAGCTGGGAAAGAGGTTGAAACCCGGAATACCTATAATAAAGAAGTAAGCTTTGGCTTCATTACCGCTGACCGTACCTTTGAAGTAGATAGTGTACTGTCCCGGCTTGGTATTGGCATTGGTCTGGAAATAGACCGGATAGAATGTGAAGCCGGTAGGATTCGCATCCGGGGTAATAATACTACCTGCAAAAGGTTTACCATCCGGCGTAACGATAGTAGTTGAGATAGGCTCACCCTGTACGAAACGGAAGACTCTGATAGCAATGGTAGTGCCAGGGAAAGCCGCTTCGGGTTTAACTTCGGCGTTCGACTGCTGCGGCAGGCTGATATCGTATTTTGCATCGTAGCGCCAGCTATAATAATGGCGACCGACATTGCCCATTTCTACTTTATACGGGTCAGGGTTGGTCGGAGTGTAGGTTAATACGCGCCGTTCGTAAAGTTGTACCAGCACATCACGCGGCACTCCCGCAACATTGGTTTTAGTCCAGAAGGCATCGGTAATCGGGTAGCCCATAGTGCTAACCCAGTCGAACACTTTGCCGTTGACGATAGAGTTACCATTCCAGATGGGTCCGCTCTGGTTCAGGAAATCCCAGAAAACTCCCGGAATATTATGTCCCAGGGTGCGCTCATAATAAACATAGTTAACTCCCGGCAGGCTGCCGAGTAAATCATTTCGCCCAACCGCGCCAATTTTGTTGATGGTTTCAGCCGCTCGCTCATTGGTCCGGTCCGGCTGGCGATCCAATACGGGGCCGAACAACAGGTTATCTGTGGTGTGGTAGAAAACGTTCAAGGCGTAGAAACTGGCATAAGTAGCGGCATCCGGGTTGACGTTGCCGGGATCGCCCGCCACCGGAACATCGAAAGCCGGTAAGCGCTGCGCAAAGGCGTAATCGCCGGTCTGCTCGAGGCCCATAACCATTTCTTTGACAATCAAACCATTGGTGACATAGTAATCACTGCTGGTCGTAAAGTCTGGCCGGGTAATTTCCATGCGGGATTTGTCGAAGTACTCTACCTGCCGCTGCCCGTTGGGGGATTCTACATAGGGTTCAAAAGTATTGTAGAAAGGATCAGGGCCCCAGGTGAAACTGCGCTTGGTTGCGCCAATGGCTACCGGGTAATCAGCCCGGTTCCAGGTGCGCTTGAAAAATGGCGAAGCGAAGGGGTCAGCCTGGGCCGCGCTGCTGGTGGCAAAAAGACTAAGACAGAGCGAGCCGAACAACAGGGTCAGCAGCGCCAGGTGCAGCCGACCGCGTTTTTGGAACAGCCAAAAGCTAGAATCTTGACGCGTGAGCTTACTAAACATTACCAGAACCCTCCCGTGCGTGCTGGCGGCCTGTCCGGTCTTGGCGGGGCTTTTTACCTTTGACGGCCTACCTGTATCTGTGTTCCGTTTTTGATGTTTCTTTTATAGAGATGAGGCTTTGCTTTTGCAACTTAACATATTCATGCAACTTCTACTATACATAATAATTGCTAACTTAGCAATAGATATTTAGTCCACTTTCCATAACTCAGGTCAAACCGGGACTAATTTCTCAGGTTTAGTTACTCTATTGATCGCAAAAAATCTCCTCTCCGGGTGGAAAGGAGATTTAGCGGCTGCATGCAATCACAAGGGCCAGGGTATTGATTAGAGTGGTTCGTAAAATTCGGGAGTACGACTTTCAAGGTGGTTGAAAAGACCGTTTGCCAGCAATTCCTGAAAATAGGGCGCCGCCCGGTGAGCGTCTACGTCAGCCTGGTCATTGTACTGTTCGTACAGAAAGAAGCGACGAGGATCAGAAGGAGAACGGTGCGCAATGTACATAAGGTTGCCAGGTTCATTCCTGGTATGCTGGCTCATAGTTTTAAGGGCGCTGGCGGCTTCTTCTTCGTAGCCCGGTTTTACTACATAAGTTACAGCGAGGCAAATCATTAGCCGATCCTTTCTATTTTGTGTTAAAATTCAGAAGGTTAAACTTTTACTTTAGACCAACCTGCTCTAGCGCAGTGAAATTAGCGCTTTGCAAGAGAGCTAGATAAGAACTGATTGCATGTATTGTATCAAGTGCGGTAAGAAAAACATAGCAGGTTACAAATTCTGTTACAATTGTGGCGCCCCCTTGATGACGCCTGAGCAGATTGCCGGTCTCAAAGGGCAGCGCCAGGAAAATGTTGAGGAATCGCGTGACGAGCAAGCCGCCGCCCCGCTAAGCTCTTTTGAACCGAAAGACTCCTCCCCGGCTTTTATACCCCCGGCTATCCCGGTTCCTGATAATTCGACTCAAAACCAACCTTTAACGCCTCCTCCGCCGCCTCCACCAGGCCAGGTTAACGGTACGACTCCGAATCCGTTTTTGACCCCCCGGGGTATAGGCTGGCAGCGCCAGTATCCTTTCCAGCCCCAACCACCGGCAGGAGAACTGAAACGTTACCAGATCGCCCCGAACGGAAAACCATATATTGTTGCGGATAGCCCGGAGAAATTCTATGGCTATAAAAATAAAGAGGGTAAACAGGTTTATGCCGCGATTGCCACTATCAATCAACGCCTGGTAGCTGCTTTAATTGATACCTGTATCGTCTATTTTCCCCTGCAATTTATCGCCATGCTGACTTTTCTGATCTTTAATCCGGATATTCAGCAACTTCTGATTGATGGCACTACCAGCGCTAATTCTCAGAACGATCTTACCACCCAAATTTATAGCGCCGTTCCACCCTGGGTCTGGCTGCTGGTTATGACGCTTAACCTGATTTACTGCGTGCTGATGACCTGGCTGGCCCGAGGTCAAACCCTGGGCAAAAAGATTATGAAGCTTAGAATTATCAAGCTGGATGGAGAAAAGCCGGACTTCAATACGGCGCTGACCCGCAACCTTTTTGGCTATAGCTGGGGCCTGGGTAACCTGTTCCTGGAATATGGTGCTTTTGGAACACTCCTGGGTTTTGGGCTGGAAATTATGGTGCTGATTGGATTTACAGCCGCTTTCGGCCAACCTCAGCATCGTGGCTGGCATGACCGACTGGCCGGAACAATTGTTACGGCTCAACCAGTGCTGGTTCAGGGGGAGAATTACTGATGGTTTGCCCCGGTTGCGGCGCTAAAAACCTGCTGGAAGCGCGTTATTGTTATAATTGTGGAGCGGCGCTGGTTCAAGTCCAACCTGAAAAACAGCCTCCGGCCTTTCCCCCGCCGCCACCTTTTCCCACGGTTCCTGCTTACCAGTCATCGCCTTACGCCTACAGCCCGGTTCCCACTTATTCGCCTGTAAACCGGCGCAATCCGCTTCCTGCTAATTCACCCGTTCTGCAATACCATCCACTGGCTGAAGGTGTAGTAGGCCTGCCGCGCGAAATCGAAGAGAACCCGATGCTCTATTACAGCTATGTAAACCGGGAAAACCGGCTGGTTTTTGCCAGGCGGGTGGGCTTCTCAGCGCGACTGAGCGCCATGCTTTTAGATTTGCTTATTATAGGTTTGCCTTACGTCTTTATAGCATCCTTTATTGTCGCGGCTTTTACCAGTACTTCCGAACTTAGCAGCGGCAAGTTGAGTTCGAACGCGCATGCTGCCGGAGCATGGGTCTGGCTGGGATTTTTCCTGCTTATTTACGGCTATTTTTACCTGACGGGGTATCTAAGTGGCCAAAGCTTTGGCAAGCGCCTCCTAAAAATGAGGGTGATGAAGCTGGATGGTCAAAAGCCAGACCGGTTGACAGCCGCCATGCGCTTTTTGTTTGGCTATTCCTTGAGTACAAATCTCTTTGTAGTCAGCCTGGTAGTTACGATATTTCAATTTGTGGTACCGAACGAAAGCTTTCTGGTTTTACCGGTATTGCTAACTATCGGCTGGGGTTTCTGGTGGGTCGGTTTCGACCGGCTAAAAGAAGGCTGGCACGATAAACTGGCCCGTACCCTGGTTGTGGATACACGCGAACTGGAAGAAGGTAAGCACTTTTTCTTTCCCCAGGGTTAAGCAGCTTGAATCTGCCCTCCAGTTACTATCTACTTTAGTGCTCTCTGTCCCTTTTTTGCCGGGCGAATTCTACCCAATTCTACAAAGAAGTCCGATTACTAAAGGCTATTCTCCCTGTTACTCTTACCAGTTAACTTGCACTTAACTTCACAAATATTCTAAGATAGGCCGGGTTGGTTACTTTGGTATGGGTTTGCTGTTTTCCCTCCTGTTGAGCAAGTGCTAACACCTTTTTCGTTGAGTACAGATAAAAAAATATATAGAACCGGTTTAGCAGGAGAACAACATGACTACAACCTGGACGACTGAACAAATTCTGAATCTCGCTCCTGATCCTGCCTCTGCTAAAGCAGGAAAAGAACTGGCAACCCGCCGAAAGTGGGTTACACTCGGCACCAGTGAAGCGGCGCTCTGGGGTGAGTGCCAGGGCAGCGCTAAAACTCCCTACCAGACTCAGCTTGATCTATCGGGCGAAGTGGCTTTTAAGTGTAGTTGCCCCAGCCGCAAGTTGCCCTGCAAGCATAGCCTGGGATTGTTTCTGCTTTATGAAAAAGAACCCCAGTCTTTTGAACAACTTGAACCACCGCAATGGGTCTCAGCCTGGCTACAGGCTCGCCAGCAGCGCAGTGAACAGCAGGCCAAAAAACGCGAGCAAAAACCGAAGAACGGAGAAGTCAGCGATCCCGCCGCTCAGGCCCGGCGTGCCGCTGAAAGACTTGCCAGAGCGCAGGCCGGGGTCCAGGATTTTAAGCTCTGGCTGGCTGACTTACTGCGGCAGGGCCTGGCCGGAGCACAGCTTCAGTCTTACCAGTTCTGGGATAAACCGGCGGCCCGTCTGGTAGATGCCCAGTTACCGGGATTGGCCCGGCAAGTTCGCGCGCTGGCAGGCATCCCGGTTTCCGGTAAAGGCTGGCAATCTCGCCTGCTGGAACGCCTAGGGAAGATCCATCTGCAACTGGAAGGCTTCCAGCGACTCGAAAGCTTACCCGAAACCCTTCAGGCCGACTTGCGCGGCTTGCTGGGCTGGACCCAGAATCAGGATGAACTGCTGGCGCAAAGCGGCTTGCGCGATTTCTGGTCGGTGGTAGGACAGACTGTTGAGGAACAGGAGCGTCTGCGGGTGCGCCGTACATGGCTCTGGGGACGCGAATGCGGCAAAACCGCCCTGTTACTGCACTTTGCCCATAACACTCAACCATTCGAGATAAATCTTTTGCCGGGCAGCAGCTTTGAGGCGGAAATTGTATATTTCCCTGGTTCTTTTCCGGTGAGAGCTTTAATTCGCCAGCAGTACGGCCCGTTCATGCCTTATTGCCAGGCGCTCAAAGGAACTTTAATTGAAACCGCCCTTCAAGATTACGCCGAGGCTTTAAGCGTTAATCCCTGGCTGGAAGAGTTACCGGTAATGCTGCAAGCGGTTGTACCTGCCCGCGCTGGCGCGGAATGGTATCTAAGAGATGAGGCAGGAAGTAACCTGCCGGTCAATCCGGGCTTTAGCCAGGCCTGGAACCTCCTGGCTCTCTCCGGCGGTAAGCCGCTTACGGTTTTCGGCCTGTGGAACGGCAGTTATTTTTCACCCTCTAGCGCCGTTACCGAAGGCCATTTTGTAAACTTTAATGGAACAAATCAGTCCGCTACCTCTAACAGCCTTGCCGAAAATCAGGCCTGGCAAGAGATACTTACTGCCGCTCTTGTCGGTACCGCCCGGCAGACTCCGAAGCCATCAGGTCTTAGCGGAAGCCCTGGAGAGGCGCTTGCAAAGCTAGACCGCTCTAATCCAGATAGATATCTGCTGGGTGCGGCGGCCTTGCTGAGCCAGTACGAGCGCAGCGGTCAGCTTCCTGCCCCTGACTCTTTACCTCTTCCTGAAGTATCGCCGCAAGAAATACTACCACGCTGTAGCGAACGCGCCGGAAGCGACTTGCGCCAGATTATGGAGGGAAGCTATCGCGCTTTGCTGCCAGAATGGTTGGCAAACCTGGTGGCCAGCAAGCAACGGCTACCGGAGGAAAGGCTGCCTGAGTTGTTTGAATTGGGACGGCAACAGACCGAATTACAACCGCTGATTCTGGCGGGAATGGGCCGGCGCGGTAGTTGGCTGGCGGCTCAAAATGCGCAGTGGAACTATATCAATAGCTACGCGCAGGCGGAAGCGGCCGGGATTGCCGACTGGGATACCGGAGAACAGGCAGTGCGGCTACTCTTTCTGCAAAAATTAAGAAGTACCGAACCTGACCGGGCCCGCGTGCTTCTGCAAGCTACCTGGAATAGCGAAAAGGCGGAAGACCGGGCCGCTTTCCTGGCCAGATTGAAGACCGGCCTCAGTTTAGAGGATGAACCTTTTCTGGAGACGGCGCTGGATGACCGTAGCCGCGAAGTTCGGCGGGTAGCCGCCGGTCTGCTGGCCTCTCTACCTCAATCCGCGCTTTCTCAGCGCATGTTAAAGCGGCTGGAAGGCCACCTTTTCTTAAGAAAGCAACTGTGGAATTACCGTTTAGAAGTGGAATTACCCGCCGCTTTTGACCCCGAAATGGAGCGCGATGGGATAGATCCAAAACCCAAAGCGAATTTAGGAGATAAAGCCGGGTGGTTCGTTCAAATGCTGGCCCTGATTCCCCCGAAGGTGTGGGTAGAAAAGTTTGGCCAACCAGCAAATAAGCTGCTTGAAGAGGCTCTTGATGGCGATTGGTTTGAGTTGCTACTTGAGGGCTGGCAGCAAGCGGCGCTATTTCACGCAGATACGGTCTGGGCCGAGGCGCTGTGGGATTTTATTTCCAAAAAACCGCTAAAGAATAAAACGTTTGCGCTTGATGTACGCCTGGCCGAGTTGCTTTCGCCAGAGCGCCGCGAACAACTGGCTCTGCAACTGCTCAAGCAATATGGCACGCTCTACCGTGACCACCCTGCCAGAAAGTTATTGATGGCCTGTGCCACTCCCTGGAGTCTTGAATTAACCAGAGAAGTTTTGAAAAGCCTGAGCGCCCGCATTGCTGAGAATCCAGGCAGTTGGGATTATTTTCTGCCGACTATATTTAACGAAATCGGCCCTTACTTGAATCCTGAAATAGCCGGAGAAACTTCTCAAATATGGCCGACCAACGCCCGCGCCTGGAATTATGTAGCGAATAGCGTCACATATTTAGAAACCCTTTTGCAGTTTCGCCAGGAGATGCTAAAAGCGCTTGACGATAAGAATCGCCGGTAAAGTCAACCCAGTAATAAGGAGTTAAAAGAATGAGTATAGTTTTACGCCAGCACGCCGAAGAACAGTACGCCGAAGAATTAGCCGAACTGGCCCGCGCCGATAATCGCCAGCGGCCTCCCAACTGGAAGCTTTCACCCTGGGCCGTCTTGATCTACCTGCTTGGCGGTACCCTGGATAACGGTTTTGAGATTACCCCGAAATATATCGGTAATCGCCGCCTGATCGAAATCGCTATTGCCACTCTCGCCACGGACCGGGCGCTGTTGCTGATTGGCGTGCCTGGCACGGCTAAATCCTGGGTATCCGAGCATCTCTCCGCCGCTATTTCCGGTGACTCTACCCTGATTATCCAGGGTACCGCCGGGACCAGTGAAGAAGCCATTCGTTACGGCTGGAACTATGCGCGGTTGCTGTCCGAGGGGCCTTCGCTGAATGCGATTGTAGCCAGCCCGACAATGCGCGCCATGCAGGAAGGCAAACTGGTGCGGGTGGAAGAACTGACCCGTATTCCTGCCGATGTGCAGGACACCCTTATAACGGTTCTCTCTGAAAAGACCATGCCTATTCCTGAGTTAAACGAAGAGGTGCAGGCGGTCAAAGGGTTTAACCTGATTGCTACAGCCAATAACCGGGATAAAGGGGTGAATGAACTTTCCAGCGCCCTGAAGCGGCGGTTTAACACGGTAGTGTTGCCCGTGCCGGAAACCGTGGAAGAAGAAGTTCAGATAGTAAACCAGCGCGTGGAGAGCCTGGGCCGGGCCCTGGAATTACCGGCTGAAAAGCCTGCGCTCGAAGAAATCCGCCGGATTGTAACAGTCTTCCGCGAGTTACGCAGCGGCATTACCAGTGATGGCAAGGCTCGCCTTAAGATCCCTACCAGCACTCTCAGCACGGCAGAGGCGATCTCGGTGGTAAATAGCGGGATAGCCCTGGCTGCTCACTTTGGGGATGGTGTGTTGCGCGCACACGATATCGCTGCCGGGTTGCTGGGCGCGGTGGTAAAAGACCCGGTACAGGACAGGGTAGTCTGGCTGGAATACCTGGAGACGGTAGTGAAGGAACGCGAGGGCTGGAAAGATTTGTACCGGGCTTGCCGGGAAGTGACGAATTAGGACGGGTTGAAACCGGAGGAAATAGCTTTGTCTCAGCCTGACGATATCCATATTTTTGGCATCCGGCATCATGGGCCGGGCTCTGCTCGCAGCTTGCGCTCCGCCCTGGAAGAACTTCAGCCCGATATTTTGCTGGTAGAAGGCCCGCCGGACGCCGCCGCTCTGCTTTCTTTAATGCTCGATAGTGAAATGACCCCGCCAGTGGCCTTGCTGATTTACCGGCCTGATCAGCCTAACCAGGCGGTCTACTATCCTTTTGCGGTTTTCTCGCCGGAGTGGCAGGCGCTCCACTTCGGCCAATCTCAGAATATTCCGGTACGCTTTATGGATTTACCGGTAAAGCAGCGCTTTGCCCTGAAAAGCGCTCAGGCTTCAACCGATGTAACGCCCGAGGAAAAGCCGGAAGAGAAAGTGACACCGGAAGAGACCGGCTCAGTTGACATAACTCAGGAACAGGAAGTAGTTATACCCAACCCGCGCGCCGATCCTTTAGGCTGGTTGGCCCAGGCCGCCGGTTTCAGTGACGGCGAGCGCTGGTGGGAACAAATGGTCGAGCAGCGCCACGATAGCCAGGATTTGTTCCAGGCTATTCTTGAGGCGATGACAGTCTTGCGGGAGAGCGCGGAGTCAAATCAACTTCCCGGCGAGGAAGGCTATAAAGCGCCGGATGTAGCCAGTAAAGAAGAAGCTTACATCGAAAACCTGCGGGAAGCCTCGATGCGCCAGAATATCAGGCAGGCTCGCCGGGAAGGGTTTAAGCGGATCGCCGTAGTCTGTGGCGCCTGGCACGGCCCGGCCCTGACTGAAGCGGCTCTCAAGGAAGCCAAACAGGATGCCGCGCTGCTAAAGAACCTGCCTTCCGCCAAAGTTGAAGCCACCTGGATACCCTGGACCTATGGCCGCTTGAGCTATTTTAGCGGTTACGGCGCGGGAGTTTCATCGCCCGGATGGTATCATCACCTCTGGACACACCCCGAGAACACGGTAATTCGCTGGATGAGTCAGGTGGCAAGCTTGCTGCGCGAGCAGGATATGCAAGTCTCCTCGGCTCACCTGATTGAAGCGGTACGCCTCTCCGAAGCGCTTGCCAGCCTGCGTAACCACCCTCTGCCCGGCTTACCCGAAGTGCAGGAAGCTATTCAGACCATTCTCTGTTATGGTGAAACTCTGCCTATGCAGTTGATCCACGACAAACTGGTCGTGGGAGAGCGCATGGGGCAGGTGCCTGAAACTACCCCTATGGTTCCGCTTCAACTCGATTTGCAGCGCCAGCAGAAGCGTTTGCGCCTGATACCTGATGCGACTGTAAAAGAGCTTGACCTGGACCTGCGCAAGCCCAACGATCTTGATCGAAGTTACCTGTTGCACCGCCTTAATCTGCTAGAAATAAACTGGGGCCGCATGGGGCACGTGAGCGGTAAAAGCGGCACTTTTCACGAAACCTGGCGGATAAAGTGGGAACCGGAATTTGCCGTGCAATTGATTGAAAAGGGTGTATGGGGTAATACCATCGGAGAGGCGGCAACCGGCTACACCCGCCACTTATGCGCTGAACTTAAAGCGTTACCAGAACTGACAAAGCTGGTTGAACGCGTGCTGCTGGCCGATCTGCCGGAAGCCATTGAGCAGTTAATGCAACGTTTGCAGAACGAAGCGGCCCTGACCAGCGATATCGGTCACCTGATGGATGCTCTTCCGGCGCTGGCAAACGTCCTGCGCTATGGCAGCGTGCGCCAGATGAAACTCGAAGTAGTGGAGCAGGTAGTGGACGGCTTGGTAGCCCGTATCTCTATTGGTCTGCCGGGCGCTTGCACCTCGCTTAACGATGAAGCTGCCGGAAAAATGTTCAAGAGCATGCTCGGGGTCAACCAGGCTATCGGGCTGTTACAAAAGCGAGAACTACTTGATAGCTGGTATGCCGCCCTTGTGCGCCTCGCTGACCGGGAAGACCTTCATGGCCTGTTAGCCGGTGGGTGCTGCCGCCTGCTGCTGGATGCGGGCCGGCTTGAAAGTGAGGAAGTAACTCGCCGCCTGGGATTGGCCCTCTCCAGCGCCGTGGAACCTGCTCATGCCGCCGCCTGGGTGGAAGGTCTCTTACAGGAAAGCGGCCTTCTGCTGATCCACGACGATAAGCTCTGGCAGGTACTCGATCACTGGGTGAGCAACCTGGATGGACCGGCTTTTGTAACGCTTTTGCCGCTCTTGCGCCGCACTTTTTCCACTTTTTCCCAGGCAGAGCGCCGCCAGTTAGGGGAAAAGGCCAGGAACGGTAAAGCCGGTATGCTCCGGCCAGACTTTAGCGCCGGGCAGAAGCGCTTTGACTACGCACGCGCCGATAAGAGCCTGGAAGTAGTTGCCACTCTCCTGGGTATTGCATGAAGCTTGCTCATTTATCAATTCATTCTCACGAAAAGAGTTGCTTTCGAAGGGGGTAATAATGAATCAAATCCAGCCCGGCGCGGCCCGCCCTTTAGATCCTGATACGGAACGCTTGCGCCGCTGGCGCCTGCTTCTGGGGGGCGGTGAGGCAGATGGCAGCGGTTTTTCTCTTGAAGGCTCGGACCTGGCGATGGATAAAGCCCTGGCCGCTCTCTATGAGGCCGAAGAAGAAAAGGGGAATCGCGGAGCGGGCCTGGGTAAATCAGCGCCTAATGTAGCTCGCTGGCTGGGCGATATTCGTAGCTACTTTCCTGCCTCGGTTGTGCGCGTTATGCAACAGGATGCCCTGGAAAGACTGAATTTGCGCCAGATGTTACTTGAACCGGAAATGCTTGAAGCGATTGAGCCGGACGTACACCTGGTAGCTACCTTGATTTCTCTGAAGGATATTATACCGGGCAAAACTAAAGAGACTGCCCGGCTGGTAGTGCGGCGGGTAGTCGAAGAATTACTGCGAAAACTGGCCAGTCCTACCCAGCAGGCTATTATGGGCAGCCTTAACCGGGCTGTTCGTAACCGGCGACCGCGCCATAATGAGATTGACTGGAACAGGACTATTCGAGCAAACCTCAAGCATTACCAGCCGGAATATGGCACCATTATTCCTGAAAGCCGGATTGGTTTCGGTCGCAAACGTAGCTCTTTACGCGATGTTATTCTCTGCGTCGACCAGAGTGGCTCAATGGCGACATCGGTAGTTTACTCCGGGGTTTTTGGGGCAGTTCTGGCCTCACTCCCGGCCCTGCAAACTCGCATGGTAGTTTATGATACCGCTGTGGTGGACTTAACCGAACACCTGGAAGACCCGGTTGACCTGCTTTTTGGCACTCAATTAGGCGGAGGCACCGACACTTCTCGGGCTTTGAGCTACTGCCAGCAACTGATTCGCCGCCCGGAAGATACTATCCTCGTGCTGCTTAGCGACTTATTTGACGGTGTTAGTAGCGAGAAAATGAACCGGATGCTGGGAGAGTTCAAAAGCGCCGGGGTACAGGTGATAGTCTTGCTGGCCTTGAGTGACGATGGGGCGCCCAGTTACGATCATAGCAATGCGGCGGTACTGGCCGGAATGGATATTCCTGTCTTTGCCTGTACGCCTGACTTTTTTCCCGACTTGATGGCGGCGGCCATTAGCCGCCAGGATATTAATCAGTGGGCTGCCGCTAATAATATTGTAACCAGCCGCGCTAAAACGGCTGAGTAACACTATTACTGCGCGGCAGCCAGCCGAAATGGCAGGTTCACTCTATCCGTCTAGGGCTGCAATACGTAGGTACCGGGCGCATCTTCGATTGGCAGGTAACCCTTGCCCGGGGCGCCAGTTTGCGGCGGTTTAACCAGACCACCGGAACGCTCGGTTAGCCAGGAGTGCCAGAGTGTCCACCAGGAACCTTCTTGCACCGGAGTAGTAGCCTGCCAGTGTTCCGGGTCCACGTATTTGTCAGTAATAGACCGGGTAGAAGCCTGGAAAGAACGGTGCGGGTGGCCCGGTTCGCTTACTATCCCGGCGTTATGCCCGCCGCTGGTCAGTACAAAAGTTACTTCGGTATCGACAGGCAGCATAATTTTGTAAACCGATTTCCAGGGCGCTACGTGATCCTTAACCGTGGATACTACAAACATGGGCGCTCTGATATCGCTCATGACAATCGGTTTATCCCCTACCATGTAACGACCTTCAAACAGATCGTTGTGCAGGAAGAGGGTGCGCAGATACTCTGAGTGCATGCGGTAAGGAAGCCGCGTCCCATCAGCGTTCCAGGCCATCAGATCGTTCATCTTTTCCCGGTCGCCCTGTAAGTACTCTTGAATTATCCTGGACCAGATGAGATCATTCGAGCGCAGTATCTGGAAAGCCCCGGCCATCTGGCTGGTATCCAGGTATCCCTGCTGCCACATAATGTCTTCAAGATAATCTACCTGGCTCTCATCTATAAAGAGCAGAAGTTCACCGGCATCCGTAAAGTCGGTCTGGGTGGCAAAGAGGGTAATACTCTGTAGCCTGTCATCCCCGTCACGAGCCATGGCTGATGCGGCGATTGTCAGCAACGTTCCTCCGAGACAATAGCCCACCGCGTGGATCTTACGCCCCGGTATTACCGCCGAGATTACATCCAGCGCCGCCATTATCCCTGAAGTCCGGTAATCATCCATACCCAGTTCACGATCTTCCGGCCCGGGATTCTTCCAGGAAACCATAAAAACGGTATGTCCGTGGTCAACCAGATATTTCACCAGGGAATTTTCAGGCGACAAATCCAGAATGTAATACTTCATAATCCAGGCCGAAACGATCAAAACAGGTTCAGCCTGAACCACGTCAGTCGCAGGTGAATACTGGATTAACTCTATCAAACGGTTGCGGTAAATTACTTTGCCGGGCGTGATCGCCACGTTCTTACCTACCTCATACTGTTCCGTGCCTACCGGCTTTTCGCGCAGGGCGGTACGTTGCCAGTCTTCCAGATAGTTTTTATAGCCCTGGAGCAGATTCATGCCGCTTTGCTTGAAAGTGGTATTAAGCACTTCCGGGTTAGTCATTAGATAGTTGGAGGGAGAAAACATATCCAGGTACTGGCGGGTCATGAAAGAGATAACATCCTCATGATGTTTGGAAACTCCCGGAACGCCGGTCGTTGCATTATGATACCATTGCTGTGTAAGCAAGAATGACTGGTAAATCAGGTTGAAAGGCCAGTTTTGCCATTCAGGAGCGCTGAAGCGGTTATCCTGGGGCAAAGGCTCGATACAGGGGGGAGTTTTAGAATCGTAAGCTTGAGCAGCATAACCGGTCAACCGGGCGGCTTTACGATTGGCCTTTTCGATCAGCTCAACCTGTTTGCCGGGAGAGGTAGCAAGGTGAACCCACCAGTCCAGGTAAGCTAACATCAGAGAGGCCGGAGATAACCCGAGGGTGTAGCGACCCTGAATGGCGTGTGTCATGTGGTCTAGCTGCGAGTAGTCCGCTGCTTTCGGTGTTGTAAGTTCCATAAATACACCTCGATATTGAGCAGCCGTAATAACAAATTTCACAAAAACCAGGGAGAATCAGCAGAAAGTGATTTTCCTCACAATTAATTATAGCACCTCTTACCTCAAATTTACAGTATGTTTCTACCGTGCTGGATGTTAATAGCTGCCTGATTCATCGTACCAAACAGCGCCGAGGGCGATTCCCGGAACTATAGTATTTTCTGATAGAAGCTGGTTGAGCCTTACAACAAAAGACCCCGGTATAAGCGCCGGGGCTTTTCAAGAAGAAATTCTACAAATTAGAGTTCTACCCTATATTTCGTCTCTTGCGTCACGCTCCATAGAGCGTTTTAAGGTTTTGTCCACTCCGTTAGTAACGTCGTCAATCAGGACTTTGAAGGTTAAAAATCCTTCCCGGATTGCTTTCCTGGCATGATAACGCGCCCGGCGCGGTAAAACATTCAGAGGCAGAGTGGCTACATTGTATCCAATTCCCGCCACCTGACCCACCAGGCCGGTTACTCCTTCGGTCAAGTTGCTCAAAGGACCAGATACAGCGCTCAGATCATAATCTTGAATTGTCACATCCTCTTCAGGAGTGGAAGTCGTGGTCTTTTTCACCTCTACGTCAACCATAGTTTCGCTCCTCCCCTACTCATACTTATAATAAAGTTATAACGCAGTGCGTTATAACTTTATTATAAAGTGGAATTCCAGATTGTCAATATTACAGCTCTATAGTTTTAGGGCAAAGGCAGAGGCGGGGCAAGGTATGATGAATACTTCTGCTTTTAGCAGGGCGTTATATAGTAATTCTGTGAATATGGGAATTTGAGATTATTGACAGGCTTATTTTATTAAAGTACTATAATCTGTGTCAGGTAAAATTCCAACAAATACTCAAAATAATTAAAAATTGACTTGAGGCAAGGAAGTAGTTTGCCAGTTAGTAACAATATATCGCAAACTAACCTTTCTTCTGTTGCCATGACAATTTAAGC
>DATAKM010000169.1:0-1983 GCA_036261665.1 Chloroflexia bacterium
GCTGACCTGAAAAGTGATAGCAACCTGGGTCTGGTTGCCGGTAGTTTTGACAGCCGCTACGATACGTTTTCTTAAATCTTGTGAATATGCTTCCATATTCTCATTTTATCATTGGCTCAATTATTCTGCAACTCGCTGTAATAACTCCAATCCATCACATTAAAAATATAATCAGTCTGCTCTAATTAGCCGTTTTAAACTATTCAAAAGGATCTTACGGGCGTAATAAACCCAAAGCGTTCGAAATATCACTAAAGTGAGCGGAAGGCCAACTCCTGTTTGAGTTCAAATCAATGGGGAATTTCTTTTTTAGATTGTTAGAAATTAAAATGAGGAGGCAAAATAACTAATTATAAGGCGATTGCTCAGATCAGCCTAATTTTTATTTATAATCTTTGTAGAATTCTTTTGTGGTGTCTAATTGCTTCATTTCTTTTTAGATTTTATTTCTATATATTTATTACCAGTTGTCAGCCTTACAACTCTTGTTTACGAAAGTACAATGGTGCCCCTGGACCCGTCCACAGTAATCTGTTGACCGGTTCTAATATGTAAGGTTGCGCCACCGACTGCCACTACAGCCGGAATACCATACTCACGAGCAACGATAGCCCCATGCGACATCGCCCCACCCATTTCCATTACCAACCCACCGGCACTCATAAAGAGCGGGGTCCATCCAGGATCAGTGGAAGGCGCAATCAGAATTTCACCCTGGTTTATCCGGGCTCCTTCGGGATCAAAAATCACCCTGGCTATGCCAGTAACAAGACCAGGGGATGCCGGGGTACCTTGCAGTGTTCCCTCTAATTTTGGGTCGGTATCTGGGGTGAAGGTAGGAACAGTGCCGTCAGAGAGCAGCACCACCGGAACATTCCGGCGAAAGAGTTCCCGCTCAAAGACATCCCGCCGGGAGTTGACTACTTCCCGCAGGTCCGTTCCAGCCAGGGCCATCTGGGCTTCGGCCAGGGTGATGTAGAAGATATCCTCGGCTTTTTCCAGCCGTCCTGCCCTGGTTAACTCTTCACCAACCGGCCTGAGAAGCTCGCGGGCCTGGGCCAGCAGCAGGCTGAGACAGAACCGGGGCATTTCCCGCATACCACCCAGGATGTGGGCGCGGCGGAGAAAAATGTGGGCGAGTAAACCACGTAACCAGCTTTTGTGTTTGGCCCGGCCGGTTAATTCACTTATCATTTCCTCAGCCTCCTCTGCTGCCCGCCGGAATTGAACCTCCGGGGAAAGGACCGGGTTATCCACTTGCTCCAGGTAATGGGCCAGCCTCTCCAGTAGATAGGCGGGATCTTCCGACCAGCGAGGTTGACCAAGATCAAGCTCGGCAACACTGCGATGACCGTATTGGGCCAGGAAGTTTGTAAGACCTTTCTGTAAGAAGTGAGGTAAGTTAGCCTTTTGGTAATTCTCAGCCAATTGGGCAGCGGGAGTCTGGTGAATCAGGTTAGCCGTTGCAGAATTGGCCTGAACTACCTCCCTGGCTAAGGTCCATAATGCCAGGTTCATCTCGGTAGTTGGGTTAAAGGGCGCTCCCCTCAACACCACCTGTAGCTCATCTTCCGTCGCAAGCTTGCCCAGCAGTTTACCTGATAGGGCGTAAGTTGCCATACCACCCAACATTACCGGCGAGGCCTTAGATAACAGCTGTGGAATTGCTTTTAGAATGAGTTGTTCGACGGCTGCCAGCCGAACGCTTGCCCCGGCATACTTGTCAGCCTGAAGTTTACCTGAAATCCGCAGCTCTTCAATGAAATCCAATAATCTAGTGTGGGCCGTCTCAGGTGAAACTATTGCTCGTAATACATGCCAGGGTAAACCAGTACGAACCAGTAACCTTGCGATAGTGCGAACCAGGGCAAGCCGTGGAGCTGCGAGGAGGGAAAGCTGAGAACTCGCTTCCAACCGTTCGAAAATGGTAGCCGCATGAACTTCCGTTTGGGACATGGCCTGGGCCAGGAACTTTCGTCCAAA
>DATAKM010000180.1:0-14797 GCA_036261665.1 Chloroflexia bacterium
TTTGCTACGGGACAGAATTTAGTTAAAAGAGAAGAAGGTCGCCACTAAGTGTTAAACTACGCCTGTTTTTCTTTACCGACCAAAGTAGAGAACAGGAGTAGAAACCCATGAATGACAACCTTCGGCGCCATCGTGCCATAAAAGAGCATTTGCTGCAACTTTGCCCTAACGCGACCAGCCGTCAACGCCAATATTTAAGCGTCTTGGCGGGTATCATTAGCGGGATGGTTGGAAGTCGCCACAGCAACTTGCCAGCCATTGCCGCCAAAGTGCCTTCAACTAAAGGTATTAAACGTGAAAGTCAGATCAAAACCTTCTATCGTTGGCTTAAAGCTGATACCAACGATTACCACATGGTTTTCGCCCCTTTCGCGCAGGCTTTACTAAAGGCCTTGGCGGCTAGCCCGCTGGTGCTGGTCATTGATGGCTCTAGTGTCGGCCAAGGTGGTATGGCCTTACTGATCAATGTTGTTTACAAAGGACGGGCTTTGCCCATCGGCTGGCTGGTCATCCGTTCCAAGAAAGGTCATCTGGCAGAGAAGTATCATATTGCCCTTCTAAAACAGGTAAAATCACTTGTACCAGATGGCAGCCAGGTTATCTTTGTTGGTGATGGCGAGTTCGACGGGTGCCGCTTACTGCGCCGTTTGGACCACTACGGCTGGCAGTATGTGTGCCGTACCGCCAAAAGCAGTCTGGTGTGGTTGGGCGATGAGCGGACGAGCTTTGGTAAGTTGGCGGTTGAACCAAACACAATGGTCTGCTTAGCCGAGACCATTTTCAGTAAGTATGAATATGGTCCACTTCAGGCCGTAGCGGTGTGGCAAGCCGAGTATAAGGAACCACTTTACTTGGTCACAAACCTGACTTTAGCCGAAGAAGCCCTCTGGTACTATCGAAAGCGCTTCAGGATTGAAACCTTCTTCAGTGATAGCAAAAGCCGGGGATTTCGCCTCGACAAGAGCCATCTTAAGGAGCCCAGGCGTTTGGAGCGCTTAGTGCTAGCGGCCTGCCTGGCCTACCTTTGGATTGTTTATCTCGGTACGGTGGCCTTGATAGAAGGCTGGCATAAGGTCATTCACCGCACCGAACGAGTTGATTTAAGTCTTTTCAACCTAGGTTTGAACTTGCTTGAACACTTTTTGAATGAAACGATGCCTTTACCGGTCTCATTTATCCCGCTTGAGCACGAGGAGCTTATATGTGTCCGGTAGCAAAATAATTTATCAAAAATAACCGCGAGTGCCGGATTAACATAAGCCATCTAACCTATTTTTATTAGGTTTTTTGGCTAAAGGCCCGGCTGCCGGCCTGCTTTACAATATCAGACAGAAGTTCTAGAATACGCCTCATTGAGCCACTCTAAAAAGGTAATATGGATCAAGGAGGCTAAAAGAATGGAGGAAAAATCCTCAAAAAGCGCCGGGCAAACCGCCAGCGCCGGTAAAGGTTGCTCGGTGGATTGGAGCTGGCTGGCCGGTCGTAAGATTGTCCGAGCCGAGAATGACCTGCAAAATATGGTCTTTGAGTTCGAAGATGGCCAGACCTTTACCGTGCAGGCTTTAATGTATAAAGGCGAAGCTTTTCTTGGCTTTAAACCCTACAAAGACCCGAAAGCCAGTTAGTTATGCCAGATGAAGATGCATCTCCGACCCAGCGATATGCTCATTCAATCCGGGAGATGCCCAGTGAAGACCGTCCTCGTGAGAAATTATCCCGCTTCGGTCCGGGTTCTCTGACCGACTCGGAGTTGTTAGCTATTCTGTTGCGCACAGGCGTCCAGGGCGAGAATGTGCTGACTTTAAGCCAGCGCCTGCTACGCGATTACGGTGGGCTTACCGGCCTGAGCAGGGTTCCCCTCTCGCAGTTATGCGAGTTGCGCGGTATGGGCGAAGCCAAAGCTACTATGCTCAAAGCGGCCCTGGAAATTGGACGGCGTTTGCTCCTGGCCGAACCTGACCAGCGGTTACAGGTGCGTTCTCCCGGCGACCTGGCCAATCCCCTGATGCTGGAAATGGCGGGGCTGGAACAGGAACATCTCAAGCTGGTCATGCTGGACAATAAAAACCGCGTTTTGAAGATGCAGACGATGTATGTCGGTACCATTAACAGCAGCCATATTCGGATAGCGGAAGTCTTTAGAGAGGCTATCCGGCAGAACGCCGCCGGTATTATCATCGCTCACAACCATCCCAGCGGCGACCCCACGCCCAGCCCGGAAGATGTGCGCGTGACCGAAGAGCTGATCAAGGCCGGAAAGCTGCTTGATATTGAGTTACTGGACCATCTTGTGATCGGCCACCAGCGCTTTGTCTCGCTGCGTGAGCGCCGCCTGGCCTTTAAGGATTAAACCTAACTGGCGTTGAGGCAAGCTATAGCAAAATCCTGAAGAAAATTACTGGCTACAAAATAGTGGTTGAAAAGGAAAGATGCTGGAAATTTCAAAAGAGGTGGCCCGCCGTTTTGTGCTTGGCAGACAGGGTGTCTGGCCCGGAAAGCGCTGGCAGGGCCGGGAAGGTGTGGATCAGGCTATCCGGGCGATTGAGGCGGTACAGGTAGATACCATCAGCGTAATAGCCCGCAATCACGACCTGGTTTTGAGGAGTCGGGTTGAGGGTTATCACTCAGGCTGGCTGGAACATCTACTCTACACCGAGCGCCAGTTTTTTGAATATGGCGGTATCCTTTTCATCTACCCGATTAATGAGCTGCCCTACTGGAAAGCCATTATGGGCCGCCCCACCCGCTGGCGCGAAAATATCATGCGAGAATATGCGCATATCGTGGAGCATGTCCATGAGAGCATTACCCGGCAAGGGCCAATGGCTTCGCGTGACTTCAAGGACCGCGATCGCGTTTCGGGCGGTTTCAATACTGTTAAAGATACCACCCATGCCCTCGACTACCTCTGGATAACCGGCCAGCTAATGATCCATTCCCGGCGTGGTAACGACCGGGTTTATGACCTGGCTGAAAGGCTGCACCAGGCCGAGTTTCCCCCGGTCAGCTTGGAAGAAGCCGAGCTTTTCTTTGTCACCAAAGCCCTGAGTGACCTGGGGTTAGCTTCTTCTTCCGAACTCGCTCGCCGCTCGCGCAATCTGCTGCACCGCGCCGCGCCTCCCGGCGAAATGGCTCGCTGGCTTAAAATGCTGGTAGAAGATGGCGTGGCCTGCCAGGTGAAGGTTGAAGACCGCAAAGAAACGCTCTATTACCCTGCCTCCGCTGCTGAAACTCTGCGCCTGCTGGACCAGGGGCAAATACCCCGGGAATGGCAGCCTCTCAAAATGACTACCTGTGAGGAAGTCAATTTGCTGGCGCCCCTAGATAATATTATCTGGGATCGCCCGCGTCTCAAAACCCTTTTCGATTATGACTACGTCTGGGAAGTCTACAAGCCTGCCCCGGTGCGCCGCTGGGGCTACTACACCCTGCCCATTCTCTATGGCGACCGTCTGGTGGCGCGGCTTGATCCTAAATTGGACCGCAAAACGGGCTTCCTGACCCTTAACGGGTTCTGGTTAGACGATTTAGGGCTGGCCGAAGATGAGAGCTTCGCAGGCGCCCTCGCCGCAGGCTTACAAAACTTTGCCCGTTTCCATAGGGCAAAGACTTTCGATACAAGCGCTATCACTTACCCGGTGCTGCAACGCCGCCTGGCAAACCTGGCTCTTGAATAGTATGAGGTAATCGATGACCAAAACTCCCGGGCGGAAAGTACATCTCTTACTGGTTTTGATGCTGGCCGGTGTGCTCTGGTTGGCGGCTTTTATCCCTGCCGGGGCGGCTTCCAGCGGCTTATCTCAACCAGAGGTTTTGAACCGTAACACCCCGGATACCGCCGAGGAGAATTCTACCGCCCAGCTTAAGAAGCTGGTAGACGCTGTATCTTCCGACCGGATGGTCGCTCAGATCAAAGCTCTATCCCAGTCTTCGCGCTGCGCTACCGACCCTGGCCACTCTCAGGCCGGCGATTATCTCGTAAACGAATTGAAAAAGCTGGGATTTAACCCGGTAATTCAGCCCTTCCAGTCCACAGGCACGCGGGGAGCCGGTTTGCGCAATATTGTGGTCAGGCGAGCGGGTTCCAATCCCCGGGCGGTACATCTCCTGACTGCGCACTGGGATAGCAGCCCGACCCGCCTCTTCCCGCCGGTCTGTAACGGCCTGGCCCCCGGCGCAAATGATAACGGCAGCGGGGTTGCTTCCCTGCTCGAAATTGCCCGCCTGTTAGGGCCGCAGGCCTCAGAGCCGAGCCCGGCCTTTCAGGATGATCTTGAACTGGTTTTCTTCGATGGCGAGGAGTTCGGCTACCTCGGCAGCCAGTACCTCGTTAGCCACTGGGCCTCTGACAGCTCGGTCAACCCGCTTAATCTGCCACTCGGGGCAGTAGTCAACCTGGATATGGTTGGCTATAGCGGCGGCAAGGCCCGGGGTGAAATCTGGGCCGTGACCGAAGATGCCGCTTCTCAAGCCCTGGCGCGAGAAGGGCAGGACCTGGCGGTGACATTTGGTATCCAGGCCCCTTACAGCCTCTACACCATTGGCGATAAGTTCCCGGCCAATCACGACCCCAATCGCAACAGCGACCAGCGCTCTTTCTGGGACGCGGGACAGGGCGCAGCGATTTTCCTGACTGAAGATGTTGCCGATAATCTTGGTGGCGACCCGCGCTGGCATACTCCCGGCGACCTGCTCTATCTGCCTGATGCTACCCTGCGGCTCGACCCCGCTCTGCTGGCGGACTCTGCTCGCCTGGCCTTTTTGCTGGTAGCCAATCGCGCCCACCCGGTTCAGAGCAGGCTCTTCTCCATCATTGATCCTCTTTTCGAGCGCAACTGGAGCCGGGCCGACCGCCCGGTTAAATTACCGGCAGAAGCGAGAGCCAGTGTGGGGCGCAGTTGGCTGTGGGGACCGCAGCCGGATAAAGTGGTAACTGAACCCTATTCGGATAGCCCGGACGGTACTCGCCCGGTGGTCTATTTCGATAAAGCCCGCATGGAACTGAACGACCCTTCCAGCGGTCGCGTCACTAACGGTTTGCTGGTAACCGAAATGGTTACGGGCCGGTTGCAACTGGGCGACAACCGGTTTATGGAATGGGGCCCCTCCCGGTTACAGGTAGCGGGCGACTCCAACCAGCGCGGCCAGAATCTCAATGCGCCCACTTACGCCAGTTTTAAAGCACTGGTAGAGGCTGGCCCCTCACCCGCCGCTACGGGAGAGGCCGTAACCGCCACTATTAATAAAGAGGGCAAGCTGAGTATTGACCCGGCCCTTGGTTCGTATGCGCGCAACAGCTTCTACGCACCCGATACCGGTCACAATATCCCGGATGTCTTCTGGAACTATTTCTCAACGCCGGGCCTTATTTACGATCCACTGACCGGTAAGTACAGAGAGGATCAAATCTTCGACTGGCTTGCCACTACCGGCCTGCCTATAACCGAAGCTTACTGGGTAGGAACCGAAGTAGATGGTTCGGTCAAAGATGTGCTGGTGCAGCTATTCCAGCGCCGTATCCTTACCTTTACCCCTTCCAATAGCCATGAATGGCAGGTAGAGATGGGTAATGTAGGGCAACATTACCTGCTGTGGCGTTATAATTTGCCTTAGATACACTCCAGGTAAAAAAAAAGTAATTATTCTTCTGACTGGTAATGTCTCCTGTAATGTTACTGTGTTATTATCGTTCTATATTAGTTAGCAGTTTTCTGTGCGGAGAGAGCTTTTGAACCGAACACCAACAGAAACAAATGTATACAGGTTAAGACCGTCAGATGAAAAAGATACTGGTAATTGAAGATGAGCCGCCCGTTCAGGCTAATATTCTGGAGTTACTTGAAGCGGAAGGCTTTGAAGTAATCGGTGCTGAAAATGGGCTGGTTGGGGTTGAAAAAGCACGCACCTACCGCCCCAATCTGGTCATTTGTGACGTGATGATGCCTGAACTGAATGGCTATAACGTTCTCGCCACTTTACGCAAACATCCTGAAACCGCCACGATTCCCTTTATTTTTCTGACTGCCAAAGCTGAGAAAGCGGATTTACGCCAGGGAATGCAGCTTGGCGCAGATGATTATTTGACCAAACCTTTTACTCGTTCGGAACTGTTAGGTGCTATTTCAACCCGTTTATCCAAACACGCCGCGATTGCCGAACACTATGCCCAGGAAATCAAGCAGGCTGAAGAGAAGTTAAATTCTCTGATCTACTATGATAACCTGACACAGTTGCCCAACAGCGCTTATGCCCGGCAAAGCTTCGAAAGAGCCGTAGCCAGTAACGGGCATTCCGACCATCTGTTACCCGTCCTTTCCCTCAATATTGACCGTTTTCACCGCATTACTGATAGCCTGGGCCATGCTCAGGGCGATCTTCTGTTGAAAGAAATTGCCGAACGCCTGCACGCCTGCGCCGGGCGCGGCTCTACAATTGCTCGTATGCAAGCCGGTCAGTTAGTGATCCTGCTTCCTATGACTACCCGGGCGGCTGATACGGGCGCTGTTCTTGGTGCTATCAAAGACACTCTCAGCAGGAAGTTTAATTTGAACGGGCGCGAAATTTATATCACTTCCAGCATCGGTGTAGCCTTGTATCCCTCGGATGGCCAGGATTTTGAGACCCTTCTGCGTAACGCCGATGTGGCCCTTTCCTATGTCAAAGATCGAGGGGGCAATAACTGGGAGTTCTTCTCGTCTCACATGAATAACGGCCTTTCCGAGCAACTGGAAATGGAAACGAACCTGCGACATGCCCTGGAACGCAACGAACTGCGGGTTTACTACCAGCCCCAGATTGATATTGAAAACCAGCGCCTGGTCGGTTCTGAAGCCCTGCTGCGCTGGCAGCATCCCGAGAAAGGCCTGATACCTCCCGGTAAGTTTATTCCGTTGGCCGAAGAAACCAACCTGATCATACCGATGACCGAGTGGATTCTGCGCGAAGCCTGCCGCCAGAACCGGGCATGGCAACTGAGCAGCGGTTTGCCCTTACGCATTGCGGTCAATCTCTCCGCCCGCCAGTTGAGCCAGACTGACCTGGCGGATAAGGTGCTGGCTATTCTGGACGAAACTGACCACGAACCGCAATACCTGGAACTGGAACTTACCGAAAGCGTTTTGATGGAGAATGTCGAGGCCGCTATAACTACCCTGACCAGGCTTAAGTCGCTCGGTGTGCGCATCGCCATAGATGATTTTGGGATGGGCTATTCTTCCCTTAGCCAGCTAAAACGCCTGCCCTTCGATACCCTTAAAATCGACCAGTATTTCGTAAGAAATATTACCGATAACCCTGAGAATATTGCGATCACTCAGACCATTATTCATATGGCCCATATCTTGAAACTGAGCGTTATTGCCGAAGGAGTAGAGACTAAAAACGAACTGGATTATCTCAAAGGGTTAGAATGTGATGAGGTGCAGGGCTACTATTTCAGCCGGCCCTTAGCGCAATGCGATTTTGAACAGTATTTGAAGCGTTCCATCACGCTATCTGTTTTGTAACTATGACAGATTAGAGTATAATGGCAACTCGTTTAGCGACGTTAAGCGAGTTGCCTTTTTCGTGTGTTTGTGCTTGTAAATAAAAGCTCTATCGGCTATAATACGCCACGAAAAATTTAAGGATTAATCGGGCTACCAAAGAGGCGTTTAACCTTTTTCAGCCTTAAAAATAGAATTTGTAAAGTAAAAATGAAGCAGTATCATATTTGGACCATCGGCTGCCAGATGAATCACGCCGATAGTATCCGTATCGGCTCGGCCCTGGAGCAAACCGGCTATAGCTACACCGAGCAGGTAAATGAAGCCGACCTGGTTATTCTCAATACCTGTAGTGTCCGGCAGCGCGCCGAAGATAGCGCTCAGGGCAAGCTTGGATCGCTGGTTCCCCTGAAAAAACGCAATAAAGACCTGAAGGTGGCCGTCACCGGTTGTATGGTACCGCCCAGCGAAGAAGGCAAACGCCCCCTCTACAAACGTTTTCCGGTAGTAGATCTCTTCTTTGACACGCTCGACCCGCAACGCCTGATTGAAATCTTACCCGAATCCGACCCTACTCCGCCGGCAGCTAATTTAACTGACGCGGCCACTATTCAGCATAAAATTGGGGTAACTGCCTTCGTTTCGGTCATCTACGGCTGCAATTATACCTGTTCGTACTGTATAGTCCCGCTACGGCGCGGCAAGGAAATGAGCCGCCCCATCGCCGAAATTGTGGACGAGATTAAAGGCTACGTCAAACGTGGCGTGCGTGAAGTAACTCTGTTGGGCCAGACTATTGACGCTTACGGTCACGACCTGCCGGGCCGTCCCGACCTGGCTGATCTCTTTTACGCCGTTCACGAAATTGAAGGTTTGTGGCGCATCCGCTTCCTGACCAGCCATCCCAAGATGATGAGCTACAAGATGATTAAAGCGGCTGCCGACCTGCCAAAAGTTTGCGAGTATTTCAACCTGCCCGTCCAGGCCGGTGACGATATCATCCTCAAGCGCATGAAGCGGCCTTATACCGTCAGTTTCTACGAAAAACTGGCCGCCACGGTCCGTCAAACTGTGCCGGGTGTAGCTCTCTCCACCGATATTATTGTAGGCTTCCCGGGCGAGACCGATGAACAGTTCCAGCATACTTACGAGTTGCTGGAGCGGATTCGTTTCAATGAAGTACACGTAGCTGCGTACTCTCCGCGCCCCGGTACTCTGGCCGAAAATTACGAAGACGATGTACCGCGCCATATTAAAATGGAGCGCTTGCAGGCGGTCGAACGGCTACAGGAAAAAATAGCCCTGGATTACAGCCGCGAGTTCCTGGGCAAGGATGTAGAAATCCTGGTCGAGGGCCGCGAGAAGGGCCGTTGGAAAGGCCGCAGCCGTACCAATAAACCGGTCTTCTTCGATAACCCGGCTGGCACAGAATATGAAGGTTTCGACTGGACCGGCAAACTGGTAGACATTACGATTGAAAATGCCGGGGCATGGTCGCTGGTGGGCCGGGTAGCCGGAACTGAACCGGTAATACTCCAGCAAGGGGTGTTTGATACGGTCGAAGCCTGTGAGTTGGAGGGGGATTTTGTACCTTCCCAACCCCAACCCCTGACCCTGATAAGAAAATAGGCGGGAGGGGCCGGTTTTCTCCGGCCATTCCTTTTTCGCTTTGCGATCTGGATTAAGTATTTTAGTTGGTCCTGACAAACAGCAGGCAAGTGGTTAATAGCGTAAATAAGTAATCAGGGGCGAGCCGGATATGAGTTCTTACCGGAAACCTCAGCAAAAATCTGGAGAAAAAGAGCCTTGACCCAATATCAACCCGATGAAAAGAATCGAATAAAACGTCAGAAATCAGACGTGGCGGTGCGGCTGGCTAAAGAAGGCCGCTGGGAAGAAGCTGTGCAGATAAACCGGGAACTGCTGGCCCTTTTTCCTGATGACTCGGAAACCCTCAATCGCCTGGGGAAAGCCTATCTTGAACTGAAAAAGTTCGGTGAAGCCAAAGCGGCTTACGAACATGCGGTCAATACCGACCCCAGCAACGCCATCGCCAAAAAGAATTTACAGCGCCTGGTCGAGTACAAGGCTGTGCCCTCGGCCCTGCAACCGGCAACCGCTGCCGGAGAGGTGGCACCCGCCCCTCAGCCCGCGCCGGTTGCCGCCCCTGCGGCCCGCGATAAAGTAATGCCCAGCCTCTTCATTGAAGAGACCGGCAAGACCGGCACTACATCTTTATTCAATGTGGCCCCGACAGCAGTCCTGGCTAAGTTGACTGCCGGAGACGCGGTGGTGCTGGAAATAGACCCTCGCAACCAGGCGCTCCTGGTCAAAAGCCAGGACGGAGACCTACTAGGACAGGTTGAGCCGAAGCTTGCTCTGCGCCTGGTGCGCTTTATTGAGGCCGGGAACCGCTACACCGCTGCCGTGACTAGCGTGGGTGAGCGCGAATTGAAAATTATTATTCGCGAGGTTTACCAGCACCCCAGTCAGCGCGGGCGTCTTTCCTTCCCGCCCAAAACTTCCGCCGCCGGATATCGTGCCTATACCCGCGATACCGTTCTGCGCTATGGTCTGGAGGATGATGAGGAGGGTCTGGAAGACAACGACGAAGAAGAAGAGGGAGAGAGTTCCGAGGAGGAAATGGAGAATCTCTCTGATGAGTTCGTGGAAGAGAACGACCAGGACGATATTTAAAGTGTAATTAGAGAGAACTCTTCTGGATTTAAGGAAGGGTTCTTTTTTATTACCGGTTAAAGCCATAATAATCCGGGTCTTTCCTGATCGAAGTTGTATATTTGACCAGAAATTCTTCTGTAACTTTTTGTAAAGAATGATTAATACTTACGGTTAAATCTTTTGATTTAGCCAGTGGTACGCATTATGCTAATTATTATAACAGCATAACAAAAGGGTATAACTCAAGATAGCTTTAAAAAGACTCTGGTTTTGAGGAGGCCAGAGTCTTTTATTTGCCGGATTCAACTGTACTTTAGTCCAAGTCAGAATGGTCCTTTTAACCCTGTTCCAGCTTAAAATTTACGCTATTATAATAAGAGTATCACGACATCAAAAAAGAATGTGATTAAAGGAGTAGAAAATGGACAAGGTTATCCAGGTATTAAAGCCCGATCATATCGTCTTAAATGTACGGGATTTGGATACAGCTCTGCACTTTTATACTGAAATCCTGGGATTGAAGACCGAAAGATTGGAAGAATATAGAGAGGGGAAAGTAGGCTTTCCTTCGGTACGCATGGGCGAACAGTTAATTGACCTCTTCCCGCCTAAAATTAATAAAATCGAGACGCTGGCCGAAGATAACCGGCAGCGCGTCAATCACTTTTGCCTGGTAATCTCCTCCGATGTGACTCCGGATGAGCTTAAAAGCTATCTAAAGGAAAATGACATAGAGATTGAGGGTGAAGCCAAAAGTAACTGGGGAGCCTGGGGCTACGGCTACTCCGTCTACATCCGCGATCCTGACGGCAATGTGGTAGAACTCAAGCAATACGGTAATTAATTACAGGAGGGTTACCAACTGACGATTCAGGCAGGTAACCCTCTTATTTTATTCTTGCTCTATTTAAACCTGGTAGCTGCTGGTAAGTTCCTGGTGGCCTTTCACTTCCAGGCGGCAGATGTAGCGCAGGCGGGGAGTATGTTCAATCTCTACGATGTCGCCCACCCGCAACTGGTCAAAGAGGGCCGGGCTGAGATCAAATTTGCACACGGCTTTCTCGCCTGCCGAAAGCCCGCCATCGGCAATCACGATCAAACGGCGGTTATCGTTGCTGGTTCCTGTGACCCGCCACTTGCTCAGAACCGGGCCTTGCGCGATCCTTTTGGGTGCGCTGAGGTCTTGCAACTTGCGCCGGAAGCGCAGCAGCAAGTAAATGGCCATAGTAAAAGCCAGAATCGCCAGCATCGGTACTAAAAGCCACTGGGGCGGTTCGGCTCTTTGCGGGTTGGACCATTCTGGCAAATAGCCAAAAATGATAAAAAGAGCCACTACAAACAGTGCGAGCGAAAAAAGACCATCGCTGTATAAAAAGGCGCGCAATCGCCAGCCAGGCTGGTAGGAGAGGCGCATCCCTTCGTTAGAGAGGCCAATCAGCGAAGCTCGCGCTTCTGAAGGCAATTCTGAAAGATCAAGCTGGCGTACTCGCCTCACATAATGGAACAGACGTGTAGAAATAACCTCTACAAAATCAATTCCATCTGTGGCCAGGAAAGCAGCTTGCCCCAGTTCGTACTGAAGCTGTTTGCCCGGCCTCTCGCTATTCCAGGGCCGCACAACAATGCTGTAACCATCGCTGCGGGTGTCGGCCCGTTCGATCCGGCCCACCAGCGCCCCCTGTACTTTTTGCACCGGCAGGCATAAATCAAGCAGGGCAAAGATTACATAAATCAAGGCTGCCAGGCCGATAAAAAAGACGCCCGCCAGGATGTAAACCGGAATGCGCTGCCATTTCTGAAAAAGCTGGCCCGGTTCGTAAGAATCCTGTACATAAGTGGGATTATTGGCGGAAGGAGTGATCACTTCAACTGTATAGACGCTGTGTAAGGCGGGTGAAAAGCTTACTTTTACTTTTGTACCAGGGTCTTCCAGGTAATACTGGTTAATACCGTTCAGGAGAGTGTTTCGCAGGTCGAATTCGAGTAACTGTCCTGTGGCGGTGGTTAGTTTGAAGTGACCGGGCATGGTGCTAGGAGCTTGCCGGTTCGAAATGGTAGTTATGACCCCTTCCACTTCGCTCGGCGGGCGTTGCCCATCCTGCCAGAAGTCCGGCCAGAAAAGAAACGCCGAGATCAGGGTAGTTGCCGTTACCAGCACCACTACCAGGCCGACTATTAATCTGACTATAGGATGCTTCTGCCACATAATAGCGCTGCCACTTTTTAACTTTTTATACTTACGGTTACAGAAAGAGCCGCCCGGCGCTTTACCTGATCAGGGTTTAACCCCTGCTACCGAGGGCAAGCTCTTCCTGCTAAGACTTTACCTGTTACTACTTATGGTCGGGATAGAAAATCCAGCACCGCCTGCGTCATGACGCGAGTACCAACTACCAGCGACTCTTCTTCAATATCGAAACCAGGGTGATGGTGTGGGAAACTGCTGCCGTTCAGGTGTCCGGAGCCCACCACAAAATAACAACCGGGTACTTCGCGCAGGAACAACGACATATCGTCGCTGCCCATGATCGGCTTCATTTCAGTCACATTTTGCCCACCCAGGGCCGCTACCGCGCTCTGCCGCACCAGTTCTGCCATACCGGCATCATTGACTACCGCAGGACAGCTATAGGAGACTTCCATTTTAACATCGCAGCGCAGAGCTTTGCCCAGGGTCACGGCAATTTCTTCGATGCGGCGCAACATGGTTTCGCGTACGTCTGGCTGGAAGGAGCGAACCGTACCGGCCAGGACTACTTCCGGTGCGATAATATTGGAGGCAAAACCGCCATTAATCGTGCCGAAACTTAGCACCGCTGTATCTGCCGGTGAGATTTCGCGGCTAACCAGAGTTTGTAGAGTAGTAACCAACTGGCAGGCGGCCATGATAGAGTCAATCGCTTTTTCCGGCTGGCTGCCGTGGCCGCCTTTACCGCGCACCGTCAGAATAACGTTGTCCACGTTGGCCATGGAAGGCCCGGCTTTCATGCAAACCGAGCCTACCGGTTGGTCATTACCCAGGTGCAACCCGATAGCGGCGTCCACGCCCTGCATTACACCTTGCTCAATCATCGGTTTGGCGCCGCTGACGATTTCTTCGGCAGGCTGAAAGACGAACTTGACGTTTCCCGCCAGATCGCCGCGCTGTCCGGCCAGTAGTTCGGCCACAGTCAAAGCAATAGCGGTATGCCCGTCGTGCCCGCAGGCGTGCATCACACCCTGGTTCTGGCTGACATATTCGCTGTCGTGCTGCTCCAGAATAGGTAGTGCGTCAATATCGGCCCGCACCAGCACGGTTCTGCCCGGTTTCGCGCCTCGTAACATACCGACTACCCCGGTTTCTGCTACTCCGGTCTGCACTTCCAGCCCGGCCTGACGCAGTTTATCCGCCACAATGCCGGCTGTGCGACTTTCCTTGAAAGCCAGTTCGGGATGGCGGTGAAAGTCCCGCCGCATATTAATCAGTTCCTGTCGACGCGCTTCGGACTGCCGAGCCAGTTCGGCGATATCAAACATTGAAAGATCCCTTTCTAAAGTGTTTCGGCGGCGTAGCGTGGAATGTAGCCTACGGCTCCGTTGGTCAATGATACCTGAAAAAAGAAACTATCTTCGCCCAGTAGTGAAGCCTGCTCTCCGCGCCTGAGTTTACCTACTTGAGTTCCCACAATACCCGGCCTGTCAAATACGGCAATCTCGCCGGTGGTTACCACTACGGTACTGGCGGTGCGGTTGCCGGGGCGTGGGCGGTTGCTGGATGCACTATAGCTGGCATTTCGGCGGCTGGCAGAGCCGTTAACGCTGGACGGACTGCCGCTACTGCGCAGATTTCCGTTGTGAGTAGTTGCGGGGCTGGTACGAGGGGCAGGTGTAAAGGGTGACTCCATTTCCAGGCTGGTGAAAGCTTCGGTTGCTTTCTTTTCGGCGACAGGGGCCGCCGGGGTAACGGTTTCTTTAGGAGCAGGCTCTACCTGAGTTGTCACCGGGCGGGTTAACATCACGCCGCTGGTTACTTCACCGGCGTCTTTGTAGACATAGCCTTCTAATCCGTTATCCAGCCTGACGAAATAGTAGTAAGGATGGTTGTCTCCAATGATCTCTACAACCGCTCCTTTGCGTAAAGTTCCTAAATAACCTGAAATGCCGCTTGGGCCTTTTTGTAAATGAGTCTCGCGGTACTTGATCCGCAATTGTGATAAGCCAAGTCCTCTAGATGCTACTTCCATTGTGCGAACCTCAATTTTCTCCTCAGCTTAAATTTAGTTTCTGACTTGTTCAATATCCAGCTTAATTAACTAAAAGGACAGGCAGTAAGTATGAATCCTGAAGTGAGTTAACTTATAAAAGTTCCCGGTAAGGATATTTTAGCAAATCACTCTGAACAATGCTATGTACAACGTTAAACCTTCATGGAACTTTTAAGCATCCGTAATAAAAAAGGGACAAGCCCACATAGTAGACTTATCCCCTAAAACGCTGAAACCGCTTTAATCCTTAATCATATGGCGATCATCCGGACTATTGAGATCGCGCACTTCATCCGAAGGCGGCTTCCAGACATTATCGTTACCGCCGCTGCGGCTTGCGAACTTCCCGGCGAAATAGGCAAAGAATATTATCAGACAAATCGCCACCAC
>DATAKM010000182.1:0-6233 GCA_036261665.1 Chloroflexia bacterium
GATGGCCGAAGGCCCCTTCACCATGCTTCAGGTAATCTTTAAGCCCCACGGCCTTAATACCCTGCTCGGTCTGAAAGCTTCCGAACTGACCAACAGCTCACTACAGCTAAACCAACTGGTGGGGTTAGACCTCTATTCCCGGCTCCTGGAAGTGAATGAGGCTGAGAAAAGTATAAGGCTGCTGGCCGGCTTTCTGACTGCTCAGCAAAAGCGGGTAAAATTTAGAGATAAGCTGGTAGAGGAAAGCCTGAATTTAATCAGGCGTAACATCGCTACGGTCAGTGTTAGATCTTTACTCCAGGAGTTAGGCCTCTCCGAGCGCCAGTTTGAAAAGAGATTTACCCACTCTGTCGGTCTTACACCCCAGTTCTACATCAGGATCAAGCGCTTTAACGAAGCAGTCAGGCTATTGAAAACCGGCCGCTCTGAGAGTCTTACCTCCGTGGCCCAATCTCTCAACTTCTACGACCAGTCGCACTTTATCCGCGATATTCGAGAATTTGCGGGGGTCACTCCTAAAAGGATTGCCGCTAAACTGGATGACTTTCACCATCCTCAGGCGGGCTATTCTTATCTCTAAAGGGAACGGGTTTTTACAATTATAGACGGGAATAGAAAGCTATAGTTCATTGTGAAGTTAATCCCTGGTCTTTACCTTCAAAAACAAAAAGCCCGCCTTAGGGGTACCGGTCCCTGGATGCGGAGAAAGTAACAAGACGATGCGCAAAATATTCCTGTTTATGAATGTGAGCCTGGACGGCTACTTTGAAGCTCCCGGACACGATCTTTCCTGGAGCCGCTCCGGCGATTTCGAAGCCTTCTCTCCCGAGCAAGGCGAAGAGGTGGATACCCTCCTCTTCGGACGCAAGACCTACGAGATGTTCCGGCAATTCTGGCCTACAGAGGAGGCTTATAAGACTGCTCCCCAGGTGGCGGAGTTTATCAACCAGAGGCATAAAGTGGTGGTGAGCCGCTCTCCCTTTGAATCCGGCTGGCATAACGTAACGGTCATCAGCGGTGAGGCAGTCCCTCAGGTTAAGCAGCTCAAGGAAGAGCCCGGCAAAACCATTGCCATTTTCGGCAGTAACCGGTTGTGCGTCAGTCTGCTGGAGCATAAGCTGCTCGATGAGTTCCAGCTCATGCTAAACCCGGTGGTACTGGGAGCCGGCACTTCTCTCTTTACAGGGCTGGCGGCCCACACTCCTTTTCAACTGGCAGCCCTCCGGCAGTTCCCCTCCGGCAATGTGCTGCTTACCTACCGGCAGCGGGAGGAACAGGCCGGGAAAGGATAAAGTAAAGGGCTAAACCTCGAACAGCCAATTACCGCCTTTACCGGCCAGGTAAGCCTGAACCTCGATGGCTTACATGGCCGGACTGAAGACGGTCTCCCCTCCCGGTCACGGCTCCTGGCTGCCAGGGGCCGCTTCGCTTTGCCGGGCTGCTCCTCCTTTAGGACCGTAAGATCCCCTCTCATCCACACACTTGGCTACTCGCCTTGAAAGCCGGCGCTGGTGCCTTTCAGTCCACCGGCCGCTGGCCCTTCAGCCCTTTTCCGGCTTGCTCTTTCGCGCAGGTGCTCCTCCACCACCCCGTGCACTCTCAGCCAGAGACAGCGTGCTGCGCTTCTCGAACTGGCCTTCTTTCTCAGCGATAATCCCGGGCCAGTTAGCTATAGATAATTAGCTCCCCATCCAGTGTTTCAGCCGCGTTAACTGTATCGCTGCCCTTCGTAATCAGGGTAAGATTGTACTGGCCATTGGCGGTGCAGCCGGACAGGAGGAGCGCCATAAGTAGAAACATCAGAATAAGAGCAACACCTTTCATGTTTCGCCGTACCTTTCTAAACAAAACAGGTCGCTTTTTCGGCTAGATCCTGGTTAATGGGGCTGCTGCCGTCACGGCAGATCTCTTTCTTTGCCGCTGGCGCTTCGGGCCCACCAGTAAGCAAAGCCCGCCGCTAGCAGGAAAAATACCATGGCCAGCGAGGCTACCAGCGAGAGGTGGGTCGCCAGTTCCATTCCGCTCAGCTGCCACTGTACTGCCAGGGCAGTGCTGATAAAAGTGGCTGAAAAGCCGGAGAGCGCCGCGCCAAGAGCGGCGTTGAGACTGGCTGTTTCAGGAGTAGAGAGGTCGGAATAGAGAGCGAAATTTAGTACCGTATAGAGACTGACCGCCAGGGCGTAGAGCATGGGCATAGCCAGAGGAGCATTCCCCTCCGGAGAAAAACGCATCTCGAAAAGGTATATCAGGTGTACCAGCGAGAAAATCCCAAAGATCCACAGCAATAGAGCTTTTTCGTCTAATTCCGAATACAAAACACCTGCAATGATAGCACCCACCACATGCACTCCCCCGATAAAGAGATGCGGGCCAAGCTCCGGGGCCTGCCAGGTAGTTTCCATATATTGCGGAGTAAAGATCAGGCGCAGGAAACCTAAACTGTCAATAAAGTAGATGGCAAATAAGAAAAGGACAAAGCCGAAAAACTTTTTGTTGGCCGTGGGCCGACCGGTCCTTTCATCCTGGCGCAGAAAGCGGTCCAGGCCGAACTGAGGTAAAGCCTGCTGCCGCTCTAATTTTTCCATAAAGCTGAACTTCTTGAAGGCCAGCACTCCCAGGATAAGGCAGCTAACAGGCATCAGCCCCAGAAATTGAGAACTAAAGCTTTCAATTTTCCAGTTAGAAGAGAAGACCGAGGCGGCAAATTAAGCGCTGGCGGTAATCATAGCAGCAACATATCCTCGGTCGCGCACCGGAACGAGATTAATGGCCAGGCTAAAAGTGACTGGCACTCCCATGCCAAGCCCCAGGGCCGCCAGAGAAACCCAGGCAAAGAATTGCGTTCCGGTTTGGACAAACTGGACCAGACCGGTCAGGATGGTCTGTAGCAGGATAACTCCGAAGGCCATGCGTAACTTGAGAAGTAACTGTTTACTCCAGCCACGCTTTTTCATTAGCCAGCCACTCAGAATGGCGGTCAGGCAGATAAGCAGCGCCAGAAAGGCCATGTTGGTTGCCACCGCCGCTTCGCTCGATCCCACCTGGCGGGTGCCTAGATCCACCAGACCCAACTGAATAAAGGTTAAATTGTAGCAATACCCGGCTGCCATCATTCAGATAAAGAGGGAATACCCGAAGACTACCGGCCAGTCTCTTTTTTTTTACAAGTAGTGAAATAGCTCCATAGGTATCACCCTGTGACTCGAAAGAATAAAGAGGCTATCACTTTTATCGTATTGCAATAAGGTATCAGGGCAGGTCTAAAATGGTAAAAGGGTGGTGACTGTACCTTAAATCTTTGTAACCGCTAACACCACCGGTCAAAAGTGGTGTAATCAGCCCGCTTTTTAACATTAGTTATACCCGGTTAAACCTGATTATTGAGGTCTATGTGTTAAATATAAGAAAGGTTGGTAACTAGTAACTTTATGTTTAAAAAGAACTGATTATGCGAAACCAAACTCAGCGCCTCTTGAACCAGGTGGCCAGGCCGGAAGTTTACGAAGAGACTTTGATAACCTCAAATGGTGTACCGATTGCCCTCTCCATCTGGAAAGCCCGGCCGGATGACCCTTGCCTGGTCTTTCTGCCCGCGACCATGACTCATCCACTCTTTTACGAAGAGTTTCTGGATGCCCTGGCCCTGGCCGGCTTTAACGTGGTGGGAGTGCATTTTCAGAACCACGGCAAAAGCCCCCGGCTTAAACGCCTTTATTCCTTTGATGATATGGTCCAAAACGCCAGGGACGCCGCCGGCTATGCCCGGCAGCGCTTTGGCACTCCCCCATAATTTTAGGTACGAGCCAGGGCGGGCTGGTAGCAATGGCAGTAGCGGGTGATAACAGTAAGGTCCAAGCAGTCTTTGCACACAATATCCTTGACGCAAACGATGCCGAGTCGCTGAGCATAACCCGCTTTCCCCACTGGCTTAAACCTTATTACTCCTTGCTTCAGAAGAGTATGAGGCTGGGCGCTAAGTTGCTGCCTCGCCTGAGTTTACCCATCGGATTTTATCTTCAGGATTCCAGGATTTTCAGGGAGAAGTCACTCCTGGAGCAGTTCTACCAGGACCCCTTAAACCTGACGGCTTATCCCTTATATTTCCTGGCCAGCCTTTTTTCGGCTGATACCGGCTTTCTCTCCGCCGGAAAGATCAAATGCCCGGTGGTAGTAATTTCCGCTTCCGGGGATACCCTTTTTAGCCGAAGTTATACCCAGCGAGTTTTCCAGCGGATAGTGGCGCCCTCCCGGCAGATGCTGGAGTTTGAGTTAAATAACCATCTTATTTTCAATGAGTGCCTGGAGGAAATCTTACCGGGATTGCTCGACAAGCTCAGGGAATATGCCCAGGCGCAGCAGGAGACCGGCTTTTCTATATAGTTAAAAAAAAACCAGGAGAGTAAAAGTCAGAAAGAGAAATAAGAAAGAAACTGGAAAGGAACGCTTCAGTTATGCTGCCTCGCGTGATTATCCATACGGCCATAAGCGCGGACGGTCGCATGGAAGGTTTTAACATCAACCAGGGTCTCTATTACAGCCTGATCCCGACCTGGCAGGAAGAGGCGACTCTGGCAGGCAGTGAGACTATCCTCAAAGCCACCCTAGAAATTTCGCCCGATGAACCGGAAGAAACAGACTTTATACCATCTTCGCCCGATCCGGCGGATGCTCGTCCTCTTCTGGTGGTAGTAGACAGCCGGGGCCGCATTCGTAGTTGGCAAAAGTTGCGCCAGGCGGGCTACTGGCGCCAGGTGGTAGCGCTTTGCTCCGGGGCCACACCTGAAACTTACCTTGCTTATCTTAAAGCGCGGCATATTGATACGATTGTGGCAGGTGAAGGCGCGGTAGATTTAAGAACAGCTCTCGAAGAACTCCACCGGCGCTACGGGGTTAAGGTAGTGCGCGTAGACAGTGGCGGTATTCTTAATGGTGTGCTCTTAAGAGGCGGGCTGGTTGATGAAGTTAGTATTCTATTGCATCCCTGCCTGGTAGGAGGTACTTCACCCGGCTCGTTTTTCAAAGCGCCTGACCTTACTAATGAGAAAGGAGCAATCCCCCTGCAACTGGTTAAAATTGAGCAATTAGAGGGGGAAGTGATCTGGCTCAGGTATAACCTTTTGAAAGAAGCAGTGGAGCAATAAGCCACTCTTTAGAGTTAGAAGCCGGACCTGGTTAGCGCCTGAGCTTTGTTAACTTTCCGCGGCAGGTAGCAGGGGGGACCAATTATTAGTTTTGATAGCTTTAATAGCTTTGATAGTTTTATAAAAGCTTTATAGCAGCAGCTTTATCGTCCAGTTCGGCCAGCAGTTTATAACCCGCAAAAGGCCCGGAAAGCTCTCTTTTTTAGTGCCTGCCTGAGCCTTTGAGTATAGAGATCGCTGCCTTCAGCCAGGCAAGCCCTTGTTACGGAATTCATCTTTCCGACTGTAACGGAGTTAACCTCCAGACCGGCTAGCGAAGTTATGGTGTTGTTGATAGCAGGTTCTAGAAGGTGAGCCATCTACCCCTACTATCCGTGTTAATTCAAAGCCGGAAGCGGGATAATCTTTAACCTGGCCCGCGAGCTAATCTGGGAGTGCAGCCGGACTATCAACCAGGCCTGCCAGGGAGAAGGCCTGACCGCGCCGCTCGAACTGCTCGCCGCGCACAGCCGCCACCTTCAGTCCCTGGAAGCCAGAGCGGCCAACCTGCACCCGGCCTATTTTCTTTCTCACGAGGAAAGCCTCGACTTCCCACTCAGGCTGGAAAAGACGACCCGTCGTCACCACTTATATCCTCGAAGATAAAGCAGGCTCTTACACCTAAGTATGGAAAAACAGCACCAGGCACTAGAACTTCTAGATATTCACCTAAAACTATATATCTTTAAGATTAATATATATAACCATTGTAAGGGGATTTGTATTCTCCCAAATATGCAGAAGTGCGTTACTGGGAACCGGCACGAACAGGTGAAGCCTCTCAACTTTCTTTATTGTCCTGAATCCGGTTGCCTGGCACTAAATATGCAAATCTTTATTTCCAGGATATGCAAGTAGCGGAAAAGTGAGGTGAGGACTATGGTAGCAAGACAGCCTGAAAAAGAGCACAAACACGGTTTGTTAAAAATGCTGGTGGAATTTCTAACTTTGCGCTGGCTCTTTAAGACCATAACAGGCTCTAAAAATAAATAATTCTCAAATAAAGAAGCCCCTGTTTTTCAAGGGGCTTCTTTATTTGAGAACTGCATGGCG
>DATAKM010000187.1:0-62018 GCA_036261665.1 Chloroflexia bacterium
AGTCGAAGACTTGCGTAAGCGCCTGGAAGAGTTCATTGACTACTTTAATCGAGTCTGTGCGAAACCCTTTCGTTGGACTTACAAAGGCCGTCCTTTACAAGCTTAGCTATCCCTTGAACCTTTTTCACAAACCTGTACTAGGGTCTGACTTTTGCCTGTTGAAATAACTTGCTCAGACTCCAGGACATAATGCGGTTATCAGTGGCGCAGATCATACGCTCGATATCAGGTGAAAAAGCGACCACTACCTTGCGGCCACTTAAACCAAGATCAAGTTGTACTAATAAACGGGGTGCGCGGTTGCTACTTCCTTCTACCGCTATTTCCCACATCCTGAGCATTCCGGCCTCATCCACGACTGCCAGCAGGCGGTTGTCGGGGCTATAAGCCAGTTCACGTACCGGGCTGTCACCTACCAGCAGATCAACATAGCGGTCCTCGCGTAAGTCCCATAACCGGACAATCGGTATAAGATCATCCGTAGAGGTTGGCGCTGTTACTTCCTGGCTGGAAAAGATTTCTGACGGGTTGGTCGCTACCATTGAGGCATGCCCATTATTGCTGCGCCTCCCGCTGGTGCTGGTTCTAATCGCATCGCGCCGTACCCGCAAGCCCACCGCCATTTCAAAACCATTACTGTTGAAGGCAAACCCGCTTAGCATTTCGCGCCCGGCCTCTAAAGGTCTGAACCAGCGCCATCCGGTGTAAACATTCTGGAGTAAAATGCCCCTGTCTCCCAGTGTAGCGATGCGAGTACCATCGGGGCTAAAAATTAGCCCCCATATATTAGTTTCGCTGTCGCCACTACCGCTAATCTCAGCCATTGGATAGGACCGCAAAGGTAATACCTGGTTAGTATCGAGGTTCCATAAGCGGGATTTCCCCTCTGGAGTGACCCAGGCCAGGCGGGAACCTTCCGGATTGAAAGCCAGCGGCGCAAAGTTACCATATCCTCGTAAATTCAAACCTTCTTCTACCGCCAGGTTCTTGAGCTGTTCATTGTTCCAGTTACCGACCATAATCAACTGAGGAGTTATCCAGGCGAACTTAGCTCCACCCTGTGGCACCAGGAAACGGTAGTTTTGTAGACTTGGTGGCGTAAGGTAATTGTTGGTGAGAAAGGTTTGAGAGGCTCCCAGGCTTGCGGTTTGAATCCGGCCCGTCTCAAGATCCCAGAATTTAAACTCCGGGGGGAACATCACTCCTTTGCGGCCACCTGCCTGGAAATGCACGGTTCCTCCGTTGCTGACCGCGAATAGGGTAGCCCCATTGGCCGTAAAACCCAGCATCACAGTATGAAAACCACCATGCGCGACCAGGGTTTTTTCAAGACCGGGCCTGCTGCTGTTCTTTTCATCCGTTAAGTAGGTTTTATTATCGCTTTCCAACAGCAGAGGGCCTCGCACATCTTCTTCGGAGCGCGAAGCGCCGAAATTTTTATGATGCAGGCGGGATTGGAGTTTATTAAGGCCGATCAGAAAGCGGGGGATTTTACTCTGAGTTTTACCTGAGGCTTCGCCTTCCTGATAGCCCAGGAAAGGCTCAAAAGTATTTAACGCCGCCAGAAACTGGTAAAAAGCCAGACCTAAAATACCCAGGCAGGCTGCCAGGCTCCATCCAAAGACGAAATTGCTGATATTATCGGTAAGCAGGTGTATGACGGCAATTACCAGGCTGAAGAGACTGAAGAGACAACCGGTTATCAGGGTTATGCCGAGTACCAGGGTGGCCAGTGTATCGAGCCAGGAAGGAGTTTTCCTCCAGAACCTTAAAAGCACGTTCAGGATAAAGCGCAGCCCGAACACGGTCAGAGATATTAAAAAGAAACTTAGAATAAAGCCGGTAAGATTAAACAGGCTGGGATCAGCGGTTATGTTTTGAACATAACCGACGATCCCAAAGTAGCCCCAGGCTCCGGTACCAACAATCCAAAGCAAGGCCAGAAAAAATTCTTCTACACGAGGGCGCGGCGTTAATGACATGGGCTTGCCTCATTGTATGTTAGCTATTTACCGATAAAGATTTTAAGAAAAGCTAACAAATCTTATTTTTTTTCTGCCCCGACCCTTCCGGAAGCCGGTGTTGGCACATCGCGCCGAACATCCATAACATCCCGGACGGTGTGGAGTTTACTTAATACGCGAGCTAATTGTTCTAATCCAGTTACTTCTACAGTAAATAATATCAGGATTACGCCCCGCTGACTAGAGGGTAGTGTCCGGAACTCGCCCATATTAACCTTTTCATCGGCTACCAGAGTTGCAATATCCCTTAGCAGACCTACCCGGTCCAGGGCCTCCATGCGAACCGGTACGCGATAGTACTGCACGGTATCCTCGCCCCATTCAACCCGAATCAGGCGCGCTTTGTTTTCTTCTGGCAGGTTAAGGACATTCGGACAATCGGCCCGGTGCACCGAAATCCCTTTTGTACGGGTTACATAACCGACGACATCATCTCCGCGCATTGGATGACAACAGGTGGCGATAGTAGTTAACAACCCGCCTGTTCCACCTACCGTCACCCCCGATGTTACGTTTGAGGTTTTGTCGATTACCGCGCCGGTCAGGCTGACACTACTGGGTGTCAGGAATTCGGGCAGTTCCTCAACTTCCGCGTGACGGGTAGCTTCCAGCAGGCGTCCTGTAACCTGGGCCATACTTACGCCACCGTAGCCAATTGCGGCCAGGAAATCTTCCAGCTTTTCGTACTTGGGGAAGTACGAAGCTACAGTTTCATACTTGATGTTGTCCAGGCCCAGGCGCTTGAGTTCGGCATCCAGGCTCTGGCGGCCATGCGCAATATTCTCCTCGCGCTCTTCTCGCCGGAACCACTGCTTGATTTTATCGCGCGCGCTGGCCGTTTTAATATATCCCAGGTTAGGATTGAGCCAATCACGGCTTGGGCCTTTGCGATTCTTGGCCTGAATAATCTTAACTACTTCCCCGTTTTGCAACTGGTAGTTCAAAGGCACCAGGCGGTCGTTAACTCTTGCTCCGCCGCATTGATGGCCGATATCGCTGTGAATGCGGTAAGCGAAGTCAATCGGCGTAGCCCCCGCCGGAAGATCAATAATATCTCCCTTGGGAGTAAAGACGTACACCTGGTCCTGGAATACATCGCTCTTGAGCGAGTCTACAAATTCCTGGGCATCATAGTTATCGTCTTTCCAGTCGAGTAAGCGGCGCAGCCATGCTATTTTGGCCTCAAACTCCACGTCCCGTTTGCCGCCTTCTTTGTAGCGCCAGTGAGCCGCGATACCGTATTCTGCTACCTGGTGCATATCACGGGTACGAATCTGTACTTCCAGCGGCCTGGCATCCAGGGCAATTACAGCGGTGTGCAAAGACTGGTAAAGGCTTTCTTTAGGATTGGCGATATAGTCATCGAACTCGCCCGGGATAGGCCGCCACAAAGTATGAATGACGCCTAATGCCCCGTAACAATCCCGCACATCTTCCACAATGATCCGCATACCCAGCACATCATATATCTGGTCCAGCGGGCGGTTTTTGCGCTTCATTTTCTTGTAGATGCTGTAAATGTGCTTCGGGCGTCCGCTCACATCTATGGACGTAATCCCGGCTTCAGCCAGGGCTTTGGTAATCACCTGCTTCACCTTTTTAAGGTAGCGTTCCAGGCTATCGCGTTTATCATCCAGTGCTGTAACTAAATCCTGGTAATCCTGGGGGTGCAGATACATGAAGCAGAGATCTTCGAGTTGCCATTTGATGTGCCAGATACCTAAGCGGTTTGCCAGCGGGGCGAAAATTTCGAGGGTTTCAGTAGCGATTTTGACCTGTTTTGCCGGGGATTTGTACTGGAGTGTCTGCATATTGTGTAGCCGGTCGGCCAGTTTAATCAAGACTACTCGTACATCGTCTACCATCGCCAGGAACATTTTTCGTAGATTTTCGGCCTGTTCCTGTTTCTCGTGCTGCGCTTTGTTCAGGTCTTCAGGTGCCCATTTAATTTTACTGAGCTTGGTAACACCATCTACCAGTCGGGCAACCTTATCGCCAAACTCGTGCTGAATCTGCTCAAGGGTGACATCCGTATCTTCGGGAACATCGTGGAGCAAAGCGGCTACAATCGATTCTCGGTCCAGTTGCATCTGGGCGCAGGTAGTGGCTGCCGCTATGGGATGAATAACATAGGGTTCGCCGCTGGCTCGTTTCTGACCGCTGTGCGCTCGAATAGCAAACTGTACGGCTCGTTCCACTATAGGCCAATCGGCAGGCGGGAGGTATTTCTTCACAGCCTCCATAAGAGCGCTTGAGTCTATCTCTGTAGTGGACTGTTCGTTAACCGGAGCGCTTTCCGCTACAACAGGTTTTTGATCTACTGGCGTAGCAGTTTCTACTATTTCCTGCTTCTCTGATACAGTACTGGCTGTTTTACTAGACATAACCGGGCTCCCCTCTTCCTACCGGGTGCGGTTTATAGCACCTATAACCTTACATCTAAGTTGGCTTCTTGCGTTAGAAGCTGTTCGCCCGGTCTACCTTGCCCGAACTTATCAACTCTCACATATCCGGCCCTGCCGGTTCTCTGATCCCTTTTCTTGCCAGGATACAAAAATACGGGCCGCAATCGCGCTTTCGCCCGACCCGTAGCCGTGTAACTCCTCCCATTTAAATTGTTTGAGTTTTTGCGACTTCGTAAAAAGACGTTAGCCTGCAAGTTAGGATGGTAAAAGCAGGTTTTAACTACTACTATTACGTAAAGCCCACCCTGAAGGTTTTCTTCAGGAAAACAATTATTATATGAATTTTATTAGATTAGTATGCTCCTGTCAATCGAATAAGGACTAAAGTAATAAATGTTACTACTCTTCATTAGTAATTTGTAACACTGTTTTAATGCCGGTGCGGTCCTTTATCAAGGCTTCCTTGAAAGCTTCAAAGGGAAGTTTGCGTGTTATAACCGCGGCCAGCAACCCCGGCCACTTTTTTTCGATGCGCTGCCAGCTTTCCGCTCCCATTTCGAAATAGCGCCGGTTGGCATTGACCGAACCGACAACTACCTGATTGCCCATCATTATTTGCATGTTAAGCATATTTGGATCGATGCTTAGATTGTTGTGCCCGCCTGTAACGCTGGTGAGGACCATTACACCGTTAATTGCCAGGTTATCAAGTCCTTTGAAAGCTACCTCTCCGCTACCGCTGGCTTCAACTATCAAATCTACCTCGCCTACAGTTTGCTTCAGGTCATCGAGGGGAATCTGTTGAGTGGAAATATAAGTAGCGCCACACCTTTCAGCCAGGGTTGCTTTAATATTCTGCGGCCCTCCCGGGCTTAGCGCGATGGTATAAACTTCCAGACCTCTATCTCTTAATAGAAAAGTAGCCAGCAGCCCGATTGGCCCTGCACCAAACACTATCGCCCGGCGGGGTTGCCATTCCAGGCGTTCCTGGATTTTGAAGGCCTGGTAAACAGCTTTTTCCACCACGGCAGTTGGCTCTAGCAGCACACCGATTGAACGGAAGGCGGGAGGGACTTTTACCGCAAAGTCTACGCTTTCGGTATAATATTCGGTCATGTAGCCGTGCATCTCTTTTATACCGCGTTCGGTATATTGTCCGGTGCGGCACATATCGCTATGCCCGCTCTCGCAGTTAGGGTCGTTGGCGTGACAGGGACGCCGAACAGTGCTAACGACATAGTCTCCTACCGACCAATCGCTATTTTCGAGGCCTCTACCCAGTTCTACAACCTTGCCAAAAGACTCATGACCCAGCACTAAGAAATTCTCCCCGGCAGGAGCAGTCCCATAAATAGCATCAATAATTTCGAGATCGGTGCCGCAAACTCCTGTTTCCAGGACCTGTACCAGAAGTTCACCGGCTTTAGGCTGCGGTTTGGCTATTTCCTGTAGATGAACGCTGTCTTTCTGGCCGGGCAAAATGGCAACTGCTTTCATGGCCGGTTTAATCTCCCTTCCCTTTGCTCTGGTTTTAGCTTATTCTCAGGCTGTACAATTTTAAGCTAATAATCTGTTGTTCTAAGCAAGTGTAACACAGCTTAAAAATTGCAGGTATTCTACCCGCCAATCTGCAACAAAATAGCCTTTTCAGCCGTAAAAATATAAGAATAAGAATTAAATTAGATTGAGTAGCAGATTTGTGCTAAAATCCATTCACCGTTTTTGTAGATATGTTTCAACTTCAATCTTCAATTTGATTGCCGGTCATCAAGTAATATATAGTTGGTATTCTTCTGAACATGTATAACGCGGTTAAATATAACGGCGGAAGGCAGGCGGGCAACAGGCAAAACCGGGTAGTAAGGATAAGCACATGACAGTTAATGCAAATACATGGTCTGATGCAGGGGAAAATAATGCGCGGCTAACCTGTCCCTCCTGTGGTGCTGGCTTGCCCCCCGATACAATGTCCGCAGGACAGCGCCTGGCTCGCTGTAAGCAGTGTGGCCAGATGTTACGCCGTCCTGTGCGCAGAAACTGGCCTGGTAGCCCCGCTGCCAAACTGGAATCGGCACCCACAGCTTTCTCCTGGGGTGATTATCAGGCTAACACCGAGGGACTTTTCCGGCCAGAACCAGGTGAAAAACTCGAACTGGCCCCTTCTTATCCTTATCCTGCCCTGCAATGCCCCTATTGTGAACATGTCAATCAAGACCAACCCCGTATACGAGCCAGCGGGCAGCAGTTTTGCGCCAATTGCGGCGCGGATCTCAAAAAAAACTGCCTTAGTTGTGATGCTTCCCTCTATGTACTGGATCACTACTGCACGCACTGCCGGACGGACCAGGAGAAACTGAAATACGAAATTGAAGGCCTCTACTGGCAGCATTATAACGAGGGGAAAAGGCTGGCTCAGCTTGGACGCTGGGAGGATGCTGAGCGAGAGTTGTCGCTTTTTTTTAATCCGCAACCCGGTCTTGATCCAGGGCATGTCCGGCAGGCACGCCAGATTTATGTTAAAAATATTGCTCCCTACGACGGAGGTGAAGGTTTACGCCTTTACAACGAGTGTATCGAACAGTTACGCCTGGCTGACGAAGCTTACCAGCGCCAGTTACAACGACGTAAATATCAGAAGTGGGGCATGATCGCCGCGCTGGTTGTAGCGCTTGGAATTTTCTCTTCGATGGTCTTTGGTTCCTGGCTGACCATTTTTGTTTTAATTCCGCTGGTCGCTGTAGGCATCGCTCTGCTGGTGCTTTTTATTTTGAGCAACCTGGGCCTCGGTTAACCTATCAGGGTAATTTTCTCAACCGGTTATCTTCTTCGCTTACTAACATAGCTGGCTAAATAAAAAAACAGGCCATTAATACAGAGTGGGCCTGTTTCTTTATACTTCTCTTTGAGACGCGTTTTTAGCTACGCGCTTCTACGATGTGATCTACGGCATCCTGAACCGTTACGATCTTCTCGGCGACTTCATCGGGAACCTGGATGCCGAACTTCTCTTCAATTTCCATGATTAGCTCCACCAGGTCGAGAGAGTCCGCGTTGAGGTCTTCGACGAAAGAGGCCTCAGGCGTGACCTCTTCGGGGTCGACCGCAAGTTGCTCAACGATGATTTCCTTCAGATCGTTAAAAATTGCCTCGTTATTAGTTGCTGCCATTCAATTCACCTCCTCCCTCGCCCCTCGGCGACAAGATTTTTGCTTTTGTTTTTATTCACGCTTTTTACTACCAGTAATTATTTTTGTGGCTATCCGCCTGGCCAGCAAAAGTAATTTTTAGAGATAGTCGGTTTATTAACAGGCTTGACAAACTTACGTCTGGCAACCGGCCAGTCGATTGGGTTTATTGCCTGTTTACTGGGAATATCCGATAATTCAATGTACTTGAGCAGAGCACATTTACTCGGGTTGTTCGTCCTGTTTATGGTCTGGCTCAGCGGCATTCTGGGCTACAATTGCTCCCAGCACTCCATTGACAAAGCGGCTACTGCTATCACTACCGAAATTTTTAGCCAGTTCAATAGCTTCATTGATGGCTGCTTTTGTCGGTACGTCATTATTGAATAATATTTCGAAAATTGCAAGCCGCAGAATATTTTTGTCTACTTTGGCCATTTGTTCCATTGGCCAGGTAGGAGCCGCGCTGGAAATAAGTTGATCGAGCCTGCTTTTATTTTCGACCACACCGTGCACTAACAGGCGTGAGAATTTCGCCACCTCGCCGTTTAAGCCAGTAGTTTCGATATGCCGCTGCAAAACCGTTATCGGGTCGTGACTAACTGCGTCACTTTCAAAAAGGGTTTGCAGGGCAACACCACGTGCTTGCCGGCGCTCCAGCGCCAGTTTGTTTTTAGGCTTGTTGGACCCACCTTGCAGGCTATCCAGTTCGAACCACTCATCCGGTTCTTCTACCGAAGCCGCAGGATTTATTAGACGATTGTTGTTATCGCTGTTATCAGTGTTACTTGTTAATTTACTCAACGTTCTGAATATAGACGTTTATTTGCTCAACCGGCATGCCCACCATGTGCCTTATGGCTTTTGAAACGTCTCCTTGAACCTGCTTGCCAACTTCTGCGATGTTGGCGTTTTTATCTACAATGATGTATAGGTCGGCGTAAACCTTGCTATCCCTCACTTCGATTTTAACGCCAGCGTTTTCATCGCGGCTAAAAATGCGACTGAGTCCGGGAGACGGGATGTTATCACCCATCCGTATGACACCATCCACACCGAGGGTAGCGGCATGTACGATTGTGGCCAGGACTCCCGGCGCTATTCGTACTGTTCCCAGTTTTTTGGTCTCTGTTTGTTGCCCGTCAGCCGTCATCATTAATTAACCGTTAGAGATGCCAGGTAGGCATTATTTTTTCTACAAAATCGAGCGCTGCTTTTCCAGCCCGGTAATCCGGGTCGGCCAGTAGGAATTGCTGGAAAGGTATAGTGGTTTTAACGCCACTGACTACTGTTTCATGCAAGGCCCGTTCCATGCGCGCTACTGCTTCCTCTCGCGTATCGCCAAAAGCGATGATTTTCGCCAGCAGGCTATCGTAGTAGGGAGGTGTAGTATATCCGCTGTAAAGATGACTATCTACCCTCACTCCAATACCGCCTGGGGGTACAAACAAGTCAATTGTACCAGCATCTGGCCGGAAATTGTTGGCAGGGTCTTCAGCGTTTACTCGACACTCAATCGCATGCCCCCGTATTCTAACGTCTTTTTGAGAGAGCGTCAAGCGAGCCCCAGCCGCCAGCTTAATTTGCCACTTCACCAGGTCAATCCCGGTGACCAGTTCGGTAACAGGATGTTCTACCTGAATACGGGTATTCATTTCCATAAAATAAAAGTTGCCATCCGGGTCAAGCAGGAATTCTATGGTACCGGCACTGGTATAGCCAATCGCTTTAGCGCCTTTGACGGCAGCTTCACCGATACGCTCTCTTAGATCTTCCGGTAGATTTGGCGCGGGCGCTTCTTCTACAATTTTCTGATAGCGCCGTTGAATCGAGCAGTCTCGTTCACCCAGGTGAATTACATTCCCGTAATTATCGCCCAGAAGCTGGATTTCGATATGGCGTGGTCTTGGTACGAATTTTTCCAGATATAACTCAGGATTGGCAAAGGCTTTATCTGCCTCGGCGCGGGCCAGCGGATAAATTTTTTCCAGGGCCACTTCATTCTCGATGACGCGAATCCCGCGCCCACCACCGCCTGCCAGGGCCTTGAGCATAACCGGATATCCAATGTAAGAGGCTTCCCGTTTGGCGTGTTCAAGGCTTGTCAGAACCCCTTTTACGCCTGGCACCACCGGAAGACCGGCCTCTTCCATAGTTTTGCGCGCTACGGCCTTATCGCCCATCTTCTCGATCACGTCCGGGCGAGGGCCAATCCAGGTAATGCCTACCTTTTCGCAAATTTCGGCTACATAGGGGTTTTCGCTCAAAAAGCCGTAGCCAGGGTGAATAGCGTCCGCCCCGGTAATTAAAGCGGCAGTAATGATGGCGGGAGTATTGAGGTAACTTTTGCCGCTTGGTGCAGGACCGATACAGACCGCTTCATCCGCAAAGCGCACGGCCAGAGAGTCGCGGTCCGCCTCGCTGTAGGCTACTACGGTGGCAATTCCTAAATCCCGGCAAGCTCTTATCACGCGCAGGGCGATTTCACCCCTGTTGGCAATTAATACTTTCTTGAACATGCTTTTTTACTATCTCGCTCTTTTGATTTCGCTTACATCATTACCATGCCGCCATCGACCGCAATCACCTGCCCGGTGATGTAGGCCGCAGCATCGCTGGCCAGGAATGCTATGGCTTCTGCTACTTCTTCCGGCTTGCCAAAGCGTTCCAGGGGAATCTGCGCCAGAGCTTTTTGTTTGAACTCATCAGCCAGAACTGTAGTCATATCTGTATCAATAAAACCGGGTGCAACCGCGTTGACAGTAATACTCCGGCTGGCTACTTCCCGGGCAATCGCTTTGGTGAAACCGATTAACCCCGCCTTTGCCGCCGAATAGTTGGCCTGCCCGCCACTACCAGCCTGTCCCGAGACGGAACTGATGTTGATGATGCGACCGCCACCTTTAGCTTTTAACAGGGGCCGCATAGCCGCTTTAGTACAGAGATAGGCTCCTTTGAGGTTGGTATCGAGGACAGTATCCCAGTCGTTTTCGCTCATACGCATAAGCAGAGTATCGCGTGTAACGCCGGCATTATTAACCAGAATATCCAGGCGGCCGTAGGTTTTAACGGTCTCATCTATCAGGCGCTGCGCATCGGCGGGCTGGGCAATATCAGCCTGCACCACGGTTGCTTCGCCCCCTGCCGCTTTAATTTCGGCAACTGCCTGGTTAGCTTCGTCGGCGCTCTTACTATAATTGATTACTACTTTAGCGCCGCGTTTTGCCAGCAATAGAGCGGCTGCCCGTCCGATGCCGCGTGAACCACCGGTCACAACCGCCACTTTACCTTCAAGACTCAAGCTCATTTTCCTGTTGTTCTCCTCCCTTGCCCTGCTTCCTTTTGAACCGAACCCAACTGTGAGATAACTTCACATTTATAGTTGTTTGACCAGATCTTCCGAATTAAGTACTTCTACTCCTTTTTCGATGCGCCGGATTAACCCGGCCAGGACTTTACCCGCGCCAATTTCTATAAAGCGGGTGGCGCCACCTGTGTACATCGTACGCACCGACTCAACCCAGCGTACCGGGTTATAGGTCTGGGTAATCAACTCCTGTTTGAGAGCAGCGTTATCATCCAGGGGCAAAGGCTGTGCAGTTACATTCGAGACGACCGGGACACTGGCAGGCTGGAAAGAAGTAGCTTCAATCGCTTCCCCTAGCTTGTTGGCCATGGGCTTCATCAGACTGCTATGAAAGGCGGCGCTGACGGGCAGGGGAATCACTCGCTTAACCCCTGCCGCTTTGGCCGCTTCGGTAAAGCGGGCCAGGGCTTCGGTAGTGCCGCTTATGGCGGTCTGCCCGGGCGAATTATAATTAGCTACTTCGGCTCCATTTTCGCTGGCTAATTTTTCCAGCAATTCATCATCAGCCCCGATAACCGCTACCATACCGCTTCCCGCGCCGTTTTCACCCAGTCCGGCTTCATTCATCAGGTTTCCTCTAAGACGCACTAACTTAAGGGCATCTTCAAGGCTAAGCGCTCCGGCTGCCACTAGAGCGGTATATTCGCCCAGGCTATGCCCGGCTACAAAGAGCGGTGGTTGATCTAAAATTTCAGGGGAATAAGTCTGAAGTACGCGCAAGTGGGCAATGCTGGTGAGCAGCAAAGCCGGTTGAGCATTATCGGTGCGGGTAAGCTGATCTTCCGGTCCATCAAAACATAGCTTTGAGATGGAATAGCCCAGGATACTGTCGGCCTGGGAGTAGAGGTCGGCTATGGCAGGATATTTCTGGGCCAGTTCGCGGCCCATTCCAACTACTTGTGAACCCTGTCCCGGAAAAACCCAGGCGGTGTTGGTCACTTTGCAGTTCCTCCGTTATGACTTTATTGAGCAGTAACTATTCTATTATAAACGTTTAATTGCGGAAAGAATTAAAAAAACCGGGTGGCACAAAAAGCGGCTGCGAGATAGCTGGCGCAGCCGCTTAGAGAGTGCATAATTCTACTGATTGTTGTTCGCCTTCTGGCGGACTTCGATTACCTGCTCGTCTTTGTAATATCCACAGACATTGCAGACGGTATGCGGCACGCGCTTGTTGCCACAGTTAGAGCAGGTGACAAGCTGAGGGGCCGTTAGAGCCTGATGTGCCCGACGGCGGCCTTGCGCTGCGCGGCTTACTTTCTGCTTAGGTAAAGCGCCCATTTCTAGTCTTTCAACTCCCTTCGACCTTAAATCTAAAAAATTCCATTATATAGGGCAATTCTTCATATGCGATTTGCGGCGCTTCTCAGCGGCTTTCTCGCAAAAATCACCCCGGTCAGTTCACAATCCTGAGCGGTTATTATACTTTTTTTGAGTGGAAAAAGCAAGTTGCCTGATTACAGACTTGCCCCTGAAACTAACCTTGATTGTGCATATAGCACTCTTCTAAGATTCGTTTCAAAAGCGCTAGCATAAAGAATGGCAAACAGCGTTTATTACTCTATTAAAGTATTTATTTGTGTGAAGTAGGGCTGTTGTAATCTGGAAAAAATCGTATGAAATGGTTCGGGCCGCTATGCTCGCCAGCTGCGGCCCGATGGTTGGTTTCGTTAGTGTTAGTAGGAGGAGATTTGAGAGGATTAAATAATATGGGTAATAATTTTCGGCCAATTGACCGAATGAAGACTCGTAAGTTTATCCAGGACTAGTTTTTTAGTATCTCTATTCCTCACTTACGAGAAAATTATAGCAATAATTTTCACAATATCTATTAGACCATTGGCCTATTTCGGAATACTACCATTAGGTAATTTGGCGTACTCTGCCATAGGACTTATGGAAAAGGCTTCCTGATAGCCTATATTCCACTACCCTTGTCTAAGATTAGTCTAAGAAAACGCTTAACTATTTTAATCTCCTGACTGCTCCCTTTAACCCGTTTTGACCTCCTTTTATTTGTACGATATTTCACAAAAGATGCGCTATAATAAATCATGACCGGGTGCGAACCAGCAATCATACCGGTCGGAAGCGCTCCGGTCTTAAAGCTGACTCTCAAATCTAAAAATAAGGAGTTGACTATGAGGGAACATCACAGGCGTGTAATAGACAAACTGGTAGCCGAATTTGAAAATGACCCGAATTACCTGGCCCTCATAGTAGGTGGTTCGGTAGCAAAAGGCCGCGCCAAAGAAGATTCGGATGTGGATGTTTTACTGGTCGCAACCGATGAGGAGTACGCTCGAAAAGCAGCTAACAGCGCATACTGGTACTTCAACCGTGAAATCTGTGATTATCCGGGAGGCTACGCCGAGGGCAAGATTGTCAATTTGAAATTTTTGGAAGATGCCGCAGACCACGGCAGCGAACGGGCGCGGGCCGCTTTTTCTCATTTTATTATCGGCTTTTCGCGTTTGCCCGGTCTGGAGGACTTACTCAACCGCATCCCGGTTTATCCCGAAAATGAGCGCGAAGAAAAAATGGCCCGGTTCTATAGCCAGGTGCAACTGCTTGGCTGGTTTGTGGGTGAAGCTGAAAAGCGCCAGGACCCTTACCTGCTGGCTCATTCCTCCTCCGACCTGGTTTTCTACGGTGGCAGGCTGATTCTGGCCTATAACCGTATTCTTTATCCCTACCATAAATGGTTTATGTATGAACTGGAGCGGGCCGAACTAAAGCCGGATAACTTTATGGAATTAGCCGGGCGCCTCCTCAAAGAACCGGGTAGCGAGACTGCTACAGCTTTCAGGGATAGCCTCTTTAGTTATCGCGATTGGGGCGTCCGCTATGACCAGGCTATTGTCCACTTTATGGAAGATACCGAATGGACCTGGAGACACGGACGCCCGCCTCTGGCTGACTGGTAGCCTTTAAGCCCGGTTACTACTTTTCTTTGCTGAAGAGCGGCACTGCCAGCACCAACATGATAACGGCAAAGACTACCAGGAAGCCTAAATCGAACCAGAACGGGAAGGCTCCTACATTTACCGTTATCTGGCGGAGGGCGTCCACGCCGTAGCTTAAAGGATTGATAATAATCAGCGGTTTAATCCAGATAGGTACAATGCTGGTCGGATAAATTGCGCCGCTCAGGAAGTACATGGGCATAACTACGAAGTTGGAAATGGTGCCAAAGCCTTCAAAAGAGGTCATGCTGCTGGCAATTACTACCCCCAGGGTGGTCAGGGCAAAAGACACCGTAAACATCATAACTATCAAAGCCAGGATGACCAGCGGATTAAGCCATAGCCCGATCAGCGGCGCAAACATCAGGGTGATGATGCCCTGCATGGTCGCCTGAGTAGCGCCTCCCAGGGCTTTACCTAATAGAATGGAAAGGCGCGGCACAGGCGCTGCCATTACTTCCTTCAAAAAGCCGAACTCGCGATCCCAAATGATGCTAGTCGCCGACTGGAGCGAGGCGAAGATTAGCGTCAGGCCTATTACGCCCGGGAAAATGTAGTGGGTGTAATCTATAGCCCCTCCCGCCGCCAGGCTGCTATTACTGATAGCCGGTTTAAGGCTGCTTCCCAGAATCAGCAGCCACAGTACGGGCCGTGCAATTCCACCCCATAGCCGGCTTTTTTCCCGCCAGAATTTTTTAATATCTCGCAACCAGATTCCATAAGTTGCTTCCCAGTCGAGACGGCGAAGCGGCCTATCCTGCAAGGCTTCCATCCGCGCAAAGGAGGGCGGTAAAGGTATTTCCGGACGTTGCTCTGTTAGCATTCTTATAAATCTCCCAGCTTAACTACAGGCGCCCCCGCTTCCGCATAGCCATGCGCCTTTCATCTTTCTTGCCGCCCTCTTCTTCCCGAATTAGCCGCCCGGTCAACTTCAAAAATACATCCTCCAGCGAAGGGCGGCGCACATTCAGGGTCTCGACTTTAAGACCGTTTGCCAGCAGCGGCAGTTCGGCCAGCAGGCGCGGCACAAAATAATCCGCTCCTTCGATCTCGAGCACCACGCTATCCTGGCGCACACTTACCGCAGCCCCGTATTTCTCATTTATTATTCTGGCCGCCAGCACATTATCGCTGGTTTTCAGCTCCACCTGATCTTCGCCAACCATCTTCTTCAGGGCTGAAGGGGTATCGAGTGCGACGATTTGACCTTTGTCTATAATCGCTATCCGGTCGCAATTTTCGGCTTCATCCATATAGTGAGTTGTCATGAAAATGGTAGTGCCGTGCAGGTTGCGCAATTGGCGGACATACTGCCAGATATAATTGCGGGTCTGCGGGTCCAATCCAACGGTAGGTTCATCCAGAAAGAGAATGTGAGGACGGTGCAGCAGACCCCTCGCGATTTCTAGCCTGCGGCGCATACCACCAGAAAAGGTTTTGACGATGCGGTCTTTATGGCTTGTAAGGTCCATCAGTTCCAGGACATATTTAATACGTTCAGCCCTTTCCTCACGCGGAACGTGGTACATCATGCAGTGGAAGTCCAGATTTTCCTGCGCGGTCAGCCCGCTATCGAGAGTAGGATCTTGAAAGATAATCCCGATATTCTGCCGGACAGCATCCGGTTGAGTCGCAACCTCAAACCCGGCTACTCGCACCTGGCTACCATTGTCAGGTTTTAGCAGAGTACACAGAATCTTGATGGTGGTGGATTTGCCGGCGCCGTTTGGTCCCAGAAAGCCAAAGATTTCTCCTGGATGAACTTCGAATGAGACATCATTTACGGCGCAAAAGTCACTAAAGTGTTTGCTGAGATTGCGCACTTCAATAACCGGAGCAGTTGCTTGTTTATTTTCGTCAACTAATTTTGTAGATGTTTGCATGCCATTTTAGCCTATAAGTTAACTCAATACATAGATTCGTCTTCGCTCAATGTAACATAGCCTCTGGTAAGCCGTAAACAACCGGCAATGAACAACAGCAGACTTTTAAAGAAACTTTTACAAAACTGACACAAAAAAAGCGGGTTTAATCCCGCTCCTTATGGTTATTCAAGAATTTATTACAAGAAAATTAGCGCAAGAGCCAGGCTACCAACCCTACAGTCAGCGTTACGACTGAAGCCAAACCGCCCCAGAAAAAGGTACGCATCAGTACCAGGTTAGAAAAATGCACTCTCCGCCAGTTCTCGCGCTCGTTGGGAGAAAAAGCGTTTCGCAAAAGGCGATCTACCGAGCCATTCCAGATTACGGTAGTCATGTTGTGGGCGTAGAGGTAGTAGATAAAAGCAAAAATCAGGGCATAGACATAGAAATTGGCAGTCGCAATACCTAGCCTTACCAGAATTTTGGCCGGGGTAACTTCTGTCATGGTTGGTACAAAGACTTCTATAAAACGCCAGGTCTGGATTACAAAGGCCGTAATAAAAAGCCCCGCTCCAGTTAGGACCAATCCCCGGTAAAAGAAATGGTGGGTAGCTTTTTCACCATACTGAAAAATGACCCGGCAGGCAATAAAAACCAGCAACGAAACCAGTAACACCAGCACCGCCCAGTTAAGTTTACCTTCGATAAAAGTACGGTAAGCAAAAAAACCGGCCAGGGCTAGCAAAAAAAAGTTGTTGATAAATATAAAAAACAGAATCAGGCCTGCTTGCCGGAAAAATCGTACCAGCGTCATAAGCTCTTTTTGCTGCCTATTACGAATTAAAATTTGATTGCCCTTTCTATCCTGCATTAATATTCTTATACATTATAGCAGAAAAAGGCAATATTTTTAATAGAAGAAAGTGTGGATTTAGCTCTTTCTTTAGTAATTTATACTTCTGGTTTTTAAAGAAAGGATCTTTAAATATTCCGGCCTATAAAAGCCATTCAACCCTTAAAACTGGTAAGACTTTTATAAGCCGGAAAAGAGGACAGGCGGTTTGGGAAAATAAGTGGGCTTATCTTCCCAAATCAACTGGTTTAGTGAGATGATACTTCCATCTTTGTAACGTACACCTCTTGCTCGTTTGCTAACGGGGCATTAGAAGCGGGTGCGGTACAGAGTGCCGGCGGAACTCCGGGTTTAGCTGTACCAGGGCAGACGAAGAGTTCTGCGTTGCGAGTGTCGCTCCAGATTGGATAGGCTTTGTTATCCGCAGTCGCCATTCCGGTATAGTCACCCCAGAAAACTCCGGCAAATTGAGAAGGCGGTGGCATGGACGAAGTCGTTGCCCTCTCCACATTGAAATCTTTCAAGTTTCCAGAAGAGGCCAGGCTGAAGTCTGAATAGCCGCTAACTTCATCGTTACCGTATTGCCGGTCATAGTAAGAAACCGCGAAGCCATTGCGTGAGAAATCGGCCCACTGGAACCACTGGTCGGCCTGGCGCTGGCGATTACCATCTGTAGCGGTGGTTAATTTGCGAGGATCGGTGGTTGTTCCGGTGAAACTTTTCCCGCCATTATTGGATACACTAACCAGAATATGGTTACTACAGGCTCCCAGGGTCTTAACTCCTTGATAAAGGTCTAGGCCAAAGACGGCACTAAATCCATCCGGTACACAACCGGTCTTTTCGTTGGAATAGGCATTGATGTACGAGCCTAAAGTTACCACTACCTGGCCGGGATCTTTTGGATTGACTGCTCCCACCGGGTAGTTGGTAGCCCGGAAGAAGGAGTTACTGGTGCTGCCTTTCTCGGGCACGCAGGACCGGCCTGCATCTTTTCCAGCTTGATAAGCGGCACAGTCAGGCAGATCATAGTAGTCAGAAACTTTAACCGGGTCACCAAAAGTAGCGCCTCCATCGGTGGACTTAACCAGCAGCATCTGGTTACGGTTATCATTAGACGGGGCCGAAGTGGGGGCATTAATGTTGGCACCACCTCCGCTATCCGGGTCTCCAACTATGTTGCCAATACCATTATTAAAATTAGCGAAGACCACATACAGCGCGCCATCGGCGCCGGTGAAAGGCTGCGAGAACTGGTTTTCGTTGCAGTTGCCATTAGGAGTAGCGACACCGAATGTATTTACACAGAGCGGGCTATCTTTGCTTACCAGCACCGGTTTGCTGAAGGTTTCGCCGTAATCGGAGGAATAAGCTTCATAAATATAAGCCGTCCCGTCCGGTGCAAATAGAGTCCAGCTTACATAGACTCGATCTCGGTATGGGCTGCTAGCGTGATTGTCAACCGTCATAAGCTGCTTATCCAGCAAGGCGGTACCGTCACTATTGGTCAGGCCTGTAACTACTCGACCGGGGAAGTTCCAGGAAGCACCGGAATTACTGGTGGAGCGGAAGATAAGAAAAGCGCTCGATTGGTCAGGATCTTGAGTGACACCTGGGCCTCGATTAAAAACCTGGCAGGAAAGGTAGGCGTTGCCTCTACTATCCCAAGCAACCGAAGTATCACCGCCGGCTTGCCAGTACTGGCGTGCCGCGCCATAGCCAAAGCTACTTCCGCGTACAAAGCCCATTGGTACAGTGGTATCGGTCCAGTTTTCGCCACCATCCTGGCTATAAGCGGCATAGCAGTTGCCGTCACCGCGCCGGTAGTCATTATAACTGGCTACGAGATGTTTAGGGTTATTTGGATCTGTAGCAATCGAGGTTTCGTTATTGGCCTGTCCCCGTCCGGCCAGGTCAGGGTCAGTTACGTTCTGGCAATTTTGATTGACCTTGATATTGTCGCCAAAACGACCATCACAGCCGTCATCCTTGCTGGGAATATAATTTGAGACAAGGAGAGTTTTTTTCGCCTCGCTTTCCGGGTTAAGTTCAGCCTCGGCCGCGCCTGAAATGAGGCGTTTTTGGATCTTGTTAAGCTTGGAGTAGTTAAAGGCCTGCGCAGTCTGGGTTGTAGTAAGAGGCAGTGCAAACAGCATCAGCGCTATTGCCAGGGCTACTACCGGCACAATAATTCGTAGGCTTCGGATCTTCATTGATTGTTGTCCCTCCGTGCTAATGCGAAATCAACACAATACTTCTAAGCACTCTAGTTCCAGGTCTTCCAACACTTCTTACCATATGGTTTTTGAACAAACGAAATTATGGCAGAGCAGCAAAGCTCTACCCGGGTAAAATCAACCAGTTACGGAGTCATAAAAATCGCCGGAATAAATGGTACAGCCACGGAAAAGAACTTATTACCTCCTTCCAGGCCTGAACCGTGGTTGTTTCATTCACGCCAAAGAGTAATTGAATATTGCTTTTATTCAGTTAAGGATATAAAGAGGGTTTGCACCCACTGCCAGTTAAAAAGGGAAATTGAAAGGATCAGAAAGCCATTAAAACCAGGCCACCAGTTAGTTCTGTACAACTGTAGTAGATAATGCGACTCATCGTTTCTAAAAAAATCTTAGCAGACGAGTCGTTTTCAAGAGGAAAGTATGAAAAGACCTTTATGTTGCATAAATCCTAGCATACTGTAAACAACTGGTCAATATAATAATTAAAGAATTTTCCTATTGTAAATGAGGAGGGCTTATCTATAAACTCTTTTAATTCCAACCGTTGTTATAGATTGCACAATCTAATAATAAGTTCGGTAGGATAAGCTATTAAGACTTGAAATAAAGGTATTTTCTAGCTCCCTTTATCTCTACAGGTTTGGATTCGATCCTTTTTTCGTTTGGGATTGTAATTGACTTGGAATTTGTCTATAATAACGCACGTTATCTTGATATAATTAGCATCAGTGTGGCTTTGTTCTTCATAAAACTCCATCAATTAATTAAGCAACCGGCTTTCCGGTCAGCTCTAAATTAATGATTAATAATCTAAAATACTTCCTGGTGTTTTAGCACCATGTTACCGCTTTTAATATAACTAGCCTTATTTGCACTCTGACTTCGTTGGGAGGAAGTTATCTTGGAGGTTAAAGCGAAGACTATTGAGACAGTCAATGAACCTGTAAACTCAGGAAGGCGCGAGCAAAAAAATTTTTTAACTCGTTCCCTTTCCCGGCGTGAGTTGACTACCCTGGTGAATTGGGCCTTCCGGTTCTTCGCCTTTATACTGGCTATTTACCTGCTCGGTCAGGGCACTAAATGGATTAGCGCGTTTGTCTTTGGCGTCGGTTTTGCGGCAGTCGGAATCGGCGTTTACCTGACCTTTCGCATTCTGAATTTCCCCGATCTAACGATTGAAGGCAGTTACACACTTGGCGCGGCGGTCGCAGTAAACCTGATTTCTAACCATAGTGATGACTTCCTGGGAAACCCCTGGATAGCCACCTTGATCGCCGCTCTATGCGGTGGTCTGGCGGGCTTTGCTACCGGTTTTTTACATACCCGCCTTAAAATTAATGGTCTATTGGCCAGTATCCTGGTTACAACCGGCCTTTATAGTATAAACCTGCATGTGCTGGCTCCTACAGCCCTTATCAATATCGGCGGCAAAGCTAACGTGGTGGATAGCCTGATTGATCCCTATAAATCCCTTTCTGGAGTTAGCAAGCTGGACGCTGCCGGGCAAGAATGGCTACGCCTGGGCTTCTTCGCGCTGGTAGCGCTGGGACTTATCCTCTTTTTCAACTGGTTCTTGAATACCCAACTGGGCCTGGCTTTACGCGCTACCGGTGACAACGAGAACATGATTCGCGCCCTGGGCGTTAATACTGACAATGCCAAAGTTCTTATCCTGGTTATGTCGAATGCTATGTTCGGTCTGGCAGGCGCTATGTTAGCCCAGTACCTCCAGTATGCGGACGGCCAGTTTGGAGTCGGCATGATCGTTATCGGTCTGGCCGCCGTAATTCTAGGTGAAAGTTTTATTGTCCCGCGTACTACTCTCGCCGCCTTATTCGGGGCGCTGGTTGGCGCGGTTATCTACCGGGTGCTTTTTACAGGTGTTTTTGGACTGGAAGTAAGCTGGGGTCTGTTACTACACGCCGGTCTGACACTGGCACTGATTGCCCTCGTAGCTTATTTGACTTTTCTTACTCTAAACTCGCAGACTCCGGCTTTTATCCCACTGATCTGTGTGTTACTCGGAGCCGGAATTGTCGCTGTCGGCTCAACCTGGTTAGATATAACGGTACGTGGTTTATTCAGCACTGATTTGAACCGGTCACTTATTTTCAAAGCCGAGCAATATGATATACGCCTGGTCTTATCTGTTTTGATTATTGTAGCCATGGGAGTACCGGCTTTGCGTAGCCGGATTGGAGTAAAAGTGCTGAAGAACGCTCTTGGTAAGTAAAAGAAGTCTTACCTTGCTATTGTTACTTTCAAAAACCTGTTAAGCCGGATATTCCTTTATAATATGCCTCACTGTAAAGGCAACAAACCTGACAATAGAACAGGGTGATCGACCGGCACCAGATTGTCTTAGTAAACTCTTCCAGAAGGTTCAAAAATGATTGAGATTAAAAAGCTCCACAAAACCTTTAATCGTGGTGATGTTAACGAAATACGGGCTATTCGCGGCATTAATCTTTCCATAGAGCCAGGCGAGTTTGTCACGGTTATTGGATCGAATGGAGCCGGAAAATCAACCATGCTAAACCTTCTGGCCGGTACTTACATCCCTGATAACGGTGAAATTTTAATTGCTGACCGGAACGTGACCCGCTGGCCTGAGCATCATCGCGCCAAACTGATCGGGCGGGTTTTTCAAGATCCTCTAAAAGGAACCGCCGGTTCGATGAGTATCGAGCAAAATATGGCTATGGCTCTGCTGCGCGGGAAGCGGCGCGGCTTGCGGATGGGTGTCAGCCGTAAAGAGCGCGATCATTTCCGGGCAGAACTCTCTCAACTGGGCATGGGACTGGAAGGACGTTTGGGCAGTAAAGTCAGCTTGCTCTCGGGCGGGCAGCGCCAGGCGCTAACCCTTTTAATGGCTACCCTTGTAAAACCGCGTGTACTCTTGCTGGATGAACATACCGCTGCGCTTGACCCGGGAATGGCTGAGCAAATCTCGCAGATTACCGCCCGGGTGGTGCGCGAGCATAACCTTACCACCCTGATGGTTACTCATAATATGCACCAGGCTTTAAACATGGGGACCCGCACCCTTATGATGCACCAGGGTGAAGTAATTCTGGATCTGCGCGGTGAAGAACGCGCTCGCATGACTGTAAACGATCTTATCAGCAAGTTTAGTGAAATACGTAAAGAAGCAGCCCTTGATGATAAGCTGTTGTTGAGTTAAGTTCCTGGTAACATCTCTCCTGGTAATAAGCAGTACTCGTTCCTATTCAATTCTACCTTTCAAGGAGGAGAAAATGTTGAAATTATCCCGCAAAGTAGTTGGCCTGTTGATGACGGCCATGCTTGCAGCGCTAATCCTGGCTGCCTGCGGCGACAATACCGCCACTACCGCACCCGCTGCGACTACGGCGGCAGCTACCACAGCGGCAGCCACTACCAGCGCGGCTACTACAGCCGCCGCAACCACCGCAGCCTCAGCGACTACCGCCGCTGCGGCCACCACAGCAGCTTCAGCGACTACTGCCGCCGCAACTACGGCGGCGGGCACCACCGCTGCGGCTACCGGTACGACTGCTGCTGCCGGGGCCAGCGCTTCCAGCGTAGTAGCCTGTGACAAACCGGTAGCGGCTGCCAGTAGTGGCAAAACTTTCCGGGTCGGTATTTCGGTCCAGAACACCATTCCGGCTCTTCAGCAGGCCATTGATGGCACCAAAAAGGGCCTGGAGCAGTGTGGCTTTGTCGAGGGTAAAAACATCAAATACGATGTGCAGAACGCCCTGGGCGACATTCCTGCCCTCGCCACGATTGGCCGCAAGTTTGCCGACGACAAAGACGACCTGATCGTAGCGGTCGGTTCGCAGGCTCTTTCCAATATGTACAACACCAACAAAGACGCCGGAACCCCGATTGTCTTCAATAGCGTGACCGATCCGTATTCGGTTTTGCCCAACGTTATTAAGTCACCCACCGATCACGGGCAGGTTACCGGTATCCAGGCTTTGCCCCCGGTCGAAGATGGTCTCAAACTGGCTCAGGAAATTATTCCGAACGTCAAGAATGTGGGCTTGATCTACAACCCCAGCGAAGCCAACTCTGTCGCTAATGTCAAAACTGCGGATGAAGTAGCTAAAAAGCTGAATCTTAACATCGTGAAAGCGACTATCCAGAACAGTGGTGAAGTTCTGACTGCCGCCCAATCAATTGCCGACAAAGTAGATTTCTACTACGTCACTACTGATGTTACCCTGGTCAACTCCCTGGAAGCTTTGCTGAAGGTGGCGGCGGACAATAAAAAACCGGTTATCGGTATTGATCCTACTTCCGCTCCCCGTGGTGTGCCGGTTTCGATTGGCTTGAGCTACTATGATAACGGCGTAGCTTCGGCTAAACTGGCGGCGGCTGTCCTGGACGGCAAGAAACCTATCGATGTTCAGATTGAAAAGGCTCCTTACCTTGCGCCAGTGGTTAACTTGAAAGGCGCGGAAATGGTTGGTATGAAGATACCCGACTCAGTCCTGAACCGGGCATCTCAGAAACTGACCACGATTACTCCCCCTCAGAAGTAATACGAGTTTAGAGTAATAAAAAGAGGCCGCTATAACTAAAAGCGGCCTCTTTTTTTCCTTATGACAGTTTTTCCTGGGCTTTTTAATTATTCCTAATGCCACGACTTATTGTTAAAGCCCGAATAGTTTTGGTAACCAGTTCCCCAGAATATAGCCGCCCAGGCCGGAAACTGTACCAACCAGCACAATTTCTAAAGAACTTATCAGAATATTTGTACGGGCCAGGTTCCCTCGCAAAAATCCTAACGCTACTAAGAATACAAAACTGAGGCCCAGCGAAACCGGAAAGGCTGCTTCAACAGGTAAGAAGAAGTAGGCTATCAGCGGGACAATAGAGGCCAGGATATAAGAGAGCCCCATTGTCAGGCTTTCGCCCAGTTTCACGGTTTCTGGTTCCATGTCCAGCCCCAATTCTTTTTCAATCATGGTTTTTGCATAGGACTGTGGATACTTGTGCAAGTACTGCGCAATGACCTTGGCATCTTCCGATTTTACGCCTTCATTCTCAAGGATCAGCACAAACTCCTTAAATTCTTTTTTAGGATTAGTTTTTAGCTGGTGTAACTCATCTGCTACCTCGGCCTGTTGTACCTGGGCTTCAGACTTGCCGGAAATAAACTCGCCTGCTCCCATTGAAAGTGCCCCGGCAAAAGCTTCCGCTAACCCGGCAATAATTACCGCTTTGGTGTTAGCGGTGCCACCTGCTACCCCGCTGATAACCCCTAGCGGTACCAGTAACCCATCGAGAGAACCGAAAACAATTTGCCTGATACGCCCTAACCTGGCAACCCGGTCTTTTTCATTCTGAATATGTTCGATCTGTTCTTTTTCATCTGCCTCGGCCGCTGCCTGTTTCTTATATTGTGCGGCATCGAAATCAGGACTTAAAGACATGTTGTACCTTCCCTATACTTTAATTTCCAATATTCTTGGATAAAGCCTTTGCACTTCTTGTGCCAGTTTTTTTGGTTAGGGATTAAGAAAGGGTTTATAGGTCTCTTTATAGGCTGATGGACCCATCTCCATCAATAAGGCTTATCTTACTTTTCCTTTTCGCCTATGCTAATAAACGATTGTAAGTCCTGGTTATTTTTATTTTTACTTTAGCCTTCGCTCAAAATCCAGTGCTCTCAAACTTTTGTTCTCACTCTTCACAAATTAATTATAATGGAGTAAGAAGCTTAAGCCCTGGAAAAGAGGGCGAATTGAGAAGCTAAAATTAGAACCTGGCCTGGTACAGATGCGACAATAACGAAAGTGGAAGAAGTGATAGTGGCTGAATTTGGAGCGCAATTAGATAAAGCTTCGGCTAGAGCCGAGGAACGTGAGCAGACTAACCGGCGGCGTAAAAGAGCGGCCAGGGTTAGCGTTTTCTCGAATACCCTCCTGATCCTGGCAAAACTGGCGGTGGGTTTGTCTATTGGTTCGATTAGCGTCCTTTCCGAGGCGATCCATAGTAGTGTTGATTTGCTGGCCGCCGTGATTGCTCTGATGGCGGTGCGAATTGCAGCCCGACCGGCTGATAAAAGCCATCCTTACGGGCATGGGAAATTTGAAAATCTGAGCGGTACGATTGAGTCCCTCTTAATTTTTGCAGGCGCGGGAATAATAATCTTTGAGGCCCTTCAGAAATTCGGGCATAATGGCGAAACCGAGGCGGCTTTCTGGGGTGTACTGGTGATGGGTGCCTCTGCCTCGGTTAACTTCGGTGTTTCGCGTTACCTCTATAAAGTGGCCCATGAGACAGATTCTATCGCTTTGAAAGCGGACGCCGCCCATTTGCAAACCGATGTCACTACTTCCCTGGGTGTCTTTGTAGGCCTGGCATTGGTCTGGTTGACCGGTTGGTCCTGGCTTGACCCGCTTACCGCGCTGGCCGTGGCCCTGCTCATCATCAAGGCTGGCTGGGAAATTTTGCTGCATTCCGTTGGTGGCTTGCTGGATGCCGGTCTGCCTGTAAGCGAAGAAGAAGTCATTCGAGAAACTATCCAGCGGTTTTCACCCCAGTTCATAAACTATCACGAACTGCGTACTCGCCAGTCTGGGCCGGAACGCCATATTGATTTCCACCTGGTAGTGCCAGACACTATGACGGCCCTGGAAGCGCACCGGCTTTGTGATAACCTGGAAGAATCGCTTGATGCTGTAGTGAACGGCGCTATTATCCAGATTCACGTAGAGCCACATAGCATCTGCCACGAGGAAGACGGAGTATTTATGTGCAGCCCTGCCCGCAGCATTACCGTCTGAATCTAAGAACCGGTTTTCAAGATGTTTAAGGGGCATATCGCTTGCCCCTTTTTTTGTGTTACTTTCGATTTCCACTTTTAATTCTCCAACTGTTTTCCCTCAATAGACTGTGTCAGAAGTATGGCCTGACTTATGATGATAGATCAAAGACTGCCTCAACGGTTGTTGAGCAGATAAAGGCCAAAGGTGTGCCTTTGTAACTGTACCTGAACACTGAGATGTGGATCACGGTGAGGCTAAATTTAAGGTAGAAGTATAAAACGAATAATTGTGGTGAATTACAATGGATGTAACTGGACCTCTTCCGAGTTATGATAACTCTGGCAGCCACGCTAATAGCGGTTTTGTGTATGTAATGGCCGCGCTGGCGGCACTGACCGGTTTATTATTCGGCTATGATACAGGTGTAATTTCAGGAGCGCTTCCCTTTGTTACCAGCGATTTTAATCTTTCAACCGGAGCCAAAGAAATAGTTACTTCCGCGGTGCTGGCGGGAGCGGTGATAGGCGCTTTGTTCAGCGGTCGCGTGACTGACGCCATCGGCCGGCGAAACAGTATTCTTATCATAGCCCTTATCTTTACGGCTGGAGCGCTGGGCGCGGGGTTTGCTCCCACCGTGGGTTGGCTGATTGCTGCGCGCGTGATTATAGGACTGGCTATCGGGGTTGGCTCTTATGTCGGACCGCTCTACATTTCGGAAGTCTCTCCGGCGGAGGTGCGCGGGCGGCTGGTCACTTTTAACCAGCTTGCCATTACCGGCGGTATCCTGGTAGCTTACCTGGCCGATTATGCCCTGGCAGATTTTGGGGGCTGGCGCTGGATGTTTGGTGTCGCTGTTATTCCCTCTTTAATTTTACTGGCAGGCATGTTTTTTATGCCTGAAAGTCCTCGCTGGCTGTTAAAGCAAGGACGCACCGCCGAGGCTCGTTCTGTTCTCAGCCGCACTCAATCCCCGGACCTGATTCTGGCGGAAATGAACGCCATCAGGGAGAGTGAGTATGAGCAGAAGGGAAATTGGCGTGATTTGTTTCGAGGCGGACCGCGCCGGGCTTTAATTATCGGGGTTGGGCTGGCTATCTTCCAGCAAATAACCGGTATTAACACCGTTATTTACTACGCTCCCACCATTTTTCAATCGGCCGGTTTTGGTTCGGCCCAGAATTCTATTCTACCGGCTGTGATTATTGGTATTGTAAACTTTGCCATGACTATTGTAGCCTTGCCACTCCCGGATAGAGTTGGCCGCCGCCCGCTGTTATTGATCGGGCTTATCGGGCAGTTTGTGGGGCTGGTTGCGCTGGGAATAGTCTTTTTATCATCAAATATCTCCGGCACCTTAGGCTGGCTGGCAGTGCTTGGCATGGTAGTCTATGTAGGCTTCTTTGCTATCGCGCTTGGGCCTGTTTTCTGGCTATTGATTTCAGAAATCTATCCTTTGAGGGTAAGAGGTCTGGGCGCAAGTGTAGCTACAGTCGCCAACTGGGGTTCTAACCTGGTAGTCTCTCTAACCTTTTTGAGTCTGTTGAATCTGATTGGTACTTCCTTTACCTTCTGGCTTTTCGCCGTAATGTGTATCTTCTCGTGGATCTTTACTTACTACCTGGTGCCTGAAACTAAAGGACGTACTCTGGAACAGATTGAAGCTGAAGAAAGGGCCGGATTTTCGAGAATCAAGTAAAATTTAGCACTGATTATTCGGTTTTAACCGGTAAGAGGTAGAACTATGGAAGCAGGCTGGAAAACCCAGCTATTTTCAGGGTTCTACCTCTTTTGTTTTTTCCAGACAAGAAGTATGATTATGTATAGAGGGTAGGAAATCATCAGATTTAGTATTAGGAAATTGAAGGAGAAATATGCTTTTAGCTGGAGATATTGGTGGGACAAAAACGGACCTGGCAGTTTTTACACCTGAAGATGGTCCCCGCCGGCCAGTAGTACAAGAGCGGTTCCAAAGTGGCGACTACGAAAGTCTGGAAGCAATCGTGCATGAGTTTTTGGACAAGGTCAATCTACCTGTTACGAGAGCCTGTTTTGATGTAGCCGGGCCGGTAGTGGCCGGACGAGCCAAGCTGACCAATCTACCCTGGATGCTGGATGAAGAGGTTCTCAAAAAAGATTTAAATCTCGAATCGGTCAGGTTATTAAACGACCTGGAAGCGGTGGCTCATGCCATCCCTCACCTGGGCGAGAGTGACTTATTCAGCATCAACAAAGGCCAACCTGTCTCCGGGGGAGCGTTAGCCATTATTGCGCCGGGAACAGGCCTGGGCGAAGCCTTTCTAACATGGGATGGTGCGCACTACCAGCCGAATCCTTCGGAAGGAGGACATGGAAACTTTGCTCCTACCACTGAACTGGAAATAGAATTACTCCGCTACCTTTTGAAAACCTACGATCACGTCAGTTTTGAAAGAGTCTGCTCGGGTATAGGCATTCCCAATATATACAATTTCCTCAAAGATAGTGGTTATGCTAAAGAACCCCCTGAAATCGAAGCCTTAATCGAGCAGGCCGAGGATAAAACCAAAATTATCAGCCAGACCGGTCTGGCGCCTGGTGCTCCTTCAAAGCTATGCAGCACTACCCTCGATCTATTTGTTTCGATCCTGGCAGTTGAGACCAGTAATCTGGTAATGAAAGTGCTGGCTACGGGTGGAGTTTTTATCGGTGGCGGTATTCCGATGCATATTCTGCCAAAGTTTAAGGATAGCCGTTTTATGGAAACTTTTATAAAGAAAGGCCGCTTTACCGATATGCTCATGCGCGTACCGGTAAACATCATTACCACCAGCGCTAATTTGATCGGCACCGCCAGTTACGGGCTGGAACTGCAAATACCCTAAATTGAGGGCCGCTACTATTTAACGGTAGTAGCGGTTCCGCGTACTGTGGCCCGCATAAAGCGCACATAGCGTCCAACCAGGCGGGCCAGTAATTCCGGTTTGGCATGTGGTTTTAAAGGATAAATGGGCAGAGCGTGGTTTTCAAGAACGGCGTTGGCCGCCTCAAGCCCGGTCACACAGGCCCGTTCTAGAAAGAGGGCCGGAGTAGCGTGCCTTACCCAGTCTCCGCAACAGTATAGGCCGGGCCAGGGCGTCCGAATACCCAGGTGTTCAGCCATAGTACCGACCGCAAAAAGGGTGTGCGTAGCGCTGTTACGCTGGAAAGTATGGTGAATCAGTTTGCCCTGCAAGGCAGGATAAATCCTGGCGAAATCTTGCAGGGCGCGCTTGAGCAAGACTTCATCCGGTTCGGCCATCAGGTCGGGCGGGCCGTAGATGTGAGCTTCCAGGGCGCTGCCGCCGCTCCGAGCGTGCCACTCCTTGAAACTGGCCTGGAAGCGGTGCAGCCAGAAGAAATTATCTACGGTGAAATCGCCGCTGATAATGCCCGCTTCGTGTTTACGTGGCGGCGCCTCGGCGAACCAGAGGCGAATAACGGCTGTTTCCAGTCCCTGCGGCCAGTGAAAACTTTTTGCCAGAGCCTTAGTCTCCGGGCTATTGAGTAAAATCTGGCGGGTGCCCGGGGCATCTGCCGCCAGAATAACCTGAGCGCTCTCTTCCGCTGTACCATCCTCTAAAAAGACTTTCCAACCTGAAGGTTCGCCTTCTGTATTTAGTACTCGTTCAAGATGGCTTACCCGCACTCCCAGCCGTACTTCTCCCCCATATTGGCGAACTTTTGCTACCATTGGCGCTACTACCGCTGTATCAGCATCATCTACCAGGTATTCAAAGCGCTGGCTATCACGCCGCAATAAAGTATAGAAACGCAGGAAAGCGATAAAGCCGGAAAGGGGTACATCTTCGGGGTGGGCGCTCAGACCGCTCCGGGCTAAAGAGGCCACAAAAGCGCGAATCGCCGGTGGCCAACCCTTGCAGAAGTCGGCCAGGGTTTTGCCCTGCATGCGTTTGCCTTCAGCCAGCGGGTCAATGCCGGTTGCCACCACCAGGCTGGCCATCACTGCCGGAATAGAGAGCCAGTCTCGCCACCCGACCATGCGCCAGAAAGAAGGCCTGAACCAGAGGGTGCCGTAATGGATCGGAGCAGGCCAGAAAGTGCGCCGTACCACCCGGCCCATCTCAACCCGGCGCACTTTGCCTGCCGCGCCGTGAACCCATTCCTGTCTATCAGCCAGCACCATGCGTGGCTGGATTCCATGCTCTTCAAGCAGGGCTTTGAGGTTGCGATATTGCGACCAGAAGCCGTGAATGCCATGCTCAGCCGGGAAGTACCACTCTGACCCCGGGAGAGTAGTGCCCGGTTTACCTCCCAGGCGACCACCGGCATAGTTTTGCCCGGCTTCCAGTACAACTGGCTGCAAGCCTTTTTCTGTCAGGGCCAGGGCCGCGCTCAGACCGGCTATACCTCCGCCGATAATAACTACTTTTTGAGATGGCAATTTGTCCGCCTTAATCTATCGCCGAATTCTGGTCAGGCATCCCTGGTTGGCCCGGAGCAATTCGCCTGGCGTAATTTTAACCAGCGAGTTCTGGGAACCGCCGCCTGTGTAAATGATTTCCTTTTCCGCCACACGTTCATCCACCAGGAAAGTGGCCTGAAAGCCGAAAGAAGGGGTGCCCCCGAAGGCAAAGCCGGTATGAGCCAGAATCTCTTCGGGTGTGGCAAGGCGGGCTTCCGCCGCATTGATTGCTCTGGCTACCCGGGAAGTGCTGGCGCGGTCCTCGCCTTTTACTATCGCTACGATCAGTCTGCCCTGCTCATCCAGCATGCAAATATTTTTGACAAAATCTTCAGGGTTGGCTTTAACCGCCTCGGCAGCTTCCGCTACCGAGTGGCAGCTTTGATCGAAACTTAGATGCTCGGCGGCAATTTGATTTTCTCTGATGTAGGCTTTTAATTTTTCTTCGTATTCAGGACCGCTCATAATCTCTTTCAAATCTGGTTACTTGAAATACTGGGCTAATTTTACCATAGCTGGGGCAGGGAAAGGCAATAGCCAATCAGGCCTTAAAACTGTTTATTGCATAAACAGACGAAGCAACATATCCCCTTCCCTTTAAGTAATAAAAATAGAATAATCAGAGTTTAAAAGCCGAAAAATAAGTGAAACTTTTATGCAAGTGCAGGATAACGGCATATTAAATGCTCGAATCTTAGCTGGGCGCTAAATTTATGCTTTACAGGTTATCAACAACTCAAACAAATTACGGGAAAAGAGTTAAGTAAAGCCGCCCGCATTATTCAGTCAACCGGTAATAGTAGCCAGAGAGGAGTCTGGGATGAGCGATTATACTCAGGTTTTGACCATGAAAGCTTCCGCGGATGCAATATTTGATTTTGTTTCCAGAGCGGAGAACCTGCCAAAATATTTACCCACTGCCAGGAGAGCGAGGCCGCAACCGGAGGGCAAGGTCGAAGTCGAAGGTGAAGTGCGTGGCCACAGGTACGATGATACGGGCTATATGCGGGTGAACGCTCAGGACCGCACTATGGACTGGGGCTCGGATGGCGAGGACGATTACTCCGGCCATATGGAGGTTAGAAGCACTGGGCCTGTCACTTCCCAGGTTTCGGTAACGGTAAAGCTAAACCCCAAACCTGAGGAAGCTCGTCAGATGCAACAGATGGGCAAGAGTGTCGAGGATGTGCTGCGCGAAGGGGTTGACAAGGCTTTGCTCTCGATCAAGTTGATTGTCGAGGGAGAGGGCGGCAAAGTGGAAAATATGCATGACCCCAGCATTAGCGCCCGGTCGCCGATCAATTACAACATGGATAAGTAAAAACAAGTAAAAATAAAAGTCCCGCGCTCCTCAGCGCGGGACTTTATTAGTAAAGCCACTCATCCTTCGGTATATCCATAAATCGGGTGGAAACAGCGAAATTTAGAGTTAAACCCCTGCCACTACTTCAGACTCGTCCTGGGCTACAGCCTGGGCAAACTGGCCGCGCACCAGGGCATATTCCAGGCTGTCGGCCAGGGCCAGGTAACTGGCCTCGATGACGTTAGTGCTGGAGCCTACCGTGTGCCAGGTATCTACCCCGTCACTTGAACTGATGGTTACGCGGATAGCGCTGGCAGTACCACCATCATTCAGGACGCGCACCTTATAATCGGTCAGGCGCACGTTACCGAGTTGCGGGTAGACTGCCAGCAGCGCCTTGCGCATAGCGGCATCCAGGGCGTTAACCGGGCCGTTACCTTCTGCGGCGGTGTGGGTAATTTCGCCATTCACCTGCAATTTTACGGTTGCCTCGGAGAGCAGGTCGCTATCAGGACCACCGCGCCGTTCGGCCAGCACCAGCATGTCGCGCAACTCGAAAGGCGCTTTGTAGCCCGCCATACTGCGCCACATAATCAGTTCAAAAGAAGCCTCGGCGTTCTCGAACGAGAAGCCCTGGTTTTCCAGTTGCTTGATCTGCTCAATGACATCGCGTACTTCGCTGTCACCTTTGCGAAGTTGCAGGCCAAGCTGGTAAGCCTTGTGCAACACGTTCGATTGTCCGCCCAGTTCGGAAACCAGCACACGCTGGCGGTTGCCGACCAGTTCCGGCACAATATGCTCGTAGGTCCGGCGATCCTTCATTACCGCCGATACGTGTACTCCCCCTTTATGGGCGAAAGCGCTGCGACCGGCAAACGGCATCTGATTGTTATGCGGCAGGTTGGCTACTTCCGCCACCAGGTGTGACATTTCGGTCAGGCGAGAGAGGTGTCCTTCCGGCAAACATTTGTAACCCATCTTAAGTTCGAGGTTAGCAATCACGGAAACCAGGTTGACGTTGCCGCAACGTTCGCCATAGCCGTTGATGGTTCCCTGTACCTGCCTGACACCGTTTCGCACTGCTGTGAGGGTATTGGCGCAGGCCAGGTCGCCGTCATTGTGAACGTGAATTCCCAGGCGTATGCCAAATGGGTCAACCTCTTCGTGTACTCGCGCCATGATGTCCGGCACTTCCCAGGTTAATAGCCCCCCGTTGGTATCACACAGTACAATCCAGTCTGCCCCGGCCTGAGCGGCCTGTCTTAAGGTTGCCAGGGCGTACTCAGGGTTAGCTTTGAAACCGTCAAAAAAATGTTCCGCATCGTAAATCAATTCGCGCCCGGCCTGCTTGAAAAACTGAACGCTGTCACCGATCATGTTAAGATTTTCTTCGAGCGTAGTGTTTAGAGCATTGGTGACGTGCAAATCCCAGGTCTTGCCAAAGAGGGTGACAACCGGGGTGCGGCTTTGCATCAAGAGGCGCAGATTGCCATCATTTTCGGGCAGCACATTAGCGCGGCGGGTGCTACCAAAGGCCGATAATTTTGCATTTTTGAGATTCAGATGCCCGTTAGCTGCTCGATTAAAAAATTCTTCGTCTTTAGGATTGCTGCCAGGCCAACCCGCTTCAATATAAGCCACGCCCAGTTCGTCCAGCTTCTTTGCCAGATTAATTTTGTCTTCAACTGAAAAGCTAAGTCCTTCACCCTGGCTACCATCGCGCAGGGTCGTATCGTATACAAAGATGCGCTGTTCTTCCCCCATGTGGCTCATCCTGACTTCTCCTTAAACTCTTACTTCTTCTTTATGATAAAGAAAACTGCGCTTCCCCTGAGAAGGAGCGCAGCCTCTTTGCTACGCGTAAGGTGTTGTAAAACTGGATTTCGGGTGGCCTGATTAATAAATCAGGCCAGAGTTTTCGCGGTTAGCGCTTTTACGACGACATCCCCCATCTGGGTAGTGCCCACTTTGGTCAGGCCCGGTTCATAAAGGTCCGGGGTGCGATAACCCGCATCCAGCACGGCATCTATGGCCGCTTCCAGGTCAGCCGCTTCGGTTTCAAGGCCGTAAGTCAGACGCAGCAGCATTGCGGCGCAGCCAATCGCAGCCAGCGGGTTAGCGATACCCTGCCCGGTAATATCGGGAGCCGTGCCGTGAATCGGCTCGTACATACCGTACTGGCCGCCCTTCGGATTCTTGATTGAACCCAGGCTGGCGCTGGCGAGCAGGCCCATTGACCCGGCCAACATAGAAGCTTCGTCGGTCAGAATATCGCCAAAGAGGTTTTCGGTCACGATAACATCAAAAGAGGCCGGACGCCGGATCAGGTTCATAGCGGTAGCGTCTACCAGCATATGTTCCAGTTCAATTTCCGGGTAATCGCGGCCTACTTCGGTGGCTACCTCGCGCCAGAGGCGGCTGGTGTTCAGTACATTCGCTTTATCTACCGAAGTGACTTTCTTTTTACCATTGCGGCTCTTTGCCAGTTCAAAAGCGGTTCGAACGATGCGTTCAATTTCCTGTTCGCTGTACGGTAGGGTATCTACCGCTTTGCGCCCGCCCTCGTCGGTGTAGCGTTTGCTCGGTTGGCCGAAATAGAGGCCCCCGGTTAGCTCTCTCACTACTACCAGATCGACTCCTGCCAGGGTTTCCGGTTTTAGAGTGCTGGCATTCTGGAGCGCGGGTAGATTTTTGACCGGGCGCAGGTTGGCGAAAAGGTCAAAAGTCTTGCGCAGGCGGAAAAGGGCAAGTTCGGGGCGTTTTTCCATGGGGGCGTTGTCGTACTTGGGTAGACCGACCGCGCCAAAAAGGATCGAGTCGCTGGCTTTACACATGTCCAGGGTAGCGTCGGTTATCGGTACGCCTTCTTGATCGAGGGCCGCGCCTCCTACCAGACCTTCCTGGTAATTAAGGGTATGCCCATACTTATCGCAGATCGCTTTGAGCGCCTTCAGGGCTTCTACGGTTACTTCGTAGCCAATTCCATCACCCGGTAAAACTGCAATATTTAGCAGCATCTGGGAAAGTCCTCCGTCCTCTAGTTGTCGCAGAGCAGGTTTGCGTTTTGAAAGCTTCACGAGGATGAGGAGGATTAATCAAAGCTCTCTGATTAATCCTCCTCATCCTCGGCTATTTACATATTGTAGGCGCGGCTGATTCCCGCCAGCGGCCCAAATTCGTCCTTTTTGTAAGGGTCGGTATTGGTCTCGTCCTCAAACGGCCCCATTTCGACAAACTTGTTGGTGGCGTGCAGGAAGGCTTTAGCCGAGGCGGCGATAATATCGGTGTCCGCGCCTCGCCCGCTTACCGTCCGGCCACGATAGGTAACTTTCATGGTTACTTCGCCCAGGGCATCTTCACCTTCAGTTACAGCGCTGACAGTAAATTCGGCAATATCGCAGGGAATGCCGCTCATTTTGCTGATCGCCTTGCACACCGCGTCTACCGGGCCATCGCCAACCGAGGCTTCGGTAAGCACGGTTCCGTCATGGGTAATCAGTTTTACCGTGGCGGTCGGCACAATCCGGTCTCCCGTGGTTACCTGGAACTGCTCCAGGCGATACGCGGCATCGGTTTCGCTCTGTGCCTGGTCCATGATCAGCGCTACGATATCTTTATCGCTGATAGTTTTCTTCTTATCGCAGAGTTGCTTGAATTCGAAGAAAGCCCTGTTCAGTTCTTCGCCATCCAGTTCATAGCCCAGTTCTTCCAGCTTTTTGCGGAAGGCGTGACGGCCACTGTGCTTGCCCAGGACGAGGTTGGTATCGCCCGCACCTACCGCGGAAGCGTCCATAATCTCATAGGTGCGCTTCTCTTTTAGGATACCGTCCTGGTGAATACCGCTTTCGTGAGCGAAGGCATTTGAACCGACCACCGCTTTGTTGGGCTGGACCGGAATGCCGGTGAAGGTGCTGACCATGCGACTGGTGCGGTGAATTTGAGTGGTATCCACCCCGGTATAAAGGCCGAAAACATCCTTGCGGGTTTCCAGGGCCATTACGATTTCTTCCAGAGCGGCATTGCCGGCGCGTTCGCCGATACCATTGATGGTGCATTCAACCTGGCGCGCCCCGGCTTTGAGGGCGGTCAGACTGTTCGAGACCGCCATGCCCAGGTCATTATGGCAGTGTACCGAAATGATGGCTTTCCGAGCATTGGCTACTTTGGCTTGCACGGTCAGAATCATCTTTTCGTACTCGCCCGGGGTGGTAAAACCAACTGTATCAGGCAGGTTGACGGTAGAAGCGCCCGCCTCAATGGCTACCTCAATCATTTTGCAGAGGTAGTCAATATCGGAGCGAGTAGCATCCTGGGCCGAAAACTCTACGTCAGGGCAGAGGCTGCGGGCATAGGAGACCATCTCGCGGGTCTGTTCGAGCGCTTCTTCGCGGGTCAAGCGAAAGAGGTGTTTAAGATGAATATCGGAGGACGAAATAAAGACGTGCAGGCGAGGCCGCTCGGCATCCTGCAAAGCTTCCCAGGCCCGGTCAATATCCTGTTTGCGGACACGTGCCAGGCTGGCGATAATCGGGCCTTTGACTTCGCGTGCAATGCGCTGCACCGCTTCAAAGTCGCCCTGTGACGAGATGGCAAAGCCTGCTTCAATCACATCTACACCCAGACGGGCAAGTTGTTTGGCAATCTCGACTTTTTCCTCGATGTTGAGTGTAGCACCCGGCGACTGTTCGCCATCGCGCAAAGTGGTATCGAAGATAATCACCCGGCGGGGATCAATAGCCGGGTTTACTACATCTGAACTCATCACTCACCTCCAGAACTAAACTTACTTTGTTGTGTTCAACCAGCTCATCATAGCCCGCAATTCTTTGCCGACGGCTTCAATCTGGTGTTCCTTTTCCATCCGGCGCATGGCGTTGAAAGCCGGGCGGTTGGTGGCATTCTCCAGGATGAATTCCCTGGCAAACTGGCCGGACTGAATTTCGTGCAGAATCTTCTTCATCTCGGCTTTGGTCTGCTCCGTCACGATGCGCGGTCCACGAGTGTAATCACCGTATTCGGCAGTATCGCTAATGCTATAGCGCATGTATTCCATACCGCCCTTGTAAAGCAAGTCCACAATCAACTTCATTTCGTGCATACATTCGAAATAGGCGGCTTCAGGCTGGTAACCTGCTTCTACCAGGGTCTCGAAACCGGCTTTGATTAAAGCGGTTACGCCGCCGCACAGCACGCTCTGCTCGCCAAAGAGGTCGGTTTCGGTCTCTTCCTTAAAGGTGGTTTCCAGCACACCGGCGCGGGTAGCGCCAATGCCGCGGGCATACGCCAGGGCCTGCTGCTTGGCGTGTCCGCTGTAATCCTGGAATACTGCCACCAGGGCCGGTACTCCACCGCCTTCGGTATAAACGCTGCGGACCAGGTGACCGGGGCCCTTCGGAGCGATCATGGTTACATCGACGTTTTTAGGCGGCACTACCTGATTGAAGTGGATGTTAAAGCCGTGAGCGAACATGAGCGTATCGCCTTCTTTCAGGTTCGGCTCGATCTCTTCAACGTAAACAGACCGCTGGGTCTGGTCAGGCAACAGAATCATTATTACGTCGGCTTCGGCGGCGGCTTCACTTACGGTCTGAACTTTAAGGTGCTTGCTGGCGGCTTCCCAGCTTTTGCTGCCTTTGTATAAACCAACCCGTACATCCAGGCCGCTATCCTGCAAATTAAGGGCATGGGCGTGCCCCTGGCTGCCGTAGCCAATAATAGCGATTTTCTTATCTTTGATAAGATCGAAATTCGCATCTTTGTCGTAATAAAGTTTAGCCATTTAGAGACTCCTCTCTCATAATTGAAAATTGTTTACCGGAGGACACCCTCAAATCCTCTTCTTTTCTTACTGACTTAATACACGTTATCCCAGATGTTCTCGTGGGTTGGTTTCCAGGCCATCAGACTGTTGTAGGCCTGGCGCATCAGGGGTTCCAGGTTGCTGCTTACTGTTTCGCGCTCTACAGTGCCAATCCGCTGCACATAATGGTGAACGTCACCCTCAAACAACTCATAGGCTGCTTCGATACATACCCGCACCACCTGGCTGTAGCGCTCGCTCACTACCAGTACACGGCGCCCGGCTTCATCTTCCGGCGCTAACTGGCAATACATGTATATCCCCGACTCATAATCGCTAAAGCGCCGGGCACCTTCGTCCAGCACGGTTTGCATAAAGTGGTTGAAAGCCAGCTCAGCCATTTCGCCGCTTTCTCTTGTCAGAACGAAAGTGTTAGCCATCTCTCTCTAAACTCCTTCTCCTACCACTCTTCTAACCGGTGGGCCAGACCTTTGACTAAAAACTGTCCGCCCACCTGATCTCCCATCTCACATCATTAAATAGCAGAGTTATTTACGCTCCCGCGAGCCATAGCAACCCGTCCGGTCCGTACACTCTCTTTGATGCCGTAGCGTCGCAGGAGAGCAAAGAAGCGTTCAACTTCTTCTTCCGGGCCGGTAATTTCGACCGTGATAGAGTCTGCGGCTACATCCAGCACCCGCGCCTTGAATATTTCGCTGAACTGCATAATCTCGGCGCGTGATTCGGGTTTGTCCGCGTTAACCTTGATAATCGCCATTTCACGAATAATGGTGCTATCCTCAGTTACATCGGTAACTTTGATAATTTCGAGCAGTTTGTAGAGTTGCTTGGTAAGCTGCTCTACGATCTCATCTTCACCGCGAACCGCCAGGGTCATGCGGCTGATGTTCGGCTCTTCGGTGTGGCCTACGCTGAGGCTTTCGATGTTGTAGCCGCGTCGGCGGAAGAGATTGACTACCCGGTTGAGCGCGCCGGGTTCATCTTCCAGTTGAACCACTATGGTATGTAGATGTTCAGTTTTTGCTGCTGTCGCTGGCACAGTTTTTCTCCTCTTCTGTTACTCGGCAGTTTCAATCGCATCAATGTTAGAACCGCCCGCCGGAACCATTGGCATAACCATATCGCCTTCAGGTATGACAAATTCCACCAGCGCCGGACCCGGCCATTCGTTAGCCTCTTTTACCGCCTGAGCCACTTCCGATGAGTCGGTCACGCGCCAGGCTTTGATGCCATAAGCTTCGGCCAGCTTGACGAAATCGGGGCCGGAAATAGGCGAGCTATGCAAACGGCCATCGTAAAAGAGGGTTTGCCACTGCCGGATCATTCCCAGTACACCGTTGTTGAAAATCGCAATTTTTACCCGAATGTCATCCTGAACCAGGGTGGCCAGTTCCTGGCTGTTCATCTGGAAGCCGCCATCACCAGTCACGGTCCAGACCGGTACATTCTCATCTCGGATAGCCATCCGGCAGCCCATGGCACTTGGTAAACCGAAGCCCATCGTACCCAGGCCGCCGCTTGAAATAAAGCTGTTGGCTCTCTTGAAGTTGAAATGCTGGGCTACCCACATCTGGTGCTGTCCAACGTCCACCGTAATTACGGCATCCTCCCCGAGCACTTCACCCATAGTCTGAATGATGTAAGCAGGGGAAATCGGGCCGCGCCGGGCCATCTCATTCTTGCGGCGCTGGACATCCCTGGCTCTCCAGCCAGCAATCTTTTCCAGCCACTCAGGATGAGTTTTTTCCTGCACGTACTTGCTCATTACCTGCAAGACGTTCTTGATATCACCGACAATCGGAAGATGCACAGGAACGTTCTTGCCGATTTCTGCCGGGTCAATATCAATATGAATCACTTTGGCATGTTTGGCGAAAGTTTTCAGGTTGCCGGTTACGCGGTCATCGAAGCGCATACCGATGGCAATCAGCAAATCCGCCTCGTTAATGGCGTGGTTAGCGTGAACACCGCCATGCATACCCGGCATACCCAGGCTCAAAGGATGGGCAGTCGGGAAAGCGCTCAGACCCTGCAAAGTGCTGCTGACCGGAATTTCGGCTTTTTCGGCCAGTTCCGCCAGTTCCTTGTAAGCGCTGGAGACTGTTACGCCGTGCCCGTAAAGAATTACCGGGCGTTCTGCTTCATTAATCAGGTTAGCAGCCTGCTTGATCTGGCGAGCATGTCCGAAGACGGTCGGGTTATAACCGCGCATTTTTACTTCGGTCGGATAGCCGTTGAAGTACGTTTTGGTCAGGAAGACATCTTTGGGAATATCAACCAGCACCGGGCCGGGCCGTCCGGTCTGGGCCAGGTAAAAAGCCTTCTTAACGGTTTCAGCCAGGTCTTTTACATCCATGACCAGCCAGTTGTGCTTGGTGATCGGCAGAGTGATACCGGTAATATCGGTTTCCTGGAAGCTATCTTTGCCGATCAGGCTGCGGTTGACGTTTCCGGTAATGGCGACCAGCGGCGCGCTATCCATATAAGCCGTCGCGATGCCGGTGACAAGATTGGTAGCGCCAGGGCCACTGGTTCCGAGGCAGACGCCTACTTTGTTAGTTACGCGGCCAAACCCATCGGCGGCGTGCGCGCCGGCCTGTTCGTGCCGGACCAGGATATGGCGTAGCTCGGGATATTCTCCCAGAACGTGGTAGAGCGGTAAAATTACCCCACCAGGGTAGCCGAAGATCGTGTCCACACCCTCCGCAATCAAACATTCGCACAGGATACGCGCGCCATCTAACTCACGCGCGGTGAAACGACCATCAGGAGTAGGCACTTGTATACCTGGCCGGCGAGTCGCGGGAGCCGGAGTATTCGCGATCAAAGACATCTCAATTATCCTCCTGAAATTTGCTATTTGTTTTATGATCGTTTTACTAAAATCAACAAAAGTATAACGATATTAAAAAGTCTGTACCAAAAAGAGTTAAGACACGTTCCCGTTCGGAACGAAAAGAAATTAGAGTAAGTTACACAAACTGGAAAGTTAGAGCAACTCTGGCTAACTAGCTTTATAACAGGTGCGGCTTTGCCCTGTGCTATTAAATTTTTCTATCCAGTAATTAGTAGCTTGAATTGAGAGACGCTTGGCTCTTTAACTATCCGGGTGACTTGTGCGGTTCTACAGCCCTGTGAACCAGCCACTACCAGGCATTAAAGACCAAGCAGAATAAGTACGAGGTTTACTAAAATAGGGATAATAATGCTAATAATGAGGAGAAGGGAAAGAATGGAGAAAGGGGAGGCAAGCAGGGAATTCTGGCGGCGCGGCATAGCGATGGCGATGGCCTGAGCTTCGCTTTGAGAGCGTTGCTGCGCATAACGCGAGGCCATCGCCGAACGAGTGCCTCCTCTGTAACAGTTTTGATCCTCATAGTTGCGGTACATTGCCAGTTAGTCCTTTCTCTTTCTTTCTTACGAAAGTGGTGGATAGAGTAACCCTTGATCCACTAAAGTTTCTTCTCTCTAATGGGCCTGAGCAGACCCTTATTTTCCTTAATTTGGTTACGCTTGAACCGTTGTATACCGGGTGTTAAAAAACCTCCCTTATCTGGGAGGTTTCCGGTTGTGGCCTGAGCTTTTCTAGCTCTTTTTGCTTCCACCTGAAACCCCCCTGCGTACTAGCGATACTAGAAGTACGAGGGTGATAATAATAAGTACCAGACGTAGGAAACCGCCACGCTTTTTAGTTTTCTTAATCGGTTTAGCCATAACGAAATTAGGTTATACCCCTTCTGATGTTTAACCGTCGTTTTAAGTTACACTAACAGTTAAGGGAAAAATGCGCTTCGCTGCGCTGATTTGCCCCATAGTAGCATAGCTTTCACTGATGTGTCAATACTAAAAGAAGCCTTTTTAGTGTAAATATATACAAACTTCATAAATAAGCCTTGACTTCGTTTAGGCAAATTGTCCTACCTTCAGTATCTACCCTATATAGATCAACTTTTTTCGATAACTTTAGCACTCTTAGCAAAGCTGCTCTCGGCTCTTAAAAAGGAGTAGTTAATCAAATCTTAATTCAAATTTTTATTTCTTTACCCAATACCGCTTTCTTTTGGTGAATTTTGTGTTAAAGTGGTGGTATCAATAAGTTAGTACGGCTTTTAGCTTATTAACTTGCTTTATAATTATGAGTGTAATATATGTAAATGGGTTGTGCCCCTTACTGACCAGCGTTACCGTTGCATAGTAAGTAAAGCTAACTCATTGGATGTAGGACAAATAAATATGCAACCCGTTTTAGTCACTACTCGGTACCGTGACCTTTACCATTTTCTTCTGGGACTTGCGGAAGAAAGTCATGCTTACCAGCGTGAACTAAAAGCTCAAATGATGCTGGACCCCGAAGTAAGAGTAGTGATCTGGTCTCCTGAAACCCGTTCCAGTTTGCTTGATGAGCCCGATAAATTGGAAATAGTGGACCGTCATGCGCGTAAGCTAGGCGTGAAAATAGTGCTTTCTGCGGCTTCAGATTTTCGGCTGCGTGAGTGGGCCGCCGAAAAGGGCTGGACCATTATGTGGGAAATTCCTTCCATGGAAAAAGCCATGGAACAGGTTATCAGGGAACAGCAGTTCGATAAGGCTTCTTCACCCGATTAATTTACCGCTACTATTCCTGTGCCTCTGGCTTACCTGTCAAGGTTGTTTTTGTGCTACCCTGTTATCCCTATTTGACAACCGGGGTGGGCTTTGGCAAAATAGCCTTCAAAACCATAGCGATAGAAAAGAATTAATGCCTGTTCAGGGTGATTTAGCTTCCATCCTGACTTATTCCCCGTAAAAACAATGTCGTTTATTCAGGGCTGTTTTAATCTATCCTGGTAGAAAACAGTCAGCCAAAGTTACAGCTCTTTCGCCCCGGGTTGAAACAGCTTACTTGGGGTATAAAAGAATGACCAGAGTAAAACAAAAAGGAATACTCGTAAAATGATAGTAATGAAGTTTGGTGGAACCTCTGTAGGCAATGCGGAGCGTTACCGGGCCGTAGCAAAATTAATCGGAAGCTACCATGAAGAAAAACCAATCGCAGTAGTTAGCGCCATGAGCGGTACAACGGATTGGCTTTTAAATACGGCCCGCGCCCTGGCGGAAAGCGGGCGCTCCACCCATGCAAGTAACCCCACTGCTGAAAAGCTGATGTCGGAATTTCATTCCCGTAATATGGATGTAATCTCGGCGGCTATTCAAAACACAGAGATTCGGTCCAATGTCACTTCTACCGTGGCAGCTTACCTTCGCCAGCTTCTACGTCTTTTAACCGGTATTGAACTGCTGGGTGAATTGAGCCCTCGCTCGCTCGATGCTGTGGCTTCTTACGGAGAGAAAATTTCAAGCGTTGTACTGGCCGGGGCGCTCCAGGACCAGGGTTATAAATCGGTAGCCATTAACGCGGAAGAGCTAATTCTAACTGATCGTAATTTCCAGGCAGCTCGTCCTAAAATGGATATTACGGAAGTGCGCTGTCGGGCTCGCCTGATTCCGCTTGTCGAAAATGGGGTAATACCGGTTGTCACCGGCTTTATCGGCTCGACTGAAGATGGTATAACCACGACCCTGGGCCGTGATGGCACCGATTTCAGCGCCAGTATTATCGGCGCAACCCTGGACGCTGACCAGGTATGGATCTGGAAGGAAGTGGACGGCGTTATGACCGCTGACCCGCGCCTGGTTCCTAATGCCCGTTCTTTGCGCCGCATCAGTTACTCTGAGGCGGGTGAATTGACCCATTTCGGGGCAAAAGTGATCCACCCCCTCACTGTGTTGCCTGCCGTTGAAAAAGGCATTCCGATTTATATCAAAAACACCTTTAACCCGGATTTCCCCGGTACCCGCATAGATCACGCTGCCGAAACCACTGATGGCGTGGTTAAAGCTGTAACCAGCGCCCGCAACATGGCCCTTATTGCGGTATCCGGTAATGGTGTCTTGAGTATACCGGGTATAGCCGCCCGAATTTTCGCGCGAGTGGCCGATCTCAAAGCTAATGTCTTTATGATCAGTCACGCCAGTAGCGGTCACGACCTTTGTTTTGTAGTCGAAAAGAAAGTTGCGACTCATATCGTACAGGTCTTACGAAAAGAATTTGAACGCGAACTGGAAAATAAAGAACTCGATACCATTGAGGCAGATCTGGAAGTAGTAACCATTGCGGTAGTAGGCTCTGGTATGCGCGGTGCGCCCGGTGTCGCGGGGCGTCTTTTCAGCGCCCTGGGTCAGCGGGGGATTAACGTAATGGTGATAGCGCAAGGTTCAAGCGAGCTAAATATCAGCTTAATAGTGGCTTCCAAAGACGAGCAGGATGCGGTATTAACGATTCACGACGAATTTTTGTCGCTTACCGGTATCGGCAGGAGTCTTTCACGCAACCTGACTTTACCGGATGGGATCAATAAATAAAAACAGGTTGGTACAAATCAGATGAGAAGGGAGTAGCAATCTGAGCAAGCAATATATTAACTGGAGTGATATAGAGCGAATGGTCGGCAAGCTCTTGCACCAGTTACCACACGATTACGATAATATCCTGGTTATTACCCGCGGTGGGATGGTTCCAGCCTGCCTGATCAGCGAAAAAACCCATATCCGCAATATTTTGTGCGCCGCCGTCATGTTTTACAACGGCGAGGAAAGAGCCTTGCCTGAGCCTATTTTCTTGCAGTTCCCTGAAGATAGCCAGATTTATGGCCGGCGTATTCTGGTAGTTGATGATGTCTGGGATACCGGCAGCACTGTCGTAGCGGTACGTGATCGCCTGCGCCGGGCGGGTGGCAAAGTGGATGTGTGTGTTTTGAATTATAAGCCTCGCAACAGTAAATTTCCGAACGATAAACCGGATTATTTTGCGGAAGAAACGGATGCCTGGATTGTCTATCCGTGGGATCCAGAACGCGAGTTGCCCTAGTTCCCGTCTTTCTGTCATAGCCGTGCTGGCACATTAATTGCCACCATTTTCATGGTCATCAAATGGTGACTCTTGATAAGAGGAACGACAAGGAGGTTTGTTTGATGCACCAGAAAATGATGGATAACAACAGCTATAACGTCATCATGGCGTTAGCTTCGAACCTGGAAGCTCTTGAGGCCTATCACAAGTATGCGCAGGACGGCAACCAGCAACTATGGCAGCAGATAACGCGGCATACTGAAGAAGTAGTTAACCTGCTCAAACAGGAATTGCCTCGCGTAATGCAGGGCCAGAGCCAGCAGAGTTATGCTACTCAAGGTGGCACCAGCGGCCAGAGCAGCATGGGTCAGAGCGGTATGAGCGGCCAGAGCAGCATGGGCCAGAGCGGTACGAGTAGCCAGAGTGGTTATAACCAGGGCACTCAGGGCAATTACAACACCGGTGGTACCAACCCTCGCTAGGGTTCAGGTAAAAGTTGAAGCTGGTTTATCCTGATAGCCTGATTTTCAACAGCACGGCTAATTTAACTTTTCAAAATAAGAAAAGCCATCTCAAATAGAGAGGTGGCTTTTTCTCTGAAATTGGTTTATCTGAATCTAAATTCTACAGTATGACTCAATAGACACATCTTTCCTGGATTTTCTCACGTAATCGGGTATCATGATTTATAATTGGGTCTTTTCAAAGATTACCAAATCTGCTAATTTCTACATTAATCAGTATGTTAGCAATGGAAAGCTAAAGGCTTACGGCAAAGAAAACCTGAAAGAAAATCTGAAAGAAAAGCTGTAAGTATGCACCGGGTAAAGCTTCCTGCCTCATAATTTTCCACTTCGTCTTCCTTTTGCTACACCCCGGCCATTACCCTCTAACTATAGTAGAGTCTGCCTTTGCAACAGGGAAAGGAGCAAAAAATGTCCCATCATTGCCAGGCGAGTTGCTATATCATTCCGCCGTATATTACCAAGGCCATTATTCAGAATGGTAACACTAACCAGCAGTCGGACGCTATGGAAAACCTGGTTCTGTCGTCTCAAATACGTGGTCAGCGCCAGCTTATAAGTAATTTTCCCAGACTGGTAGGTGTACCGGCAGGACAGAAACAGCGTACCGTCTATGATGCTAAAAATACCGAAGACTTACCCGGAACTCTGGTGCGCAGTGAAGGTGGCCCGGCCAGTTCCGATGTAGCCGTCAACGAAGCCTATGATGGAGCAGGCGCCACTTATGATTTCTATATGTCGGCCTATGAGCGCAACTCGGTGGACGACCGAGGTATGCGCCTGGACTCAACCGTTCATTACAGTACAAACTACGACAACGCCTTCTGGAACGGCCAGCAAATGGTTTACGGCGATGGTGACGGCGATCTTTTTAACCGGTTCACTATTTCAGTGGATGTTATTGGTCACGAATTAACCCACGGAGTGACCCAGTTTGAAGCCGCCCTGAACTACAGCGGCCAGTCAGGCGCGCTTAACGAGTCTATGTCCGATGTTTTCGGTTCACTGGTAAAGCAGTATACCTTGAAGCAGACAGCAGACAAGGCTGACTGGTTAATCGGACAGGGTCTTTTCACCAGCAAGGTTAAAGGTGTCGCCCTTCGCTCTATGAAAGCCCCCGGCACAGCTTACGATGACCCTGTGCTGGGCAAAGACCCTCAACCCGCCAATATGAAAGACTATGTTAAGACCAGCAGCGATAATGGCGGTGTTCATCTTAATTCCGGTATACCGAACCATGCTTTTTACCTGGCGGCAGTAGCGATTGGAGGCTACGCCTGGGAGAAAGCCGGGAAGATATGGTATATTACTTTGCGAGATAAGCTCCGCAGCCGGGCAACTTTTCATACTTGCGCCCTGGCAACCTATCAAACCGCCGGGGAGTTATTTGGCAAAGGTAGTGCCGAACAAAAAGCGGTCCACGATGCCTGGAATGGCGTAGGGGTTACCCTGAAGTAGGCTTACAGGATGGAGGTTGGCAATGCGAGTTGAATTTGAGCGTAGTGGTGGTTTTGCCGGTCTGATTATGCGTACCGAAGTGGATACCTCGCAACTCTCAGCGGATGAAGCTGCTCAACTTCAAAAAATGCTTTCTGAGGCTAATTTCTTTAAATTACCCTCCCGCCTGCCATCCTCCGCTTCCAATGTCGATCGTTTCCAGTATAACATTACAGTTCACGATAACAACCGGACTTGCAGTGTCCAGGCCAGCGAATCAGCCCTTCCGCCTGAGCTTCGCCCCCTGGTTGACTGGCTGACCGCCCAGGCTCGTAAACCACGCTCCTGATTTTAAGCTGAAAAAGAATGCTCTCAGGATCATTAATTCCTGAGAGCATTGTTTTAAGTTTCAGATTGACAAAACTGTATTAGCGCCACTCTTAATAAGAATAGCGATCATATCTTTTATTGCTGTCACTGGCGCACACCACCATGGCGGCAATCACGCCGGGGATCCAGCCTGCCAGAGTCAGTAACGAAACCAGTAAAATACTACCACAACCTTTATCAATTACCGCCAGCGGCGGGAAAATAATACAGATAATTGCTCTAATCAAACTCATTTAACCACTCTCCGTTTCATACTTTCATATCCGGTCCCTGACCGGTATTACTCTTTAACACTTAAATTGACACGAAAAACTCGTCCAATGTTTCACAAACTTTTGACAGGCTTTGTGAGGTAGAGTAAGGCTTGAATGGGGAGTAGTGGAAGGTTTTTACTATTTAGCTTTATAGCTATCTATCAGGCTTTTTAATTCGCTATAAAGTTCCTGGCGGCGTTCGTAGTACATGTTGGCCGCTCCGCTGCTGCTGGGAGTGACAAAAAGTGGGCATCCTCCTACCACAACTTCTTTTTGCAGGCCGAACTCTACCAGTTTTTTGCCAAAGTAGTACTGGTAGAGTTTAAGACCGTTGAAAGAAACCAGCCGTGGGCGGTAATGTATTACCTTCTCGTCGAGGGTGGCGCGACTGGCCCGGTAGACGCTTGCCGGAACCGCCGTTTCATTGGCGGAGGGAATATCTACTACAAAGTTAGTCAGGCCAATACCGTATTGAGGTAGATTTACATCTTCTTCCGGCTTTAGCAGGTGGGGAGTGAGGCCTGCTCGATAAAGCAGGCGGTAGAAGTTGTTCACCGGATTGGCATAGTGATGGCCATTTTTCCACGATACCAGTGAAGGATTGAAGCCCACGATAATTACATCAAGATCAGGGGCCAGAATATCGGGTAAAGTTTGACGTTCTATTTCAGCCATTTTTGAGTATCAATCGAATAAAAATGTTACAATTATAAATATATCAGGTTGATTTTACCGGGAAAATTCAGGCCTGCAACCTCACTCCGGGGCCAGTCGCGTGATGGTGATTAAGCCTTCCGCTATTTGCTCCAGCACTTTGAAATGCGCATCCTGGTAGTAACGATTAAGCTGGTCACGCTCAAAGAAGTGCAATCCGCTACTCAGGCTCAGCAGGTGGTTGATGCCTGCTCCGGTTTTACCGCGCGCCTGCATCTGCACCATTAAGGCGCCGCGTCCCTGTGGAGAGAGGGTACGGCGGGCTTCGGCCAGGGCTTTGGCAGTATGGCGGAACTCATTGAGCGAGCCTCCGCTGGCAATTCCGGCAAAAGCGGCATCAATAAAAGGTAACTTTTCCACATTGGCGCGCACCAGGCTTATCTTACCGGTCAGGCCATCGCGTTGGATAAAGCCGCGTGCTTCCTGCAACATCGGCCAGGAGTTATCAACCCCTACCACATGCCCGCTGGCGCTCCCGGTTGCGAGTTTACCACCGATAATCGCCCTGGCAATAGCTCTGCCGTAAAAGGCGGTTGAACAACCCTGGTCCAGGTAAAAAGCCATTTCATTATGGATAGTCAGGCCCGCAGGATGTGGCGTTACCAGCATTTCGACAACTGTAGCGAGTTCTTCTTCAGGCGGCCAGGGACGTCCGCCCAGGGCGGTCAGGGCGCGCTTGCGCCAGAAACGCTCGTAACCCCACGCCACCAACCGGAAATGATTGGTCCACTGGGCCGGACCGATACTTCTTGGCCTGACGGGGATAAAATTTACAATCCCGTCCTGAATTGGATAACTACAGCCGCAGCGCGGGCAGTGTACCGCACCGCTTTCCACGCTATCCTCACCATTATAAACCTTTAGCTCTGCGTTTTCTGCCAGCCGCAGGCCCTCGCAGCCACAATAAGTACATTTTAAGATGGCGGGCAATTGTAAATGCATTGTTTTACCTGACCATAAATTTTATTTCCAAATCACCAATCAATTCTACCATTTAATAAAGCTCTGTTCAGGGAGGCAGAGAAAAGGTTGCGTTAATAATTTACTCCAACTTGAGGCTGTTGTAGAATAACCAGGCTATCCATATGTCACTACTTTTCAAGAATCTGAATAAGAGAAAGGACCAGTTATGGATCTCAAGGACAAAGGTGTTCTGGTTACCGGCGGCGCATCTGGCCTGGGAGGAGCCTGTGCGCGTTTGCTGAGTCAATCCGGCGCTAAAGTGGTCATCGTAGACTTGAACGAAGAAACCGGAGCGTCCCTGGCAAAAGAACTGGGTGAGAATGTGCGTTTTGTTAAGGCCAATGTGACCGACGAAGAGCAGGTGAAAGCGGCGGTGCAGACGGCAGTAAACGACTTTGGCGGCTTACACGTAGCGATTAACTGTGCCGGTATTGGCGTGGCGGAAAGGGTGCTGGGGAAAGAAGGTCCCTCCAGCCTGGCTTCATTCAACAAAGTAATTCAGGTGAACCTGGTGGGAACTTTCAACACCATTCGCCTGGCTGCCGAAGCCATGAGCAAAAACCAGCCAAACGAAGGTGGCGAGAGAGGTGTGATCGTCAATACGGCCTCAGTCGCGGCTTTCGATGGACAGATTGGACAGGCGGCGTATTCGGCTTCCAAAGGTGGGATTGTAGGCATGACTCTGCCGGTAGCTCGCGAACTGGCTCGCTATGGCATCCGGGTAATGACCATTGCGCCCGGCATCTTTGACACGCCGCTGCTGGCAGGGCTGCCTGAACCGGCCCGCGTTTCGCTGGGCCAGCAGGTACCCTTCCCGCCGCGCCTGGGTCGCCCGGATGAATATGCTGCCCTGGCAAAGCATATTATCGAAAACGAAATGCTTAATGGCGAGGTAATCAGGCTGGATGGTGCCATTCGGATGGCTCCGAAATAAGATTAAATTAAAACAAAAGGCCAGGGAGATGCATCCCTGGCCTTTTGTTATAGCTTGAGATTTCAGCCTGGCGAAAACTAACCTACCAGCACGGCTTTGATCTGCGCAGCGGCAAAATCAAGTTGCTCTTTCTCGATAACGAGCGGGGGCAGCAGGCGCAGGACGTTAGGCCCGGCAGGCAGGGCCAGCACTCCCCGGTCCATCAGGGCGCGGAGATAAGGCACTACTTTCTGCTTCAGTTCCAGACCGATGATCAGGCCGCGTCCACGGACCTCGCGCACCACCGTCCCTTCCATATCGGCCAGCGGGCGTAACTGGGCCAAAAAGTATTCGCCCAGTTCGGCAGCACGTTCATCCAGTTTGTAATCTTGCATATACTGGATAGCGGCGATGGCAGCGGCAGCGGTCAGGGGGTTGCCGCCAAAGGTCGAGCCGTGGGTGGATTTATCCAGCGCTCCAAAACGCTCATCAATCAGTACCGCGCCCATCGGAATACCGCCGGCAATCGACTTGGCTACTGTCATAATGTCGCCCCGCACTCCCCAGTGGTCGCCACCCCAGAAGCGCCCGGTGCGGCAGAACCCGGTCTGGATCTCGTCCAGGATCAAAAGCACCCCCGTCTGGTTGCAAAGCTCGCGCAAGGCGGGCAGGTATTCGTCCGAAGGCGGGCGTACGCCGCCTTCGCCCTGGATTGGCTCAACCAGGATCGCGGCAGTCTGATCGGTGATAGCCTCTTTGATAGCCTCGATATTGTTGTAAGGTACGTGGCTGAAGCCGGGAATCAGTGGGTAGAAGGGTTCGCGGTACTTCTTTTCCCAGGTCGCGCTGAGCGCACCCATAGAACGCCCGTGAAAGCCTCTCACAGTCGCAATAATGTCGGTCTTGCCAGTTAAGAGGCGAGCGAACTTAATGGCTCCCTCGACCGCCTCCGTACCGGAATTGCACAGGAAGACTCGATTCATCCCGGCAGGCGCAACTTCTACCAGCTTCTTCAAAAGAGCAGCGCGGGTATCATTGTAAAAGATTTCCGGGCAATTGAGCAACGTACGGGCCTGCTTTTCGATAGCCTCAACCACGTAGGGATTGCAGTGGCCCAGGTTGGCCGCTCCCTGTCCACCCACGCAATCAACATACTCGCGCCCGGTGTCGTCCCACAGGCGTGCACCCTCGCCACGCACTATTGTTACTTCGCGCTTGGGATAAACTCCTACCTCCAGGCGCTCTTCCGCTTCCCGGACGCTCAAATCCGCAAAATTCTCAGTGTTAGTTTCTGTCGAAACCTCTTGAATACTCATTATTCTATGACCGTTCCCTTTCCTGCCAGAGCCGCGCTAATTGGCCGCTCTATTCTTGCATCGGCAAAGACTACCTGCCCGACTCCTTCGTTCAGCGCCTCGGTAGCACCCATTACTTTTTTCTTAAATCGACCCTCCGCCAGGGCCATCGCCTGCTCGACGTTCTCTTTTTTGACGTGAGTAATCAAAGAGCTTTCGTCTTTCACGTCACGCAGCAGGCCGGGTACATTGCTCAGGATAATCAGGCGGGAGGCTTTCAGCGCGGCGGCCACAACGGCCGCCGCACGGTCACCATCCACATTTATAGCCTCGCCTGCATAGCTGATTGCAGGGGGAGTAATAGCTAGCAGGTAACCCGCGCCCAGGAGCAGATTCAAAAGGTCCAGGTTTACCCGTTCCACCTTACCGGTAAAGTCATCCCGGAGGACGCGCCGCCGCCCCTCCGAGTCAATAATCTTGATAGCATCCTTGCGCGAGCCTTCCAGCAAGCGCCCATCTACGCCGCTCAGGCCAATCGCATTAGCGCCTTTTTGCTGAAGTAGCTCGACGATGCTTTTGTTAATTTTGCCGCAGTAAACCATCTCGAAAATTTCGAGGGTTTCGCGGTCGGTATAACGGCTCTCGTAGCCAGAAACACTGGTAACAAATTTGGGAGGATGGCCAAGTTTCTCGCTGATAACGTTGGTCTCGTAACTGCCTCCGTGCACCAGCACGATTTGTTCGCCCGCTTTATGCAGTTCGGCCAGGTCGCTCGTTACCGCATCGTAGTTTATACCTTTGCCGCCGCCTACCTTTACAACTATCACGCCTGTTTTTCACTCCTCTTTTATCGTTTTCGGCTTAACTTTTGTATTTTAGCACAAGACGGGCGAGTCCTCTAGCTTAGACCCTTTTTTTGATTAAGATACTTAGATTAAAGATAGATTGTGAGCAAGTGCCAGTCGTTGTATAATCTTGTCACTGTTCTGTATCCTCTTTTGCTGAAAGTGTTAATTTTATCTGATGATTGCCCGGTAATCTTTAGGAGGCGGTAAATATTGAATGCGGACGAGACGCAAAACGGCCTGATAGGGGACGCGGATAATCCTGCCGAAGATGACGACCAACGCTTTATACCGGCGCACCAGCCGACACTGGATGATACCGACCTGGCGATAGCGCGCGCCCTTGAACGAGACGGGCGTATGAGTATTCTGGAACTATCTCGCCAGTTAGGCGTATCCAGGCCTACTGTTACTGAAAGGCTGACCCGGTTGGTGGAGCAGGGCGTCATACGCGGCTTTCATGCGCGCCTGGATTACCGGCGCCTGGGCTATCCTCTGATGGCTTTTGTAGGCTTACAAACGGTGCAGGGCTTTAATGCGGTGGATGTGATCAGCGCTTTGAAACGCATCCGCGAAGTAGAGGAAGTTCACACTGTAGCAGGTCGGATTGATATGCTGGTCAAAGTGCGTGCCCGCAGCACCGAGCATCTGCAATATATTTTGACCTTCAAAATCCAGTCTATTCCCGGTATTGGCCGGGGTGAGACTATGATTGCGCTTTCGTCCAGCCTGGAATGGGCGCCGATTGGCACGGGGCGAGAGATACCGCACGACTCTCAAAATGAGAAGAACGGCTTTGCGAGTGAAACCGAAAGTTCTGGTGGTAGTGATGAGCTTTCGCTCCTGAACGTTGAGGAGACGGACGTTTCCAGAAACCGGCAGGGCCGCCGTACTCGTCCGCGTCCTTAAAAGAGCCAGCCTGGTTTCCCTACTACCCGCGACAGGTGGAATGCTAGGTTTTAAGCAGAGCACTAGCATTCCACTTCTCCTGGCTTTGCTTTTCCAGGACCAGATATTCTTCCAGGCTGTATAATAACCAGCTTCATTACTCCAAAGACAACAGAATTTCTTCGATTTCCTCGTTTCGAGCGTTTGCAAACGATACTTCAGCACCTGTTATTACAAAGCCGCATTTAAGGAGCACGCGGATAGAAGCGTAGTTATCACTCGCCGCTCTTGCATAAATGGGGCGAATATCTAGCTCGGCCAGGAAAGCTTGTAAAGCCTCGGTCGCTATGTTTTTTCCCCAGAAGGTATGTCCTAACCAGTAAGTTACTTCCGGTTTACCGTCTTCTTCATATTTGGAAACATAGCCAGCCACTTCTCCATCTACCTCAATTGTTCGGACTACACAGGTAGGATTATCCAGTATCCTGGCCCACTTCTCCATAAAAGCCGGGCGATTAGTTGGGTCCTTTGTTGTGAAGGCCGCCATATAAATGGCATCAGGATTTAGCTGCTGTTCAAAGAATATTGGAAGATCAGTCTGTTGTGCTTCTCGTAATACAGTTTTTCCAGCTTGTGCTTCATTCATAGTCCGAAACCTCCATAATTGGCCCGCTACCTTTGTAGTCCGCAGTTGCCCAAAAGAACTGCAAGCTGTACTTGTGGGTCTTACTGAAGAGTTTTTTCGAGCTTATCAGGGATTAGCACCTTGAAACATGTTCCACCTTCCGGTAATGCCTCGATTTCAATCTTGCCGTGGTGTAATTCGACAATCTGGCGAGTAATGAATAAGCCCAGGCCCATGCCTTTAAGCATATTGGTTTCACTCGCCTGGTAAAAGCGGTCGAAAATATAGGGGATACGTTCGGGGGGAATTCCGGGCCCGCGGTCTGAAACCGCCAGGCATACCATCCCGGTTTCTTTCAAAAGGTCTGTGTGCGATTCCATGCTCAAGCCAATCGAGACAGGGCTATTCTCCGGGCTGTATTTAAGGGCGTTATCTACCAGATTGACGACTACCTGCTCAAACCTTACTGGATCAAGAACGGCCCGGATGGGTTCGGATGGCATCTGAAGCAACAAATCACGTCCATTGCTACTGGTTCTGGCCTGCGCTACCACGCTATCGACCAGTTTATTGACATCGGTCAGAACCGGGTCGATCCTCAGTTTGCCCGCCTCAATCCGCGATACATCTAATAATTGGGTAACCAGGCGATTCAACTTAACTGATTGCTGTTGGATCGAATTAACAGCCCGGTTTAAACGTACCGAGTCTACCACCTGATTTCGCTCTACCTGGCGACCTAACAACTGGGCATAACCAAGCATGGCTGTAATCGGCGTTTTCAGTTCATGCGCCGCTACCGATAAAAAGTCCTCCCGGTCCTGAATAGCCTCTTTTGCTTCCTGGTAAAGCCGGGCATTATCAACAGCCAGGGCGGCACGATAGGCCAGTTCTTCTACAAAAGCCAGGTCAGCTTGATTGTAGCTTCTAGCGGAATCGGAGTAGGCCAGGTTTAGTACTCCCAGACTCTGGCCGCGCGCAACCAGGGGTACAGTAATGGATGATTTAAAGTTTAATTTTTGTAGAGTTTTAAGTACTTCCTGATTTGGTGACAGGCTTTCTAACAGGCTGTCAGATATATTCTCGGTGAGGATTGATTGACCACTTCGAAAGGAAACCATTACCGGGTGCTGCTCATCCTGGTCTAAAGAATTTTTTTCCAGAATATCCTCAATAATCCTGGCGTTTTGAGGATTAGCATCTACTACTTCCAGGCGTTGTAAGGAATTGCCTTCTTCTTTCACAACATAAATTATGCAGGTATCAGCCAGGAAAGGGACAGCCAACCGGGCGACTTTTTGGAGGGTAGTCTGGTAATCCAGGGAAGTGGCAAGCTCGCGGCTGGCTTCATCCAGGAAATGTTGATGCGCTTCAGCTTTTTTACGCTCTGTAACATCTCTAAAAACCAGCACTATACCTCGATTGAGGCCTGCCTTACCTGCAATTGGCGCACCGCTATCATCAATGGGAATTTCACGTTTATCTCTGGTAATTAACAAAGTATGGTTAGCCAGCCCCACTACTTTATTTTCTCTTATTACCCGGTGTACCGGGTTTTCGACGGGTTCACGAGTATACTCGTTAATGATGGGAAAGATTTGCTCAAGGGATCTGCCCTCTGCCTCGCTATAAGGCCATTCCGTCAAGTCCTGCGCTACCTTATTCATAAAGGTAACACGGCCTTGCATGTCGGTAGCAATTACGGCATCCCCGATGCTGGATAACGTTACGGCAAACCATTCGCGTTGTAACTGTAGTTCTTGAGCTACCTGGATGCGCTCGTTTATTTCAACACGCGCCCGGTGTAAAGCCAGGTGCAGAGAGCCAGAGAGTAAGCTGATTACCAGGCCTTCAAATAAGAAAATAACCTGGTTGACAATATCCCCGGAACTGCTCAGACCAAAGGAGTACTGTGGAGCAAGAAAGAAATAATTACTTAAGAGAACGGATATTAAAGTTGCCAGAATACCCGGTAACCAGCCGTTCAGTAGGGCAGCTATGATTACGGCAGCAAAAAAGGTGAGGAAAGGAGTAGCGGCGCCGCCTTTGCTATTGAGCAGCATGTTCTGCCCCAGCTTGAGGAAGAAAGCTGCCAGAACTATTAAAATTGTTGACCCGTACCGGACCAGGGCGGATTCTGGTAATCTGGCTGCCACCCTTAAAAGGAGGCTTTCAAGCTTATCGCGTTGGCGAACTTTAGTAGATGGTTTGTTCATCAAACAAGTAATTGTTAAATTTAATTCTGATACTGAGGTTTCGAGAGGTACTAATTCATTCTAACAGATATTTTGATATTCAGTATATCAGAAAACTTCTTCGAGCATTAAGTTTGGTGTGAACATATTATAAGCTATGAATTCACTTTTAACGTAAGTTGAGGATTAGCTTGAAGCAGGAAAAAACTGGAACCGGTAGAATATTTTTTATTCTGTTAAAAAAGCCGGGCTTTCCAAAAAGCCCGGCTATCCAGAGAGATTAAAACTTCTTTCCTTGCTTCTATTAAGAAGCCCTAGACTCTTCACCTGCCCCGGTTTCCACCAGCCGGCTGGTCATCTCAATTTCGACCGAGCCTGCTAGGCTGGCTGATACTCCACAGTACTTTTCATGCGAGAGTTTGATAGCCTTATTTACCATTTCCTGGCTGAGGTTATGGCCTTCAATAACATGTTCAACCACAATTCTGTTAAATTTTTTGGGGTGTTCTTCAGCTTCCCAGCCTTTTACTTCCAGGTGATAGCCGGTTACATCCTGGCGCATTTTACGTAACATTGACATAACATCCATACCGGTGCAGCCCGCCAGTGAAACCAGGAGTAGCATTTTGGGACTAAACCCTTCTTCGTCACCGCCATGCTCTTTAGCCGCATCCATTTCTACCAGATGCCCGCTGGCAGAACTGGCATCCAGGTGCATACGGCCTTTGCTACTGTTCCAGTTGACGTTGATCTCTTTCATCACAGACTCCTCAGTACGAATACTATGACAGCTAAATCAGTACTATATTTATAGTAAAAAAAGCGAACAATTGCCTGCTCTTGTAATGGCGTTAAACCTACACCTTCAAACAGCAGGAAGAATGTTAATTACGCCCAAGCAAGACGCGGGCAGGCGCACCGTCACCGTTCTTAATTTTGAGTGGCAAGGCGAAAATGGTGTATTCGCCCGGCTCAACTTCGCGCAGATCTACCCCTTCTACGACCACTACGTGTTTACCCAGCAGAGTGTAGTGGGTGTTATGTCGCGGAGGCTCAAATTCTTCAATCGAGAGGTAGTCAATCCCGACCAGCTTGATACCGTGCTGTACCAGCCATTCTGCTCCATCGGGCGCAAGCGCGATATAATCGCGCCGGAACTCGTGCGAACTGCTAGTCCAGAGTTGTGAGTTGGTAGTTTTAAAGAGGATGCGTTCCGGTTTTTCCGGCAGCCCTGCTTTTTCGAGATCTGCCGCGCCGATATGGGTGGCCATGTGAGTCATATCGACCACATAGGCAGTTCCGACCAGGGCATCCAGCGGCACTTCATCAATCCCTATTTCGCCATCAATAAAATGGCGCGGCGCATCCATATGCGTTCCATTATGCGTGCTCATCAGCAGGCGTGTAACGTTGGAAACCTCACCATTGGCAATCTCACCGGTTTTTTCCAGTCTAAAAGTATCGTCTCCCGGCCATCCGGCCAGTTCAGGTGTGAGATTAACGCTAACATCGTAAAGCTGACGAAAATTCATTGAGTTCTCCTTAGACTTTGCAAGTTGCTACCCGCCTGGAAAAACCGTGCATTGGTACAAATGTAATTCGTAATTGCCGGAAAAGATCAGCGGCGATATTTGCGCTGCCAGGTGCGCTTTCTACCGTAACTGGTATAGCCTCCCCTTACCATAAACCAGGGAATTAGAAAGATTATAGCCCCGATGATGGCCGGAATAATTGGAATGTCAAAGACGCTCGGGTCGCGGAAGCCTAACACGTAGCCAATTAACCATGCTCCGATGACTGCCCCACCGAAAGCGACCAGCACAGCCCCTATTAATCCGACCGGAGGCCAGAATTTACGATTGGCAACCTGTTCGGCAACAGTGCCGCCTATCAAACCCAGAATAAAGTAGGCAATCAAGCCTAACAGTGTGATAGTGAAGGTCACAGCTAAATCTCCCAAAAAACAAGGGGTTGAGAGCCTTAAACCGGCAAATCGTGCAACCCCATATGTTAACTAAAGCTTCAGTAACGCGCCGATTTTGTATTTTCGGTCTTAACCATAATTATAGCATGTAACTTCTGTACTATCTCGTCAGTTATATTAGTAACGCGATAGAATGAAGTGAGAAGAGCGAGGAGTTTGCAAAGGGTCATATTCGACTCTAAATCTTTTTTTGTCAGTCGATTATTAATCTCTGGCGTAAGGTTTGAGCGTTATAATTCAACTGGCATTGTTTGCATACCCGGCTTGCTTGCTTTATACTAGCTTAGTTGTGATAATTTTAACTGCTTGTACGAGGTATCATCTTGTTCAAATCCCTGAGAAAACAACTACTCGGCCTGGTAATAACCCTTGTATTTCTGGTAATTATTCTACTTAATCTTAAATTCGATGAAGTCGGGAAAGCTTTCGGACAAGCTAACTACTTATACCTCATTCCCGCTATTACCATCACTTTTGCAGATTATCTGATTCGGGCCTGGCGCTGGCAGTTTATCCTTGCACCTACCAAACCGGTTTCCTACAAAACCTCATATTCGGTCATGATGATCGGCTTTATGGCTAATAACCTCCTTCCGGCCCGTATTGGCGAATTTGTTCGCGCTTATACCCTGGGCCGGAAAGCCAACATCAGCAAGAGCCTTAGTTTCGCCACTATCGTGCTGGAGCGGGTCTGTGACGGTCTGACCCTGGTGGCTTTTATGGGACTGGCCTTGACCTTCTTTCCTTCGCCTCATCAGAACGGCTGGACCGAGTTTATTGAGCTTTTCTCAACGGCTGTCTTCCTGGGAGCAATTTTATTTCTGATCTTCTTGATCGTGCGAGAGAAACAGGCCTTAAAAATTGTCAGTTTCTGTATGCGCCCCCTGCCTGATAGCCTCGAACATAAGGTTCACATGCTGCTGACCAGTTTTGTCCTGGGTCTCCACGCTCTGAAGAGTTCGCGCAGCGTGCTGGCGATTGTCGGTACTTCAGCTTTAATCTGGGGTATGGAAGGGAGCAGCTATTACCTGATGTTGCGCGCCTTCAAATTGGATACCCTGATGAGCCCCATGCAACTGGTCGGAGCAGGTCTGTTGCTGCTGGTTTTCGTCAACCTGGGTACGATGGTGCCAAGTGCCCCGGGCTTTTTTGGCGTATATCAGGCTGCCGCTACGGTCGCCCTAGGGGCGTACGCGGTAAGTAGCGCTACGGCTTTTAGCCTGGCTTTGCTGACCAATACCTTCCAGTACGTGCTGGTAACGGCTATCGGGCTTTTCTTCTTCAGTCGTATGCAAATGTCTTTCAAGTCTTTGCAGGCCGATAAACAGGCCGGTGACGCCGAGGAGGATGAGGAACTGGAAGAAGCCGCGGCGGCACTGGGATTGGAAGAAGACGAACCGGGCCACCGTAATCATTACGCGGCTGCGGATAGTTAGGAGAGAGTGACTAGATTCACTTCGAATCAGAGTCCCCCTGAAGTTTATATAACTAGATGCTCCTGGAAACTTTATCTAAGCGGCATACGTTATGCTGGTTGCGGGATGGGATTTATACCAAAGCTTATTTTGTGTCTCAGGAAATATAACAGGAAATATAATTAGAAGGAAGAGATGGGTCTGTTCAACAATGGAAAATGGAAGTTCTGGTTTGGACTGGTAGTCGGCCTGTTCTTCCTTGCTCTGGCTTTTAAAGACCAGAATTTTAGCGAAATTGGGCGTTCGCTTTCTCAAGCCAACTACTGGTGGCTTATTCCGGGGCTTGCGGTATACTTTTTAGGAGTGTTCATCCGGGCGATACGCTGGCATTACTTACTTGGGCCTATGCAGCCGGTCAGTTCCCGGCGCCTTTTCCCGGTAGTTGTGATTGGTTACATGGCCAATAACGTTCTGCCCGTGCGTATGGGTGAAGTGGTCCGCGCTTATGTGCTGGATCGTCGCGATGGCGTCAGAAAAACCACCGCCCTGGCTACTATTGTGGTCGAACGCATCATGGACGGCATTACCATGATCCTGTTCCTTTCTGCGGCCTCACTCTTTGTCAAAATTAACAGCGGTATTGGTGGTATTGAAAAAGCAGCCTCGATTGTTTTCCTGGTTGGTATCGCTATTTTCTTCCTGGTGGCGCACAGTCGCACCTGGATGAAGCGCTTTGAAACAATCGGCTTGCGCTTTGTACCCGCCCCGGTACGTCCTAAAGTAGCCGGGTTGGCCGACTCTTTTATTGACGGTTTGCAGGTATTGCGGCAGTGGCGCGACCTGCTGATTGTTTTCGCCCTGTCGGTGGTGGCCTGGGTATGTGAAGGTGGCATGTACTGGATGGTGGCAATGGCATTCAGCAACCTTAACCTGAGCCTGGCTGCCGTATTTATGACTCTGGCTGTGGCAAACCTGGCAACCCTGGTGCCTTCTACCCCTGGCTATGTTGGTCCCTTCGATGCCGCCGCCAAACTGGTGCTGGTTGAAGTTTTTGCGATCAGCCAGAACCTGGCTTCCAGCTATGTAATTCTGCTGCACGCGGCCCTTTACCTGCCAATCACCCTTTTTGGCCTTTACTACTGGGTACGCGAACACTTTTCCTTCAAGGAAGCCGAGCAGTTGCGCTCTACCAGCGTGGAAGAAAAGAAAGCTCTCAAACGGGCTAATGATCTTCCTGGAGGCTTTAATCTGGAAGTGCAGGCTTCCCCGGTGCCGGTCAAAGGTGGTTCAAACCGCGACTAGGTTTACAGAATGATGCCCCGCGCGGGAGTTTTGGATGCAAGAACCGGCCTTCCAGCCAAACAATAGTGTCTCGAATGAAATTGGAGCCGTCTTGCCCCTCTTACAGTTGGTTTACAGGGGTGAGACGGCTCTTTTCGTGCCGGAGTACGCCGAAGTCGATGTGCGCCTGCATAACCCTTCCGCGTCTCCTCTACGCCAGGTCAGTCTGTGGTTAGGCCAGGAAAGGCTACGAAGCGAGCTAACTTTGCCGCCCGGCTCTACTTACAGCTTTCCCTACAACGTGCGTGACCTGGTTGGTGAACAGGCTATCACGGTGCGGGTTGGAGAGGCACCTCGGGCCAGCGCCACTGTGATGGTGCAACCACTCAAGTTAAGCCAGGCGGAAATGGATTGGATCAGGCTTGAACGCCTTCCTGCTCTGCTGGCTCGCCTGGATGCTCCGAATGCTCTGCGCCTTAGTTATGATTCTGATTCTGCGGAAGAACCCCCTTTTCACTATTTTAGCGCCGATTATACGGCTATCCGCCTGCGCTTTTTCTGCCATAAATTGCTGGAAGATGGTCTGGCGGAACGGCTTTTCAAACGTCTCGATTTTGTAACGCCTGAAAACCGGCAGACCTCTCAAAATTTTGTGCCGGGTGGGGTGCGCTGGAACGAAACTGTCCAGGATTGGCTGGCACGACCCGAAGATACCGGCCTGGTGCACCGTTCAGTTGATCTTCAACGTGATTTTGTCACACTACCCAATGTTCTTCTTCTCTACTTCACCAGGATACTGGTGGCCGAAAACCGCCGTCTGGCACAGTTAGTGGCAGCAGGCGCGCCCGCCTCCGCTCGCCTGAAAGCGACCCTGGCGGAGTTTGAGGGCTACGCTCGCTCTCTTGAGCAAGGCCTGCTAACCCACAGAAGATTATTACAACCCCTATTATTTCGCCTCGATAATGCCGGCTTCGATCCACTGGAGCGGCAAACTGCTGACGCTATAGCGCGGGCTTGCCAGAGAGCGGCTAACCCGGCCTATATTGAACTGGCTACGCTCTGGCAGCTTTTCAACTGGCGCTTTGCTCGCTTGCCTCAAGAAGAGGAACTAAGTTTGCAGGTGGGCTTGCAGCCCGCATCAAGAGTGTACGAGCTATGGGCAGCCTGCGAGATAGCTGTTGCTCTCAACCTGACTCTTGATGACGCACCCGGCCTTGAAAGCGCCATATTTAAAGGCAAGTATGGCCTTACCCTCTATTACAATCAGGGCTATGCGGGAGGCTGGTATAGCGCCTCGCGCCCCTCTGCGCGTTTGCGCCTGCCTCGACCGGACCTGCGCCTCGAAGTCAACGGGCAAACACGTTTACTGCTTGATGTTAAATACCGTTCTGCTCCTGGTAATGATGCCCGCGCCCATCCAGATGACCTGTATCGTATGCTGGCTTATATGAACGACTTCAGTATCAGCCAGGGAGTGATTATATTTCCCGGTTCGGCTAATAATTCGCTACCTCAAGTTACTGCTTTTCAGAATGAGAATAAGACCCAGGTAGCAGGGGAAATAAACCTCCGTCCGCCCGGGCAGGTGAACTTAGAGCAGTGGCAATCTACTTTAAACGCATCACTCAATTCTTTTCTGAAAGCCTGATTTATCCTAAAGTTCATTTCAAGCTTCAGGCAAATTTCCGCCTCCATTCTCATTTATCGATCTTACAAATATCGCATTGCGAGAATTTATTCTAATATTTATTTTAATAAAGAAGAAAAACATTGTTAATAAGGTGGCACAAAAAGTGCTTAAAGTTTTTTATGGTAAAAGGTGACTGGGCTGATAATTAGTAGAGCTAACTTTTAATAAGTTCGTGCCGGAGGATAGACTGGCATGTGGAATGTGGAGACGGACATTATGAAAGATTTTTTCAGGAATTTCGCTAATAAAACTTCAGCAGCGGTGGGTTCTCCCTGGGCCTTTATAGCTGCGCTCGGTTTGATCATTGTCTGGGCTGTCACCGGGCCGCTCTTTGGCTTTTCAGACACGTGGCAGTTAGTGATTAACACCGGCACTACCATCATAACCTTCCTGATGGTCTTCGTAATTCAAAATACCCAGAACAGGGATGGCCGGGCGATGCAACTAAAGCTCGATGAGCTTATTCGGGCCGCCAAAGGTGCGCG
>DATAKM010000188.1:0-28617 GCA_036261665.1 Chloroflexia bacterium
AAGATTTTCTTCAACTAACGGGTTAAAGTCTGCTGAAACACCGGGAAAGGCAGGTAAATTCTCGACGCCTAAAGGAGCGGTCAGACTCAGCCAGGTTGTAACTATTATCGTACCAATCTCAAATACAGCAGCTAATTTTCTTTCTGTTAAAGTATCAGGAGTTACTAGAAGAAGATTAAGAGGTTCAGGAGAAGTTCCACAAATACCGGCAAGGAGCGCCCTATACCACTGCCATTTCACGTAGCTGAAGACTTTGCCAAGATAGCGTTCTGAGTGATGTCTGGTAAAACGCTCATATTCCAGGAAGAATTCGTATTTTCTACCCTGGAAATCTTCTAAAATACCGTAGCCGTCCGGTAAGAGCTGTTCAATTGGAATTGAAAGATCCCTAAGGTGAACAGTGCCGGTAGACAGTTTATGCAGCATTCGCCAGGGGTTATATAAAGCAGAAGGGTCCGGTTTAGCGGTTTGATGCAGATAAGCTGATAATAAGACCGGATTTATAAAATAGCGGTGGCAGTAAGGCTCGCTTTGCCAGGAGGTCAACCTACTGCCAGGTAAGACCATCTCTGAAAGAAGTTCTTCTCCTAACGATGAGGAATCTCTACCGGAGACCTTACCCGTTAGTTGTGAGGTCTGTAGTCCGTATCCGGCTTCAATCAATCGGCAAAAGAAAGAATTCACCCGGCAGGAGTGAACGGTAGAAAAACTGAGGGTACTCAAGAGTGATTTCCGGTCAAGAGGATCTTCGAAAAAGTTATCATTACGCCAAGTTTGGCAAATTTCTTCTTCAGACACTAGCTTTCGCCGGTTAATGCGTTTCCTGTAAAGTCTATATGCCGGGTCGAAGCCTATAAGAGCACCCGCTATAAACCTGACTGCTTCGACACCCTTATCCGTTAAGAAGACCACCATCTTTTTTCTACTCCCAAAGCCTGTAATCTTAGATGACGTGACATGCGAAGTGAAGCCTAGTTGTTCGAGCAGCGCCAGGTCACGGTTTAACACTCCGGTTTCCAGACCGGCTAGAGTAGCAAGGGCGTTTTTTTCCTGCTGTCCATAAATGTGCAGAATCAGCAAAACCCTTCTCAGCCTGGGCATGATGTGTAGATACATGAGTGTCTCTCTTCCCGGACTAGCAGTTGCAGTAAAAGATGGTCGCTTTCTTTTTCCCCGAACAGCCATATAAGAGGTAAGTACGCTCTTAACAAAGCTAGTATTGAAGCAGGATTGATTAGCATCAACAGCCTGATCCGTGCAGTAATTTTTTCTAAATTCCTCTTCAATAAAAGGGTCAGTATTTACTTGCAACTTATGCAGAAACGAGTTCAAATCCTCTTTACTCACCATTGAAAGAAGCTCATCTTCCGTAAAACCGGCCACATCCGGTGGTTTCACTCTAAAGTAAAGGATTTTCTCTTCCAGGACAGCTTGCCAAACCGCCAGCCGTTCCCCTGAACGGGTGATGATTACCAGCACTGGATTAAAATCCGCCCGTTTCTCAAACTCTATACTGGCACTCTCCTGCCGCACCAGTCTCTCCAGCTGATCTCGCAGGCATGAGCCGGGCAGGGGTAAAACCGGTGGGACAGGGTAAACAGCGGTGTTATCCCGGCGCAGTGCTACCAACCAGCTGTGCAGGTAACGCGGGATGAAGGAGGGTGGCAATAGCTCGGCATCCGCCATAACCAGAAGAGTCCGGCGACCGGAAGTAAAACATGTTGAGCTAGAATTAGATTCCTGGTCAAAAACGGAAAAAGAAGAGACCAGGGCCGCCGCGTCAAACCTGGCGGACCGGATGGAGACGTTCAGGTTCTGCTGCCAGAGCAGCTCGGCCGAGTACTGCCAGCCCAATTTAAACCGGGTGCCACAAGCCAGAGCGTTATCAAGCGCCAGTACCAGTTTCTCTAAAAAGAGCTGTACCTGCCCCTGTGACTCCAGCCCTCTCGATAGAACCGGTAATTGTTCTTCTTTTACCCCATATTTATCTATAAATTTCTCCTCGCCCTCCGGCAAATCGATGTCGTTTTCCAGCATTAAAGCGGCTAAAGCTTTTACCCCGGCAGGAGTCAGGTAATAGTGACAGCGAACTTTAACCTGCTTTTTCGCTCCTTTTTCAGGCTTTAGAGTAGAGCTTTCTACCTCATCAGTTCCTTCAGAGTAACCGGATACCGTAATAGATGAATGATCATTTACCACCCCGGCACTGCTAAAAAAGCTGCTGTGCGAAGAAGGATGGTAAGAATAGTAGAGAAAACTACCCACCAGGCCTGCTTTACGCATATTCGCAAGATACCGCTCTACCCTCGAATTTAAATTAGTAGCCGAGCCAGGCTTTTCCTGGCTTTTGGAAGAACTTAAGCCGGACAAAGCGATCAGTTCCTCTCTGGTAGCCAGGGGATGGAGAGCCAGCACCACCAGGAGGCCGGTATAGCCAGGTCTTAACCGGGCTTCAGCCAGGATGCGTTTAAGTCCGGGTTCCCCTTCCTTGTGCATTGTTTCCAACTTTCTAATGATGAATAAACTATTTCAGATGACAACCAGAATCACTAAAGCCAAATGAAACGAATAGTGTGCTGTATCACCGTTATGATGGCTGGCTTTTCTTTTGCTGTTTTAGAAAATGGCGCTCGGCAGCGCGCTGCCGTCTTTTTTCAGCCTCTCGTAGCGGTTCCTCGACATAGTTGACCAAAAGTCCTGAGAGCCTTTGTTGCCATTCGGGATCTATAAAGCCGTTAATAACCGGGCTGTTCTCTTTGTCGCTGATATAGCCCCTGGCTATACAGGAATAGTCCTCGCTCATCCGGTTGACATAGAGTGAGGCTTCCAGGGAGCTCCGCCCGTAAATCTCACGCGACCGTTCGACTATCCTTTTCCTGGTCGCCTGAAATTCCTGCTCTATCAAAGCTGCCAGCTCCGGCGAAGTCGTATATTTTGAAAAGTTTTGGAAGAGGCGCGAGCTGATCTCCAGGCTGAAGACCGGGCGGCGAACTCCCTTGATAGTCGCTTTGAGAAAACACAGTCCTCGCCTGGCGTTAACCAGGGCATAAACGTCCGGGCCCACTCCGCCCCCTCCGGCCAGCGGGTTTACCAGGCTTCCCGCCTGGCTCTGAGCGCTCGAACCGGCTACCGTAGTATGGTCGCTCACCAGCTCACGCCGGAGAAACTGGGCGTCCTCCGCGTTCGCCTGCAATATCCAGAGGTTGTCCGCGGTAGCCATGATAAGGGGCCGCAGCACCGGGTCAAGCCGGTCGCACAGCACCAGGGACTGGGTGGCCAGGAAAGCCCGGATACCCCACTTGCGGTACTGGCTTAAAATATCGCTGTAGGGAGCGGAGATAATGGTGGTGAATTCATCCACTACCAACACGGAGAGGGGCACCGCTTCTTCGGGGAGCGCGGAAGCCACTGCTTTAACCTGCCTTAGCAGCACGCCCATCAGAATAGCTCCCGCCAGGGCGGCGTTTTCCATTTCAATTTCCGTCCCAGCCAAGTCCACCAGCACCACTACCCCCGAAACCAGGAGTTTCTTGAAATCAATCGTGGTACGCGGCTGGCCGAAAATATTCGACAGGAGGCTGGAACCGGCCAGGGGATTAAGCTTGTTCAGGACCGGCTTGGTAACCTCCACCCTGAAACTTTCGCTCATCCGCTCGAACTGGTCGTTCCACCAGGAAGCCACACGAGGGTTGGCGTCCGCTATCAGCGGGTGCTTGAGCAATTCCCGGCGCAGGTGGTCGTTATTAATAAAATCAATCACATCAAGGATCGTGAACTGGCTTTCGGGAAACCTCTGCGAGTTAAGCAGAAATAAGGCGTAAATGGCATGGCGCAGGCAGTCCTCCATCCGCACTCCCCAGGTCTCCGGCCAGATGCCCTTAAAGATTTCGATCAGCACTCCGGCACAGTTCTCTTTACTCTCCCACATCGAGGCATCGAGTAGATTTAGGCCCGGCGGTTGTCGCCTGTCACTCAGGTTGAGCACTACCAGCATCTGTTCCATAACCTCTGCCCGGTCCGGCCAGTAAACTTTTGCTTTAGCATAGTTCTCCTCAGGAGGAGCCAACTCTTCCACCCTGGCTCTGGCCTTAGAGGAGCTCAGCCCGGACAGTTCCCTGACAGGGTCGCAGCCTCTGCCTCTAAGCCTCCGGTACCATTCACTTACCCGTATAACCGCGATTTCCCGCGAAAGATCTTCTACCACTCTTTCCACCAGTCGGGAGTGAGTGTCAAAAACAAAAGCGCTCACGGGAGGCCTACCTTCCGTAACTTCCAGTAACGAGCCATCAAACTCTGGCAGAGGAATTTTATGCAGAACACCCCTCTTAAGCCGGCTTTCCCTGATAGCTCTCCAATGTTTACAGGCGAGCAGGTTTATTTTTCGGGCCGTCGCGTTACGGGCCAGGCCCTGGACGAAAATGCCCAGCAGGTGACTTTTCCCGCCTCCTTTTCTTCCGACGAGAAAGCTGTAGGCGGTACAGGTATCGAGCGGCAGGTAGACTGCGCGCCTTTCGTTTCCGACCAGGGTTGTTCCCATATATATGCCCGGTTCGGGTAGCTTTCCGGGCCGGTTAAGCCCTTCGCATTCAATATCTCTTTTAAGCTGGTTTCGTTGTTTCAGGGTATGTAGGGGCTTTAAGTCAGCCGGTTCAGGAGAGGTTGAAGGAGGATTGTGCTTCCTCCTGTTTTCACCTGGAGACTTTATAAAGAGTAACCTTGACATCTCGCCCTCCACCTCTACCCGTGCTAAAACCCGTAAAACTCTTCCCGCTCAAGCTCAAGCTCTTCATCCGCTCCATCTGCGCTGTAGTGTCTCCGCGTAATATCAGCGGCGGTAGCAGGGTCACCAACAAACGGGCTTTGAGAGGAGCGCTCCACCCTGTCATATATTTCGCTCCCTCCCGGTAGATGGAAGAAAGCGCTCATTTCCCAGGCGGTATACAGGTCCATGCCGCCCGGCAGGGAGGGAGTAAAATACCTGACCAGCCGGTAGAAAATTGAGGTGTTGAAAGGCCAGCGCTGTCCTAACCAGCCGGACCGAACCGGTGCAGAGCTGGGCCAGCCGGCGGGTGCCAGGATTGAGTAATCGGATATTTCTCCTACCGGTTCAACTTTAACAAAAGAATTTCCCTTCGAATAGTTAAAAACGCTGTAACAGCGGGCCAGGTAGTCAATCAGGTAATCCAGCCTATTTTCGGCCCTCCTGACACTTTCGCTTACCACCCGGTTCCAGAGAATGAAATCCGCGTAAGAAAATCCTTTCTCTTCCGGCAATACGCCTGCTTTTGCTCTCCTAAGACGGTAACTGTACAACTCCCCGGCTCTTTCACCGGCTTCCCGGCATGTCTCCTCCAGGTACAGTTCGAATTCAACCGCCGCAACCAGACGAATTTTACCCAGGAGACAGTTATGCTGTAACCTGGCTAAAGTCTCCGCCGGGCGGTTGAGCTTATCACGCCCGCTATTCCAAATCCACCAGCCCACAGTTGCGGTTATAAGGATTAAAAGGAGAAAAGCACAACCGGCCAGTCCACCTGCCAGCTGCCCGGTTTTGAACTGATTGTAAATAGAGAAAAGGGCAACTGCGGCTATTATGGAACCAGTGAGTAAGAGAACTGTCCCCATGCTGGGACTTCCACCCGGTTGGGAGGCATAGTAGTTTCGACCGTACCTGGCAGGAGTTGCTTTACCGTTAGTCCCATTTTGAAAATAAGGTGCAACGCCAGGAAAGTTTGATGAGTTTCTTTGCGCCTTTAGTTCGGCTTTTCCAATCTGGTAATTCACCCACTCCCTGTCAGCCGCACCGAACAGAAGCAACTGAGAAGCCGTGATTTCATTTATACGGGTGTGCGAGCTGTGGCCTGTTAAATCTCTTAAAGGAGCGGCATTCCTGAACTGGGAATTCTCAGGGAAAACGGCGAAAGGCAATAGCGGACCGTAAGCAGGTACCAGGTAGCGGCAGCCGGCCAGCCATCTTCTATCCCGGTCGATTAAAAAGAGCGGATCACTCATAACCTTGTTGGAGCTGGACTCGGTGCCTGCCGAAGAACCGGTCAGAAGCCGGTATTCAAGTCCGGGATAGTAAGTGCTCAGGCGGCTCAGGGCCTCCTTTAGCCTTTGCTGCTTTGCGCAGCGTAGCAGGAAAAAAGTTTCTTGCCGGTAACCCGTAATCTCAAAAGAAACGGCGTTATCCCACCCGGCGAGGTGTCCCGCCATTACGGTAAAGAAGTGGTACAGACGGTGCGGATCGGGTAAGGCATCGCGAGGCGGTATTATGCACGCCACATAAATCTCGCCCGCCGGTAACCGCTTTTTTTCGAGCAGATCAGCCACTAAAAAATCGGCGGTTACACCTTTGGGTAAGGGCTTGCCGCCGGGTCTTTTCAGGAAAGGCTTTTGCTTTCCGCCAGGACCCGTTCTGCCACTGTTTGAACTACCCTTATCAGATTTCTTCATCCTCCGTGTCATCCAGATAAATCTCCTGAAGCCTGAATAAAGCTGACTGAGGGCTGTAATAGAAGTAGAGCCGGTCAAAGAGCCAGTCGGCTAAAGAGTGGTCATCCGGCCGAATAAGCACCAGCGCCAGGATTATTCCTGTTATGAGCGCGCTTAGAGCAAGCCGGATTATTACCGGCATTCCGGCCAGAGCTATGTTGTAAATAAGAGCGGTACAGCTGAGGCCTATGAAGAGCCACATAAACTGCTGGAAGTCCAACCCGAAAAAACTCTTGTCCCGTACATCAATATGGGTAGGTACGGTGTGTTCCAGTTTTTCTTGCATATACTACTGCCCTATAGTAGGGAGCCCGAAGCCTCCCAAAAAAGTATTAAGAATGTAGACCGCGCCACCGCACAGGAGGGCGGAGAAGACGGCGTGAATCATGTTGGTCTTGCCTCGTTCAGCCATCATAGGATTGATGGTTGACCCGTTTAGCTGGATCGCCCCGATGATAAAGAAGACCACCGCCGCCGAGCCGCCCGCCAGGGCCAGGGCGGAGGCCGCGCTTTTCAAAAAGTCTACTATCCCGGACATATTGACTGCCGCGGCTACCAGCGAGTCCTGTTCATTCGAGAGATACATCTAGAACTCTCCTTGCTTTGCTTCCGTACTTGAATGAGCTTTGAAACTCAGTCAAAGAAAAAGATTTAGAACCAAAATAAAAAGCGTAACTTACGGCGAAGTCACGCTTCATCCTCTGTTGAAGAGCCGTTTCATATACGGATTGGAGCTAAACAGTACCCCGGCACAAAATCACGAAATTTGCAATAAGCAACGTAAGAAATGCCATTTTAAATATTCATCTTAGAATAATGGTAAGGAAAAGATTCATGTCAATGACCGGCAATCTCAAACAAATTACTCCCCAGCTACTCTCCAGATTATTAAATAACAACCCCCTTGCTCTTAAGGTCCTCTATCCAGAACTATATTCCCCGCAAGATGCAATTGAAAATTTATCACCGGCCTTTTCTTCAGAAGAAGATATTCCAAAACTTGACCTGGGACCGGATTTTTATATAATCCACTTACTACTTACAACTTCAGAAGAAGATCAAGGGGAAGCTAGTTCAGCTTTTGCGATTTTTGGTAAAACTCCGCTGGGAGAGATTTCGGATTATGGCCCTCTTGCTCAGTATCTAACCCCAGAAGAAGTTAAAGAAATTGCCAGTGATTTAATCACTATCCCAAAAGAATCTCTTAAAGAGAAATATAACTCAACTCACCAGACATTTGAAGATTATTCATTTGACGAGTTACAAGAAAGCGAACTCGATGTGCTATTACAAATTTACGAGAGGATTGTAGACTACTATAAGGTGGCTTCAGAAAAGGGAAATTCGATGCTATGCTGGATCACTTGAGTTAAACAAGGACTTAAACGATTCCGAGATCCAATCAAATAAAAAGTTTTAGAACCAAAATAAAAAGCGCTACTTAAGAGTAAGTCACGCTTCATACCTGGTCTGGCGCGATTAAAGCTATCTAAACAAAGACCTTTTATTCTATTGTTATTATCACAGCGTTTCTATTACTGGCGACAATATAATAAAACTCCAGCAGTTTGTTATACTCCCCTACCAGGTATTTTATGGCTATATCAATTCCCTTCTTCCATATACCAGGAAAAACCTCAGCTACCATGTTTGTTGACTCAACCCTGGACTCTACAATTTTCACTGAAAGGTTTCCAAGAACTGCTAATACTTCTTGAACCTGGTCTGGCTTAAGATAGTAGGTATACCCCAGATAGGGCTCGCTTTCATAGTCATCCTTTAGTACATCCTGGCCTAATAAAGCCATCGAAATTTTAGAACCATCTCTCACTGATTTACCGGTCACCAGGAAATAGATTACTTCGCTGGCCTTACCCAGATCAATTCTGTTTGCAAGTGATTTTGGCCTATCCGGATCTATAAAAACAGGTAACAGTTCTAAATCCTGCTGTATTTCACCCAATTCATCAGGGTGTACTTCGATGTAGCTATAGTACATTTACACTCGTCCAAATAGTGTATTCTCTTCTATAAAGTTGACTGAGCATATAAAAACAAAGGAATGTAGAAAGAATTCATCAGTACTCCAGTTTAGAAGCCTGTCTCAATAATCAACAGGCACCCTTTTTAGCAGGGTTAAAATCTTAGAAGCTATACTTTTAAGCTCAGGGTTAGGGCTTTTGCGAAGTTGTTCGTAAAGTTCTTTTTCCTTACTAATAAGACGATAAGCTTCTCTTTATAATAATCACACACCCATTGGTGAAATCCAAAGAATTCAATTTCCTCTTCACTTTCAGGAGTAAGTCTATCTTTAAGGGCAATACTGTAACCCCAAAGAAACGTCAAAAGTTGAGAAAGAGAGCGTTCAGTTAAAAACATCAAAGGTCTTTCTCGTATGAATTGCAGTCGAGTATAGAAAGAAATTTGGGTATCATCAACGTTTGAATTGCGTCTTAGAACCATACGAATTTTTCCTTTTTGTTAAAATTTGAATGGCCGTTACCAAACTAACTGCTTATCTGATATAAGAGAGAACGGTAAAAAGGTTTAATTGGTACATCGGCGGCTTTTATTGTATCCGGCTTATACGCATCACTATTTCTACCAGACCAAGTTTAAACTCTTCACTAAACTTTTGATAATGGGCCTGCTGTTCCAGCCTGTTAACAAGCCCCTCCAGCTGGTCAAGCAGTTCCTTTTCCTGAGGAGTAACAGGCGTAAATTCGGTTACACTACTTTCCTGGGGCACCATGCTTTCTTCTATATTATAAAGGGTGCGGATAGGCCTGGGAGTTGAGTGCTCCATAACCGCTTTGTTATAGCCGGGCGGCTGTTGGTAAACACTGCTGTTTGTCGCTTTACTGTTAGAAGGCTGTGCCTCTGACAGTAACTTTGGCTGGACGGCAGGTTTGGTTTCCTCTTCCCCGTATTCTACAAATTCGGCTTCTACAATGTCTTCTCCCGCTTTTCCGACGCCATTAACGCCGGAATTAAGAGGCAGGAGGAGCTGTATTTCTCTTCGCAGGACGCCGGGAGTGATATTCGGTTCTTCCAGTATGTTAAGGATGTGTTGCTGTTGCTGTTCCGCCAGCCGGTATTCGACCATCTCCGCAATAACCCGCGCAAATTCCTGGTGCTCGTGGACGAAAGCCAGGAAGGGCTGTGGCGCGTAAGCCAGGTGGTAAAGAGTATGGATGAATTTGACCGAGCGCCCGTACAGGCCTGACAGCTCTTTGAAACTCCAGTTAAACTTCTCTACCGAAAAGCGCACCTGAAAGGCGAGCGAAATTATACTTGCGTTGCAGCGGTGTTCGTTTTCCTCGACCAGCTGCCTGAACATCTCCCGGTCAGACAGTTCACAAATAATTCCCGGCAGCATCTTAATGCCGTAGCGCCTGGCTGCCTCCAGCCTTAGATGGCCGTAAACCAGCTCATACCTTTCCTTAACAGAGGGTTTTAGACGGACCTGCATAACAAAACCGCTCAAATCCCCTTTCTTGAAAGCTTCGACCAGTTGCCCTACCACTTCCTCCATTTCTACATGGTCGTATTCGCTTCTGACAAGATTCTGGAAAGGATTGGCATCCACCAGGTCCAGATTTATCAGAAGCAGTTGGCGGGACTGGGGCACCGCCAGTTCCGCTTGCGCCACCTGAGTTAAGCCAAAATTACCGGTCTTTTCTTTTTCTGTGACCAGCAACTTCGGCGAGATTTTGAGTGACATGGCGATATCCCTGGGAGAGTTTGCCAGGGGGTTGGAGTGGGCACGCCGCCATTCTTCTTCTGTAATGCCCAGCTCGCGCACTTTGAGAGGCATTACCGGAATTTCTTTTTCCACCATTTGAATGCTGCCTTTTCACTTCACTATCTATTTTCACACTGCCCGTAACCGGCTCCAGGCCTGAGTGAGAGTTACAGAAATAAGCTTTTATACAGGTACCTGCCTGCCCGGATTCCTCTGACCTTATTCTACAAACCCGAGCTTACCATTCGGGCCTGTTTATTATCGTGAACAATTTCACCTGGATGGAATGCTTCCTGTTTTGTGAACTATTTCACTCGTTTAGCCAGTTATTTAAACCGGTTGGTTAATCCCCTGCCCAGGAAAGTTTCCGGTAATAGCCCGCCTGTATTTTCCATAAAAGTCGTGTTTTAAAATCAGCAATCAGGCGGAAGATCAGAAATATGAGGAATATGTTTAAAAAGCAGCCGGGAAACAGGCAGTTTGATTACAGGTATAAAAACAGGCACAGCAGCCGGATAAGGACAGGGGAAAGGCCTTTCTTAAGGGGAAAGAGACTGCTCATTTTGCCGGGAATAGTCTTACCCGGGCTAATCGGAATCTTTCTGCTCATCCTTAAATCGGGTATTTTCTCCACCCCTGCCGAGCCGGTGGCACTTTTAGCCCTGGAGTCAGAGCCGGCCGGGGTAACAGTCAGCCTGAACGGTGCCTGGGCGGGCGTTACGCCCGTCCGGGTAAAGTTAGTGGAAGGTCATAATCATATCTCGCTCTCCAGAAAAGACTACGGCACCTACTCGCTGGAACTGACCGTTTCCAGAGAAAAAGACTCCGCTGCTTCGCCTGCTGCCGGCGCGTCTGACAGCGCGAACTCCACCCATCAGCAAGAAAAAGTCCTTCCGGTCTACTCCTACAAAGCACATCTATCCCTGGAGATGGCTCGCCTGACACCTCTCACACCTGACCTGCCGAACTACCGGATAGAGTACGCCCGTTTCTTGCCGGCCAGTCCCTCGCTGCTTGAAATTTCGGAAGAGGTGCTGGACAACCAGACCCTTCCGGCGGGCACGGAAGGGTTAAGCACCGGGCTGTGGCTGTACGATATTTCCTCTCACCTTTCCAGCCCGGTCGTGGTAGGGTACCCTGCCCTTAAAGAAATCCTGGCGTTTTATGGCATGCCTGTAACTGAAACCGCCTTTTCCAGTAACCTGGCAAGACTGATCCTGGCTGCTCCCACCCTTTCCCCTGACGGCAGCAGCCTGGCAGTAATTTCTCAGCTAACCGGTGGGCAGGAGGCTGTCTCAGCCAGCCCGGGTACCGCATTACCGGCTAAGAATGGCCTAAATCCTGACCAGGACGGCCAGGTGGTTTGGGTACTGCCGGTAGAGCTAAAACCGGGAGCGAGCGGCGCGGTCCTGGCGGGTGGAACCGGGAGCCGGAAGCCGGCCGTTAAAAATTTTAGCCTGGCCGATTTACCGGCAACCGTGCCGGGGATTTCTCCGGAGAGTAACACCACGGGTAATTTGCCCTTACAGGCCCGTCTAACCCTGGAAGGCGTTGACTGGAACCCCGCCGGTGACAGCCTCCTGGTCACCGCCGCTACGAGTGGACAGAGTAATTACTCTTCTAGCGCTTCCGGTACACTCCTTCTGCTCTCCGCTCTCAAAACGGGAGAGGTAAGGCTGGTCACTCCCCAGCCGCTACCGGCGGCTATTCTACCCGGGACAGTGGTCTGGAAAAATGATTCTTCGGAGATCAGTTTTCTGGTGAATGAAGGCGCTTCAGGCACGGGCGAAGTGGGCCGGTGCGTCCTGGATATCTTACCCGCGGCGAATGCTACTCCTGCCGTCAACAAAGAATCGAACCCCCTCCATTACCTGGGAAGAGTGGCGGGAAAAGGGGCCTGGCCGTACGCCGGCATGAACGAAAGCTCCTACCTGACCCCCGGTAAAATCCGGCTGCCTCGCTATGCCGGCACGCGCTATAACTCCTTTGCCTGGCTTACTAGTCCTACAGCACAACCGGCGGTGGCCTCCCAATTACCCGGGCAACCCCAGGGAGTCTACGGGGCTGCGGCGCCGGGCTGGGCTTCCGGCCAGCAGCAAAGAGACTTCAATACCCTTTACAGCTATCTCCCGGTCAGGACCGGCCTGGAAAATAGTGGTACCGAACCGCTTACTATCCAGCGCCCACCAAAAACAAATTCCGGCGAACAACCCAGTTTTCCCCAGGATAGCTTTCCTTTCTGGATAAACCCCCATGGCGCCAACAGCCTGCCCGAGCTCCTTTACTTCTCGGGCCAGGTCAAACAGAGCAGCGGAGGCTTTCTGGGCGGCAACACCTATTTCGAAATAAGCCTTAAAGAACTGGGTCCAGAGGCCTGGGAGAGTCTTCCAGCGCTCTCCAATCTCCCGTTACTACCTGGCGAGAGCGAGCCGGAACAGGGGGAAAATGAGTTAAAGATTGTGCTTCTGAGTGCTGTTAAGAGCCCGGTGGTACTCCCCGCTTTTGAGGATGAAGGTATAAACCAGTTTGAAGCCCTGTTTAAGCCAGACGGCAGCGGGGCTATTCTGGTGCTGCCCGGCCTTAAAAACAGCCAGGCTCCCAGGATATGGCTGGTCAACTGGTAGTTTTAAAAACCGGAGGAGTAGAAGGGATGCCACTACTTAAAAAAGTGCCTTTTGCAAGTAAATTAACCGGTTCAGGAGGCCTGGGCGAGTATTACCATTTCGGGCGCCGGGAAGAGGAAGCTTTTGAAGGTTTTACCTCCCGGCAAATCTCAAAGATGGTGGACAGCCGCCAGCTTTACCTGGGTCCACAACGCATCGGAGATGGAATCGCGGTCAGGCAGGACGGCCGGCTTTCGGCGGTACTGAAAGTTAGCTCCATCAACCTGGTAATGGCCACCAGGGAGGAACAGGCCGGGGTGCTGGGCTCTTTTCACGGGCTTTTGCGGCAGCTGCCGGACTGCCAGGCGCAGTTCAAGCTCAGGATTGAAGAGGCCAGCTTCGCCAAAGCGGTGGAGCGGCTGGATTGGTCTATCGGCCATATCACCAGCCCGCTGCTGGGTAAAATGGCTCGCCAGCACCGCCAGTACCTCAAAGACCTGGAACGCCAGGGCTTTATGGAATTTAACCAGTATGTGATCGTTTCAACCTTTAATCCCCGGCTGGCCCGAATGGAACAAATCTTCGAAGCCTCTACCGGGCGGCAGAGTTTTCTGGGGACCGACCCCGGCTATAGTGCATCCACCAGAGTATCAGCCTCAAAAGAGCCAAACCCGGTTAATCCGAATTCTGAGGGGACTTCCGGTTCTACAAATTTCTGGCGGAAACTCTTTAGCTCAAAGAGCGGAAAGGCCAGGGCAACCGAGCGCCTGCGGCAGCAGAAATGGCAGGCCCGGCGCGCCGCCGAAATGGAGCAGGAACTTTACGAGGAATTCCAGCGGGACGCCCGGAACCTTGAGAATGCGGTCAGCATAGTCGCGGACGGGCTGGCCATGACCGGCCTGAACGTCAAAAGGCTGCCAGACTGGGAGCTAATCGCTCTCTACGCCAGGTATCTCCGGCCCGAGTTATCCGAGCGCACCCTGCTCTCAGGAAAACCGGATAACTTTGCCCTCTCCCCAAACAGTTTCTTACAGGAAAGCCGTCCCGTTTCTTTCGCTGAATTTTCCGGGAAACTCAATTCAACAGTGCTGAGCAGCGAGCTGCCGGAGGAACAAAATTACAGAGACAGGCTGGAGAGCGCCGGCCGGTTATTACAGTTTAAAGCCGCCCGTAGAGCTAGCCCCAATAGCGGTTCAAAAGGCACTCTGGCGAGTCCAGCTTCAGAGGCCCACCCTGGCGAGCCCAGGTTGGGCAAACCAAGCCCAGGGCAGCCCGCAGTAGAGCGCGGAAAGCCTGAAAGGAGATAGCCCGTGTTATTTCTTAAAGCCGGAAAAGCCAGGGTGGCGCTTTCAAATAAGGAAGCAGCAGGGAACGGGCAGGGCGAAGCTACTGCCAAAAAGCTTTCGCATTCGACTTCAGCCACACCCAGCCCTGGTAACCTTCCCCAACCGGAGTTCTCGGCTACGGCTACAAAAACGGGGCAGAGCACCAGGCGGATTGAAAAGTGGCTGGCCGGTTCGCATAGAAACGCCGCGGATTTTCTCTCTCCCGGCCAGCTGGCGGTCGAGCAGAACCTGGTCAGGGTAGGCGAAATATATTACGCTCACCGCTGTGTCTACAACCTGCCCAGGAAGGTCGAGCCGGGCTGGTTAAAGCCGCTCCTGACCCTCAATATCCCCCACGAAATAGACTTCTTTGTCGAGACCGAAGATAACCGGATAGGCATTACCAGGTTGCAGAAGCACAAGAAAAACCTTTACTCGACGGTCTTGCAGGACACCCACAAAGGCCGCCTGACCGTCTCGGAAGTGGAGGTTGCTCTCAAGGACCTGGACGATTTAATCATCAGGCTCCAGAGCGGCCTGGACCGCCTGGCCAGGCTCTCCATTCTGGTAACTACCTGGGCCACTTCCCGCCGCCAGCTCCGCGAGCAGTTAACCGAATTGAGCGCGGTGGTGACGCGCTGCGGGGTGGAAAGCCGCTCCATGAGTTTTCGCCAGTTGCCCGGTTACAGGACGCTTTTGCCGGACGGCCAGAATTTAACCCGCGCTGCCAAGCTGACCGATGCCACCACCCTGGCTTTCAGTTTCCCTTTTCTTTCCAGCAGCCTGAACATGGAGGGGGGAGTGCTGTGGGGCATCAATCTGGATGAAAATAGCCCGGTCTTCGTCAATCCCTGGAACCGGGACTACCTGCCGAACCCCAACATAGCTGTTCTCGGGACACCCGGCTGCGGCAAGAGTTTCTTCCTGAAAATGCTGGCCATTCGCCTGCTCTCCCATGGCGTTAAATTCAAATGCATCGATCCCGAAAACGAGTATGGCCGCCTGGCAGAGGAGTGCGGCGGCCGGAGCGTTTCAATCTCGGCCTCCCGCCCGGTGGGTTTCAACCTGCTGGAACTGCCCGCGGATGCTGAAGGCCACTTGCTGTTTGATTCTAAAACGGAGGGTGAATCCTCGGAACCGCTCTCTGAGAAGATTATTTCGATTAAACCCTTCCTCGAAATGATGTTACTGGGCACGAGAAGGGGCGCCGATCCCGGCATCTGCTTCGACCCCAGGCAGGATGCCCTGGTTGAAAAGGCCCTTTTCGAGACCTATGAGAACTGCGGCATTACCCGCGAAGCGATCGCCCGCGGCTTGAACGCCCGGGAGCTGAACCGGGCCACGGAGGCCTATGCCGGGCTTATCGCCGGCAGCGGAGGAGTGGCTCGTAATAGGGAGCTTGCCCAAAATTTTGACCGTCCCCGCATCCCTACCCTGGCCGACCTGCGCGACAGCCTGGCTGATCTTCGCGAGCCTTACGGCCTAGCTGAAAACCTGGAACGCTTTGTGAGCGGGGCCTATGCCGGCTTCTTTTCACCGAAACCTTCCGTTTTCCGGGACGACGATTACCTGACGGTATTTAAAATCCGGGAAGTCTCCCGGGAAATGGAACCCCTGGTTATTGCCCTGGTAATGATCGAGTGCTGGAACCAGGCCGTGCGCAAACGCGAGCCTCTCCAGTTCGCCTGCGACGAACTCTGGTCCCTCCTCGCCACGGTGGCGGGAGGTTCTTTTGTGGCCACTTTCGCCCGGCGCAGCCGCAAACACGGCCTCTCCCTGGTGGTGGCCACCCAGCAGGTGGCCGATTTTATCGGTAGCGAACACGGCCGGGCGGTACTGGCCTGCTGTGCCACCAAGTGGATCGGCAAGCAGCAGGGCAGCCGGGAAGAGCTCATGGCGGCCCTGGAAATGGACCAGCCCAAAATAGACTTTGTCCGGCAGGCCGCTACCGGGCAGGCCCTCCTGAAGTGTAATGACCGCTGGACGCGCCTCCAGGTCTGTTACTCTCCCCTGGAATACGCCATAGCCGAAACCAACCCCAGGGCCGGGATGCTGGCGGTGCGGCAGGGTGCGGACAGTCTGAACTAGGCTTTGCTGGAAAGGGTTCGCTTCGAATAGGGAGGGTGAAATGCCAGTATCTCAAGCGCGAAAACAAGCTTTATTACACTCAAAACTAGGCGGGGGTTTACTCCTGAAGCCGGCCGGGATAGCCTGGCGTGCGGCTGTGGTCTTAACAGGGGTGGCCGTTCTCTTCTTCCTGGGAGTGCCCTCCGGAACCGGCCCCGCGATTGCGCAGGCCGCCGGCCCTGACGCCGGGGCGGTCAATTGCACCGACCCTTTCGCCCAGGGCGGAGGCAATCTGTGGGATGATCTGCCGCCTTTACTCGATCCCGGCAAGTGGATCGGCTATGTTTTCGGGCAGCTCTGTAAAGCGGTCGCCACCACCTTTTTTACCGTGGCGAATTTCGCCGTGCAGTGGGGGTCGGGCTGCAATTCGACCGGGGGGAGCGGGGTGGACTTCTTCCGGCGCACTCCCGGCAATATCTGGGTGGACTCCTCGCGCAACGACTGGGCCTACTTCTTTTACGACGGGCAGTTTATCGGGGCGGCCATCCTGGTGCAGTTTCTCTGGATGGCGGCGACCTTCCTCTGGCAGCGACAATTCGGCGGCCAGCAGCTCGACCACCAGACGATTGTAGTTCGCTCCCTGGCAGGAGTAATCCTGACCAGTTTCAGCGCCTCCCTCCTGGACTGGTCCATTACTCTCTGTAACGATTTCAACAGCCTCTTCAGCGACGGGCTCACCATCTTCCAGGCCAACTCTTTCCAGGTGGATAAAGGCGGCAATATCTTCAGTACCATCCTGGCTCTCCTGGCCGCCGCCGTTTCGATACTGCTGGTAATGCAGATGGCCACCCGCTACATCTACGTGGCCTTTCTCAGCTTTATCTTTCCGGTGTCGGGTATTCTCTGGACCAACCCCGGCACCCAGGGCTACGCCCGGCTTTTTTTCGCCAGCTGGTTTGCCACCGTCTTCGTGCAGCCAGTCCAGCTGGGTGTGCTCTACATTACCAGCGCCATGAAGGACGGCGCAAGGGTAGATACGGCCATGTCCATGCTCTTTGGGATCTGCGGCAGCTTCCTGGCGCTCGGCATGCCGCGCATTCTAAATTCCGTGCTGGGCGGCAATATCCCGCTAAATGGGAGAGGCCTCCTCCTGGCCACGACCCTGGTGGCCCGCAGCGCCTACAGGGCCGGTAGCGGCCTGGTTAACGTCTCCTGGAATAAAGGAGGGTCAACAGGAAGCGGCAGCCACCAGGGCGGAGGCAGCGGCGGTCCCGTTGGTAGCAGCGGTGGCGGGTTAAGCCCTGCGGGCCTGCCTCCCTATGCACCCGGCAGCGGCCATTACTCCGGTGGCAGCGGCACCTCCCTGCGCGGCCCGGGAAGCTCCCTTGACCCGGCCTATACCGGTGCGGCTACAAGCTCAATCGTTAAAGCCGGTCCGCCTCCTTCCGCGCCTCCAGCCTCTCCCCCGGCCGGTCCCGGCATCTCTACAACCACCCTTAACACCGCCCCCCGGAACGCTTCTCCCGCTTCCACCGCTGCCGGTCCGGACGATAACCCTGGCCTGGCGGTTTACATCAGCCGCCGGCCCATGGGCAGCACGGGCAGGCCACCTGAAATCAGAACGAAGGACGAAAACTCTAGCCAAAACTGAATTTCCCTGCAACAGGAGGTACTCTCACCATGCTATTTTCTTATCCCGGCCAGGATAACCCCGGTAATGCCGTGGTCACTCTCTCCCTGACCCGCCTATTCGGCTGGCTGGCTCTTTTATTCGTACCGCTCCTGGTGTTCGCACTGGTAGTCAGTTTTTACGGCATCAATATAATGGGTATGCCCGGCGACCCCTTGAAGGACCGGCCTCCCGGAGCGGTCGCCGGGCTGCCGCCGGCCGGTAACTGGGCCATCCTTAACATGCCGGAACAGAAGGATTTTCTTTTCAACACGGCTCTTGAAAATAACCTGCCCTGGCAGGTAATCGCCTCCATTTGCTTGATTGAAAGCGAATTCGGGCGCTCCGGTTCGAACTACTGCGGCCTGAGCGACGCCCAGTGGGAAAAGTATTACCCCCTGGCCTATCCGGGCGCTACCGCTAGCGACCCGGGAGGAAAAAGCGACCCTGACAAGGCCATGAAGGTGCTGGCGCTGCTACTCTCCCGGAACGGCATGGGCATGAACGGTGACCCCGGGTTTAAAGCGGCCCTGGCCTCCTTCCGCCCGGACGGCACCTACTATTACCGGGTCTTGCAGGTGGCCGGGCGTTACAGTTACATCCTGCCGCACTCCTTCGAGGAAAAGCTGCTGGATACCGCTAAATCCAAGCTGGGCGCCGCTTACATCTGGGGAGCGAGCGGGCCGGATAACTTTGATTGTTCGGGGTTGACCATGTGGGCGCACGCGCAGCTTGGAGTAGCCATTCCGCGCAACTCCGAGGCCCAGTACTTCGCGGCCGTCCCGGTCAGCGACAACCAGGTGATGCCGGGCGACATGTTCTTTCTCGAACAAACCTATCCCGACCCTAACATCCGGATTACCCATGTCGGGTTTTACCTGGGGGGAGGGCTGGTACTGCACGCTCCCGAGGAAGGGGCTGTGGTCAAGATCGAGACGGTCGATAACAGCTTCTTCCGGCAACACTGGTACGGCTTCGCGCGCGCCCGCCGGGACGGTATGGTTCCTCCCACCAACGGGCTGGCTGAAAAGAGCGATGCCCTCACGGGCGACTACGCCACTTTCGATATCACGAAAGGCGAGCCATCTCCCGGCGCCATTGACCGTTACCTTTCAAACTGTGACGGGCAGGGGGTGAGGAGCCCTCAGCTCGATGAAGCGCCTGCCGGTGAGACCATTGGCCAGGTTTATATCAGAATGGGACGTAAATACGGGATCAACCCGGCCTATGCCGGGGCTTTCTTTACCAAGGAGTCCAGCTGCGGGACTGCTGGAGAAAATCTGGCCGCACACGACTACGGCAATATCATCTGGACGCCCGGTTATCCCCGCTACCCGGCGGAAGGTTTGATTGCCGGGCACGCCTGGCGCAGCTACCTGACCTGGACGGATGGGATGGAAGACTGGTTCAGGCTGGTGAAATTCGAGTATGTAAACAGGGGGCTGACCCGCATTGACGATATTATCCCGGTTTATGCTCCCAGCTCCGAAAATAACACTCAAGAGTATATAGAGCAGGTGAAAGCGCGTGTCAGGAAAATTATGGCGTAAGGATACACAAATGGCTTTTTCTCTTTTATGGCTTTATGCATTTCCAAGCACTTCCAAAAAGTTTTTGCGATAATAAAATTATAAGCAAAAGGAGTATTTAATGGAGCTATCTCGCCAGGAGATCGAGGATTTACTGGAGCGGAATAAGGCTGCACTTAACCTCGGTAATCTAACTCTGGTTGGTCTAGACCTGTCCTACCTGGATTTAAGCGGAATAGACCTTACCGGCGCAGACCTGCGAGATAGCAATCTGCGTGGTACTCGGCTGGACGGGGCTAATCTTAGCAGGGCCCTCCTGCCCGGTGCGGTTCTGGATCAGGCCACCCTTCGAGGAGCCGACCTTAGCCAGGCTGACCTTCAAGAGACCGATCTAAGCGGCCTTGATCTTAGCGGCTGCAACCTGGATAAGGCTTACCTCTTCAGAGCCGATTTGAGCGGTTGCCTGTTTGAAAAGGCCTCTTTAAGCGGGGCAAACCTCGAACAGGCTACTTTAAACGGGGCAGATTTTGAGAGCGCCGACCTGACCGGGGCAGCTCTGAATAGAGCTAGGTATGATTTTCTCACAAAGTGGCCCGCTGATTTTAATCCTGATCTGAAAGGAGCTATTCGAGATGGTTTTTTTGTGTCCCGGGAAAAACTGCCGGGCACACAGGCAAATAAGACCAGACATAAGCCTGAAGCTGTACTGGTGGGCCATAACAGGCAGGTCTTTTCCCTGGCCTTCAGCCCGGACGGCATGCAGTTAGCTAGCAGCAGCGATGATAAGACGGTAAGGCTATGGGATACTGCCAGCCACCAGCTTCTGGCTACTCTGAGAGGACATCTCGGTTTTGTAAGTTCGGTGGATTTCAGCCCTGATGGAAAACTGCTGACAAGCGCAGGAGAAGACCTCGATATAAAAATCTGGTCTGCTTCGACCTACCGGGAGTTAAAGAGCTTAACCGGTCATTTAAAAACAGTATCGGCTGTCAAATTCAGCCCTGATGGTAAAACTCTCTTCAGTGGCGGTACCGACTACTGTGTGAAGGTCTGGAATGTCGAAACCGGAGAGGCACTGCTGGACTTACGCGGGTTTAGCGAGTATGTAAGCTCGGTTGCAATCAGTTCGAACGGCAAAGTGCTGGCGGGTGGCAGTATGAATAAGACGATCAGGTTGTGGGATGCCAGGAGCGGCGAGCGCCTGGCGATGTTTACAGACCCTGTGGGGGCGGTACAATCTCTGGCTTTCAGCCTGGACGGGCGGATTCTGGCGAGTGGCGGGAATGCCAGGGATATTAAATTATGGGATTTAACAAATGGCGAGATTCGTCTAACCCTGAAGGGACATACCGGAAAAGTTAATTCAGTAGCTTTCAGCCTGGATGGCAGCCTCCTGGTCAGCGGTAGCGACGACAAAACTGTCAGGGTTTGGGAGGTGGAAACCGGGAGGGAAGTTGCTTCTCTCAAGGGGCATAAAGATTATGTGCAGGCTATAGCAATCAGCCCGGATGGTAAAATGATTGCCTCTGCCGGTAGAGACAAAGTTATTGATTTATGGAATCTGGCCGAGTTAATGTAGCTCATCATGAGTATTTCAGTTGATTCCACACAAGAAGTTGTAGATAAATCTTTCAATTTCCAGTGTGACGCTTCCGTTCGTTTAATAGAACCGGATATAAGGAGGTTTTCAATCTGAACAGATGAGTGATTATTTCATTATCAGCCCTCTTGAGGAGATAGACTGGAAAATTGACCTTGAGGATTTTATTCAAAAGCTAGTAGCAGAGTGGTCTGAGGCCAAAGTTGAGATAGATAACAATCCTCAAAGTCCTTACTTGCTTGAATTTGAGCTAAAATTAGGAGAGTACCAGGTAAGTCGTTACGTTAACCGTACTGCACTATTCATGGCAGGCGGTGATTTGAAGGAATATGCAGAAATAGCGGTCTGGTATCGAAAAATAGTACCACCCAGATACCAGCTTTTCCTTTATTGTGCCGGTGATTCTCCTGGTGAGGAATTTGAGTTGCTGCCAGAGACAACCGAGCAAGATATTCTAAACCCGAATAACTGGCCTCTCCTTCAGGACGATGATGAGTGACCAACCAAAGTGCAGAGAGGGTGTTTGTAATCTATTCAGTTGCCCTACTGGCTTAAGTATTTAACAGATAACAAAGTATAGTTAAAGGAAGGAAGCAGCAACTTTGACCGAAAACAAACCTTTAACCGCAGTTCAAACCTTAAAACTATTAACACCCGATATCTTGAGGTGGAAGCGCGATGCCAGATTCATTGCTTTTAGCCGTATACCTGAATTAGCACTGGACGGTAAAGAGCCAGACTGGGCTGTTGACGTATATTCAGCCAGAGCGAATATGTTTGCCGTTTTTGAACCCGGCAAACCCTTAAAGTTAGAGAAAGCACGGGATCCGAAGATTAAACAATCGGTGAATTACTTTCTGGATTTAGAGCGTATAGATGAATACAGGCTGCTCGACTCGGATTGGCTGGCCCGGAAGCTGGTAGAGATGGGTCTACCTCTAGAGGAGAATGAGCATATCAGGGCTTCTGTCGCAGGGGGAGTTGATCTCTTACGAAGTTTACTAGCCTGGAACGTTCATTATTCTAAAGGGGATACAACCTCCCCGGAGCGCTGGGCCCTGTTTTTAGATATGAGAACAGGGGAGACACTCTTTCATTCCCGGCTTCCTGTTTACAATCCGCCGGCTTCCCTACCGGATCAACCTGTTAATGCTATTCCCGAAAATACCGGGGATGACATCCCAAAAAGCCTTTCCCCTTCCGTAGCTGAGGCATTCAAGGTCTTAAAACCTTTTGGTTACGATCCGGACCATATCACTGACCAGAATGGGGAAGTGCTGAAGAGTCTCAGGCCGGTTGTAAAAGCCTACGCCAGGGCCAAATATCTTGAGTGCCCGGTGTTAGAGGAACAGGATGCTCAAATTACTTCGGTAGCCTTCAGCCCGGATGGCCGGTTCCTGGCTACAGGTAGCCTGAGCATGGACGGCAAGATCAGGTTATGGGAGGTAGCAACCCGTCGGCCTGCCGTCGAACTGGCTTATGCCGCTCCGGTTAGCTCCTTCAAATTTACGCCGGATGGCAAGTACCTGGCAATCGCCTTTGGTGCACCGGACTTCGATATCAAGCTGGTAGAGCTGGAAACGAAAGCAGTCGTTAAGACCTTCTCCGGCCTCCAACCGGGGATATTCACCCTTGATATGGATCCTATGGGAGAACTGCTGGTCTGCGCCAGCACCGCTAAAGACATCAGGCTATGGGAAATCGCGAGCGGGCGCGAACGAGTACTGAGCCAAAAGGAGCCGCACAGCGCGGCCATACGAGCAATTGCCTTTAGCCCTGTTGACAGGATTTTAGCCAGCGGCAGTTATGATGGTACCGTCAAACTATGGGATGTTCTAACAGGCGAGCTGTTACATACCTTTGAGTTCAAGGGGCGGGAAAAAAAGGTTGAGTCGCTGGCTTACAGCCCGGATGGCAAGTTTTTAGCCTGTGGCCTGGCTGACGGCACCATCAGGTTGTTGGCTACTGCTACTTACCAGGAAATCAAGACCTTGCGAGGGCATCCCCTGGGTTACGTTTACTGCCTGGCCTTCAGCCCGGACGGTCGCTTCCTGGCCAGCGCCGGGATTGATAAGATTATTCAGCTCTGGGAAACAACTTTGTTTAAGAATACAAGAACCCTGGCCCTGCATTCAATCCCTGTCAGGAGTCTGGCCTTCAGTCCTGACAGCACCCTCCTGGCAAGTGCCGGCAGGGATAAAGTGGTTAAGTTATGCCCGGTAAGGAGCTAATTCTGGCATTGTTAGCTTCAAGCTTTTACTATTAATTCTGGAGGCAGGTGATATGGAATCTTCTGAAGCCGCAAAAATAGCGGAACAATTAAACCACCCGATGTGGGACGACAGGTTAAGAGCGGTCGAGAATTTGAGTAAGCTGGATGATCCCGCTGTACTGGATTATTTACTGCTTGCCCTGGAGGATTATCATTCAGATGTATTGCGTACAATCATTGAGAAACTCCGCAAGTTTAAGGACGAGCGTGCCTTTAACGGTTTATTGAAAGTTGCATAAAACCCAGGTGCTTTAGGCCAGGGATATAAGCGACACCTTGTACTATTTTCTCACATCATGGTTCTCCATGTATTTATGCGAAAGTAGTGGAGAAAGGATCTAAAGCTTACTTGTCTGCGCTGACTGCTAGCTAATTCCAGAATCTGATTCACATAAAGTGACGGAGAATCATACCCATAGAGAACCATACACCGATAGACGAGCGGCTCAAATCTATCATCTTGAAGATAATTGAAAAATGGGGCAGGAATTCATCGAAATGGAAATCATGCCTGACCACGTACATCTGTTAGTGGGCTGCGACCCAGCTTTTGGCATCCACCGCTTGGTTAAGTTCATCAAGAGGGCAAGCTCTCATCTACTTAGAAAAGAGTTCCCTGAACTTAATAGTAGATTGCCTAGCCTTTGGACAAATAGATATTTTTGTTTCGACAACGGGCGGCGTGACGTTGGATACTCTCAAAAGCTAGGTAGAAGGTCAGAAAGGCAAATAGCCGGTGGCGCTTAAAGCTTACAGGTTTCGCTTCTACCCCACTCCTGCACAGAAAACGGTGCTGGCTAAGACCTTCGGTTGCTGTCGCTATGCCTACAATTGGGCGCTCTCCCTCAAGAATAGCCACTACCAGACCAACCGTAAAAGCCTCTCCTACAACCAACTCAGCGCGGCTTTAACCGCCCTCAAGCAAGAGCCGGATAAAGGCTGGCTTGCTGAAGTGAGTAGCGTTCCCGTCCAGCAAGCCCTACGCCATCTGATAACAGCCTTCAAGAATTTCTTTGAAGGTAGAGCCGAACGTCCCACTTTCAAAAAGAAAAGGAGTGACCAGTCGGCTACCTATATGAACAACGCCTTCCAGTGGGATGAGGCCACTGTTGAGCTAAAGCTGGCAAAGATGGAAAGCCCCCTGTCTATCCGTTTCTCGCGTCCTCTGCCCAAAGGAGCGAAACCTTCCAGCGTGACTGTTTCTATGGACAGTGCCGGGAGGTATTTCGTTTCCCTTTTGGTAGAAGAAAGCATCCGGCCCAAACCAGTTACTCCTAAAATGAGCGGTCTTGATTTGGGCTTACTCGATAGCGTCATTACCTCACACGGCCAAAAGAGCGGCAATCCCCGTTTCTTTCAAAAAAGCGCCAAAAAGCTTGCCAAAGCCCAACGAAGATTGAGCCGCAAGCAGTTGGGTTCCAGGAACCGGGAGAAAGCCCGCCGTAAGGTAGCCCGCATTCACGCTAAAATCAAGGATAGACGGACCGATTTCCTGCACAAACTGACTACTCACCTCATCAATGAAAACCAAATTGTGGCTGTAGAAAGTTTGGCGGTCAAGAACCTGCTCAAGAACCGGCATCTGGCAAAAGCCATCGCGGATGTGGGTTGGGGCGAGTTAATCCGGCAGTTAACCTACAAGGCGGGGTGGTACGGGCGCACTCTGGTCAGGATAGACCGCTTTTTCCCCTCAAGTAAAAGGTGTAGCCGGTGTGGGGCGGTAGTCGAAAGCCTGCCGTTGGAAGTACGCTACTGGACTTGTTCCGGATGTGGCGTGACCCATGACCGGGATATTAACTCCGCTCGAAACATACTTGGCGAAGGGCTAAGGATATTAGCTGCGCTGAAACAGAGTACCGATGGGCAGTCGGGAAGTAAAGCCTGTGGAGCGCCTGTAAGACCAAAGAGAGCCAAACCCAAAGGGGTGAAACTTTCTGGGCAAGGCGCGGTGAAGCAGGAACCAAGCCGGAGCAATCCGGTGGAAGCCGCACTCTAAAGGAGCGCGGTTGGTGTCACGTTCTCTGCTTTCAGACCCCCACTGGGACGTAAGGAAAGAGGCGGCCCTGGCGCTTGGTAACTATGAGCACCTGGCACTCGAACCGCTTCTTCCAATCCTGTACGATGATGATCCTGAGGTTCAGGAAGGTGCGGCCGAAGCAATCGCTAAAATTGGCCCGGTAGCGGTCGAACCGTTATTAAAGATCCTCGAAACCGGAGATGATTATGTACGGATAGGAGCCTGTTTAAGCTTAATGACCATTCCTGACAGCCGGATTATCCCGGCAATTCTCCGCATACTCAGGGATAAACAGGTGGATGCTGAATTAAGAAGCTACGCCGCCCAGGTACTGGCTCAATTTAACAGTGAGGAGCCAATCTCAACTCTTACCGGTATAGTGGAATCAGAAACAGAAAATGAAGAGGTTAGAAAGGGAGCTGTTATAGCTTTAAGAAATATAACCGACAGTAACGAAAGGATCGCTGATACTCTATTTAAAGCCCTGTCGGATAAATCAGATGGGGTGAGAGCGGCGGCCACCTGGTACCTGGAAAGATTCAAGGCCGAGGGTGTAACTGCCAGGTTACTGGCTGCCCTGAATGACCCGGCTGTTTATGTGCGTAGAAGTGCAATTGGTGTTTTACGAGAGCTTAACACCGACGAGGCTACAAGAGTGTTGATGGAGCATCTTCAGGTCAAAACCGATCTCGATACAAAAATAAGAATTATCGAGGCCTTAGGTAAGGCCAAAAGCCCACCGTTTTTAGAACTACTGCTACAGTTTCTACATAACCCTCAGGATACATACCTGCTTCATACAACGGTGGAAGCTCTGGCACGCCTTAGTGACCCACGCGCGGTTGAACCTATTTTACAAAAACTACTGGAATGCCCTCCTGAAATGCTAAGTAGTAAAAAAATAGCTAAAGCCCTAAAAAGTTTTGAAGTAATGGCTGTGCCCCGGTTAATTGAATTGCTGGATACACCAAACTCCGAATGGCGGGCAGTGGTGGTCTACGCCTTAGGCGAAATAGGCAACAAAAGGGCCAGCCGGGCATTATTAAATTGTGTGACGGACCCGGATCTTTGGGTTTCGATTGGAGCCATCCATGCTTTAGGGAAGATCGGCGATAAAAGCGTTTTACCTGATATGATAAAGTTTGAGCAAGCCTTTCCGGAGGACATCAGTTGCGAAGTTACCCAGGCTATCTTTGACATCAGGTACTCTTCTAAAGATTAAAGGCCTGGAGGCGAAATGAATGAAGGATAGCAGACACCGAACTTTTCAGAAGATCCTGTACAGGAGGCAAAAGTAATGAACACAGCCTTAACGCGGGAGCAGGCTGAGGTATTAGTCAATGACCGCCCCGTAAACGAGGCGGCTTGTGAGGTTAGCCCCGCAAGTCGGCATTGACCAGACTAAGTTAGAAATAGCTATGTACCATAGGTTAGGATACCTATGCATATAAAAGTTCTGTTGGGTTGCCCTGCCAGTCAGGAGTGGTTTGACCGAGTTCCTTTGGACGCCGGTCACTCCGGGGCAAATTTTCGGATGATTTTAAGTTTGTTCGGATATATTCCCCTCCTTATAAAACTCAGCCGGGCGGACTTGCAAAAACCCTTTGTTTCAGAAGAAAGGTTACGGCCAGGGTGTTCTAAGATGCTAAAGGAATAGGGGCATTCTTATGGTCTGCAAAGTAGACGGTTATGCTGGAAATGGAGTACCAGGTCCATCGAGTCCAGGCAAAGTTGAATCTGACTCTGTATATCCAACAGGCTTAGCTTTAACTGAACCAGGCGCTCCAGCATATCGGGCAGAGGCGGTATGATCACTTCAATCGCCGGTTCTACCTCGATGATAGCTCGATTCGTACCATCCATGTGGTCTTCCCGAATTTGTTCGTAGAGGGTTAGCGTCCGCTTGCCGGGCTTTATGTTCAGTTCTTCCGCCAGGGCTGCCTGGCACAGGTTAAACTGGCGTAACGCGCCTGTGCGGTCTCCCGCGAGATAGTGCAGGCGCATCATGCGGCGGTGAGTATGCTCTCGGGTGCGGTCGTGACAAAGTATTCTCAGGCCATAGATAAGCCCGGTTTCATAGTTTCCTCGCGCTTCACAGTAATCCATTAATTTATCCAGCATAGTCAGGTACATGTTATGTAGCCGTTCTCTTTCGTAGAGACACCAGTCTTCGTACCAGCCTTCCAGCAAATCCCCCTGGTAAAGTTGAACGGTCTCGTGTACCTTTTGGAAGGCTTCTACGTCCAGTTCCTGCCCCGGCACTCCCTGGACTAAATTAAAGGTTTGTTCGAAAAGAGCTACATCCAACCAGACAGAGGCTTTGGGATTAAACTGAACCCATTCGGTTTCCACCTGTAAAATGGGTTCGTCTTCAGGGTCAATCTGATTGCTCAGTATCGTTTGCAACTGCCAGAGCACCTGACGTAAATTTTTGCGAGATTGTAATCCCGAGTTGTCGGACCAGAGTAAATCGGCCAACATCTCTCGTGAGTGTGAACGGTTCCAGTGGAGCAAGAGATAACAAAAAACTTCGCGCAATTTACGAGCTTCCAGACCTTCAATCTCTCTTTCCTGATACTTTAAACTAAACCGGCCAAACAAACGGATCATCAATTTAGGCATACTTTTCTCAACTCAACATAACATTTTGCAAACATTAAGACGTGAGGAAATAAAAAGGCGCCTGTTTATGATGAATGGCAAGTTAAAGTTTAGTAGCAAGTACAACTAGGCTACTGGTGCTTCTTTTTGTTGTTCGTTTTTGAAAATTATGAATCCGTTGGGTTACAAAACTACGCAGAAAAACTGAAGCCAGGGTATAAGAGTGCCGTATATCACAAATGTTCCATCGCTCATGTTCAGCTATAAATTATAGCTCCTACCGCTTTATTATAACTCTTAAACTCAGACTTGTTAAGACCTAATCTACCCAATTTAAAATAAAAAAAGCAATAATAAGCAAAATATAATTTAGAATCTACCAATTGTTAATAATCCCTGTTACTGGCAATCGGAGAAAGTGTAATGGAATCAAATAGATTATGCTTTACTACCGCCATTTTTGTTATTTTGGCGAAAGCTGGGGGTAACTGAGCAGACTCGCCAGGTGGTGCTAACTCAACCGACCAGACTCCTTCTGGAAACTTTTTAACAGACTAGTACAGGGTTTTTGAAATAAGCCGAGGGTTGTGGTAAGGTAGGAGCAACTTTTTAACCTTAAACCAAGGAGTTGAAGTTGCCCGGTCCAAAACCACCCCTCCCCACGGCCAGCCCTGCCGTTGTCCAACTCTTGCAA